>NZ_JBIATN010000001.1:22255-599093 GCF_042891825.1 Streptomyces sp. NPDC001852
AGGCCCCCCCCACGCGGCACGGGTGGGCCCGTCCCGCTTGGGGGCCCCCCCCCCCCCCCCCCCGGGGCGGGGGGGGGCGGGGGGGCACGACACCGACGCGCAGGACCAGGTCCTGGGCGTACACGGCGACGGAGACCCGGTACGGCCGTCCGGCCGTACCGGCCTGATGTGCTGCTGTGGAGAGGGACATGCGGAGTCCTGTTCCAGTGGGAGTCGGGAAGGGATGCGGAAGGCCGCGGAAGCCGAGAAGGGCACGGCGGCGGGGCCCGCCGGAGGTTCGCGGGCAATGCCATGAGTCATCAACAGGCCTGCCGACTCCGCAAGTTGACCTTGACCGCGTCGCGGGGCACGCACCCTGCCCGCATGTTGCCCTCGCACCTCTCGTGGCCGTCCGCAGGCGGTTCTACGGTCGTCGCGTGATGCCTTCTGCAGCCTCTTCCGACCCCGGACTGCCCGGGCTCGACATGCCCGACGTGACAGTGGCCCCGGGCGGTACCGCCTCGACCCGCCTGACCGTCCGCAACGACAGCGACATCGTCGAGGCGTACACCTTGGAGGTCGTCGGTGACTGTGCGGCCTGGGCCACCGTGGAACCCGAGCGGGTCTCGCTGTATCCCGGCACCTCCGAGACGGTGACCATCCGGCTGGACCCGCCCCGCTCGCCCGAGGTCCGCGCGGGTGATGTGCCGCTGGGCGTACGCGTGCTGCCGGCCGAGCACCCCGAGGCCGTCACGGTGCCCGAAACGACGGTGCACGTGGAGGAGTTCCACGAGCTGCGCACCGAGATCCTGCCGCGCCGCCGACGTGGCTGGCTCCGGGGCCGCTACCGGCTGGCGACGCGCAACGAGGGCAACGCCCCGGTCCGGATCGCCCTGACACCGGAACAGCCGGGGGAAGAGCTGCGGTTCGCGTTCACTGCAGCCGAACTGGCGCTGGAGCCGGGCGAGTCGGCGGAGACCCGTCTGCGGGTACGCACCGGCAAGCCGGTCTGGTTCGGCAAGCCCGTGGTCTGGCCATTCACCGTACGTGCCACGGACGCGGCGGCCGCTGAGCGTGCCGAGCGGCCCGGCGCCCTCGTTCGGCCGCCGCTGGAAGCCGAGTTCGTTCAGATCCCGATCTTCCCCAAGTGGCTGCTCGCCGTGCTCGCGGCCCTGATGGCGCTGCTGCTCGCGTGGTTCGCGCTCGTCCGTCCGGCGGTGCGCAGCGCCGCCAAGCAGGCCGCCGGCGAGGTGGTCCAGCCGCGGCCCACGCCCGGTGGACAGAACGGGCAGTCTCCGGGGACCGGGTCCGGGGACAAGCCGGGTACGGGTACCCAGGGCGGCAAGGGTTCGACGCCGGGCAATGGCGGGAATGGCGGCACCGGCGGAGACGGTGGCGATGGCGGCACCGGTCAGCAGAGTTCGGCCACGATCGACGTACAGACGTCCGGCGGGCAGGACAAGACCGGCACTTATGTGGTGCCCAAGGGCAAGGTGTTCGGGATCACGGACATCGTGGTGGCCAACTTCCAGGGCGACGAAGGCGTCATGACCATCACCTTCGGCGACCGGAAGATCACCACGATCGCCTTGGAGACCTTCCGCAATCAGGACTACCACTGGGTCACCCCCATCAAGATCCTCGAGGACGCCAAGGTCGCCGTGAAGGTGACATGTGCGAAGCCGGGTACTCCGGCAACCGGCCAGCAGGCACAGCAGTGTCATGAGGTCCTGAACGTCAGTGGCGTACTCGGCGACGTCACCCGGTGACATCGCTCCCTCCAACATCGTTCGCCTCGTAGGGCACGAGCGGAAGAGGAGAATCCCACTCCGTCCGAAAACCGGCAGAGGTCGGGCGGTTTCCGGCAGACTTCGAAAAGTTGCGGAAGCCCGGAAGTACGGGTCTCCCGGGCGGCTTCCGTTTGGTGTTGGCGAGTCCAACTGCTGTTGCCGAAATGGCCAGTTCACGCACCTGGCGCCACGCCTTGCAGGTGCGAAGGCACCCTGAGTGGGTGTCAAGGCGGCGCGCCGATCCGGCGTGCGCCGAGTTCGGCCCGCACGGGGTACGGATCCACGCCGCGGGGCCCGGACCACTCGCACGCAGGGCACGGCGGCATGGGCGAGGACATCGACGTCCTCGCGGCCCAGGCCCTCGCCGGACGGCCCGCCGGGGCCCGGAGATCGCCGAGGCGGTCACCTGTCCGGCGGGCGACGCGGCGAGCTTCGTGCAGGGCCCGGTTCTGCCCGCCGACGGCGGCCGCACGGCCGTCTGACCGGCCCCGGCCGGGGGCGCGACGGGCGCCGCACGTGCCCGGGCCCCTGGCCGTGGCGCCGTATCGCGGAGGGGCACCGGCCCGCCGCGTCCCTTGCCGGCAGAGAGCCCATACGCAGCTCGCGAAGGTGCCCGGTCTGCCGGTCACCCGGTCGCCGTCCGATCGAACGCGGCGATGAGCCGACCCGGATCGCGACGGCGGGGGATCGGCCGGCCGGACCGCCCGGGTGCGCCGCACCAGAAAGTGCCCGACCAGCCGTGACCAGGCCACATGGTCGAACAGGGGCCGCCGACGGCCGGGCGGCGCGAGCGTGAACGCCCCGCCCGGATGCGACCGCCGCCAACCTCACGTCCGCGATCAGCGCCTGCCGTGGACAGATGCCAGGCCTGCATCCGGGTGTCCGGATACGCCTGGAACAGGACCGTGTGGAGCCGCGCGAGCTCGTCCTCGTCCCGCACGGGTCGTACGCGGTACCACGCCGGAACCCGTCCGACGGCAAGCCCCTTGCCCGCGAGGCTGCCCTCGCGTTCATTCCGCGGCCCGGCGAGTCCGGGCAGGCTGTGGTGCTGAGGTATGTCCGGCTTCGAGGGGAGCGCCCGTGCGCGCGCACGACAAGGAGAACGAGCAGAGTGACACGAGGTCCGCGCCGCGTCGGCCGGCCGGCCCGCCGCCCGCCG
Source organism: Streptomyces sp. NPDC001852 (assembly GCF_042891825.1). Taxonomy (NCBI): domain Bacteria; kingdom Bacillati; phylum Actinomycetota; class Actinomycetes; order Kitasatosporales; family Streptomycetaceae; genus Streptomyces; species Streptomyces sp. NPDC001852. The sequence goes on from NZ_JBIATN010000001.1 coordinate 25,184, forward strand.
GGCTGGAAGCGCTGCAGCGAGCGGTGGGCAACCAGGCGGTGACGCGGGCCGTCGCACGGGAGCGGGCGGGGCAGGTGCAGCGTCGCTCCCTGGTGCACGATGTGCTGCGCTCGCCCGGCAGGCCCATGGACGCCGGGCTGCGTGACGAGATGGAGGCCCGGTTCGGGGGTGCCGACTTCAGCGGTGTGCGCGTCCACTCGGACGAGGTCGCCCGCCGGTCGGCGGTGGAGATCCAGGCCAAGGCGTATACCTCGGGGGCGCACGTGGTCGACGGCGGCCGGATGACGAAGGAGGACTGGGCGCACGAGCTGACCCACTACCTGGACCAGCAGGCCGGCCCGGTTCCCGGCACGGACAACGGCTCGGGCCTCCGCGTCTCGGACCCCGCCGACGCGGGGGAGCGCCGCGCGGTCGCCAACGCGCGCAGGGTGATGAGCGGCAGCGCTCCGGCGCAGCGGATGGCCGAGGAGCACACGAGCGGCCACCACACCGGCAGCCACCGGACCCATGCGGCCTCGCCCGTCCAGCGGACCGAGGACGAGGATCTGCGCAACGCCAAGACGCCGGACGAGATCCTCGCCGCCCTGAAGAAGTCGGGCCATTCGGACGACGACGCCTGGCAGTTGATGCAGTACATGACCTCCCAGCAGTTCCGGCCCGGTGAGGGGCAGAGCGAGTTCAACATCCTCGACGGCATCAAGCAGGCCTCGCAGCAGCGCATTGCCCCGGTCCGCAAGAAGCAGGCCGGAGAGCTGCTGGCCAAGCGGTGGACGATCCGTCACTACACGGGCCGTGATCCGGAGAACCCGCCGAGTTTCACGGAGATCGCGTCGACGTACGAGAACGCGGCCGCCGGCCGGGCGAGCGAGCACACGAATGTCGCCGACTGGCGCTCGCTCGGCAACATCAAGTTCACGTTCTACCTGGTGGCCGTGGACGGCAAGGTGCCCCAGCGCAACTGGCTCAACAACACGCACTGGTACGCGGAGTGGGACCTCGACGAGATCGCGGACTGCTGGATCTCCCCGGACCTGCTGGAGAAGATGAACAAGTCCATGGACGCCGACGAGGCACGAGAGACGATGAGGACGGCCAAGGCGTTCCGCGGCACCGGCGCGCAGCTCAAGGAACTGCTCGCGGTCAGCGCCTTCGGTAGCGGCAACGATCCGGCCACCGCCCTCGACACCGCGATCGGCGGCGCCTTCGAGCTGAAGGTCCCCGGCGGACTGACGGTCAACGAGTGGAAGAAGAAGTAGGTCGGGGTTCCTGCTATCGGGTGACGGATGACGGAAGACCAGCAGGATCGGCGCTCGCCAACGATGCCCTGTTCTTGGGCAGGTGACATTGGCACCCGCTTTCGGCTCCCGGCCGGGGTGGGTGTTCGTTGTTTCGTCGGCGGTCTCACCGAGGAAGTGCGGGTGGGAGGAGGCACAGCGCCGAACTCGCGGACCATGCGGGTGGCGATCCGGGTGGCTCCGGCCAGGCTGTTGGCCGCGCCTGTCGATCCCTCGCCGAAGACCACGAGTTCGGCCGCGCGCCCGCCCAGGCGTGCCGCCAGCAGGTCGGTCAGGTAGCTCTTGCTGTACAAGTGGCGTTCATCTTCGGGGAGTTGCTCGGTGACACCGAGGGTGACGCCGGCCGGGAGGAGGGGTCGAAGGGCGCTGCTGGAGCCCTCCGGACAACCGGCACCGGCAGGTCCTCGGCCTTGACGGTCGTCGCGACGGAGAAGACCGCCACGCCGTCGAGGCAGGTGGTGACCCGGCCGACGGCGGCGTCGAGGGCGACAGTGACGGTCCGCCACTCGTTCGCGGGCAGCATCGAGCAGCCGCGCACCTGGTCCCGCTCCTCCGCCGCCGGTGGTCACCGAGGTCTGGAGCAGCCCGGTGCCGTCGTACGGGGTGGTGAAGAGGCATCTCGTGGTATCGGTGCCGAGATCGAAGACGCGCTGTCAGGACGAGGTGTCACCGCCCCACTTCACGCGGGCGGAAACCGTCAGGTCGGTCGCGTCACCGAGCATTTCCCTCGGCAGCCGCACATGGGCGCCGTTCGGGCCGGGAGCCCCGCCGGGGAGGGTGAGTGCCCTGCCGCCGTCCGTACCCTCGACCGAGTGGGCGATCGAGCCGTTGACCAGGCTCGCTGTGAGGCCGTTGCCCGAGCTGTCCGTGATCTGGCCCGAGGTGAGGTCGTCCTGGTCGAAGGTGTGGCGGGCGGTGGGCCTGCACGCCTCCGAACCGCCTGGGCGGGAGCGGCCGGCGTGGTCAGCAGGCCCACGCCGAGGGCCACGGCCATCGCGGCCGGAGCTGTGCGCCGTCGGTTGGATCTGTCGGCGGATGGCATGGATGGCGTCCTCGATCCGTTGAGTAGCCGATGCGTGTCGAACCGGTTCCGCAGTCACGTCGCAGAGGCGCACTGGCCCGTCGAGGTGGTCGGGCGCAAGCCCACTGCCCCGGGTTGTGGAGCAAGGGGACCGGCGGGCGTCGGCAAGGACCTGCTGATCGAACCGGTTCGGTGAAGCTAGCACTGGGACGTCCGGGTCTCAATCCCTGCGGCGAAAGGCTTTTGCGCCTTCGGCGTGATGAGAAGGAGTGCTGTCAAAGGTGTTGACAGGCCTACGGGCAGTTCCTACGGTCACCTCGACGCGAACCGGTTCGACAGCCCGCTCGCCTCACCTTCCTGATCCACGACCTGAGCACCGATCGGCGCAGGGGAACGGCCAGTTGCCGAATCGGTTCGAGCAAGGAGCCGACGTGAACATCGGTGAGATCGCCCGGCTGGCCGGTGTCTCACGGAGTACCGTGTCGTACGCGCTGAGCGGCAAGCGCCCGGTCTCGGAGGAGACGCGCCGGAAGATCCAGCAGGTCGTCGACGAGCTGGGCTACCGGCCCAGTGCCAGTGCCCGCGCTCTGGCGAACGGGCGGACCAGCACGATCGGCCTGGTGTTCCCGCCGGCCGGTACCCACTACACCGGGATGCAACTGGACTTCATCGGCAGCGTGGTGGAGGCGGCGGCGGCCTACGACCACGACGTTCTGCTGTCCCCGAGCGGTGCGGACAGTGACCCTTCCTTCCAGCGATTGCTGGGGGAGCGGCGGGTCGACGGCGCGATCCTGATGGAGATCAGGCTGGCGGACGACCGGGTCGATCACCTGGCCGCCCTGGACTTCCCCTCCGTCGCCATCGGTCGTACCGCCGATCCGGAACGCGGCTGGTGGGTCGGCCTGGACCACACAGCGCTGGCGGCGGCGTGCGTGCACCACCTGGCGGACCTCGGCCACCGTAGGGTCGCGTTCGTCAACCGGCCCGAGCAGTTGCTGCGGGCCGGGTACGAGTCCGCGCACCGGGGACTGGAGGGCTTCACCAAGGCCGCGGCCGAGCGTGGGCTGACGGTGCGGACCTACTGCTGCGGGGACGACGCCGCCTCCGGCCAGGCATGCCTGGAGCGGATCCTGCACGACGACCCGGCCACCACCGGCCTGGTCACGCTGAACGAGGCCGCGCTCGGCGGTCTCTACAGGGGGCTCGCCCAGGCGGGCCGCCATGTGCCGCGCGACTTCTCCGTCACCGGAGTCGTGGCCGGCCGGTGGGCGGAGACGGTGACCCCGCAGCTCACCGCGGCCGACGTACCGGCGGAGGAGATGGGCCGACGCGCCGTCGAACTGCTGGTGGAGCGGCTCGGCCATCCCGGCGCTCCGCCCCGGCACCATCTCCTGGCGCCGCCGATCTCTCTGCGGGCGAGTACAGGGCCCGCGCAAGCCACGCCCACCACCGGCGACGGTCCCGCCACCACCCTCTGACGCCACCTCACACAGCGCTCCCCCTCACCCGGCGCCCGAACTGCTCAGCGGTGCCGTTCTCCCTGCCCGCCCCACCTCGCCACCTCGTGCCCTCAAGCCTGGCATGTCCAGAACAGAACAAGGGGAACCCTCGATGAACCGCTTCTCAAGACACCGCCGTCCGACCGCCGCGGCCCTGACCGTCCTGACCGTGGCCGCCGGTGCCACCGCCTGCTCCGCCGGCTCGGGCAGCAGCGACACCAAGAGCGCAGGCAGCGGCACGTACACCGTCTGGGACCCCTACCCGCAGTTCGACAGGAGCTCGGCCTGGGCGCACCTGCTGGACGTCTGCGGCCGGGGTGTCGGCGTGAAGATCGAGCGGACGGCGTTCGATACGAGCGACCTGGCGAACAAGGCGCTGCTCGCGGCGCAGCAGGGCAACTCCCCGGACGTGATGATCGTCGACAATCCCGTGGTGTCGACCCTGTCGGAGGCCGGGGCGCTCACCACGACCGACGACATCAAACTGGACACCTCGAAGGTGGATCCCAACCTGCTCGCGGCCGGCCAGTCCGGCGGCAAGACCTATGGCACGCCGATCGGCGCCAACACCCTCGCTCTCTACTACAACAAGAAGGTCCTCAAGGCCGCCGGCGTCGACGCCTCCTCGGTCAAGGACTGGAAGTCGCTGACGGCGGCGCTGGCGAAGGTCAAGGCGGCGGGCAAGAAGGGCATCACCTTCTCGGCCATCGGCACAGAGGAGGGCAGCTTCCAGTTCCTGCCCTGGTTCTGGGGCTCGGGTGCGAAGCTGACCCAGCTCGACTCGCCCGAGGGCGTCTCGGCGCTGTCGCTGTGGACGGACTGGCTGAAGCAGGGTTACGCCCCCAACTCGGTCATCAACAACACCCAGACCACCAGCTGGCAGGAGTTCGCCGGCGGCGACTACGCCTTCGCCGAGAACGGCACCTGGCAGCTCGTGAACGCCCAGAAGAGCGGCCTCGACTACGGTGTGCTGCCCATTCCCGGCGCGAACGGAGGCAATGCCCCGGCCCCGACCGGCGGCGAGTTCGTGACCGTCCCGGTCCAGAAGGACACCGGCCGCTACGCCATCTCCCAGAAGCTGGTGTCCTGTCTGACAAGCGACCAGAATCTGAGCCTCACCGACAAGACACTGTCGTACGTGGCCCCCACCGGTGCCGTCCAGGACAAGCAGGTGGCGGCGAACACCGAGCTGAAGCCGTGGGTGGACGCGGTCAAGGGGGCCAAGGGCCGCACCAGTGACGACCTGGGCACCAAGTACCCCAAGATCTCCGAGCAGATGTGGAAGGCCGTCCAGTCCGCCCTCAGCGGGTCCAAGTCGCCCAAGGACGCGCTGTCCGCGGCCCAGTCCGCCGTCAAGTAGCCCGACCACAAGGGTCGTTCATGAACCACACGACACAGATGCCGGCCCACCGGTCCGTGCGCGTCCGCAACGGGGCGGTCACCGCCGCCCCGCCCAGGGCTCATCGGGGGAATCGCCGTCGGCCCACCTCCACGCAGTGGGCCGCCTGGGCCTTCCTCGCCCCGGTGATCCTCTACCTCGCCCTCTTCTACGCCTACCCGCTGTACCGCAACGTCGACCTGAGCCTGCGCAACTACACCGTCCGCTCCTTCGTCCAGGGCGACGCGCCGTTCACGGGCATGGCGAACTACCGCACCGTCTTCGCCGACCCGACCTTCGCCCCGGCCCTGCTCCACACCGCGGTGTTCACCGCCGTGTGCCTGGTCTTCCAGTACGCCATCGGGCTGGCCCTCGCGGTCTTCTTCAACCAGAACTTCCGGCTGTCCGCCACCTTGCGGGCGCTGTTCCTGGTGCCATGGCTGCTGCCGCTGATCGTGTCGGCGTCCACCTGGTCGTGGATGCTCAACAGCGACTCGGGCGTCGTCAACGCCGCCCTGCACGTCGTCGGCGTCGGGCCGGTGAACTGGCTGACCTCACCCTCCTGGTCGCTGGCCTCGGTGATCATCGCGAACATCTGGATCGGCATCCCCTTCAACCTGGTCGTGCTCTACAGCGGCCTGCAGTCCATCCCTGCCGGCCTCTACGAGGCCGCGGCGCTCGACGGGGCGGGTGCGTGGCGCCGGTTCTGGAGCATCACCTTCCCGCTGCTGCGCCCGGTGTCCGCGATCACCCTGCTGCTGGGGCTGGTGTACACGCTCAAGGTCTTCGACATCATCTGGATCATGACCAAGGGCGGCCCGGCGGACTCGTCCACCACCTTCGCCACCTGGTCCTACCAGCTCGGATTCGGCAACCTGCTGCCCGCCTTCGGCCCCGGAGCCGCGGTCGGCAACCTGCTCGTCGCCGCCGCCCTCGTCTTCGGTCTGGTGTACCTGAGAGTCCAGCGAAAGCAGGCACTGTCATGACGAGTCCGCCATGGGTCCTGAACCGCCGCCGCGCGTGGGTGAAGACGACTGCAGGTGTCCTTCTGACCGCGGTCATGCTGTTCCCGGTCTACTGGATGATCAATGTGTCCTTCACCCGCGACCAGGACATGCGCAAGAGCCCGCCGGACCTGCTGCCGGTGCACGGCACCCTGGCCGGCTACCGCACCGTCCTCGGCGAACAGTTGCCCTACCTCGGCACCAGCCTCGTCATCGGGCTGGGCACCGTCGCGCTCACCGTCGTCCTGGCCGCCCCCGCCGGGTACGCACTGGCCAAGCTGCGCCCGCGCGGCGCCGGCATCCTCAGCTTCGTCCTGCTGGCCGCCCAGATGATTCCCGGCATCATCATGGCGATGGGCTTCTACGCCATCTACCTCCAGCTCGGCCTGCTCCAGTCCGTCCCCGGCCTGATCGTCGCCGACTCCACCCTGGCCGTCCCCTTCGCGGTCCTGATCTTCACGGCGTTCATGTCCGGCATCCCCGGCGAACTGCTCCAGGCCGCCACGATGGACGGTGCCGGATCCTGGCGCACCTTCCGGTCGATCGTGCTGCCGATGAGCCGCAACGCCGTCGTCACGGTGTCGCTGTTCGCGTTCCTGTGGTCCTGGTCCGACTTCGTCTTCGCCAGCACCCTGGTCAACGGTGGCGCCCACGAGCCGATCACCCTCGGCATCTACCACTACATCGGCAACAACAACCAGGAGTGGAACGCCATCATGGCCACCGCCGTCGTGGCCTCGCTGCCGGCCGCGGTGATCCTCGTCCTCGCCCAGCGGTACGTCGCCGCCGGCGTGTCCGCCGGAGCCGTCAAGGACTGATCACCACACGACCACCGTCGGTCACCCCTGCTGAAGAAACGAGTCACACCAACATGACCGCCGCCCGATCCGGCCCGGCCTTCTCGGTCCACGACATCCCGTTCAGCACGCACGGCTCCTGGTTCGGCATCTCTCCCGTGCTCGCGGAGAAGACCCGGGCCGAGGATCTCCACCTCGTATCGCACCAGAACGGCATGCACGCGATCCTGCGCTTCACGCCCCTCGACACGACGACGGGCGAGCGCGCGGAAACCCGCGTCGAGGCGACGCCGGGCCTGCTCAGCTGGACCGGCGGGCAAGGGCGCGTAGCCCTCGCCTACGCCTCACCGGACACCGTCCGGCTGCGCGGCGAAGGACTCGGCCTGCGCATCGACGCGACGGCGGACGCCCTGACCGCCTTCACGGGCACGTACTTCTACCGCGATCCGGTGGACGGGGCCTACGTGTTCACCTCGTACGAGACCGGTCGCCGATACCGGGTCACCGTGCTGTCGGGTTCCGTCGCCGAGGTGTCCGGCAGCCAGACCCTCGGTGCCGGTGAACGAGGCGTCACCGTCACCGCGGGCCCTGGCGGAGTCTGGGAAGCGGCCATCGAGGAACTGGACAGCGCACGCCTCCCCTACACGGCCTCGGAGACGTTCGACGCCGTCGTGACGACCGTGGAGCACGCCTTCGCCGCGTTCGTCGACGCGGTGGCCCCCTGGCGCTCGTCCGCCACTCCGGCGGCCGAACTCGCCGCCTACGTCATGTGGTCGGCGACGGTCCGCCCGGCGGGCCTGGTCACCCGGCCCGCGGTGCTCATGTCCAAGCACTGGATGGACAAGGTCTGGAGCTGGGACCACTGCTTCAACGCCCTCGCCCTGGCACCCGGAGCCCCCGCCCTGGCACGGGACCAGTTCTTCCTGCCCTTCGACCACCAGGACGAGACCGGCGCCCTTCCCGACTCGGTGACCCACGCCGAGGTCCTGTACAACTTCGTCAAACCGCCCATCCACGGCTGGGCCCTGTCCCACCTGCGCAGACGGCTTCCCCAGCCCCTCATACGGACCGAACTGGCCCAGATCTACGGCAGGCTGGCACGGTGGACCGAGTTCTGGCTGACCGCCCGCCGCGTGCCCGGCGCCGCCCTGCCCCACTACCAGCACGGCAACGACAGCGGCTGGGACAACGCCACGACCTTCGACACCGAGCGCGTGGTCGCCACCGCCGACCTGGCCGCCTTCCTCGTACTCCAGCTCCGCGAACTCGCCCGACTGGCCACTGAACTGGACCTGCCCCACGAGGCTCGGCGTTGGACCCGTACCGCCGAGGCGACCCGGGCCGCGATGCTCGACGAGCTGTGGACGGGAGAGCGGTTCGTGGCCCGCGGCGTCGACACCGTTGCGACCTGGGACAGCTCCAGCCTGCTGGACCTGATGCCGATGGCCCTGGGCGAGTACCTGCCTGAGAACATCGGCAAAGCCCTGGCCGCCCGGATCGAGACCCACCTGACCCCGTACGGACTGGCCACCGAACACCCCGCCTCACCCCACTACCTCTCCGACGGCTACTGGCGCGGCCCGATCTGGGCCCCCGCCACCGTCCTCATCGAGGACGGCCTGCGCCGCGCCGGCCACCACCGCCTGGCCGACGAGATCAGCGCCCGCTTCCGCGCCCTGTGCGAAACCCACGGCTTCGCCGAGAACTTCGACGCCCTCACCGGAACGGGACTGCGGGACCGCGCCTACACCTGGACCGCGAGCAGCTACCTCCTCCTCGCCGAGGCTCACATCCACCGCAACGGCCGCTGACCGGCTGTCTCCCCACAGCCCCGGGACGTCCGGTCCCGGTACCCCACCCCCCTCACGCAGGAGCCGCACCATGACATCGCCCTGGACACTTCCCGGACCCGCTGCCCGCTCCGGACGCCGAGCGACCTCGACCGCAGCCGTCCTCCTGGCCGCCCTGGCCACGACTTTGGTGCCCGCCGGCCCGTCGCAGGCCGCCGACACCAGCGTGACCGTCGACTTCTCCACGGCCGGAGGCGCCCCCACCTACCGCGCCTCCGGCATGATCTACGGGATGACCCCCGACGGCTCCCTGCCCCAGGACCACTTCTTCAAAGACATCAAGTGGCACTTCATGCGGGCCGGCGGCGCACAGCTCAACCACGGCGGCTACGCCACCAGCCTCGCCGACTACCAGACCCGCTGGAACGCCACCCTCGCCCAGTACAAGCGCACCGTCGCCCTCGGCGGCACGTTCGTCCTGCTCCCGCACGACCTGTGGGGCGCCGACAGCACCACCACCCAGGGCTGGCCCGGTGACAACGGCAACTGGACCCAGTTCGACAACTTCGTCACCCAGTTGATCAGTGACGTCAAGGCCAACCACATGACGGTCGAGTGGGACCTGTGGAACGAACCCGACAACCCGCCCTTCTGGGGCGCCTCGCAGAGCCAGTACCTGCAGATGTGGTCGCGGTTCCACGCCAGGGTCCGGGCGGCTTTCCCGGGCCAGCTGATCGTGGGCCCCAGCATTGCGCACCAGCCCACTTCCTCCAACGCCTGGTGGACCACCTACCTGAACTACGTCAAGGCCAACAACGTCGCCCCTGACATCTACAGTTGGCACTCCGAGCCGGCCGACCCGGTCTCCGGCGCTTCGAGCGCCAACTCCACCCTCGCCGCCGCGGGCCTGACCCACACCCGCCCGTACCAGATCAACGAGTACGGTGCGCTGTCCCAGCAGAACCCCGCCGGCGGCGGCTGGTACATCGGCCGCCTGGAGCGGGCCGGAGTCGACGGCCTGCGGGGCAACTGGGCCTCCGGCACCGCCCTGCACGACGACGAGGCCAACCTGCTCACCAAGAACAGCGTGGGACAGTACCTGCCGCTGGGTGAGTGGTTCACGTACCGCTACTACGGCTCACAGTCCGGCACCATCGTCAACCTCACCCCGGGCACCGGCACCGACGGGCTCGCGACGAAGGACAACGCAGCGGGCAACGCCAAGGTCCTGCTCGGCAGCAACGGCAACACCGGCAACGTCACCGTCAACCTCACCGGCCTGAACACCACCTCGGTGGTGGGGAACGGCAAGGTCCGCGCCGTCGTCCAGCGGATCCCCTACAACGGCGGCGCCGCCGTCACCGGCCCGACGACCGTCTCGGACAGCACCCTGACGGTCTCCGACGACGCCGCCTCGGTCAGCATCCCGTGGAGCAACGCCAAGGACGGGTACACCGTCACCCTGCTCCCGCCGTCCAACACGACGATCTCCACCGCCGCGGTCAGCGAGAACAGCGGCCAGTGCCTGGACGACACCAACCTCAGCACCGCCGACGGCACGCAGTACCAGCAGTACTACTGCGAGGGCGGCTACCAGCAGATGCTCGACCTCAAGCCGGTCGCCGGACGCACCAACACGTACACGCTGGTCAACGAGCTCAGCGGCAAGTGCCTGGACGTCAAGGGTGCCTCCGCCGCCGACGGCGCCGCCGTCATCCAGTACACCTGCAACGGCGCCACCAACCAGATGTTCACCCCCAAGGTCGTCACCGTCCCCGGCAGCAGCCAGGACTACCAGCTGGTCGCGGTCCACAGCGGCAAGTGTGTCGACGTCAGTGGTGTCTCGAAAGCGGCCGGAGCCCAGATCCATCAGTGGACCTGCGACCCGGCGAGCACACTGAGCACCAAGAAGAACCAGATCTGGCGCCTCATGGGCATGGCCTGACCTGTCCCTTGAGCACGGGGGCTCCCAGCACGGCTGGGAGCCCCGATCATGGTGGGCATGCCACGGCCTTCCGGCGTCTCCTGGTCAGGACACGACGGAGTGCTGGGGCACGGTGCCCGCGTCGGTCGGCGTGGAGCGGGTGGTGTACTGCGGTACGGGGGCGTCGTCGCGGCCGGTGTCGCGCACGAGTCCGTACCGTTCGCGCTCGGCGGAGTGCGGGGTCGGGGGCGTGGCGATGTCGTCGGCTGTCTCCTGCCAGGAGGAGGGCAGGACGTCGAGGTTGTAGTCGGCCTGCGTTTCGTTGAGGTGGAGTGTGACGCTGCCGTCGAGGTAGTAGTACTCGTTCTGCCACATCTGCTGGGCTCCCGGCGGCAGGGTGACCAGGCCCTGTTGCCTGTTGCCCATCCAGGTGCCGCCGGCGGTCGCGCCCGGCCGGCGGTCGTCCATGCGGTGGCCGCCGCCCGAGGCCACGTGGAACAGCCTTCCTCTCAGTCCGGTCCACGAGGGCATGGTCAGCAGCCCGGGGCGCAGCCCGTACATCACGTCCCAGTGGACGGTGAGGTAGCCCTTCCCGCGCAGCACCACCGTGTCCCCGCGGTGGACGAGCTGGTAGCCGTCCAGGTGCCTCTTGAGCCCCGTCATCGTCACCGTGGTCTGTGGGCGGTGGGGCAATGCCGCGGGCGGCCGGTCCGGCGGCGGCGCGCTGTCCACGGTGTCGACCACGGACCCGTACCGCGGCCGGGGCGAGGGACGCGAGACGGCCGAGCCCGGCACCGGTGCCGGCCGCGACGGTGATGCCGACGCGGATGCCGTTGGCGAGGGCGCGGGTGCCGGGCTGGAGGCCATCGGGGCGGTGGCCGGACGCGCCGACGGGCTGGACCATGGGGCCGCGTACACGAGCGAGCCGCCCACGGCGAGCAGCGCACCCGCCGCCACCACGGCCTTCGCGGTGAGACCCGTCCCTGCCGTCCCCGCCGTCGCGGAACCCCCGCCGCCTGGAGTGGCCGCGGCACCGGCATGGTCGGCCGCCGCGGCGTGCGTTCCCGCGGACAGCCACGGGCGCCAGGCCAGCAGTGCCGCCGGCACGGGCAGGAGGGCCAGGGGCGCCAGTAGTCCTTCCGGGGCCAGCATGCCCTCCTCGTGGCGCACGCACCGCGGGCACTGCCGCACGTGGCGGCCGAGGCGCTTGCGCCACAGGCCGCCGGGTGCCCCGTTCCAGTCCAGGGTCAGCCGGGTCAGTTCCCCGCATGCGGGCCTGGCCGCGAGGGCTCGGACGATGACGCGGGAGGTGTGCAGGCGCTCCTTCATGCGTTGCACCCGCACAGCAGCTTGATGGCTCGTCATGTCCAGAGCGGAAGCGAGCTCGGCCCGGGCGAGCCGGCCGGCCGTCTCCAGCCACCACAGTGACAGCAGTTCCCGGTCGTCCTCGTCGAGCCAACGGGTCGCGCGCAAGGTCTCCTCGCGCTGCCCGGAAAGCCGCAGTTCGAGGATGACCCCCTCGGCGAAGTCGGCGGCCGGGTCGGGCCGGTGCTCAGCCGCGTCGAACGCCGCTCCCGTCGTCTCCCTCCTGCCGCGCCGGCGGATGTGGTCGCGGACCTCGTTCACGGTGATGGTGATCACCCAGGATCGGAAGGCCTCCGGGCGCTCCAGCCCCCCGACGCCGCGCAGGATGCGCACCATCGTCTCCTGGACGATGTCGTCGACGTCGTCGCGGTACGGGTGCGCACGCGCCGCGACGCTGTAGACCAGCGGAAGCGTCCGGGAGCTGAGCTCTTCCAGGGCGGCGCGCTCGCCGGCCCGAGCCGCGGCGATCACGTCGGCCGCGGGCTCGGCATGCCTTGGCATCGGGTCTCCCTTCGACCTGCCCCGGGTACGAGGCCCCGCTCGCGCCGGCCGAGAAAGGTCGCGAGGTCCTCGGGTGACCGCCGTCGGTATCACAGGCACCGTGGCAGCGATGCCATCGTAAGAGGTGAGCGCTGACAGCCATGCGCGGGCCGGTGGAATCCGTGGCGGCCGGGGATCAGCGTGAGTGACGCGGGGCCGTACGACGACGCGAGCGGCTGCGTACGAGGACGAAGACCGCGGCGACGCCGGCGAGGACGACGCCCGCCAGTCCTGTGACGGTCCACAGAGCACCGGAGTTGCTGCCGGTGTCCGCCATGGTGCCGGTGGAGGAGCCCAGGGGCGCGGCCGCTCGGCCGGCCGGGGCGGGGGAGGGGGCCGGTCCTGTCGCGGCGGAAGCCGGGTGTGCGGCCGTGGTGGACGTGAGAGCGGTGAGCACGGTGTGGGCGCCGGCCCGGCTCACGGAGAAGCGTGCCCCGCCGACGGCGAGTCGGGTACCGGAGACTGTTGCGGTCGTCGAACCGACGGTCATCTCGGGGGAGTTCCGGGAAAGAACGATCTTCGCGCCCTTGACGACCTGCAGCCTGCGCAGGGTCGTGTCGCGTGCCCCGCTGAGGTCCAGGACGGCCGAGGGACCGGTCAGAGCGACCGCGTCAGATGTCCGCAGAGAGGTCCCGGAGACGATCAGACTGCCCTTGGTCACGGTGGTGGCGCCGGTGTAGGCGGCGCTGGTGACGGTGGTGGCCGCGGCTCCGCCCTGCGTCACCGATCCGGTACCGGTCACCGCCGGGAGGGAGGTGGGTGTACTGCTGTTGCGGAGCACCAGTGAACCGTTGTCGATCACTTTGTCGAGGGCTCCGCCTGTGTGGAGGCTTCCGTCGCCGTCCGCGGTCCCGGAGCCGAGATGGAGGGTCGCGTTCCTGTCGATGGTGGTGGATCCGTCGTAGTACTGCGCTGCTGCGAAGGTCACGTCGTTGCCGCTGGTGCCGGCGATGACGACGTCCCCGGCGCCGGGAGCGCCGAGGGTGTCGTGATACACGCCGCCGCCGATGGGCGCGCCCAGGGTCACCGGTCCGTTGTAGTCGAAGGTGAGCCGGGAGCGCTGCCGTCTGGCGTGCAGGTTGATGTAGACCGTCTGCGCCGTGCCGGGCATGAAGATCTGGTGTGTGGTCCCGTCGCCCCACTGGACGTCGGCGCCCTCGATGTTGGTGCCGCGCTTGTTGAGTTTGTGGGCCACGGGCCGCCAGTTCAGACCGGGGTCGCTCAGCGAGGGCGGCGCCCCCTCGCCGCTGTCACTCCAGCTGTAGACGCCGGTGAGGATCACCTTGCTGCCCGGGCGGGAGTGCACGTTGACGTCGTTGCCGTACTCGTGGCTGTAGAAGTTCTGCCGCTGTACGACAGTGTGGTTGAGCGGGGTGTCGATGATCCATGAACCGCGGTTGACGATGGAGCGGGCGCCTGGCAGGTCGGCGGCACAGGTGGTGCTCGCGAAGTTGACGCCCGTGCCGTTGTCGAAGATGCCGGAGAACGGGTTGGTGCCGCAGATCTGGAGCGTTCCCCACATGTTCCGGGGCTGGGTGACCAGGCCGGAGCCGCTGATGAGGCCCAGGTTGAACAGGCGGGTCAGCGACAGGCGCAGTGTGCCGTCCACCCGGATGTTGTCCTGGTTCTGCTGGTAACCGGGCGTGTTGTACGGGAAGGACCCGATCAGGCCGGCCGTACCACCGGTGCCGTACTGGAGGGTTGCCCCCGCGTCCACGGTGACCGCGGGCTCGTCGGGACTGCCGACCACGACGTACGGGTGGTTGCCGCCCGGGATCCGGACCCTCTGGTGCTGCCGGGAGCGCGGCAGGGTGAAGGTGCTGTCCTTGGTGAGGACCAGCGTGCCCGTGCCGGACACGCGAAGGGTTCCTTCACCGCTGATCACGCCGGTGTACGTGTGGGTACCCCGCGGGACGCGCACGACCGCGTCGCCGGTCAGGACGACATCACGGTTCGCCAGGACGGCCGAGGTGATGTCGCCGTCTGCGGCGACTGCGCTGCCCACCGCAACCACCGGTGTGACGGCTCCCGCGACGAGAGCCGACGCCAGGACAAGGTGCCAAGATCGCTTCATCGAGTCAGGGTGCTTCCTGAAGTGCTGGTGATCCTTACGGACATGAAGACCGGTGGCGGGCCACCGGGATCTCAAAAACCCGGAGAAGTTCTTCGGTTCCGGTGTTCAAGGGAGTTCCCCGGACGCCCGGAAGCCGATGGCGGCGCAGGGCCGTCGCGTTCCTGACGTGCGCTCGGCCAGGCCGCTACGGCCTGGAGCAGAGTTCGTGGGCCTCCGCGACGTCTGACGGCCTCCGCGCCGGACGGTGTGCGGGCCGGACCGGTGGGTTCCCGGGAGCGCCGCGCCGACTGGGTGCCGTGCCTGTGGCGGGCAGCCAGTCGCGTCGCTCGGCTACGTGACGACGGCGCGATCAGTGCCGCGAGAACTGGACCCCGGTCGGCTGCACGACGTCCGGCCGCAGCGCGATTCCGGTGATGGTCAGTCGTTCACCGTAGATGTCCGTGATTCTGATCGCGCCGCCGCACCCGCTGCCGTCGGCGGAGAGGAAGTAGTCGTAGTCGGTACGCGGCAGTTGCCGCCAGCCGTCCGAGGTGCGGATCTCGAGCGCGGCCACCGGATTGCGGTGGCCGATCGCCTGGATGCCGCACCAGTAGGGGCTGGAGCCGGTCTTGTACCGGATGGAGATGGTGCCGACGTCACCGGGGCTCAGCAGGCTCCAGGTGATCGGGATCCGGCCGACAGCGAGGTCCGCGAGTTTGGCGAACGCCTGCTGGCTGAGGTCGAGTTGACCGGGTACGCAGGGCGCCGGGCATTCGTTGGTGATCCGGACCGTGACGGAGGCGCCGTTCGCCGCGCGTACGAGGACGTACGCCCCGCACGCCCTGGACGACTCGTAGTCGGTCGTGTTCATCGCTGCGACCATGAGATCGGGGCTCGGACCGAACAGACAGGCGCCGTTTCCGTCGCCGGCCTCGTAGGCGGTGGCGACACCCCGGTAGGTGGTGCCGGGCCGGATCCGTCCGGCCGCC
The DNA here is from genome assembly GCF_042891825.1 of Streptomyces sp. NPDC001852. Taxonomy (NCBI): domain Bacteria; kingdom Bacillati; phylum Actinomycetota; class Actinomycetes; order Kitasatosporales; family Streptomycetaceae; genus Streptomyces; species Streptomyces sp. NPDC001852. The sequence continues at coordinate 40,839 of NZ_JBIATN010000001.1, forward strand.
GATGCCGTGGCGGGCGTCGGGCGCGGGGGCCGCGGGGAGTCTGTGGCCGATGGCTTCGCCGCCGCGGACGCCGCGGGGTGCCCCGGCCTCGCCGTGCCCGTCGCCGTCGGGGTCCCCGTCCCGGCCGGGGCGCCCGGCGCGGTAGGGCTGCCCGCCGTGGGCGAGGTCGTCCTGATCGCCTGGGCGGTGGCGGCGGTCCCGGCGCCGGCTCTGCGGTCGGGGAGCACCGCCAGAACCAGAGCGGCCAGAACCCCCGCGGCGGTCAGCGCGACGGCGGTGCCCAGCACCAGTCTGTGTCTGCGCCGGCGCTGTCGCGCGGCCTGCCTCGCCGTCATGGTCTCTGTCTTCATGTCAGTCCGTTCGGAGGATCGAGCCGATGCTGCACTGCTCAGTGACCGCAGGAAGCGAAAACGTTGCCGACGAGTTTTCACGAGTCCTGGTTTCCGACCGTCCCTCCGTTCACCCGCCGCGATCCCGTACGCGACCGGAACGAGCAACCGAATCCCCCCACCGGTTCGCTGACCGGCGACGTGGTGAGGGAGCGGGCTCGGCGGCCGGACGCGTACGGAGGTGTCCGACCGGGCTCAGCGGTTGAACGTCAGGTGTGGTACCGCGTTGCGGGCCAACGTGTGGGCCTGGTCGGGCCACCAGGCGCCGGCGGGCGGGTCGACGATGCCGTACTCGGGGTCGGTCGTGCCGCCGGTGTTGCGGGTGCAGCTGCCGTCGGATTCACCGGGGGTCTTTATCCACAGGTAGGCATCGACGAGCGGGACGCCGGTGTCGGCGGTGGGGCGTGGACCGAGACCGCGCCCGGGCGCGTTGCACCAGGCCTCCGGGTCCCCGCTGTACTTGCCCGGCGCCGGGGTCCAGGCGCCCAGGCCGTTGCGGCTCGTGTCGATCACGAGGTGGTGCAGCTCGTCGGCCGGCGGGGTGCCCACGTTCCGGTCGAACCAGGCGTCGGTCCACCGCCAGGTGGTGGGGTCCGTGGGGGAGACGGCGTCGCCGGGTGCGCCGTCATTGGGGGCGGCGGACGAGTAGTACTGGCTGGCGCACCAGTCGGTGTGGCCGCGTGCCTCCTCGGGGCCCTTGGTGGCGAACCAGATGCACTTGGCGATCCAGGCGCCGTATCTGGCGTTGTGCTCGGTGGGGTGGTTGTTGGACACGTTCAGGGCGAAGCCGTCGCTGTACTGGACCCCGGCCTCCTGCAGTCGCTGGGCGATGTCGCCGACGGCCCGCCACTGTACGTTGCCGGCGTCCAGGTAGACCGCGGTGCGGGGTCTGGCCTTCAGGGCCTTGACGGCGTATCGGAGGTCGGCGATGCGGGCGGCGGTGAGTTCGCCCGTCGGGTCCGTGGCGGGCCCGCAGTCGTTGGGGAGGTTGGCGAGGCCGTCGGGTTCCACGACGATCACCGCGTTGTCGTCGCCGACGCCGGCGGCGAAGGCGTCGATCCACTGGCGGTAGGCGGCGGAGGACGCGGCTCCACCGCTGGAGTACTGGGAGCAGTCCCGGCCGGGTATGTCGTAGGCGACCAGGACGGGGGTCCGGCCGGCGGCCCGGGCCCGGCGGACGAGCCGGTGCACCCTGACCCGGACCTCGTCGGGCGTGCCCTGGGTGAACCACTCGGCCTGCGGCCAGCTCGCGAGTCTGGCCATGTTCGCGGCGTCCTCGATGTCGCCGTTGCCGAGGTCGACGAGGGCCTGCTTCGCTGCCTCGCTGTGCGGGTCCACGTAGAACTTCGTGGCCGGGGCGATCACCTCCCGCGTGGATGTGGCCTGCGCCTGTGTCGCGGTGAGGGCGACGAAGGCGCTGAGCGCCGCGATGACGGCGGCCGCGCGGCGCCGTAGGCTGCGTGTGTTCATGGCTGCTCCTGGGCGGTGGATGGATGGGGGAGCGTCTGCCACCGGGGCGGCCTGTCGACCGCCTGGGCGCAAGGCGGTGCGCGACGGCCCCGGCCGGGCTGTGGCGGACGGCGCCCGTGTCCCGGTGGCGGGCAGGTACGCGCCCGGTCACGGGGTCGCGGATCAGTAGCCGTGGATCATCTTGTAGGCGACCTCGGGGAGGAACTGTCCGGCCGAGGAGCCCGCTCCGACGCCGCAGTTGCCGTCGGACTCGCCCGGGGTCTTCACCCACAGCAGCATCTCGGCGCCTCCGCCCGTCCGGGTCGGGGTGCCGATGCTGCGGCCCGAGGGGTTGCACCACTGGCCGTTGGAGCCGTTGCCGTTGCGGCTGGTGTCCACGACGAACGGCTTGGTGTAGCCGTAGCGGGCGCTGAGTTCGCTGTTGACGGCGTTGCCGTAGGCGATGTTCTCGGCCGTGGTGTAGTAGTTCGAGATGTTGAGCGAGAAGCCGTGGGCCTGTCGCAGACCGGATTCGTTCAGGCGCTGGGCCATGGTCGCCGGGCTCGCCCAACCCGGGTTTCCGGCGTCCAGGTAGACCCAGGTGTCGGGTGCCTGGCGGTTGAACTGCGTGAGGGCGCCGGTGATCATGCCCTCGCGTTCGGCTACCTGATCCTGGGTCATACAGCCGTAGTCCGCGAGGGAGTCCGGTTCGAGGAGGACGACGGCGGGGCGGTCGGCGATACCCCCGGCGAACTGGGCGATCCAGCTCGCGTAGGCGGACGGCGAGGCGGCGCCGCCGGCGGAGTGTCCGCCGCAGTAGTCGCGGTTGTAGATGTTGTACGCGACGAGGATCGGCAGCTTGTGCTGGTGGTCCGCCGCGCCGACGTAGGCGCCCGTGGCGGTGCCGATGATGCCGCTCCAGGAGCCGAACCAGTGGGCCATCGGGGTGTTGGCGATGGCGGAGGTGATCGCCGGCGCCCGGCCGTCGCCGGGGTTGGCCGCCACCCACCGCTTCGCGCTGGAGTCGGGGTCCACGTAGAACCCGTTGGTCATCGTGGTCGGGTCGGCGGCGTGGGCGGAAGGTGCGACAGCGAGCGCCAGCGGCAGAGCGACGAACGCTGCCACGAGGGCGCGGAGTCTGCGACGCATGACTGTACCTCGGTTTCCTGGCAGGGACGCGCCGCACGTTCTCGTACCGCGCATGCGACGCGCTGAGGAAGGGCGGTGGTACGACGTAGGAGGTGGGAGCGCTCCCATTGGAAGCGCTCCCAGGGGTGCTGAGGAGTTTTGGGGTGTGGCCGGTATCGTGTGGCGCCCTGATGAAGCTGTCAAGAGTCGTTGCGCAACCCGCACTTCACAGGGCGGGAGCAAGGCTCTACAGTCCAGGACTGGAAGCGCTTCCAGCCGCACCGGGCCGGGGCGGCACGCTTTCGGCGAAGCCGGGAGGGAAAGGCTCGGAGTTCATGGCTGAGGATGTGCCACGTCGGCAGCCGACGCTCGAGGCGGTGGCGGAACGCGCCGGCGTCTCACGCTCGGTGGCCTCCCGTGTCCTCAACAACGCCCCGCACGTCAGCCGGGCCAAACGCGAGGCGGTCGAACGGGCCGTCAGGCAGCTCGGTTACGTGCCCAATCCGACGGCACGCGCGCTGGCCACCCGGCAGACGGGAGCGGCCGCTCTGGTCGTGGCGGGAGAGGATCCGTCGATCTTCGCGGACCCGTTCTTCGCCCAGGTGATCGTGGGCGCGTCGGCCGCCCTGGAGGAGGCCGACCTGCATCTGATGCTGTGCCTGGCCGCTTCCGACCGGGGACGCGAGCGGGTGGAGGAGCTCCTTCGGGCGAAGGGCGCCGACGGCGTCATGGTGATGGCGCTGCGCGAGGGCGATCCGCTGGCCCGTACGGCCGAGGAGGCGAAGATGCCCGTCGTGTTCGGCGGACGCCCCGTCGGTTCGGCTCCCCGGTGGTTCGTGGACGTCGACAACGCCGGCGGAGCGCGGGAGGCCACCGAGTACCTGCTCTCGCGGGGCCGGACCCGTGTGGCCACGATCTGCGGGCGGCTGGACACCGAGGTGGGGCGCGCCCGGTACCGCGGCTACCGGGACGCCATGCTGGCAGCCGGTCTGGAGCCGCACCCGCCGTGGGAGGGGGACTTCACCGAGCCCGGCGGGGCCGCGGCCATGGCCGCACTGCTGGCGAACCACCCTGAGGTGAACGGGGTGTTCGTCGCCAACGACAACATGGCGGCGGGAGCGCTGCGCACCCTGCGCGAGGCCGGCCGGCCGGTTCCCGCCGACGTCGCCGTCGTGGGCTTCGACGATCTGACCGTCGCCCGGATCGCCGATCCGCCGCTCACCACCGTCCATCAGCCCATAACGGCTCTCGGACGGGAGATGGCGCGTATGCTCGTCGCGCTCATCAACGGGCAGGACCCCACCCCGCTGATCCTGCCCACCCGTCTGGTCATCCGCTCCAGCGCCTGATGGCGGTCTCCTCCGCCTGCCGTGTGCCCGACACCGACGAACGGCAGCCCGGCATCCTGCAGGCGCCCCACGCGAGGATCCTCCAGGCGGATCTCCATCGGAATGACGCCGTCGACACGGCGTTCCGAGATCAACCGCTCGAAGGAACGGTCGTGGTCCTCGCCGGAAGGGGGCAGCAGTACATCCAGGTCGACCCGGGCGGCGGCGTCGACCACGCCGGCGACGAAGTCCAGCTGCATGTGTGTGAGCCTCTTGCCGGCCGGGGGGGATGACGAGATCCCGATGTTCACGCAGCTCCGGTTCGGCGTGACGTGCAACGGGCGGGCCAGGTGCCGCGATACCCGCCCGAGGCCCGGCTCCGCGGGGCGGTGGCGTCGGGACTGCCGGAACCGCCGCGCGTTCCCGGCCATGCACGTGCCGGAAAACCCAGGCGAATCGGCTCCCACGCAAGCGCTTCGACGGAAAGTTACGACCGGCCGAGTGCGGGGTCAATGGCGTGCCATGCGGCAAGGCGGCGCCAAGGCATCGCGGCAAGGGGAACTGCCTGCTGTCACGCCGGATCTGTTCGAGCGTACGGACGAGAACCGACCCACAGGAATCAGCCGTCGAAGCGATTCCGCGACAACCTTCGCGCCAGGGGCTTCGAACTCTTGACAGTCCCGCGGACTCGGGAGGACCGTCTCCCCCCGAAACCTCTCTGCAATCTCACTGCACATACGGCACCTTCAAGTGCTTCGGATCGTCAGCGCCGCCAAGACACCACACCCGACTGGGTCGCGCCGGCACGTAGGGGAGATCAGATGGGAACCATGCGCACAAGACGCCACCCGCTGTCCGGGCGCGGTGGTATACGAGGGCTCCTGGCGGCGTTACGGCGCCGTGGCAGGCCGGAAAGTGTGCCGGATCAGGCACATGTCCCGCCGCCGGCGCGCTCGCCCCGCTCTCGGTCGAGGATGTTCGCCCGGGCGGGGGCCGCAGCCGCGCTCGTCGCCGGGACTCTGGTGGGCGCCACGGCCACGGCCGGCACGGCTCGGGCCGCCGCGTCCGGGCCGTGTGACATCTACGCGGCCGGCGGCACGCCCTGCGTGGCTGCGCACAGCACGACGCGAGCGCTGTACGCCTCGTACACCGGGCCGCTCTACCAGGTCCGGCGTGCCTCGGACAACACCACCCGGAACATCGGCGTCCTGAGCGCGGGCGGGTACGCCGACGCCGCCGCCCAGGACGCGTTCTGTTCGGGGACGACCTGCCTGATCACGGTCATCTACGACCAGTCAGGCCGCGGGAACAGCCTCACCCAGGCGCCCGCGGGCGGTGCCGCGGGCGGCCCCGACAACCTCGCGAACGCGACCGCCGCGCCCACCGTGGTAGGGGGTCACAAGGCCTACGGCGTCTTTGTGGCGCCCGGCACGGGGTACCGCAACAACCACACCAACGGCGTCGCGACCGGGGACAACCCCGAGGGCATGTACGCGATCTTCGACGGTACGCACTACAACGGCGGCTGCTGCTTCGACTACGGCAACGCCGAGACGGACAGCAACGACGACGGCAACGGCACCATGGAGGCCATCTACTTCGGCAACATCAGGGTCTGGGGCTACGGTTCGGGCAACGGTCCGTGGATCATGGCCGACCTGGAGAACGGCCTGTTCTCCGGGGTCAACCAGCATGGCAACGCGGGCGACCCGACCATCAACCACCGGTACACGACCGCCATCATCAAGGGCGGGCCGAACCACTGGGCGATCCGGGGCGGCAACGCGCAGGCCGGCGGCCTGTCCACCTTCTACGACGGACCGCGCCCCAACGTTCCCGGTTACAACCCGATGCGGAAGCAGGGTGCCATCATCCTGGGCACCGGCGGCGACAACAGCAAGGGCGCCCAAGGCACCTTCTACGAGGGCGTGATGACCTCCGGCTACCCGTCCGACGCCACCGAGAACGCGGTCCAGGCCAACATCACCGCGGCCGGATACAGCAGTTCCCCGGGCGCCACGAGCACCGGTGCGCTGCACGCGGTGGGCGCGGGCAAGTGCCTGGACGTGCCCAACTCGTCCACCACGGCCGGCACACAGCTGCAGATCTGGGACTGCAGCGGCGGCGCCAACCAGACCTGGACCCGCACAGCCTCCAACCAGCTGACCGTCTACAGCGGCAGCAGCCAGATGTGCCTGGACGCATACGACAACCAGACCTCCGCCGGTACCAAGGTGGAGACCTGGCCGTGCAACGGCGGCGCCAACCAGCAGTGGCAGCTGAACGCCGACGGCACCGTCACCGGCACCCAGTCCGGACTCTGCCTCGACGTCACCGGCGCCTCCACGGCCAACGGTGCGCCGGCCGAACTCTGGCCGTGCAACGGTGGGTCCAACCAGAAATGGACCTTCAGCTGATCTGAAGGCTGCGGCCGGTTGTCGGCCACCACAGGCCCACGGGCCGCCCGCCACCGGATGCAGGCTTCCGCGTGCCCAGCACCCGGCGGTCGGAGAGGCTCCCGGGATCCCATGGCGGTGCCGGGCGGCTCCACGGCGCCGACACACCCGACATCGCGTGGCAGGCCCCGATCGGAACGTTCGGCCCCGATCGGAACGTTCGGCAGCGCGCCCCCATGGCCCTGCAGAACACCGCTGGCACCGAGCAGGACTTCACGCCGCTGACCGGCTCGCGGACTCGCTCACCCCACCCACTGTCCCGCACCAGTGAGGAACGCTGATGAAGAAGTACTCGGCACCCCCCTTGGCCGCGGCGCTGACGGCTGCCCTCGCCATGGCCTGTGCACTGCCGGCCGCGGCCGCCACCGGCACCGAGGCCCCGCCCTCCACCGTGCGGGCCGCCGCGCCCGCCACCTTGCGGCTGATGCCGTTGGGCGACTCGATCACCTGGGGCGTCGGCAGCCCGTCCGGGAACGGCTACCGGGGCTTCCTGTGGAACCGGCTGTCGGCCGAGGGGCACGCCCTGGACTTCGTCGGCTCGGGTCGCAACGGCACCATGTCCGACCCGGACAACGAAGGCCACTCCGGCTGGTGGATCGATCAGACAGCCGGCATCGCAGACTCCGTGCTGGCCCGTTACCGGCCGAACGTGGTCACCCTGGAGATCGGCACCAATGATCTGAACGGCGGCTCTCCGGCTGCGACCGCCGCCGACCGGCTCCGTGCTCTCATCGACCGGATCACCGAGGACGCACCCGACGCCACCGTCCTCGTCGGTACCGTGATCATCTCCACCAGCGGCACCGAGGAGGCCAACCGGCCCGCGTTCAACGCCAAGCTGCCCGGGATCGTCCAGGCCGAGCAGGCCGCCGGCAAACACGTACGCCTGGCGGACATGAGCGCGCTGACCACCGCGGACCTGTCCGACCCCCTTCACCCCAACGACGACGGCTACCGCAAGATGGCGGACGCCTTCAACACCGGGGTCCAGGCCGCGGACGCGGCAGGCTGGATCAAACCGCCGGTTCCCGTCGGCGGGCAGGTGCGCTCCGGGGTCGCGGGCAAGTGCCTGGACGTCAACGGCGGCAACAGCGCCAACGGAACCGCCACGGAGATCTGGTCCTGCAACGGCTCGGACGCTCAGCTCTGGTCCGCGCGCTCCGACGGCACCTTGCGGGCGCTCGGCAAGTGCCTCGATGCCACCGGCGGCGGCACCGCCAACGGCACCAAGATCGAGATCTGGGACTGCAACGGCGGCAGCAACCAGCAGTGGCAGGCGTACAACGGTGGTTACCGCAACCCGGTCTCCGGCCGCTGCCTCGACGACCCCCGTGCATCCACCGCCGACGGTACGCAACTGATCCTGTGGGACTGCCACGGCGGCGCCAACCAGCAGTGGACCGCTCTCCCGGTCTCCTGAGCTCGTGACCCGACTCCACCGCGGCACTGTCTCGCGGTCGGTGTCTCCCCCCACACACAAGGAGAATGATCCTTCATGCCTTGGCTCAACGAGGAGCCCCGTCTCCGCAAGATCCTGGCCTCGGCCGCCGGTCTGACGGTCGGTACGGTACTGGCCCTGGCCGGAACGGCGGCACCCGAAGCACATGCGGCCTCCGGCACGCTGGGCTCGGCAGCGGCCGGCAGTGGCCGCTACTTCGGTACGGCCGTGGCTGCGGGAAGGCTCGGCGACTCGGCGTACTCCACGATTCTCGACCGGGAGTTCAACATGATCACCCCGGAGAACGAGATGAAGTGGGACACCACCGAACCCTCCCGCGGCACCTTCAACTTCGGCCCGGCCGACTCGATCGTCGGCCACGCCTCCGCACACGGGCAGCGGATGCGGGGCCACACGCTGGTGTGGCACTCGCAGCTGCCCGGCTGGGTCAGCGGCATCAGAGACGCGAACACGCTGCGCAGCGTGATGGACAACCACATCACCACCGAGATGAGCCACTTCAAGGGCAGGATCTACGCCTGGGACGTGGTCAACGAAGCCTTCGCCGACGGCGGCAGCGGTCAGCACCGCAGCTCGGTCTTCCAGGACGTGCTGGGCAACGGCTTCATCGAGGAAGCCTTCCGCACCGCCCGGAACGCCGACCCCTCCGCCAAGCTCTGCTACAACGACTACAACATCGAGAACTGGTCCGACGCCAAGACGCAGGGCGTCTACAACATGGTCAAGGACTTCAAGTCCCGCGGTGTACCCATCGACTGCGTCGGCTTCCAGAGCCACTTCGGCGCAGGCGGCCCGCCGGCCGGCTACGAGACCACTCTGTCCAAGTTCGCCGCGCTCGGCGTCGACGTCCAGATCACCGAACTCGACATCGCCCAGGCGTCACCGACCGCCTACGCCAACACCGTGCAGGCGTGCATGAACGTCGCCCGATGCACCGGCATCACGGTGTGGGGGATCAGGGACAGTGACTCCTGGCGCACCGGTGAGAACCCGCTCCTGTTCGACGCGGCCGGCAACAAGAAGCCCGCCTACGACGCGGTCCTGTCCGTGCTGGGCGGCAGCGCGGGGAACACGGGGGGCATCGTCTCCGGGGCGGTGTATTCGCTGTTCGATGTCGTTGCGGTCCGGGTGCTGGACGTCCCGGGCGGGCAGACGGCGAACGGCACGTCCTTGCAGGTCTGGGATGCCAACGGCGGTGCGAACCAGCAGTGGCGGGCGAGTCGGAACGGTGACGGCTCGTACACGCTGACGAATGTCGGCAGTGGGCGGGTGCTGGACGAGCCGGGTGCTCGGACGGACAACGGCACGCGGATGGAGATCTGGGACGCCAACGGCGGTGCGAACCAGCACTGGCGGGCGAGTCGGAACGGCGACGGTTCGTACACCCTGACCAACGCCGCCTCCGGCCGGGCGTTGGAGGTTCCCGCCGGGCAGAGCGCCAACGGGGCCCCCGTCCAGGTCTGGGACGCCACCGGCGGCGCCAACCAGCACTGGAACCTGCGGTGAGGGGCTCTCCCGGCTCCCGCGAAGGCGAAGTACTCCGACGACAGCCAGTCCATGTCCGCTCCCTCAACTCGACCGAGGAGTCGATGACTTATGCCCATGACCACTGCGCGAGCCAGACGCCTCCGACCGCTGCCCCCTCTGCTCTCCCTGCGTAGAACCCTGGCACTCACCTTCTCGGCCGTGCTGCTCACCGTGGCCACCCCCCTCCTCTCCCTCGCCACGGCGCCACCTGCCGCAGCGCTGGGCAACGGGCTCGCACTGACGCCGCAGATGGGATTCAACGACTGGAACGCGTACGGCTGCGATGTCTCCGAGTCGCTGATCAAGTCCACCGCGCAGGCGATGCACACCGACGGCATGCAGGCGGCGGGCTACTCGTACGTCAACATCGACGACTGCTGGATGACTCACAGCCGGGATTCCGGTGGCCACCTGGTGCCGGATCCGGCCAAGTTCCCCGACGGCATCAAGGGCACCGCGGACTACGTGCACTCGCTGGGGCTGAAGCTGGGAATCTACGAGGACGCGGGCACCTCGACCTGTGCGGGGTATCCGGGCAGCCTGGGGCACGAGACCACGGACGCGCAGTCGTTCGCGTCGTGGGGTGTGGACTATCTGAAGTACGACAACTGCAACAACACCGGGGTGCCGGCACGGACCCGGTACACCGCGATGCGGGACGCCCTGGCGGCCACCGGCCGGCCGATCCTGTTCAGCCTGTGCAACTGGGGTCAGGAGAACGTGTGGACCTGGGGCGCGGGCGTGGGCAACAGCTGGCGCACCACAGGGGACATCAGCCCCAGCTGGTCCAGCATGCTGTCCATCTTCCACAGCAACGTGGGACTGGCCTCCTACGCCGGCCCCGGCCACTGGAACGACCCGGACATGCTGGAGGTGGGCAACGGCTCGCTGACCGCCACCGAGAGCCGCAGCGAGTTCAGTCTGTGGGCGGAGATGGCCGCGCCGCTGATCGCCGGCACGAACATCCCCGCGGCCAGTTCCGACACCTTGTCCACCCTCACCAACTCCCGGGTGATCGCGGTCGACCAGGACCCCCTCGGTGAACAGGGCACCATGGTGTCGTCCTCGGGCGGCCTGGACGTGCTGGCGAAGCCGCTGGCAAACGGGGACGTGTCAGTGGCGCTGTTGAACGAGACGGGCTCGACGGCGACCATCACCACCACCGCGGCCGCGATCGGGAAGACCGGGGCGTCCGCCTACACCCTGACCGACCTGTGGTCGGGGGCGTCCTCGACCACCTCCGGCACCATCAGCGCCTCGGTGCCGGCCCACGGCACGGCGATGTACCGGGTTGCGGGCGGCACCAGCAGCGGCGGCGGCACCAGCGTGACCGGTGAGCTGCACGCGGTGGGTGCGGGCACATGCCTGGACGTGCCGAACTCCACCACGACCGCCGGCACCCAGGTGGAGATCTGGAGCTGCAACGGCGGCACCAACCAGACTTGGACGCATTCCACTTCCAACCAGCTCACCGTCTACTCCGGAAGTGCCCAGATGTGTCTGGACGCCTACAACAACCAGACCACCCCCGGGACGAAGGTCGAGGTCTGGCCGTGCAACGGCCAGACCAACCAGCAGTGGACGCTGAACTCCGACGGCACCGTCACCGGGGTCCAGTCCGGCCTGTGCCTGGATGTCACCGGAGCGGCCACCGCCGACGGAACCCTCGCCGAGCTGTGGACCTGCAACGGCGGCAGGAATCAGCAGTGGACTCTGGGATGAGTCCCCGCCGAGGGGCGGCACCGCCACAGAGGGAGGAGGGCGAGCGCACTCCGGCGCTCCCTGTGGCCGTACCCCCCCGGCAGACGGTCGGGAAGGTGGAGCGCTGGGAGGAGTCCGCCTGCGGGGGCGTCATCCTGCTGGGGCGGTGTTCCTCAGATGTTCCCGCAGCCACTGCTCGGTGTGGCTCACGTGCATCAGCGCGGCGGCCTGGCTGAGCACGGCGTCACGGGCGGACAGGGCATCGAAGATCGCCTGGTGTTCCGCGAGGGTCCTGCCCGCGGCCTGGTCGTCGACCAGGCCGCGCCAGATGCGGGCGCGCAAGGTGCGGCCCGAGATGCCCTCCAGCAGGGTGAGCAGCGTTTCGTTGCCCGTGGCCGAGACCACGGCGCGGTGGAACGCCGCGTCGTGCGCGTTCAGCTGTTCGACGTCCTCGCGTGCGGCTCGCATGGCGTCCAGGTGCTGCTTGACCTCTGCCAGCTGGTCGTCGGAGATCCGGGTGGCGGCGAGTGCAGTGGCCACCGGTTCGAGGAGCCGGCGCACCTCCATCAGGTCCAGCAGCGCAGCCGAGTCGCTCTGCAGCAGCTCGACCGCGCCGCCCAGGCCCTCGAGCAGCAGGCTCGGCTGCAGGCTGGTGACATAGGTGCCGTCGCCCCGGCGGACTTCGAGCACGCGGGCGACCGCGAGTGCTTTGACCGCCTCGCGGGCCAGGTTGCGGGACAGGCCCAGCTGGGCCGCCAGCTCCGGCTCCGGCGGCAGCTTCGAGCCCGGTGGCAGCGCCCCGGTGCGGATGAGTTCACGGATCCGCTCAATGGCCCTGTCCGTCAGCGACAACGCGCACCCCTTTCTCCGGAGTGTTCTCCGCGCTGTTCCGCGTGGGTACGTCCGGCCTGATCAGGCCCTGGGCGCGAAGGTCGTCCCAGAGAGCTTCCGGCACGTGCCGACGGTGGAGTTCCACGTTGTGCCTGACCTGCTCCTGATTCCTCATTCCCAGGGTGACGTTGATGATACTGGGATGGCTGAAGGGGAAAGCGATCGCGGCGGCGGGCAGGGGCGTGCCGTGATGCTCGCAGACCTCGGCGATGGCCAGGGCACGGGCGACGAACTCGGGCGGAGCGTCCTTGTAGTCGTACTTCATGCCCGGCGCGGGACGTTCCCGGGAGAGCAGGCCCGAGTTGAACACGCCGACGGCGACCACGCTCTTGCCGTGCTCCCGTGCGGCGGGCAGCACGTCGTCCAGGGCCGACTGGTCGAGGAGCGTGTAGCGGCCGGCCAGCATCACCACGTCGGCCGCGGTCTCGCCCAGGAAGCGGGCGAGCATGGCCGACTGGTTCATGCCGGCGCCGATCGCCCCGATCACTCCCTGGTCGCGCAGGTCCGCGAGGGTGGGCAGAGCCTCCTCTGCGGCCTGCCGCCAGTGGTCGTCGGGGTCGTGCACGTAGACGATGTCGAGACGGTCGAGACCCGTACGTTCCAGGGTGGCATCGACGGAGCGGAGCACGCCGTCCCGGCTGAAGTCCCACTGGCGGCGCAGGTCGTCCCGGACGACGAAGCCCTCGCTGTCGACGCCCCGCGGCTGCTCGTTGGGCACGAGCAGCCGGCCCACCTTGGAGGAGACGACGTACTGCTCGCGGGGGCGGTCGCGCAGGGCGGCCCCCAGCCGCTGTTCGGACAGGCCGAGCCCGTAGTGCGGCGCGGTGTCGAAGTACCGGATGCCGCTGTCCCAGGCCGCCTCGATCGCGGCCGCCGCGTCCTGGGCCGGTGTGACCCGGTAGAGGTTGCCGATGACGGACGCACCGAAGCCCAGTTCGGTGACGTCGACGGTGGTGTTCGTGATCTTCCGGGTGCGCACGACATGCTCCTCGGGTCCTATGAGTGGGACAGCGGCGCCGATCAACGCCTGACGGCGGCCCCGCCGCCCGCCACGAGTGCTTCGACCTCGGCGAGCGAGGCCATGGAGACGTCGCCGGGCGTGGTCATGGCGAGTGCGCCGTGGGCCGTGCCGTAGGCGAGGGCCCGCTTCAGCCCTGCGATGGTGAGCGGGACACCGGTCGGCCCGGTACCCGTGAGCGGCTCGGGGGCGGTGCGCCCGAGCCATGCGTGCTCCGAGCCGGCCCGGCCGAGCGGGTCGTGCCCCGGAACCTCTTCGCCCCGCCGTCCGTGAGCCGGCCCGGAATCGGCCTCGGGTTCGTTCCCGGGGCCGGGTGCCGAGCCCAGCAGTCCGTAGATCAGTCCGGCAGCGAAGGCGTCGCCGGAGCCGATGCGGTCCAGGACGTGCAGGCCGGGCATGTGGGGGCCCGCGACGAAGGCGGTCGCCGGTGACCAGGCCGCCGAGGACCAGTCGTTCACGCCTGCCGAAGGCACGCCCCGGAGCGTCGTGGCCAGTACCTTCACCCCGGGCAGCAGGGCGGCCGCCTCGGCGAGCGCATCCGGCACCTCGTCCGCGCGGACGCGCACTGCTCCGGGGTACGGTCCGGCAAGGCCGAGGGCGCCCACCACCACGTCGGCGTGCCGGGCGAGCCGCAGGTCCACCTCGCGGGCCCGTTCGGCGCCGCCACGTCCGGCCCAGAGACTCGGGCGGTAGTTGGGATCGTAGGAGACGGCGACGCCGTGCCGCCGTGCCGCGGCCATCGCCTCGTCCGCCAGGTCCGGGGTGGTGTCCGACAGGCCGGCGAAGATGCCGCCCGTGTGGAACCAGCGCGGGCCCCCGGCGAACAGCGCGTCCCAGTCGATGTCCCCCTTGCGCAGCTGGGACACGGCCGTGTTCGCGCGGTCGCTGACGCCGAGCGCACCCCGGACGCCGAAGCCCCGCTCCACGAAGTTCAGCCCGTTGCGGGCGGTGCGGCCCATACCGTCGTCAGGCACCCAGCGGATCAGGGAGGTGTCGACTCCGCCCTGGAGAATGAGGTCCTCGACAAGCCTCCCCACCGCATTGTCGACCAGTGCGGTCACTACGGCCGTGCGCAGGCCGAAGCAGCGGCGCAGTCCGCGTACGACGTTGTACTCGCCGCCGCCCTCCCAGACCTGGAAGGTGCGGGCGGTACGGACGCGGCCCTCGCCCGGGTCGAAGCGGAGCATCACCTCGCCGAGGGCGATGACCTCGGGGACGCTCATCCCCTGCTCCTCTCGAGGGCCTCGGCGGTCAGCCGCCGGATCCCGTCGTAGTCGCCGCGCTCCAGGTGGCCGGTGGTCGCCATCCAGCTGCCGCCGACGGCGAGGACCGCCGGGTGGGAAAGGTAGCCGGACAGGTGCGCGGGGCCGATGCCCCCGGTCGGCAGGAAGCGCGCCTGGGGGAACGGAGCCGCGAGGGCCTTGAGCATTCCCGTGCCGCCGAGCGGTTCGGCGGGGAACAGTTTGACCGTGTCAAGACCGGCGCGCAGGGCGCACATCAGCTCCGTGGCGGTGGCGACACCCGGTACGACGGGTACGTCGAGCTCCCGGCACCTGGCGACGACCTCGGCGTCGTAACCGGGGCTGACGACGAACCGTGCCCCGGCTGCCACGGCCCGCTCCGCCTGGTCGGGCGTGAGCACGGTGCCCGCGCCGACCGCCAGCCCGCCGTGAGCCGCCATCGTCTTCATCACGTGCTCGGCATCCGGGCCACGGAGGGTGACCTCGGCGCACCGGGCTCCGCCCGCCGTGAGCGCGTCGGCGAGCGGGCCGGCGTTCGCGACGGACGGAACCGTGAGCACTGGCAGGATTCGGGCGCCGGCCAGCACAGAGGCGAGGCCGGCGGTCATCGGCCCAGCCATCCGCCGTCGACGGGCAGGACGGTGCCGTGGACGTAGGCGGCGGCGTCGGAGGCCAGGAACACGGTGGCGCCCGCGACGTCGTCGGCGGCGCCCCAGCGTCCGGCCGGGATGCGGTCCAGGATCGCCTTGCTGCGCACCGGATCGTCCCGCAGCGCCTGGGTGTTGTCGGTGGCGATGTAGCCCGGCGCGATGGCGTTGACGTTGACACCGTGCGGGGCCCACTCGTTGGCCAGCGCCTTGGTCAGTCCGGCGATGCCGTGCTTGGCGGCGGTGTAGCCGGGGACGGTGATGCCGCCCTGGATGCTGAGCAGCGACGCCGTGAAGATGATCTTTCCCTGACCGCGGGCCACCATCGCCGCGCCGACGGCCCGAGTGAGCGCGAACTGGGCGTTGAGGTTGACCTGCAGGACCAACTCCCAGTCGGCGTCGGAGTGTTCGGCCGCCGGAGTCCGGCGGATCGTGCCCGCGTTGTTGACCAGGATGTCCACCGGTCGCCGACGGGCCGCGAGTTCCGCGCCCAGGTTCCGTACGGCGTCGGGGTCGGCGAAGTCGGTCCGGACCGCCTCGAAGGTGCGCCCGGCGGCGACGACGTCCTTCTCCACCGCGCTGCCGGAGTCCTCCAGTGAGGCGCTGACGCCGATGACGTCCGCGCCGGCTTCGGCGAGGGCACGGGCCATGGCCCGGCCGAGGCCGCGCCGGGCGCCGGTGACGACCGCGAGCCGGTCGGTGAGGTCGAACAGTGGCATCTCAGGCTCCCGTCGTGTCGTTGCCGCAGTCCACCAGGATCTTCATCACGTCCCCGCCCGCCTCCAGCGCCCCGAAGGCCGCGGGCGCCTCGGTGAGTGGCACGACCTTGCTGATCAGCCGCTCGGCGGGGATGGTGCCGTCCGCCACCAGCGTCACCGCCCGCTCGAAGTCCGGGCGGTCGTACAACCGGGCACCGACGAGGGTGAGTTCGCGCCAGAAGAAGCGGTGCAGGTTCACCTCGCGGGGCCGGGGGTGGATGGCCACCAGGCACAGGCGGCCGCGCACGCCCAGCACCTCCACGGCGGTGCCGACACCGCCCGCGGCGCCGGACACCTCGAAGGCGACGTCCGCGCCCGCGCCGCCGGTCCACTGCCGGACGGCCTCGGGCACGTCGTCGGCGGCCGGGTCCCAGGTGGTCAGTCCCAACTCCTCGGCCAGGAGGCGTCGGTGGGTGCTCAGCTCCACCACGCGGACCTCGGCACCGGCGGCCCGCGCCACCAGCGCGATGAGCACCCCGACCGGTCCGCCGCCGACCACGACGACCCGCTCGCCCTCCCGCACCTCGGCCCGGCCGACATCGTGCACAGCCACGGCCGTGGGCTCCACGAGGGCGGCCCGGTCCAGTGCGAGGGAGCCGGGCAGCCGGACCAGGGTGGCGGCCGGCACGGTCCAGCGCTGCTGCATCGCACCCGGCGAGTCGATGCCGATGAAGTCGAGGTTCTGGCAGATGTGCCGGTGACCGGAGGCACACGCCGGGCAGGTTCCGTCCCAGCGCAGTGGCATCACGGTCACCGCGTCCCCGGGCCGCCAGCCCTCCACGTCCGGTCCGACGCGTACGACACGGCCGGACATCTCGTGCCCGAGGACGGCGGGCGCTGAAACCCGGGCGTCCATGTCGCCGTGGAAGATGTGCAGGTCGGTGCCGCAGATGCCGACGTAGGCGGGCGCCAGTTCCACCTCGCCGGGGCCGGGGGAGGAGGTCTCGGCGGGCGCGGTGTCCAGCGTGCGGGCGGCCGTGTAGCGGACTGCGAGTGTCATCGTGGTGTCAGGGTCCCTTCAGCGCGGACGCCGATGGTCAGCAGCAGGTTGGCGTACGTACGGATGTCGGCGGTGACGATCGCCAGCGCCAGGTCGGGGGAGCGTGCGGCGCCGTAGAACGCGAACCGGTCCAGCGTCTCCACCGGGGCGGGCGCCAGCCGGGCGCGGTACTCGGCGATGGCCGGTGGCTCCGGTTCGCCCTCGGGCGGCACCATCACCTGGGCCGACTCCACGGGGATCGCCCGCAGGAGGACATCGAGCACGGTGGTGACGTCCAGCAGGCCCGGCCTCAGATTGAGGTGGACGGTCCTGGCCCGCTCGCCGGTGGCCGTACCGGCGGGGTAGTGGCCGTCGGCGACCAGGACGCGGGCGCCGTGGCCGGCTCCGGCCAGGGCTTCGAGGATTCCGGGGTGCAGCAGGTCCGTCAGGAGCACGGCGTCCCCTCCTTCGTCGGGGCAGGCGTCAGGTGGTAGAAGTCCGTCGCGGTGCCGGCGAGCACCGCGTGGATCTCGGTGCCGGAGCAGCCGTCGAGGAGTTCCTCGACGGTGGCGGCCCAGCGGTTCCAGCCGCCGGCGAGGACGCAGACCGGCCAGTCGGAGCCGAACATCAGCCGGTCGGGGCCGAAGGCGGAGAGCAGGACGTCCCACGCCGGGCGGAGGTCGTCGACGGTCCACTTCTCGTGGTCGGCCTCCGTGACGAGTCCCGACACCTTGCAGCGGACCTGGGGATGCCGGGCCAGTGTCCCCACCTGCCGTGCCCAGTCGGTCAGTTCCCGCGTTACGAGAGGCGGCTTGCCCGCATGGTCCAGGACGAGGGGCAGCTCCGGCAGCCTCTCCGCGAGACGGATCGCCTGCGGCAACTGGTGGCTGCGGATCAGTACGTCGTATCCGAGTCCGCGCTCTGCGACCGCTCCCAAGCCCCGCTCGACATCAGGCCGTTGGAGCCAGTGGGCGTCCGACTCGCCCTGCACGATGTGCCGCACGGCCCGCAGGTACCGGCCCGCGGACCCGGTCCGCAGGTCGTCGAGTACGTCGCCGATCGCCGGGGACGTCAGGTCCGCCCAGCCGACGACGGCGCCGATCAGCGGGTCGTTGTCGGCCAGGGCGAGGAGGTCACGTGTCTCGGGTACGGAGGTGATGCACTGGACGACCACCGTGCTCGTCAGTCGTCGTCCGGCGATCGGCCGGGTCGCGGCCGAGCGCAGGGCGTGCGAGCTGAAGTTGCGGCGGAGCGGCTCGTGCCCGGGTTCGTCCAGCCAGGGCTGCGGCCGGACGTCCAGGTTCCAGACGTGGTGGTGGGCGTCGACGAGGGCCTGGGCGTCAGACACGGGCGGTCCAGACGGGGCCGTCGGGGTAGGCGTAGTCCTTGAGGGACTCCGGGTGCATCTGTGCGCTCAGCCCGGGCAGCTCCGGCGCCAGGTAGTGGCCGTCGGCGATGCGCACCGGGTCGGTGAAGTGCTCGTGGAGGTGGTCGACGTACTCGATGACCCGGTCCTCCAGGGTGCCGGAGACGGCGACGTAGTCGAACATCGACAGGTGCTGCACCATCTCGCACAGACCGACACCGCCGGCGTGCGGGCACACCGGCACGCCGAACTTCGAGGCGAGCAGCAGGATCGCGATGTTCTCGTTGACGCCGCCGACCCGTGCGCTGTCGATCTGCACGATGTCCACCGCGCCGGCCTGGAGGAGTTGCTTGAATACGACCCGGTTGGCGATGTGCTCGCCGGTGGCGACCTTGATGGGGCTGACGTCCCTGCGGACCGCGGCGTGGCCGAGGATGTCGTCCGGGGAGGTGGGTTCCTCGATCCAGTACGGCTGGTAGGGCGCCAGGGCGCGCATCCAGGCGATCGCGTCCTGGACGTCCCATCTCTGGTTGGCGTCCACGGCGATACGGATGCCGTCGCCGACCGTCTCGCGGGCGACCCGCATGCGTCGTACGTCGTCCTCCAGCGACGCGCCGACCTTCAGCTTGATCTGGGTGAAGCCGTCGGCGACGGCCTCCCGGGCCAGACGGGCCAGCTTCTCGTCGGAGTAGCCGAGCCAGCCGGGGGTGGTGGTGTAGGCGGGGTAGCCGCGCTCCAGCAGGCGGGCGGTGCGCTCCTGGCGGCCCGGTTCGGCACGGCGCAGGATGTCCAGGGCGTCCTCGGGAGTGAGTGCGTCGCTGAGCCAGCGGAAGTCGACCTGCGCGACCAGTTCCTCGGGCGGCATCTCGCCGAGGAAGCGCCACACGGGCTTGCCCGCACGCTTGGCCGCGAGGTCCCAGGCGGCGTTGACCACGGCGCCGGTGGCCATGTGCATCGCCCCCTTCTCCGGTCCCAGCCAGCGCAGTTGAGGGTCGTGGACGAGGGAGCGGGAGAAGGCTCCGAGGTCGCCGCAGACCTCCTCGACGGAAAGGCCGACCACGTGGGGTGCGAGGGCCGCGACCGCGGCGGCCTGCACGTCGTTGCCGCGTCCGGTGGTGAAGGCCAGGGCGTGGCCCTCCAGCCCGTCGCCGGCGTCGGTGCGCAGGATCACGTAGGCGGCCGAGTAGTCGGGTTCGGGGTTCATCGCGTCAGACCCGTCCAGGTGCTCGGACGTCGGGAACCGCACGTCCAGGACGTCGAGGGCGGTGATACGGGCAGACGCCGATGGAGCGGACACGGCAGAGGACATGACGGCAACTCCTGTGAGAGCAGGTGGGAACACGGCCTTCCCTGCGGCGGAAGGACGAGCGGCGAGCGGTGTGCGGCGGCGACGGCCGCCCGGTTCACTCCTGCACCTTGCCGCCGGTGATACGCGAGATGGTCAGGGCGACCAGGATGATCAGGCCGTTGAGGGCACCGATCCACTGCGCGGGGACGCCCGCGAGCGTCAGCACGTTCTGGATCATGAACAGCAGCAGGATGCCGCTGAAGGCGCCGAACATGGTGCCCCTGCCGCCGTTGAGGCTGATTCCGCCGATGACGGCGGCGGCGAAGACGGTGAAGATGTAGCCGTTGCCCTGTGCGGAGGCCACCGAGGCGAGGCGGCCGGACAGCAGCAGCCCGGCGAGGGCGGCGAGCACGCTGCCGGTGACGATGACGATCCACAGCACCCGGTCGGTACGGATGCCGGCCGCCTTCGCAGCGTCGACGTTGCCGCCGATGGCGTACAGCGAGCGGCCGAAGCTGGTCCAGCCGAGGACGACGATGGCGACCGCGAACAGCACCAGGCAGATCCAGATCGACGCCGGCATCCCGAACCATTCGGCGGTGCCCAGGTACAGCATGGACGGTGGCAGTTGGAAGAAGGTCTGGCCGCCGGAGATGCCGGTCAGGACGCCCCGCAGCACGATCAGCATGCCGAGGGTGACGATGAAGCCGTTGAGACCGAAGCGGATGATCAGCAGGGCGTTGACCACTCCGACGAGCGCGCCCACGGCGAGGGTGACGGGGACGGCCCAGACGCCGGGGAGCAGGCCCAGACCGTGCCCGGCGCCGGCCGGCACCACCAGCCAGGCCGCGACGCCGGGGGCGAGCCCCATGGTGGACTCCAGCGACAGGTCCATCTTCTTGACGATCAGGATCATCGTCTGGGCGAGGACCAGCAGGGCCATCTCGGACATGGTCTGCAGGACGTTGATGAGGTTGTCCACCTGCAGGAAGACCGGGTTGACGATCTGGCCGACGATCGCGATGACCACGATGGCGGGTACCAGGGCGAGGTCGCGCAGCCGGGCCAGCGGTATCCGGCCGCCGAGCAGCGCGGTCCGCTTCGCCTGAGGCTCCGAGCCCCCCGCCGCGGCGGTGTCCGCGAGGACGGTTTCAGGCATCGAGGTCCACTCCTTCCATCGCGGCCACGAGTTCGTGGTCGTGCCAGCCGCGGGCGATCTCTGAGGTCACACGGCCCTGGAACATCACCAGGACCCGGTCGCACATGCGCAGGTCGTCGAGTTCGTCGGAGGCGATGAGCACTCCGGTGCCGGTCTGCGCGGTCTCCTCGACCTTGCCGAGGAGGAACTCCTTGGAGCGCACGTCCACGCCCGCGGTCGGATTGATCAGAACCAGCAGCCGGGGGTCGTCGGCGAGGGCGCGGGCCATGACGACCTTCTGCTGGTTGCCGCCGGAGAGGGCGGAGACGGGCAGGTCGGGGCCGGGCGTCTTGATCGCCAGGTGCTCGATCATCCCCTCGGCGAGCCGGTCGCGTCGGCTGTGGCTGAGGAATCCGTTCCTGCCGAGCCTGCGGGGAACGGACAGTGTGGCGTTGTCCGCGATCGACATGCCCGGCACGAAGCCCTGGTGGTGCCGGTCCTGCGGGACGAACCCGGCGCCGGCGGCGAGCGCGGCGGGCACGCTGCCGGGACGTGGGCGGTGGCCGGCGATCTCCACCTCGCCGCTGCCGGCGGCCCGCAGTCCCACGACGGTTTCGGCCACCTCGGTGCGTCCGCTGCCCGCGGCCCCCGCGAGCCCGACGATCTCCCCGGCGCCGACCTGGAAGGAGATGTCGCCGTAGGTCTCGCCGCCCAGGCCCCGAACGCTCAGCGCGGCCGTGGCGCCGGCGTCGAGGGTGCTCGCCCGCTCCTCGCGCCCGTAGGCCGCCACCTCACCGGTCATGGCGGCGACGAGTTCGGTGCGGGGCAGTCCGGCCACCGGGGCGGTCACGATGTGGCGGGCGTCCCGGAACACCGTCACCATGTCGCAGATCTCGTATACCTCCTGCAGGTGGTGGCTGATGAACAGGAAGGTCACACCTTGCTGTTGCAGGTCGCGGATGCGGTCGAAGAGACGGTTGATCGCCGCTGCGTCGAGCTGGGCGGTCGGCTCGTCGAGGATGATGAACCGGGCGCCGAAGGACAGCGCGCGGGCTATCTCCACGAACTGCCGTTGCTCCACGCTGAGATCAGCGGCGGGCGTCTGCGGGTCGATGTCCACGGACCAGGTCGACAGCACGTCCTGCGCGCGGCGGCGTACGCCCTGCCAGCTGATGAGGCGGTGGCGGCCGCGGTCGTGCCGGTTCAGGAAGAGGTTCTCGGCGACGGTCAGTGTGGGGATGATCGTCGACTTCTGGTAGACGCAGGCCACGCGACGGCGCCAGGCATCGCGGTCCGTGAGCCGTGGCGCCGGGCTGCCGCCGAAGGTCACCGTTCCCCCGTCGGGGGCCTGCAGGCCGGTGAGGACGGACACCAGGGTCGACTTGCCGGCGCCGTTGCGGCCGACGAGTGCATGCGTCTCGCCGGGCCTGATGGTGATCCGGGCGCCGTTCAGGGCCACCGTCGGACCGAATCGTTTGACAATGCCCGTCGCCTCGACGACGGGCGGATCTGCCGGGACCCGTCCGTCGTCCGTCGGGGCGGGTGCGGGGCGGACTGCTCGTTCCCCGTCGCTCATCTCAACCGCCTTGGTGGTGTTCGCCGTTGGTCTTCGGGACGTGGTGTCAGCCGAGGTTGTTGCCCCACAGCGACTTGTCGTCGCTCTTGACGCTGGGCACGCCGCCGTAGGTGGCGCCGTCGACGGTGACGAGCGGAGCCGAGAGCTGGTCCTCCAGCAGCCCGTCGCGGACCTTGACGATGGTGCTGTCGTGGTCGGTCTTGCCGGGCTGGAACGTCTTCCCGCCGATCGCGGCCTTCAGGTAGTACAGGGCGTACTTGGCGTAGAGGTCGGCCGGCTGGGAGACCGTGGCGTCGATCTGCCCGGCGGCGATGTCCTTCAGCTCCTCCGGGATGCCGTCGTTGGAGACGACGAACACGTGCTTGTTGTCCTTCGGGCCGACCAGCAGCCCCTTCTGCTTGAGGACCTGGAGCGTCCCGGACAGCGCGAAGCTGGACTGCATGTAGACGCCCTTGATGTCCGGGTTGGCGGTCAGGTCCGTCTGCAGCTTCTGCGCGGCGACGGCACCGTCCCAGTTCGTGGCCTCGCCGAACACCTTGATGCCCGGGTAGTTCGCCTTCATGCACGCGTTGAACGCCTCGGTGCGGTCACGGCCGTTGATCGAGGAGAGGTCGCCCTGGAGCATGACGACCTTGCCCTTGCCCCCGAGCTTGGTGCCGAGGTATTCGCATGCCTTCTCGCCGTACGCCCGGTTGTCGGCACGGACGACCATGAAGACCTTGCCGGTGTCGGGGCGGGTGTCGACCGTGACGACCGGGATCTTCTTGGCCTCCAGCTGCGCCAGGGTGGGGGCGATGGCGGCGGTGTCCTGCGGGGCCATCGCTATGCCCTTGACGCCCTGACTGATGAACGTCTGTGCGTCGGCGGTGAGTTTGGCGACGTCGTTCTGCGAGTTGGTGGTCTTGAGCGAGAGGCCGAGCTGCTTGGCGTACTCCGGCGTGTACTTGATGTACGAGTTCCAGAAGTCGGTGTCGGAACGCGGGTAGTCGACGCCGACCAGCTGTGCGCCGCTCGACGCGGACGCGGTGCCCGAGCCACTGCTGCAGGCGCTGAGCAGCGCCAGGGCGGACAGGGCCGAGGCGGTGGAGCAGAGAGCAGTTCTGAGTCTCATCGGTACTTCCTCGCGCTGGTCCCGGAGCGGGAGAGGGTGTGCAGGGCGACGACTGCGTGCCGCCACATCGGAGAGATGGGATGTATGTATAGGCGGCGACCGAGGTGCTGTCTAGGTCTCGGGCGAAGTCGCTGCAAAATAGGTGGTCCTGGGGCTCCCCGAGGCGACCGGTGGGCCAAATCGATCCCATCAATAAGGGATTGGTGACACGTCGCGGCTTGTCTGCGGGCTCTCCGTGCAGCGCCGCGCTCCTCGCGCAGGGCATCGCGCAAACATGCCATGTCTGACGTCCAAGAAATGGGGCGTAAGCGTCCAACTATGCATGAAATCGCGGGTCAAGAGGTTGCTTTCATCCCTGCACGCCCGTTGACATCCGCGCGTCACATGGTCGAACTTCATGCGTAACGTGCGGCGCTCCAGAGCCGTGGGCGTCGTGTCTGCCCTTGTCCCCCACTTCAGGGATGTCCTCATGTCGAGCTCGTTCAACAGGCGCCAGTTCCTGGCCGCCGCCACATGTGTGGCGGCGGCGACCGTCGCCGGCGGCGGCCTCGGGGCCGGCGTCGCACAGGCGGCACCGAGCACCTACACACCGTCGTGGCCCTCGGTCGACCAGCACCCGCCCGCCCCCGAGTGGTTCCAGGACGCCAAGTTCGGCATCTACTTCCACTGGGGCGTCTTCAGCGTTCCGGCCTACGGGAACGAGTGGTACCCGCGCAGGATGTACATCAGCGGCGACTCGTGCAACCAGCACCACATAGCGACCTACGGCGACCCGTCCGTGTGGCCGTACCACAACTTCATCAACGGGGCGAAGGACCTGGCGGGCAACTTCGTGCAGTTCGCACCGAAGCTGAAGTCGGCGGGCGGCCACTTCGACCCGGACGAGTGGGCGCAGCTGTTCGTCGACGCGGGCGCGAGGTTCGCCGGACCGGTCGCCGAACACCACGACGGCTTCTCCATGTGGAACAGCCAGGTCAACGAGTGGAACTCGGTCGCCAGGGGCCCGAAACTCAACCTGCTCCAGCTGTTCACCGACTCCATCCGCGCCAAGGGGCTGAAGCTCCTGGTGGCCATGCACCACGCGTACAACTTCAACGGCTACTACGACCACGTGCCGGCGCAGTCCGACCCGAGCCTGCAGAAGCTGTACGGGCAACTGGGCACCACGGCGGAGAACCAGTTGTGGTACGGCAAGCTCAAGGAGGTCATCGACCTCGCCCAGCCCGACATCCTCTGGGAGGACTTCGACCTGTCCAAGGTCGACGAGAGCCAGCGGCTGAACTTCCTGTCGTACTACTACAACCAGGCGAACACCTGGGGTCGCGAGGTCGTCGCCACCTACAAGGACGGCTTCGACAGCCACGGCGAGGTCTTCGACTACGAGCGCGGCGGCCCCGCCGACATCACCGCCCCCTACTGGCTCACCGACGACAGCATCTCCAGCTCCAGCTGGTGCTACACGAACGGCATCGGCTACTACAGCACCCAGCAGATGCTGCACTCACTGATCGACCGGGTCAGCAAGAACGGCAACATGCTGCTCAACATCGCCCCGATGGCGGACGGCACGATCCCCCAGGCACAGAAGGACATCCTCCTCGGCATCGGCGACTACCTGAAGCGCTTCGGCGAGTCGGTGTACTCCACCCGGGCCTGGACCGCATACGGCGAAGGTCCCACGCAGATGGGCGGCGGCGCCTTCACCGCCCCGCAAGCAGGTACCCCGCAGGACATCCGCTTCACCCGGAACAAGAACGACACCGTCCTGTACGCCACGGTCCTCGGCTGGCCGGGCAGCACCCTGACGATATCGACGCTCGACTCGGCCCGGATCGACGTCAGCTCCCTGACCTCGGCGCAGCTGCTGAACTCCACCGCCGGCACGTACACGAACCTGCCCACGCCAACGCAGGACGCAAGCGGGCTGCACGTGACCCTGCCGTCGTCGGCGCCGTTCTCCGCCCTCGCCTACGTCGTGAAACTGACCTTCTCCGGTCGGATACCCACCCTGCAGCCACTGGCCGGGGCCGTGGCCTACCAGGACGTCAACTTCTCCGGTGGCTACGCCGTGCTCCCGATCGGCTCCTACACCGCCGACCAGTTGACGCTCGCCGGACTGCCCAGCCCCAGCCTGTCCTCCCTGAAGCTGGCCCCCGGCTACCAGATCACCGGCTACTCCGGTGACAACTTCACCGGCACCGCCTGGACCTTCACCTCCGACAACGCCGACCTGCGCAACACCGGCAACAACGACGCCGTCGTGTCGATGAAGGTGCAGTTCAACCCCTCGGCCTGGCTCAGGATCACCAACGTCACCGACGGGCTGGTGCTGGACAGCGGCGGCAACGTCCCCAGCGCCTCCAACCTCAAGCAATGGACCTGGAACGGCAGCACCAACCTGCAGTGGCAGGCCGTCGACCTCGGCAACGGCTACTACAAGCTGGTCAACCGCACCAACGGCATGGTCGCCGACGGATGGGGCGCCACCACGAACGGCTCCGCCGCCCAGCAGGCTCCCTGGAACGGCGGCACCAACCAGCAGTGGCAGATCACGCCCCGCGGTGGCGGCAGGTACTGGATCGTCAACCGCACCACCGGTCTGGTCCTCGACGGCGGCGGCAACGTGCCCTCGGGCTCCGTGACCAAGCAGTGGTCCGGGAACAGCAGTCCCAACCTGGAGTGGACCTTCACGGCGGTGTGACGCCGGCACCGGCATGACGAGCGGCTGCCGCGGGCGAGATCGAGGTGGGCGGCTCCTCCCACTGGATTCGTCCCGGCGGCTTCGTCACCGCCGTTCGCCTGCGCGGCCCTTGCCGCGCGAGCGGCCCCCCCGCGGACTCGGGCGGGGCGCGACGTGATGATCCGCACCGATGAACAAGGGAGTTCCTGTTGCCTGCACTGCCCACTTTTCGCCGACTGCGCCACGGGCTGGCCGCCTCCCTGGCCACGCTGGCGTTCGCCTTCGCCGGTCTGGTGGCCTCCACCGGCGCCTCGCACGCCGCCACGCGTGGACCCTGCGACATCTACGCCGCGGGCGGCACACCCTGCGTCGCGGCCCACAGCACCACCCGTGCCCTGTACGCGTCCTACAACGGCGCGCTCTACCAGGTCAGACGCGCGTCGGACAACACCACCCGCGACATCGGCGTGCTCAGCGCCGGAGGCGTCGCCAACGCCGCCGCACAGGACTCGTTCTGCGCCGGTACGGGTTGCGTCATCACCCGCGTCTACGACCAGACAGGCAAAGGCAACACCCTGCTCTACCAGGGACCCGGCGGGACCGGCGGCGCCGACACGGCGGCCACGGCGACCTCGGAAGCGGTGGCGGTAGGCGGCCAGAAGGCCTACGCGCTCTACATCAAGCCCGGCAACAGCTACTTCGTCGACGGCTCCGCCTCGGGTGTGCCGACCGGCAGTTCACCCGAGGGCGAGTACATGGTCACCAGCGGCACCCACGTGAACAACGGCTGCTGCTTCGACTACGGCAACACCGAGACGGACCACAAGGCCGACGGCAACGGCGCCATGGACGCGATCAACTTCGGCACGGAGTGCTGGTTCGGTGGTTGCAGCGGAACCGGGCCGTGGGTGCAGGCGGACCTGGAGAACGGCCTGTTCTCCGGCGGCAGCAGGACGTGGAACCCGAACCAGGTCTCCCAGACCAGCCAGTTCGTCACCGCCATGCTCAAGAACAACGGCACGACCCAGATGGCGCTCAACGCCGCCAACGCCCAGTCCGGGAGCCTGGCCAGGCTCTACAGCGGCTCACTGCCCAGCGGATACAACCCGATGCGCAAGCAGGGCGCCATCATCCTCGGCAGCGGCGGCGACTGCTGCCAGACCAACACGAACGCGAGCGCGGGCACCTTCTACGAGGGCGCCATGGTCAAGGGCTACCCCTCCGACGCGACCGACGCCGCGGTCCAGGCCGACATCGCCGCGGCCGGCTACGCCACGACCACCACGCCGTTCACCCCAGGGGCGAGGATCTCACTCCAGGCCACGACCGCGTGTTGCACCTCCGACTACCTGCAGCACGACGCGAGCGACGACAAGGTCGTGATCGCGCCGGTCACCTCGAGCAGTTCATCGACCGGCAAGGACGACGCCACGTGGATCGTCAGGCCCGGTCTGGCGGACAGCAAGTGCGTCTCCTTCGAGTCGGCCAACGCATCCGGCGCCTACCTCAGACACTACGCATTCGAGCTCTACCTCAGGCCCCGCGACGGGACCGCGCAGTTTGCCGGTGACGCCACATTCTGCCCCCGTCCCGGCAACAGCGGCACGGGCTACTCCTTCCAGTCGTTCAACTACCCGGCCAAGTACATCCGCCACTACTCCCACGTCGCCTACGTCGCAGGCGACGGCGGCTCCTACGCCTGGGACGCCGCCTCACTGTGGCCCCAGGACACCAGCTGGCTCGCCTCCACCCCCTGGAGCTGATGTGCAGTCGGGGGACGGGGGCGGCCGGCGCAGGCCACGACCGTGCCCCCGCGTCTGCGCGGCCCTTCCATGGGTGGGAGCTTCGTCGTGAAGCATCGCCGTCCGCTTCGGGCGGCATGTCGATGAAGTTCATGCTCATGCGAGCCGAGAGCAAGCTGCTCGGCGGTGACGCGGGCGATGTAGTCGTCGGGATTCGAGGCGGGAGGAGCTGCACGGAGGGGTCGATGCCGCCGCCGCGGTACTGGGCGCCGGCCATCGCACCGATTCCCTCGCGCAGCTTGTTCCGTTTCCTCTGAGGCCTCCTCTGGTGTTCCACCTGTCCGGGGTGGGCCCGCCATGGCGGCCGCACCGTGCCGTCGTGCCGTCGTGCGGCCGAGTCCGTGCATGCGGGCCCAGGAGCGTCCGTGCCGTTCGGGGGGCCCGCGCGGGCCCAGGTAATTCCGCCGTCCGACTGGAGTCGACCCGAAGATTAACCCAGACGTGGATCAAAGCTGCCATACAGTGATGAACAGCTTACGATCTGTCGCATGCCGCAGGAATGGGCCGTCGGCCGCGCTCGGAGGCGCACGCCGGCTCTCGTCATCCTTGTGGGCCTGACGCTCATGCTCGTGGCCCACGTCGCCTCCTGCGCACTGCATCACGCTGACAGCCATTCGCATACCGCGTCGCAGACCATGTCGATGACGAGCGAGGCCCACGGCGCCGGCGTCTCGGCTGTCGCATCCGACTCCGCGGGCTGTTCAGCGGGGCATGACGCCGATGACCATCCCGACCACGACCACGCGTGCTGCGACCCGGCCGACCGGCCTGCCGACCTTCGCACGTCAACAGCATCCTTGGTTCTGACCCTGCTTGTGCTCGTCGCCTCCCGTCGGGATCCGGCGGGCCTGCTCGTGCCCAACGCGCTGGAGCGAGCCGGCCCAGAGCATCCATCAGCCTGCGTCGGAGTTCACCTGCTGCGTCTCGTCTGCGTCAGCCGTACCTGACGGACCACGCCCGGCCCGTGTCCCCGGTGTCTTCGGGGGAGAACCAGCGTGCCGGGCTCTGCGCACCTTCCGTACGGCACACGCACGGCGGCCCACGACAGCCACCGGGCCGCAGAAAGACGACTTCATGAGCACAGCTCTGCGCGGCGTCTCCGCGCGCGACATCAGCTCCTTCCTCGCAGCACACGAACTCCCGGAACCGGCCGGAGCGCCGCGCCGGTCACCGGCCGGCATGGTCGGCAACACGCCCGTCCTGTGGGTGGGCGAGCCGTTCAATCCGCCCGGGCGCGGCTTCTGGGCCAAGCTGGAGGGCACCAACCCCGGCGGCCTCAAGGACCGCCCGGGCCTGCACATGGTCGCCGCCGCCCGCGAGCGCGGCGAACTCGCACCCGGCGCACCCGTCATCGAATCCACCAGCGGCACCCTCGGCCTCGGTCTCGCCCTGGCCGGCATCACGTACGGCCATCCGGTCACCCTCGTCACCGACCCCGGCATGGAGCCGCTGATGGTGCACCAGCTGCGCTCACTCGGCGCCCGTGTGGACGTCGTCACCGAGCCGGCCTCGGTGGGCGGCTGGCAGGAGGCGCGCCGACGGCGGGTGAGCGAACTGCTGGCACGCAGTCCGTCGGCCTGGTGCCCCGACCAGTACAACAACCCGGACAACGTCGCGGCCTATGCTCCACTCGCCCTGGAACTCACCGTCCAGCTCGGCCGGATCGACGTCCTGGTCGCCGCGGTGGGCACCGGTGGACACTCGGCCGGTATCGCGCGCACGTTGCGCGCCTTCAGCCCCGAGCTGAAACTTGTCGGCGTCGACTCGGTGCACTCCACCGTCTTCGGACAGCCGGAGGGCCCGCGTCTCATGCGCGGCCTGGGCAGCAGCATCCACCCGGGAAACGTCGACCATGCGGCCTTCGACGAGGTCCACTGGGTGGCTCCTGGCGAGGCCGTGCGGACCTGCCGGGAGCTGGCCCGGGGCCACTACGCCAGCGGCGGATGGAGCGTGGGAGCCGTCGCTCTCGTGGCGAACTGGCTCGCCCGTACGCGACCGGAGCGGACCCGTATCGTGGCGATCTTCCCGGACGGCGTGCACCGCTACTGGAACACCGTCTACAGCGACGACTACTGCCGCAGTCATGACCTGCTGGGCAGTGCGCCGTCCGCCGAGCCGGACGAGATCACACACCCCGATGAGCGAGTGGTCGAACGATGGACTCGCTGCACCAACGTCACCGCACCAGGGGTGACGGCACGATGAAGTCCCTTACCACGCAGTTCCGTTCGTTCAACGGATGTGCCCGGCTGCTGATGGTCCAGCAGTTCACCATCAACACCGCCTTCTACATGCTCATGCCTTACCTGGCCGTGCACCTGGCGGGTGACCTGGGCATGGCCGCATGGGCCGTCGGGCTGGTGCTGGGGGTGCGCAACTTCGCCCAGCAGGGCATGTTCCTGGTCGGCGGAACACTCGCCGACCGGCTCGGCTGCAAGCCCGTGATCGTGGCCGGCTGCGTGCTGCGCACCGTCGGCTTCGGCCTCCTCGGCTTCGTCGACAGCCTGCCCGCTCTCGTGGTGGCATCTGCGGTGACCGGCTTCGCTGGGGCGATGTTCAACCCGGCCGTCCGCGCGTACCTGGCCCAGGAGGCAGGGGAGCGGCGGGTGGAGGCCTTCGCCGCCTTCAACGTCTTCTACCAGGCGGGGATGTTCGTCGGCCCGCTCGTCGGACTCGCGCTGCTGGCCGCCGACTTCCGACTGGTCTGCTCCGTGGCGGCCATGCTGTTCCTCGGCCTGACGCTCCTCCAACTGCGGCTCCTGCCCGCCCGCACCGGCACGTCCTCGGCCGAACCGGGCAGTGTCCTGGCGGACTGGCGGACTGTCGTCCGCAACCGCCCATTCGTTCTGTTCTCCCTCGCGATGATCGGCTCGTACGTGCTGTCCTTCCAGGTCTATCTGGCCCTGCCGCTCGAGGCCCACCGTGTGGCGCCGGGCAGCGGTGACGCGGTGACCACGGCTCTGTTCGCGATCTCCGCCGCGGTGGCCGTGACCGGGCAGCTGAGAATCACCGCATGGGCTCGTGCCCGCTGGTCCCCGCAGCGCGCGATGGTCTACGGCATCTCCCTGATGGGCGCGGCCTTTCTGCCCCTGGTGACGGCCGGCTCGACGGTCGACGGCAGGTCCGGCCTCCTCGATCGATGCGTGGAGCTCGGGCCCCTGTTCGTCTCGGTGGCCCTCCTCGGGCTGGGCACGGCCGCGGTGTATCCCTTCGAAATGGACACCGTCGTCTCCCTCGCCGACGGTCGGCTCGTCGCCACGCACTACGGGCTCTACAACACTGTTTCCGGCCTCGGCGTCACTCTGGGCAACCTGACCACGGGCGCCGTCTGGGACGCCGCCAAGCGTCTGGGCCACCCGGAACTGACCTGGTGGATGCTCGCCGCAACAGGTGCGCTCTGCGCCGGATGCGTCGCGCTCCTCGCGCGATCCGGCCGCTTGAATGCCCAGCGGGCGCCGGAGCCGATGGGGGTGGCCTCATGAGCCGCGACGGTGGCGTATGCCGTCGACCGCGGAGCCATCGGCGCGGACCCCGACGTGAGCTGACGGGAGGTATGTCCCGCACGAGCGGCGGAAGGCTCTGGCTGTCGTGAACGTTGGCGCCGGAGATCCCCAGCGACAGGGCCAGTCGGTGCCGGTCGGTGATCAGGTGGATCTTCGATCCGAGTTTGCACGTGATTTTTCGGCAAGGGCAAAGACATCCTTCTCTCCGCCGCCCCGGCTGGTCCCGGCCTCAGCGGCACCTCATGCAGCGGTACGGCTGCCGAGGGCCGTTGCCCGGGGCACGGGTGATGAGACACGGTGGACCCGTCTGATCGGCACCCGACATCGGCACGGCAGAAGCGATCCTGTTGGTGATCTCCAGAATGCTCCCGCCGGCCGACGCTCCTCTTCAGACCGGGATGACAGTGGTGTCGAGGGTCAGACGGACGGCCTGATCGTGGAGGGCGGCGATGCTGATGACCGCAACTGTCTCATCCCCCATCGCGGCGAGGGTGGCGATGTAGTCGCCGTGTGTGAGCCGCCGGCCCTCGACCTCCATTCCGTCCACGACCAGCCGGCCTGTTCCAGTAGTCGGTTCGCCTGGCAGCCGGACCGGTCCGTCGGGCGAAAAGTTGAGGAGGAACTCATCCACGAGCGCGTCAGGCTCCAGGGTCGAGAACACACGGACGTGCTCGGGCAGGCGTCGCTGGGTGGTGACCTGCACCAGCATGGTGTGCTCCTCGTGATACCCGAGGTCCAGCCGCTGGAGGAGGCCGTCGACCGACCCCCGGCCCACCAGGCGGTGCCATCCGGGCTCGGGACGCGTGAGGACGGCCACCGGGCGGCCGAACTCGCGCAGGGTCTGCAGCCAGATGCGATCGACAGGACGGCCCGGCCGGCCGGAGCTGTGGAACATGACGACCTCCCTCTGGCTGGTCAACAGGTGCGGGTGCGGCGCCCACTCATCGTGGTGGGGGATCCGGAACCCATGCAACTCCCGAGTTCACCGACACCATCCAGAGGTTGGGCCGGTTCCCGCCCGGCCGGGGAGATCGGCAAGTCCGTTGAACGTCGCATGCCGGGTGCTGCGCGTGGTCAGGGCCTGACCGCGTACACCATGCCGATGTCGCCGGCCTGTTGCACCGGGTTCTGCTCGGTGCTGACCGTGAAGCCGTGCGTGAGGAGGACCTCGCAGACTGTGTCGTGGTTCTGCTGCCAGCGCTCCACCTCGACGACGGCCTGGCGGACCAGCGGCCAATGCCGTTCCTCGATGCCTCCGAGCACATCGAGTTCGGCGCCTTCCACATCGACCTTGAGCAGGTCGATGTGGTCGATGCCCTGCTCGTCGAGCGCTGATGACAGGGGCCTGACCTTCACCCGGTGCGTCTCGAGCCGCCGCATCACCCGCAGCTTGCGGCCGACGAGAAGAGTGAGGATGGGAGCGGGTACGCGGCGCAGGACCGGTCCCAGGCCGCCCTGGCGGATCATTTCGACAACGCTGGCGGTGACCCGCCGCCGCTCAGCCTCGATGTTCCCCTGGTCCCGCGAGGAGGACGAGAAGATCGTGGCGGCCGGAACGTAGCTGAAATCGAGCTCGTCGTCACGGGACGCCAGGCCGTAAGGGAGCGCGGTCAGACGTCCGTTGAAGAACTCGCGGGCATTGCGTTCCAGTGTCGCGTGGAGCGGCGGCACCGGCTCGAAGGCGTAGATCCGCACGTCCCCGTCCAGCCGCTCATAGACGGCCGCCGAGAACACACCGATGTTGGCGCCCACGTCGAGCACCGTCGCGCCCGGCCTGCACTCGACGCCGTGGGTGAAGTAGCCGCCCACCTCCTCGCGCAGGAAGGACGCCTCCCAACGATTGATGCTGTGCAGTTCAATTTCTTTCATGGCCATGACAGCGCCATTTATCAGGGTTGGAGCCAACAATCCAGCCTCACGCTTCACTTCGGCCGGCCGGTGGCAACGAGGACGTGTCCGCGGCTGCTCTTGCTGCCCTGCCCGGGGCTGTGCGACCCGACTTCGGTGACGGCGGGCTCGCCGCCCTCGGGCTGCTCGTCATCCTGGCTGTAGCGACGCTCTTCGCGTGGACGGGCGTCATGATCGTCTGCGAGACGATGTCCGAGTAAGGGCTCGGGCGGCGCAGTAGGGCGGCCTGGGAGAGGCGGGCGCCGGACCGGGTGGTCACATCCTGTCGCCCTGAGAGGGAGGCCTTCCGCGCGTCCAGGGCTGCTGCAGCCGGGCCGCGAGCTCCCCCGGCAGGGCGTCCCGGTTTGCCGGAGTGAGCTGGACGACCTCGATGTCGGTGCGCCGCTTGAGGGCGTCGGTGAACGGATCGCCGTGCGTGTGGACCGTGGCGACGACGTCGACCTCTGCGGCGAACAGCGCCTCGACCGCGTGCCGGAACGCCGTGCACGCCAGTTCCATCCGCCCCAGCTCGTCGATGAGGACCAGCCGCCCTGCTGCCTCCTCGGTTGCTGCCGGCCGAAGCGACGGCAGCGCCAGTCGTTCCATGACGCCCGGGTCGACGCCGTATTTCCCCACTCGTGGCGGACCGGGCAGGTCGACATGGGCGAGCACTTCCCGTCGGCCTGCCAGGGTCTCCAGGGCGAATCCGACGCGGACGCCGGATTGCCGGATCTCCTCAGTGGTGAAGCCGCTGGCCGTGTGGGTGGGCAGCAGCGCGGCGAGCCGGCGCAGGGCGGTCGTCTTGCCCGCGCCAGGGCGGCCCTCGATCAGGATCCTTGTCGGCACCCTGCCATCTTCGCCCCCTCTTCCGGAGGGGGCCCGGGGTGGGCTCGGCCGAGCGGGGGTTCTGGGGTGCGGACCGGCGCCGGTACGCCGTTGCGGGTATGGCGGCCCGCATGAGCGGAATTGCACTCAGCAGCACCGCGTACGACGACAGGACAGTGATCTCCCGTCGGTACAGCGAGGACCACCGGGGCCAGGGGCCGCACCGGCTGATTCTTCCGCCTGTACGCCCTGTCCGAGCCGTTGCCACTGCACGACCACCCGCGCGTCGAGGACGCGTACCGTGCCCTGAAGGGCAGGGAGCCGGCCTCCGGTACCCCGGTCACCGGTGCGGAGCCGATCCACGAGCGGCTCAGGCACTCGCGGGAAGGCCGCGCAGACGATGACGGCGTCGTACGGGGCAGGGGCCGGCTTCCCCAGGGCCCCGTCGCCGCGTACGACCTCGGCATTGCCGACGCCCTGCCCGGCCGGCCGCGGGCGGGCCTCGTCGGCCAGGTCGGGCCGGTGCTCGACGCTGACGACGTACGCGGCCGAGCGGGCCGGCAGCGCGGTCTGCCGGCCCTGTCCGGTCCCGGCCTCCGGGACCTGTTCGTCTCCTGCCCGTGAGCGAGCGGAACGGGCGTCTCCCGTACGCGGACGCCACCTCGTCTGCGGGGACGCATTCCGCCCGGGGGGATGCTGCGTACGGCCTCCAGGAGGCGGGCGTCGGTCACGCCCACGGCGTGGGCCGCGCGGACCAGGTTCTCGGGGGTCCCTTCATGGGCCATCGGACCGCGGGGCCGGTGATCGAAACGTCCGCCTCCTCCGCGCCGCTCCGCGGCGCGATCCGGGGCGGTCGGGCGCAGGGCGGGACCGCGATCAGGGAGGCACAGCGCGTCGGCGTCAGGACGAGGTCCCCGGGTCGGCGTACCGCAGCAGGGCGCCCACGCCCTCGTACAGCCTCAGCTCGCCCTCGGGCACGATGACCAGCTCGGCACGGGTGCCGACGAGGGCCCGGACGAGGACCTCGGCGGCAGGTTCCTCTCGCGGGGCTCGCACGCCGAAGGACATCAGCTCCGCCTCGGTCAGGGCGAGTTGAGTGGGCTGGGAGCCCGCCCAGAGCCGCAGCGAAGGCCCTGGCGGTCGGTTCAGCAGCAGTGCCGCGACCTGCCCGCGCTGGAGGGCGGCGACGGTGGCGGCCAGCCCGTCCGTCATGGGTCCGTCCAGGTCACGCCGGCCGATGAAGATGTCAACGAGTTCCCGGTCGTGCGCGGCCATGCGGCCGCGGAAGACGCCGTCCAGCTGGGGCTCCAACAGGGCGCGTCCGGTGTCGGTGGGGGTCCGCCCGCCCACGCGTACGACCTTGTCCCGCAGGGTGTGCGGCAGGCGGCGGATCAGTACGTTGCACGCCCACTCGTCCCCGCCCACGACGACGGCGTCGGCATGGGCGCGCCGCGCCCGTTCGTCCAGGCGGTGGCCGAGCTCGAGGGAGGCGCGGTGCCAGGTCGCCACCTTGACCCTGCGGTGCAGCCGCTCACCCGGGGTGACGGTGGACGTGGGCCAGGTGCCGGTCTCCGCCTCCAGAGTCACCCAGCCGTGGGTCTCGGCGGTCGGAAGGCCGCCGTAGTGGACGACCACGGCCATGTAGGGGATCTCCGGAACGTGCTGGGTGATCAGGGGCATCGCGTCCGGCAGGGTGCTGTAGCGCGCGGAGTCGTGCTCGGGCGGCCTGGGCAGCTCCCCGTCCAGGACGAGCGTGCCGTGGGCGGCGAAGATGGCCTGACCGTGCACCCCCGGCACCTCTGCGTCGGCGCCGACCACGTCCTCCAGTACGTTCAGCAACGCCCGGTCCGAGCCCTGACGGGACAGACTCTCGCGCAGCCGCCGCCAGCGCAGTGCGATCGCCCGTTCGGGGTGCTCGACGTTTCGGGAGGTGTCCAGGTACACGGAGGCGAACGGGCCCGGCTCCGCGTAGAGGGATCCAAGGAACGACAACCTCATCGCCACTCCTCGTCGGTGGTCTCCCCTCCTTCGATGATGCGCGCCCCAGGGGCGATGGAGCTCGACGAGCGCAAAGCGGTGCGGAACGCGGGGCGGCCAGGCGCCGGCCCGGCACCAGCGGGCCCGTCGTGAGCATGGGCGCGACAAGGCCGTCCAGCACCGCCCAGCGGAAGACGCTCGACGCCTTCGAGCGCATCGCGCGCTGGACCGAGAGTACGGCGGGGTGATCCCGCGGCCGTCGGCTCCTGCACGACCTCGCTCGGGACAGCCCCGGGACCGCAGGCTCCCGTCAGCGCCCTATTCCGGAGGGCCCGCCTCGGTGCGGAGGGCTGACCGTAGGCCCAGCGCGTACTTCCGGCTCATCGCGGTGGGCCTGTCCAGGGGAGCGAGCAGGGTCAACGTCACCTTGTCCGTGGTGATCTTCGTCAGCGCGCTGTTCAGGAGGGAGAACTGCCGGTCCAGCAGGAAGCGCTGGGACACGGCCCGATCGGCGTAGGGACGCAGGCTCCGGCCGAGGTCGGCCAACGGGCGCAGGATGGCAGCGTCGGTGAGGAGGTCGTCGGCGTCCGGCAGACCGCCGCACGCCGCGACCAGGCCCCGGGCGACCGGGGCGGCCGGATGCTCGTGCCCGTCCGCAGCGGCCAACGCGGTGAGCGCCTGCGAACCTCTCCAGCGATTCCATCTGGGCGTCGGTCAGTTCGGGGCCGAGATCGATGGACCGCAGCCGCCGCCACAGGCCACCGGACTCCTGCTGGCGGTCCTGCCGCGTCAGCCAGCAGGTGACCAGGGCCTCGGTGTGCAGCGAGGCGAGAGCCCGCAGCCCGATCTTCTGGAGCAGGAAGACGGGCCAGTCGTCAGGCAGCGGCGGACGGCCGGGCCAGGACTTCCTGACCGGCTGGGAGCCGATGGCACACACGGCGAGAGCGGGGGCCAGGTCGACGCCCGTCCTGTCGTGGTGCAGGACCGCCTGGCCCTCGGTGCGGCTGAGCCAGTCCGTCACCGCATGCAGGGCGAAGCTCTGCCTTTGGACGGCTCCGCGAGGGTAGCGCACATCCCGTGAGCGGACGGGCACTTCGAGACGGCGAGGACGTCGGCGGGGTCTGGTGTTCGAAGAGGGCAATGGCCAGTCGGCGCACGTGGTGACAGGGCCGTGGCGCGCGAGGGAGGTGCGCGTGCGTGGTGCGCAGCCGTATGACCGCGTGGATGTCCAGACGGAGTGCGGCCGGGTCGACAACGGCTCGGTAGCCGGTGATGACGCCGCTCCTCTCCAGCCGTTGGGCACGCTGCACGTCGACAGACCCCGCCTGCCTTCGGACGGCGTAGGCCGATCAGGGCGCTCGGCTGTCATCGCCGTGCCATGACCCGTCGGCGTCGCGACGACCGGTCGGCAGGCGTCGTACCGCAGGCCCCGATGCCCCGGAACGCACGGTGAGGCTCCGACGAGGCCGGCCGTGTCCGGTCGACCCGCGGGCCCGCGGCGTTCCGCCGAGCCCACGCAGCAAACCCCGCGGCGACCTGCTCATGGTGCCGCCGCCCGGCACAGTCCCCAGGCCGTCGAGGCGCCGTGCTGTTCACCGTCGTGCTTCACACGGCCGGCAGGCCGGCCTGGGCGAGGACGTACCGCCGATCACCGGGCCCGCCCGAGGCGAGGTCAGTGTTTCTGCGGGGTCGGTTCCCCGTCGGCCCCGTCGGTCTTGCCCTGGGCCCATAGTGAGCGCACATGTCCCAGGTGCCGGGTCATGCACTGTTCGGCGGCTTCGGCGTCCCCGGAGAGCATGAGCTCCAGCAGCTCCAGGTGTTCCTGGGCCGAGGGGATCAGTTCGCCGCGCTGGTCCAGGGCGGTCAGGCCGTACAGGCGGGATCGCTTGCGCAGATCACCGACTGTTTCGACGAGGCGGTCGTTGCCGGAGAGCGCCAGCAGCGAGAGGTGGAAACGGCGGTCGGCCTCCAGATAGCCGATGAGGTCGTGGTCGTGCGCGGCGCGCACGATCTCCTCGGCGATCGGACGCAGTGCTTCGAGATCCGCCTTCGACGCGGTCTTCGTGATCCGTCCGACCGTGGGAACCTCGATCAGGGTGCGGATCTCGGTGTACTGGTCGAGGTCGCGCTCGTTGACCTCGGTGATGCGGAAGCCCTTGTTGCGGACGGGCTCGACCAGGCCCTCCCGGGCCAGGTCGAGCATCGCCTCGCGGACGGGGGTGGCGGAGATGCCGAAGTCCTCGGCGAGCGTGGGGGCCGAGTAGACCTCGCCGGGGCGCAGTTCACCGGAGATGAGGGCAGCGCGCAGGGCATGGGCGACCTGGTCGCGCAGCCGCTCGTGGGCCGTGACGAGGTTGCGTGCCTTCAGATGCCCCATGCTGTGTCCTCCGTGCCCTCACCGGAGCGCCAGCGTACAATGTCACGTTGTTTTGGCGGGTGTCAGGGTGTACGTGCGGCTCGTGGTGTAGAAGTCCAGGGCGGCTCTGCCCTGCTCCCTGGGGCCGTGGCTGGATGCCTTGGTGCCGCCGAAGGGCAGGTGGAAGTCGACACCGGTGGACGGTGCGTTGACGCGGATCATGCCGGTGCCGAGGCGGTCGAGCCCGTGCAGCACCGCGTCGAGGCCGGCCGTGTGGACCGAGGTGACCAGGCCGTAGGGGCTGGAGTTGGTGATCCGTACGGCGTGGGACAGGTCGTCCGCGGGCAGCAGGGCCGCGATGGGACCGAAGACCTCCTCCCGCAGGAGCCGGTGGTCCGGCGGGACCTTTTCCACCAGGGTGGGTGATGCGTACCAGCCGTGATCTCGGGCAGCGGGGCCGCCGACGAGCGCGGAGAGGCCGTAGGAGGCCCCCGCCACCTGATCGCGGGCGTGCTCGCTGATGAGGGGGCCGCACACCGTGGCCGGGTCGGCGGGGTCGCCCACGGGGAGCGTGCGCAGTGCCTCGGTGAGGGCCTCGCACAGCGGGTCCAGGGCGGCGCCGACGGCGATCACGCGACTGGTGGCGGTGCACTTCTGCCCGGCGTAACCGGCGATCGCCGAGGCGATGTGGGCGGCGGCCCGGCCGATGTCGGCGTCGGGCAGGACGATCGCCGCGTTCAGCCCGCCCATCTCGGCCTGGACCGGGACGCCCCGGGCGGTGGCGGCGCCGACGACCGCGTGGCCGACCCCGGTGGAGCCGGTGAAGGAGACCACGTCGGCGGTGGAGATGACGGCCTCGCCTTCGGCGGCGCCGCCGGGAATCATCGTGAACACCCCTGAAGGCAGGGCCCTTTGGAGGATCTCGGCCAGCCGCTGGGCGCACGCGGTGGCCTCGGGGGCCGGCTTCAGGACGACCGAGTTGCCCGCCGCCAGCGCCGGGGCCGCCTTCCAGCTCGGGATGGCGAAGGGGAAGTTCCAGGGTGTGATCAGCCCGGCGACGCCGTGTGGGCGGCGCCGGGTCAGCAACAGCCCCTGACCCCGGGCGCTTTCGTGGACGAAGCCGGTGGACTCGAAAGGGGCCTGGGCGTAGTAGCGCCAGAGCGCGGCGGTGCGGGCCACCTCGGCCCGCGCTTCGGCGAGCGGCTTGCCCACTTCGCGTACGGCGAGAGCCGACAGTTCCTCTGCGGCGGCCTCGATGGTCCCGGCGATCGCGGTGAGGGCTGCAGAGCGGGCGGCCCCGCCGCCGGCGAGCCAGTCGGGCTGGGCGGCGCGGGCCCGCTCGACCATGTCGGCCGCACCGAAGGCGCCGGGCGTCGGGATCCGCACCAGGACATCGGAAGGGTCGGCCGGATTGCGGGAGACGACGGAGGAGGACTCGGTCACAGGAGGAAGCCTCCGGGGAAGGGGTCGTCCGGATCGAGGAAGTACTGGGCGGTGCCGGTGATCCAGGCGCGACCGGTGACGGTGGGGATGACGGCCGGGACCCCGCCGACCCGGCTCTCGCCGACCAGGCGGCCGGTGAACCGGGTGCCGATGAAGGACTCGTTGACGAAGTCGCGGTTCAGCGGGAGCTCGCCGCGGGCGTGGAGCTGGGCCATGCGGGCGGAGGTGCCGGTGCCGCACGGCGACCGGTCGAACCAGCCGGGGTGGATGGCCATGGCGTGCCGCGAGTGGTGTGCGTCGGACCCCGGCGCGGCGAGGTAGACGTGCTTGACGCCGCTGATCTCGGGGTGTTCGGGGTGGACGGGGCGGTCCGGCGAGGTGTTGATCGCGTCCATGACGGCGAGACCGGCGGCAAGGAGGTCGTCCTTGTGGGCCCGGTCGAAGGGCAGCCCGAGTGCGTCGAGTTCGACGAAGGCGTAGAAGTTCCCGCCGAACGCGAGGTCGTACGTCACCGTGCCGTACCCGGGGACCTCGGCCTTGCGGCCCAGGCCCACGCAGAACGCGGGCACGTTGGTGAGGGTGACCGCCTTCGCCCGGCCGTCCTCGACGTGCACCTCGACGGAGACCAGCCCGGCCGGGGTGTCCAGCCGCACCGTGGTGACCGGCTCGACGACCGGCACCATCCCGGTCTCGACCAGGACGGTGGCCACCCCGATGGTGCCGTGCCCGCACATCGGCAGCAGGCCGGAGACCTCGATGAACAGGACCCCGTAGTCGGCGTCGGGGCGGGTCGGGGGTTGCAGGATCGCGCCGCTCATGGCGGCGTGGCCACGCGGTTCGTACATCAGGAACGTGCGGATGTGGTCCAGGTGCTCGATGAAGTGGAGTCTGCGCTCGGCCATGGTGGCGCCGGGGATCACCCCGATGCCGCCGGTGATGACTCGCGTGGGCATGCCCTCGGTGTGCGAGTCGACGGCGTGGAAGACGTGACGGGTGCGCACGGACGTCCCTCCTTGTCGCGGATCGGTATGGAGGACCGGGTCCCGGGTCGGGTCAGGAGCCGGTCAGCGGTGGCCCTCGGCGATGGCCTTCTCGGTGGCCGCGCGCACCGCGGCCTCGGTCTCGCCGGTGAGCGGGGAACGCGGCGGACGGGTGGGACCGCCGCGGTGGCCGGCGATGTCCATGGAGAGCTTGATCGACTGCACGAACTCCGTCTTCGAGTCCCAGCGCAGCAGCGGGTGCAACGACCGGTAGAGGGGCAGCGCCGTCTCCAGGTCCCCGGCTACGGCGGCGTGGTAGAGCCGGGCGCAGCTGGCGGGGAAGGCGTTCGGGTAGCCCGCGATCCAGCCGACGGCGCCGGCGATCGCCAGCTCCAGCAGGACGTCGTCCGCGCCGATCAGGAGATCGAGTTCGGGGGCCAGTTCGGCGATCTCGTACGCCCTGCGCACATCGCCGGTGAACTCCTTGACCGCGACCACGCTGCCGTCGCCGTGCAGCCCGGCGAGCAGCGCCGGGCCGAGGTCCACCTTGGTGTCGATCGGGTTGTTGTACGCGACGACCGGCACCCCCGCCTCGGCGACGTGGGCGTAGTGGGCGCGTACGGCGTGCTCGTCGGCGCGGTAGGCGTTCGGGGGCAGCAGCAGTACGGAGCCGCAGCCCGCATCTGCCGCCTGCTCGGTCCAGCGGCGGGCCTCGGCGCTGCCGTAGGCGGCGACCCCGGGCATGACCCGGGCGCCGTCACCGGCGGCTTCGACGGCCGTGCGCACGACGCGGGCGCGCTCCTCGTCGGTGAGGGTCTGGTACTCGCCGAGCGAGCCGTTGGGGACCACGCCGTCACAGCCGTTGGCGATCAGCCGGCGGACGTGCTCGGCGTAGGCGTCGTAGTCGACGGAGAGGTCCGGCCGCAGCGGGAGGGCGGTGGCGACCATGATGCCGCGCCAGGGACGGTCGGGGTTCCAGGAAGTGGAGGTCACGTCGGTTGATCCCTTGATAGAGTGTGACATTTTACTTGCGCCCGCTCGGTCCGGTGAGGTGTGACGAGCGGAGTCATGCGTGGATTCAGTCGGTCTCGTGGGGCTCGCCGGGCTCGTCGAGCGAGGCGAGTGCGCCGAGTGGCACCGGTACGGCGAGCGGCCGGCGCTCGGCGGACGGCGGCACCGTGCCGTCGCCGCGTGCCGCGAGGCAGGCCACGGCGGTCCCGCACATGCGGCCCTGGCACCAGCCCATGCCCGCTCGGGTGAGCAGCTTCGCCGTACGGGCGTCGCGGGCGCCGAAGCCGGCGACCGCCTCCCGGATGCGGCCGGCGGTCACCTCCTCGCAGCGGCACACGTCCGTGTCGTCCGTCAGCCACTCGCTCCAGCCGGGGCCGGGGGTGTGCGCGGCTGCCATGGTGTCGGCGAAGGCACGCATCCGGTCACGGTGACGGCGCAGGGCGCGGGCTCGCCCGTGCTCGGTGAGGGACGGATTGCCGTGCAGTCGGGCGGCGACCGCGATGCCCGCCAACTCGCCTTCTGCACGGGCAAGTTGCGCGCCGCCGATGCCGCCGGTCTCGCCCGCTGCCCAGACGCCGGGGACCGAGGTCTGCTGCAGGTCGTCCAGGGCGAGGGCCGTGGTCGCGTCGGGGGTTCGCCGGGTCGCGCAGCCGAGGCTCGTGGCCAGGTCGATCTGCGGGACCAGCCCGTGTCCGACGGCCAGCGCGTCGCACTCGATGCGCTGCCCCGTTCCCGGCACCGGCCGCCACCGCGGATCGACGCGGGAGACGGTCACGGCCTCCACCCGGTCGGTGCCGTGCACCTCGGTGACCGCGCTGCGGGTACGCAACCGCACGCGGTGGCGCAGCAAGGCCGAACCGTGGACCACGGCCTCGGCGAGCTTGCCCGGATTGCCGGCGAGGACATACGGATGGCGTGCATACCCGAGATAGCCGGAGGCCTCCACGACGGCGGGGACGCGCGCCCCGGCCGCGGACAGTGAGGAGGCCACGGCGAGCAGCAGCGGCCCGCTGCCCGCGACGACGATCCGCTTCCCCGGCAGCACGAGCCCGGACTTGAGCATCGCCTGGGCGCCCCCGGCACTCACCACCCCGGGCACCGTCCAGCCCGGAAAGGGCAGGTGCCGCTCGTACGCACCGGTCGCCAGCAGGAGCGCGCGGGCCCGCACCCGTACCGGGCGCTCGTCCTCGCCGTCGGCGCCCGTGACGGCGTGCACCGCCCACCGCCCCCCGCTCTCCCGGACCACGCTCCACACGTGATGCCCGAGGAGCCG
The DNA here is from genome assembly GCF_042891825.1 of Streptomyces sp. NPDC001852. Classification (NCBI taxonomy): domain Bacteria; kingdom Bacillati; phylum Actinomycetota; class Actinomycetes; order Kitasatosporales; family Streptomycetaceae; genus Streptomyces; species Streptomyces sp. NPDC001852. The sequence continues at coordinate 84,026 of NZ_JBIATN010000001.1, forward strand.
TGCGGTGTCGCTCGCCTTCAGACGTCGGCGCAGGCCGTCGAAGGCGGCCCAGTCGTGATGCAGGGCGTGCGGCCGCACGGCGCCGAGGGCCGGGTCCGGATGCCGGTGGAACTGGCCGCCGAGCTGTCCCGAGGCATCCAGCAGGGCGACGGACAAGCCCCGTTCCGACGCGGCGACGGCACCGGCGAGCCCGGCGTTGCCCGCGCCGATCACGGCCAGGTCGTACGGTTCAGACGCCGAGTCCGGCATGGCCGTGTCCCTCCTGGGTGGTGATCGCGTCACCGGGACGCGCGGGCAGCAGGCAGGCTCTTCTGTTGGGCTCGCCGTTGACGGTGGCCAGGCAGTCGTAGCACTGTCCGATGCCGCAGAAGGCACCGCGTGGGCGGCCGGTGTTCCGCGTGGTGCGCCAGGCGAGGATCCCGGCCCCCCACAGGGCGGCGGCGAGGGACTGCCCGGGCAGCGCGGTGACGGTGCGGCCGTCGACGGTGATCTCGAACGGCGTACCGGGGCGTGCCCCGACCAGTTCACCGGGGGTACGGGCCACGGCGGCCTCCTCTCGAAGAGTCGAAGAGCGGACGGGTCAGGAGACGGATGTGAAGCGGCCGGGGCTGAACGGGCCGACGTCCACAGCGGGTTGTTTCCCGGTCAGGATCTGGGCGACGAGCAGTCCGGTGGCCGGAGCCAGTCCGATGCCCGCGCCCTCGTGGCCGCACGCGTGCAGCAGTCCTGGCCTGCGGGGATCGGCGCCGATCGCCGGCAGGTGGTCGGGGAGATAAGGGCGGAAGCCGGCATAGGTCCGTATCGCCCGCACCCCGGCCAGTACGGGGAACAGCGCGGTGGCCTGGGCGGCGAGGCGACGCAGCACCTCGACGGACAGGGTGCGGTCGAAGCCCACCCGCTCCCGGCTGGCGCCGATCAGCACCGGGCCCGCCGGGGTACCTTCCACGACGGCCGAGGTCTGGAGGGCGGCCGACCCGCTGGCCACGTCGGCGACGTAGTCCGCCGCGTACACCTTGTGGCGGACCACGCGCGGCAGAGGTTCTGTGACGAGGACGAAGCCGCGGCGGGGCAGGACGGGCAGGTCGAGACCGGCGCGTCGGGCCAGTTCGCCGCCCCATGCGCCGGCCGCGTTCACCACCTGCGGGGCGTGGAGGGTGCCGGTGGACGTCCGCACGCCGGTCACCTCGCCGTCCGCCCCGGTGAGGACGTGCGTGACCTCCTCGCCGAGGCGGATCCGGGCGCCTGAGGCACGCAGCAGGTGAGCCGCGGCCAGCGCGGGCTGGACCTGGGCGTCCTGGGGGTAGTGGAAGCCGCCCGCCAGTGTGGGGGCGAGGTGCGGCTCCAGGTCGCCGAGCCGGTCGCCGGGGATCTCCTCCGCCTCGACTCCGGCCTTGTGCTGTCCGGTCGCGAAGTCCCGCAGGGCGTCCATCCCCGTGGCGTCGGAGGCGACGACCAACCCGCCCTTGGCCTCGTACTCGATCTGCGGCGGAAGGGATGCGGCCAGCTCCCGCCACAGCCGTGCGGACAGCAGGGCGAGTTCGAGTTCGGGTCCGGGTTCCTTGTCGGAGACCAGGAGGTTTCCCTCTCCAGCGCCGGTGGTTCCGCCGGCGACGGAGCCGCGGTCGATCACGGTGACCGAAAGACCGGCGCGGGCGGCGTGGTAGGCGCAGGCTGCACCGACCATTCCCGCCCCGACGACGATGACGTCCGAGGAATTTCTCGTGGGCACGGGCAGTAATATTTCACATTGCACAGTGGCTTGCCAAGGGTCCGGGTGCCGGCGTCAGTGGCAGATCACGTGTGACATTTCACATGGGACTGCGAGGTCCCGACCCCTGCCGGAAAGCGCGTGCCGCTCCCTACCATCCGCGCCATGGATCTGGAGGTGCGGCATCTGCGGGTGATCTGCGCGATCGCGGAGGCCGGAAGTCTGACCCGTGCGGCCGCGACGCTGCGCATGACCCAGCCCGGGCTCAGCGCTCAGTTGCGGCGCATTGAGGCCATGCTGGGCGGGCCGATCTTCGACCGCGGGCAGACCGGTGCCGAACCCACCGCGCTGGGCGAGCTGGTGCTCACCCGGGCGCGCGCCATCCTGCCGGGCATCGACGGCCTGCTGGCCGACACGGCCCGCGCCGCCCGCTGCGGAAGCGCCCCCGGCCGCGTCCGCCTGGGAGCGGTGGGCGGGCCACTGCTCGCCGATCTCATCGTGGCCACAAGGGAACTGATCCCCGGTTCGGACGTGACGACCCGGTGCCAGTACTCCCCGTCGCCGCTGCTGGACGACCTCGCGGCGGGACGCCTGGAAGCGGCGGTCCTCGGTGACAACCCCGGCCACGAGCTCCCGCCCCGCGAAGGCGTGGCCCTGCACCCGGTCGTCACCGAGCCCGTCTTCGCCCTGCTCCCGTCCACCCACCCGCTGGCCGTCCGTGAAGAGGTGAGCCTGAAGGAACTCATCGCGGATGACTGGGCCATGCCCCACCCGGACAGCGACCGCACGCGGGAGTACTGGGCGTCCGTCTTCGCCCGGACGGGCCGTCAGCCGTGCACGCCCTACGAGGCGGAAGGCCGGCAGCTGATCGACATCGTCCGGACGGGTCTGGCTATCAGCCTCTGCCAGGCGACCTTCATCGAGGTGCCCGGCGTCGCCGTGCGGCCGCTCGCCGGCAATCCGCTCTGGTACCGCCATGTGCTCGCCTGGCGCCATGACGGGCCGCTGGCCGCACACGGCGACGAGATCGTCCGGCGGGTCGCCGAGGGATATCTCGCCACCTGCGGCGACACCCCGGCCTACGCACGATGGCGCGGTCGCCATCCGGAGCTGCTACGCCTGCCGGAGTGAGCCACCGCTCGGCAGGCGGGCGGCCCCTGGGGTCTGCCAGGTGCGGGCCGAGCCGTCCTGGCCTGCGAGCATCGCCGGGCGGCCCCAGTAGTCGACCGACGACGCCGAACGCGGTTCGCGAGGCCGGGACATGCCCGCATCCACCGCGCGCCCCGGCTCGCGCAAGTCCCGGGTGGGGCATCACTGCTTGGTCAGCGTGATCCGATCGTGAAGAGGGCTGCTGTCATCCACGTCGATCCGCACGCCCGTGCCGGGGTCGGTGAAGGACTGCCCGGTGTGGAAGGCCGCCATGTCCAGGGACTGACAGCCGGAGGGCGGGGTGGTGTCGGGGTTGCCGTTCATGACCTGGACCGGGCCGTAACCGGTCTGGGTGGAGGAGTCCACCTTGTAGATGAGCACGCCGGTGGAGCAGGCGTTGCTGTCCGCGCCGACGGCCCTGCGGGACTCGGCGACGTAGGCGGTGGTCTCGCCGGTACGGATCACCGCGATCTTCGTTCCGCCGGGGCTTTCGACGGCCTTGAGGAGGACGGTGCGGCTTCCGGTCGAGGGGAGACAGGCGACCTGGCTGTCGTCGATCCAGCCGAACTTCCACCGCTCCCAGCCCAGGTGCTGCGGGGCGGCGCCGGCGATATTGCCCATGAGGTCCCAGCCGCGGACGAAGCGGTGGTAGTCGGTGCCGGTGAACGCGTAGAGGTCGGGCAGGCCGAAGGTGTGGCTGGTCTCGTGGTCGGCGACCTTGAAGCCCCAGTGCCACATGTCCTGCCCGAACGTCACCGCCCACTTCACGCGGCTTCCGTCGGCGGTGACGCCCGCGGTGGTGGGGTCGTACAGGTACGTCGGTGAGAAGCTGATCGCGGAGGCGGACTTGGCCGGGACGATGTAGACCATGTCGTACCGGGAGAAGTCGACGTACGGATCTGCCGCGGCCACCGCCTGCCGGACGTACGCCTCGTGCTGCTCGAAGGTGATCCCGCGTTGGAAGCCGTAGCTGGTGGACTCCTGCGGCATCCGGATCCAACGGGTCAGCGGGGTGATGTCCAGAGAGGTGCGGCCGTAGGAGTCCCGCTCCATCCAGTCGCCGGCCGGGGCCAGTTCCCGGTAGGAGGCGGACGTGGAACCGGAGGCCTGGGCGTCGGGGAAGTCGACGAACAGCATCAGCACGTGCTTGGTGCCCAGCGGCCGCTGGAACCGGGTGTAGTCGGTGGCGTGGCCCTCGTCGGTCCAGCCGGTCCTGCCGGGGAGGGCGCAGTCGGTGGCGGTGGCGGCGCTGTGCGCCGGCGCCGCGGTCGCGGTCGGGGCGACGGCGGTGAGCGACAGGAACGCCGTCGCCGCGGCGCCCGCGGCAAGGGCTCTGAGACTCTTGACGGATCCGGACATGTCTCCTCTTCTCTTCTCTGCTTCGGGGTGGGGGAAGGACGTCAAGCGGGTGGGTGCGGGGGAGGACGTCAGGCCCGGTCGACGGCCATGTCCATCAGCCGGGACAGCACGACTTCGCCGGACGCGGACACCCCGTCGTGCTCCCACTCGTTGGTGACCCAGGCGCGCAGCGCGCCGACCGAGCACGCGGTGGCCAGGGACAGCTCCGCGGGTACGTACATGTCGTCGTGGTAGATCGCGGCGGCCACCGGCACCTGGTTGGCCGCCAGCCGCGACGGTGCGTACAGCGCCGGCCAGTCGGCTCGCTCGGCCAGCAGCCGGACCGCGTCGCGGAACGGCCGTAGCCCGGCGATCTCCTGGAACATCCAGGGATAGAACATCTCGCCCGTGAACAGCAGCGGGTCGGCGTCCTCACCGAACTCCGGGCGGTCGGTGAGCGCCCGGGCGGCGGCCCAGTCGGTGGGCTTGCCGCCCTGCGCGAAGATGGATTCCTGCAGTACGGCGAAGAGGGGGTTGTCGACGAACCCCGTCAGGTTCATCACCTGCTGCAGGAAGGTGGCCGAGAGGTCGCCGTCGGTGCCGACGGATTCGTCCAGCAGCCAGTGCAGGCGCTCGGCTCCATCCCCCATGCCCAGCATCAGGCCGAGGGTGCGCAGTCGCCGCACGGTGAGACGGTCGCCGTCGGGCAGGTGGACCGTGCGGCGGTCGAGGAGGCCGGCGATCCGCCGGACCAGCTCCCGGTCACCGGGGTAACGGGCGTAGAAGGCGGTCACCTTCTCCCTGACCTTGGGATACGTGGCCGCGTAGACGTCGTCGGCCGTGGCGTACAGGCCGGGGAGGCCGCCGGTGACGTAGCAGGCACGCAGTCCCTGAGGGGCCCGGGAGAGGTAGGTGAGGGTGAGGAAGCCGCCGTAGCTCTGGCCGAGCGTCTCCCACGGCTCGTCGCCACACAGCCGGTGCCGGATCAGTTCCGCGTCGGCGACGATCGAGTCCGCGCGGAAGAGGGCGAGATGGGCCGCCAGTTCCCGGGCGTCGGAGAACCGTCCGGCCGACCGGGCCGTGACCGGGGTGCTGCGGCCCGTGCCGCGCTGGTCCAGCAGCAGCACCCGGTGGGTCCTCAGGGCACGCGCGAGCCAGCCCGCGGTGGCGTTCAGGGGCCGCGGCGCCTTTCCGCCCGGCCCGCCCTGCAGGTACAACAGCCAGGGCAGGCGCTCGCCGGCGCGGGCCGGGTCGGACACTTCCCGGGCGAACACCTGGATCGAGCCTCCCGCGGGGTCGGCGTGGTCGAGCGGCACGGTGAAGGTGTGGTCGGTGACGGCGAGGCCGGGCAGGCGGTAGCTGTGGCTCATGAGGTCCTTTCCTCGGCGGACGACCCGGAACGCGGCTCGGTCGTCCGCCCGGTCAGCGGCTCGGGGTAGTGGCAGGCGACCTCGTGGCCCGGGGCGACCGGGCCGAGCGCGGGCCGTTCGGTGGCGCAGCGGTCGGCCGCTCTCGGGCAACGGGTGCGGAACGGACAGCCGCTGGGGGGATCGAGGGGGCTGGGCAGGTCGCCGTGGAGAACGATCCGCTCGCGGGTGCGTTCGGCGTCCGGGTCGGGCAGGGGTACGGCGGAGAGCAGGGCGTGGGTGTACGGATGCGCGGCGCTGCCGTAGAGCGTGTCCCGGTCGGCCGTCTCCACGACCGTGCCCAGGTACATCACGGCGACGCGCGTGCTGATCTGACGCACGGCGCCGAGGTCGTGCGCGATGAACACGTAGGCGAGCCCGTACTCCTGCTGCAGGTCCTTGAGCAGGTTGAGGATCTGCGCCTGGACCGACACGTCGAGCGCCGAGACGGGCTCGTCGCACACCACCAGTTTCGGCCGCAGTGCCAGCGCCCGGGCGATCCCGATGCGCTGCGCCTGGCCGCCGGAGAACTCGTGGGGATAGCGGGCGGCGTGCTCCGGCCGCAGGCCCACCCGCTCCAGCAGTTCCTCCACCGGCTCGTCGGGAGTCAGCCCCTGGTAGCGGTACGGCGCCGTCAGGATCTGCCGGACGGTCTGGCGGGGGTTCAGCGAGGAGAACGGGTCCTGGAAGATCATCTGCAGGTCGCGGCGCACGGACCGCAGCAACGGCTCGTCCAGTGTGGTGAGTTCGCGCCCGGCCACGCTGATCGTGCCCGAGGTGGGTTCGACGAGCCGGGTCAGCAGCCGGGCGACGGTGGACTTGCCGCAGCCGGACTCGCCGACCAGACCGAGCGTTTCCCCCGCGTCCACCCGCAGCGACACCCCGTCGACCGCCCTGACGTGCCCGGCGAGCCGCCGGGTCAGGCCGTGTCGTACGGGGAACCGCTTGACCAGGTCGCGTGCTTCGAGCAGGGGCGCGTTCACGCGGTCACCTCCGGCGTCGACAGGGTGGGCAGGCGGTCGGGCACGGGCCCGTCGACGCGGGGTACGCAGGCGAGCAGGCCCTTGGTGTAGGTGTCGCGCGGGCGGTGGAACACCTCGCGGACCGGGCCTCGTTCGACCGCGCGGCCGCCGTACATCACGACGACCTCGTCGGCCAGACCGGCGACCACGCCCATGTCATGGGTGATGAGCATGATCGCGGTGCCGGACCGCTCCCGTAGCTCCCGCAGCAGTTCCAGGATCTGGGCCTGCACGGTCACGTCGAGCGCGGTGGTCGGTTCGTCGGCGATGAGCAGGTCGGGCTCCAGGCACAGGGCCATCGCGATCATCACGCGCTGGCGCATGCCGCCGGAGAACTCGTGCGGGTAGGCGCGGGCGCGCCGTTCGGGCTCGGGGATGCCGACCCGGTCCAGCGTCCGCACCGCGACCCGGTGTCCCTCGCGGCGCCCGGCCCGGCGGTGCGCACGGTACGCCTCGGCGATCTGGAAGCCCACCGGGTAGTAGGGGTTCAGGCAGGACAGCGGATCCTGGAAGATCATCGCGATCCGGTCGCCACGCAGCCGGCGCAGCGCCCGCCCGCCCAGACCGGTCAACTGCTGCCCGTCGAAGCGGACTTCACCCGTGACGCGGGCGTCGGGCAGCAGGCCCATGACGGCCAGGCTGGTCACGGACTTGCCGCTGCCGGACTCGCCCACCACGCCGAGCACCGACCCGGCGGCCAGGTCCAGGTCGAGTCGGTCGACGGCGCGCACGCCGCCCGCGAAGTCCACGGTCAGGTCTCGTACGGTCAGCAGGGTCATCCCACGGCCCTCACTCTCGGGTCCAGGAGCGCGTAGACCAGGTCCACCACAACGTTGGCGATCACGACGAACGCCGCGGCGAACAGCGTCACCCCGAGGATCACCGGCTGGTCGGCGCTGTTGATCGCGTCCGCCGCGAGCTTGCCCACGCCGGGCAGGCCGAAGACCGACTCGGTGATGAGGGCGCCGCCGAGCAGCGCGCCGAGGTCCATGCCGAAGATCGTCACGATGGGCATCAGCGCCGGCCGCAGCGCGTGGCGGCGCAGCACGGTCGGCTCGGGCAGGCCCTTGGCGCGGGCGGTGCGGACGTAGTTCTGGCCGAGGCTGTCGAGCATCTCACCGCGGGTGATCCGGGCGTAGATGCCGGCGTAGAGCATGGCCAGCGTGATCCACGGCATGACCATGGACTGGGCCCAGCCGACCGGGTCCGCGGTGAGCGGTATCGCCTGCGGATAGGGCAACAGGCCCAGCTTGACGACGAGCAGGTACTGCAGCACCAGGGCGGTGAAGTACACCGGCAGCGAGACGCCGCCGAGCGCGGCCGTCATCGCCGCCCGGTCCCACAGGCTGCCGCGGCGCAGCGCGGAGATCACCCCGGCCGTGACGCCGGCCAGCAGCCACAGCACCGCCGCGCCCAGGGCGATGGAGATGCTGACCGGCAGCCGGTCGGTGAGCATCAGCCACACGGGCTGGTCGGTCTGGAAGCTGAATCCCAGGCACGGAGCGGGACAGTGCACGGCCTGCGCACCCGTGCCGTACGTACGACCGGTGACGATGCCGGCGAGGTAGTCACGGAACTGCACGAGCATCGAGTGGTTCAGGCCGAGCGTGGTGCGGATCTCCGCGATGCGCTCCGGGCTGCACGCCTTGCCGCAGGCGCCCTGCGCCGGGTCGGCGGGCATCAGATAGAAGATGGCGAAGGTGGCCGCGCAGATCACCAGCAGGATCAGCGCCGTCGCGGCCAGTCGGCGCAGGACATAGAGGATCATCGGCGCCGGCTCCGGGGATCGAGCGCGTCCCGTACCGCGTCGCCCAGCACGTTGAAGGCGAGCACGGTGGCGAACAGGAAGCCGCCCGGGATCAGGAAGTAGACGGGGTCGGCGGCGTACCACGGCACCGCGGCGGCGATCATCTGCCCCCACGAGGGGGTCGGCGGGCGCACCCCGACGCCGAGGAAGGACAGGCCCGCCTCGGTGGCGACGTAGCTGGGGATCGACATGGTCGCCACCACGAGGACCGGCCCACTGAGGTTGGGCAGCACCTCCCGCACCAGCAGGGCGCGCCTGGAGGCACCCAGCACGCGGGCCGCGGCCACGAACTCGCCGCGGGCCAGCACCATCGCTTGCCCGCGCACGATCCGCCCGACGTACGGCCAGCCGAAGAAGCCGAGCACGACGACCAGCAGCAGTTGCCGGTTCACGCCCGGCGCCGCGGAGATCAGCGCGATCATGAAGATGAGGGCGGGAAAGGACAGGAGCAGGTCCATCACCCTGCCGACGACGGTGTCGGTCCAGCCGCCGAAGAACCCGGCGGCCAGTCCGAGCGCCGTTCCGAGCGCCACCGAGACGGCGGTGGCGAGCAGGGCGATCAGCAGCGAGACCCGGGCGCCGTAGACGACACGGGCGAGAATGTCCCGGCCGCTGCCGGGCTCGACGCCCAGCCAGTGCCGGGCGCCGACACCGCCTCCGGCGCCGCGCGGCAGTCCGCCGAGCGCCGGGTCCACCGCCTCGGAATGGAACTCGGTCGGCGAGTTGCCGGCGGCCCAGGCGATCAGTGGGGCCGCGAGGGCGATGAGCACCAGGAGCACGACCACCGCCAGCGCCACCGTGGCGGAACGCTGGGCCAGCAGCCGGCGCAGCAGGGACGTCTCGTCCGGGCCGACGCGAGGCGGCGTGTCCGACGAGGGCGCGGGGACGGGGAGGGCGGCGGTCACTTGCGCAGCCCCAGGGAGACCAGGTCCAGGCGGCCGACGTAGGCGATGTGCCCGTAGGCGCCCGCGACATGCGGGCCGACCAGGACCGCTGCCTTGTCCCACAGGAAGGGCACGACCGGAGCCTGCCGCATGATCTGCCGGGCGAGTGAGCCGTAGGCGGTCGCGGCGGCCGCCGGGTCCTTCATCCTGGCGATCGCGTCGATACGGGCGTCGACCTCGGCGGAGTCGTACTGGGCGTGGTTGTTGTTGCCCTCGGGCGTGATCAGCCGGCCGTCGAACACCAGCGGCAGGTAGGTGGAGGCGCCGGGCCAGTCGGGTGTCCAGCCGTCGATCACCAGGTCGTGCTCCTGGGCGGTGTTCCCCACCGTGCTGTAGAACGCCGACGAGCTGATCGCGTTGATCTTCACCTTGATCCCGGTCTTGGCCAGGGACGCCTGTACGGCCTCGCCCTGCGCCTGGCCGCCGGCGGTGGCCGGGGTGTCGAGCGTGAGGCTGAGTCCCGAGGCGTGGCCCGACTGGGCGAGCAGCGCCTTGGCCTTGGCCGGATCGCCCTTGCCGCCCGGGCTGGGGAAGGGATCGTCGGGGACGGCACCGGGCAGGGACGGCGGCAGCAGAGTGGTGGCGAGTCGGCCGGCGATCGGTCCGCCCCGGGCGGTGCGCAGGGCGTCCTTGTCCAGCGCGTAGGCGATCGCCTGCCGCACCCGGACGTCGTCGAGCGGCTTGTGCCGGGTGTTGATGCTCAGGTACCGCGTGTTGATCGACTCGCCGGTGACCAGTCGCTTGTGCACCGCGGGGTTGGCCATCACCGGCCCGACCGAGGCCGGGCCGACCGGTTCGAAGGCGACGGCGTCCGCGTCCTGCCCCTGGGCGGCGATGAGCCGTTGGTCGACGACGGCCGGGTCCAGGTTGAGATCGATCACGATCCTGTCCGGCAGCCCCTTGCGCACGGTGTCGGTGGCCGGGCTCCAGTGGGTGTTGCGGACCAGCGTGAGCTGCTTCTTGGGTTCGAAGTCCCCTATCTTGTACGGGCCGGAGGAGAAGGGCCTGCTGTCGTAGCGGACCCCGGTGTCCTTGTCCTGCGGAACCGGGGCGAAGACCGGCAGCGACACCGCGGAACCGAAGTCGGCCACCGGCCGGTTGAGCCTGAAGACGATCGTCCGGTCGTCCGGGGTCCCGATCGAGGCGAGCCCGTGTCCGTCCTTGTAGGGGCCGTGGTAACTCCGGCCCCCTGCAAGCCACATGCGCGCGTACGGCGGCCCTTCGGGGAGTTCCGCGGCGAAGCTCCGCTCGACCCCGTACTTGATGTCCCGGCTGGTGATGGGCCGGCCGTCCTCGAACCTCACCCCCGCCTTGAGCGTGAAGGTCCAGGTGCGGGCCCCGTCGCTCGGGCGCCCGGTGTCCGTCGCCAGATCCGGCACGATCCTTCCCCCGGCCGGCCCCGGTGCCGCCGCGTACGTCGTCAGCGTCCGGTAGATGAGGCGGCCCACGTCCTCGGACGACGTGACGTAGTTGCGGGCCGGGTCGAGGTGCTCCAGGTCGAGGCTGGAGAGCACGTGAAGCGTGCCGCCCTTGCTCGCCGCCCCGCCCTGCCCGTCGCCGCCGTCGGCTCCCCCGCAGCCGGCGACGGTGACGAGTCCGAGGGCGGCAGCCATGGCCATCCCGGAACGTCGTGCTCTCACGATGACTCCTATGTGATGTGACATTTCACTGCGGTGCGCCAAGGGTGTACGGGACCGGGCCCGCACGGCCAGCTCCCGGATCCCCAGAACATCGGGTTATGGACGCTGCTCCCGGGGGGATCAAGCGCTGCCGGTACGTGCCGGAGAGACACAGGGGCGGTGCGGCCGGCGCATGACGCGCCGACCACACCGCCTTCGAGCGCGGGCATCCCGCGCTATGCGCTCACCACTTGTAGGTCCAGACGGTGTCGTTGTACGCGTCGGAGCTGTTGACGTAGATCCGGACACGGGCGGTGCTGTCCTCGAACCACTGACCGGGCTTCCAGGTCTGCATGTCCAGCGTCGTGCAGTTCCCGGTGGGGGCGGCGGCATCGGGGTTGGTGACCACCCGGATCGGCCCGCTTCCGGTGGCGGTGGAGGTGTCGACCTTGTAGATGACGACGCCGGTGGCACAGGCACCGGAGTCGTTGCCCGCGGCCTTGCGGGACTCGGCGACGTAGGCCGTGGTGTCACTGGTCCTGATCACCGCCAGTTTGTAGCCGCTGCCGCCGTATTCCACCCCGTTCAGGGTCGTGGAGTACGTGTTCGCCGTGGACAGGCAGGACACCTGGGAGTCGGTGATCCAGCCGGACTTCCACTCCTCCCAGCCGAAGTACTGCGGCGCCGGACCCGAGATCAGGCCCATGAGGTCCCAGCCGCCGACGTACTGGTTCTGATCGCCGCTGAACGCGTAGAGGTCGGGCAGGCCGAAGGTGTGGCTGGTCTCATGGTCGGCGACCTTGTAGCCCCAGGTCCACATGTCCTGGCCGAAGGTCACCGCCCAGTGGATCGTCACCCAGCTCCGGGTCGCCCCGTTCCACACCTGGGTCGGCTGGGCCGGGTCCTGGACGAAGGTGGGGGAGTGACCGATCGCGGCCGCGGTGCTGGTCGGCACGATGTAGAACATGTCGTACCCGGACAGGTCGACGCCGGAAGCGGCGGCAGCGGTGAGGGCGTCCTTCACATAGGTCTGGTGCGTGGTCCAGGAGAATCCGCGTTCCCAGTTGTAGTCGGTGGAGTTCTTCGGCATGCGGACCCAGTTGCCGTACGGGGCTGTCAGGTCCAGCCATGTCCTGCCGTGGGAGGCGTTCCACATCCAGTCGGCGGCGCCCGACAACTGGCTGTAGTAGGGGGTCAGGGGCAGGGTGGTGCCGGCGGCGTCGGGGAAGTCCACGTAGATCACGGCCACGTGCTTGGTGCCGACGGGGTTCTGGAACCGTGTGTAGTCGGTCTGTTGTCCCTCGTCGGTGTATCCGGTCGTCCCCTGGAGCGCACACGCCGAGGTGCTCCCGTTGTCCGCGTGGGCGGGGTGGGCGGGGCCGATCACCAGGGTGAGCAGGGCCGACAGGACGATCACGAGTGAAGCTGCGCGGGACGTGTGTCTCGTTGCGGCTGGAAAGCGCATGGTGCCTCCGGGGACGGGCGAGGGGGAGTGGGGACCCGGACAGCGTCGAACTGCGGGCAGCACGCGGCTGTGTGGGGTGTTGCGGGCGGCACCACAACTATTCGGCCATCCCCGTGTCATCGGGGAGCCGTCAGAAATCCATAACCCGGCGCTATGGGTCATGCGCCGAGCACTCCGGCAGTGTGGTCCCGGTCGTTGTTCGCTTCGGTGATGACGGCCGAGGCGAGGCGGCCCGCCGGGTGCGCGCTGCTCGCACCAGTCGCCGAGTTCGGGGCGAGCCGCCGTGTCACGTCCCTCGACGCCCTCGCCCCACGCGAACGTGAGGCACACGCGCTGATGGCCGAGGGCCGTACGAACCAGTCCGTCGCCCGAGCGTTCACCGTCTTCCCCCGGGTGGAGGCCTCTTCGTGACGGGTTCAGTGCGTCTGGCGGCGCCAGATCGAGGGGCTGACGCCCCGAGTGCGCTTGAACGCCACGCTGAAGGCGAAGGGGTCCTCGTACCCGACCTCGCGGGCTGCGGCGGCGACGGTCGTCCCGGCGTCCCGCAGCAGGTCCGCCGCCAGGGTCATGCGCCAGCCGGTGAGGTAGGTGAGCGGGGGTTCCCCGACCAGCGCGGTGAAGCGGGCGGCGAACGCCGCACGGGAGATGCCGACCCGGGCGGCCAGCCCGGCGACCGTCCACCGACGGGCGGGATCCTCGTGCAGCAGGCGCAGCGCCTCGCCGATCACCGGATCGGCCAGCGCCCGGTACCAGGCGGGTGCCGTCCTCGTCCCGGCGCACCAGGCCCGCAGCGCCAGCACGAGCAAGAGGTCCAGCAGCCGGTCCAGCACGGCGTCCTGACCGGGCTCGTCGCGGGTGGCCTCGGCGGCGAGCAGGTCCAGTGCCGCCCGGGTGGCCGGACCGGTGGGTACGACCGCCAGCGGCGGCAGCATGCCGAGCAGACGGTCGCCGACGTCGCCGCCGAGGTCGTAGGCGCCACGGAGCATGATCGTGGCCCCGGGCAGGCCGTCGCCGTAGGTGCGCGGCGCCAGGCTCCGCTGTGTCTCCGGCGCTTGTGCGGACCCGCCGACGACGCGTTTCGTCCGCCCGTGGATCACGACCTGCGGCGCGGTGGCAGGGTCGTCGGCGATCGTGTACCGGCCGGGGCGGGTGATGAGGGCGATGTCGCCCGCGGCGAGCCGTACCGGTGCGGTGCCCGCGTCGTCGATCCGCACCGATGCGTGACCGGCGAGCGTGGTCACGACCGTGAGCGGTGGCGGATCGGTGAAGCTCAGCGACCACGGAGGACGCTGGATCAGTTGCCTGACCCACGCGTTCCTGGCCCTCGCTCGGTGCAGCAGATCGCTGAGGACGTCCACGTCCCGACGTTAGACGATCGCAAAGGAAGCTGCGACGTTCTCCCATGGATCGTCCATGGGTCGCTGGGATTGTCTGTACGGCATGAAGACCATCCTCGTCCTCGGCGGCACCGGCAAGACCGGCAGCCGCGTCGCCCGGCGCCTCGGGGCCGCCGGCCTGCCGGTCCGCACGGCATCCCGCACCGGCGGCGACTGCCGCCTCGACCTTGACGACCCGGCGAGCTGGGCGCCCGCGCTCGCCGGCGTCACGGCCGCCTACCTCGTGGAGCCCAGCCTGGCGGGCAGCACCGACCACCAGGCGCGCATCCCCCGGTTGGTGGCCGAGGCGGTCGCCGCGGGCGTGCGCCGCCTGGTGCTGCTGTCCGCCCCTCGCGCGGGCGAGGACGGCCATCCCCTGTATGCCGCCGAGCAGGCCGTGCGCGGCTGTGGCGCCGACTGGACCGTTCTGCGCCCGCAGTGGTTCGCGCAGAACTTCAGCGAGGGACCCTGGCGGCACGGGATTCTCGGCGGGACCCTGGCCCTGCCGACCGGTGACGGGCGCACTCCGTTCGTCGACGCCGAGGACATCGCCGAGGTCGCCGTGGCGGCGCTGACCGAAGAGCGCCACAGCGGCTGCGTCTACGACCTGACCGGCCCACGGGCTGTCGGCTTCGGTGAAGCGGCCGACCTCATCGCCGAGGCCACCGGGCGTACGATCCGTCATGTCGATGTCGAGCCGGAGGTCTTCATCGAGCGTCAGGTCGCCGCCGGCGCCTCACCCGACGTCGCCCGCCTGCTCACAGAACTCCTGGTGGCCCTCCGCAACGGCTCGGGCGCCGCGCTCTCCGACGGAGTGGAACGAGCCCTCGGACGACCACCCAGGACTTTCGAGACCTTCGTGACCGGGACCGCGGCCGCAGGTCACTGGAACTGAGCAGCCCGCCGGTAGTCTTCGGCCATGAGTGATCATGTGATCCCGAACTCGCAGAGCCGCAGCCCAGCCAGGGGAACCGCTGGGTACGCGGAGTCGGCGGACGCACTGGTCGTTCAGTACGAGGAAGTCACCTTCGAGGAAGTGCACAGCGCCGTGCTGCAGTTGGTTCCTGCGCGGCCCGGCCGCATCCTGGACGTGGGCGCAGGAACGGGGCGCGACGCTGCGGCGTTGGCGGCCCGCGGACACCGCGTCGTCGCCGTTGAGCCGACCCCGGAGCTGCGGGAGCACGGACAGCGGATTCATCCGGACAGTGCCATCGACTGGGTCGACGACACTCTTCCGGATCTCCTCTCGAGCCGGGGCCGGTTCGACGCGGTCTTCGCCACTGCGGTGTGGATGCACCTGGACGCCGGGGAACGCCGACGAGCGATGGCCAGGATCGCCGGCCTCCTGGCACCTGGTGGCCGCTTCTTCGTGAACCTCCGGCACGGCCCCGTGCCGGAGGGCCGCCACATGTTCGACGTCTCCGCCTCTGAGACGGTTGAGTTGGCCAGTACCCACGGGCTGCGGACGGTCCACCTCAGCGAGCGCGCCGACCTTCACGGGCGGGACGGCGTCCGGTGGACCTGCCTGGTGCTGCAGTGGGAGAGCGCTGAGAACTCGGCTGCTTGAACACGGGTTGCCGATGCCGGCCGGAAGACCCCGTCGCACGCGACAAGCCCGGCGACGCCGGAGGTCGTCGCGGGATACTGGTCGCCATGGACGAGGTCGAGGTCGTCGTCGCCCATTCCGAGCGCGCGACCCTGCGCGTCGGCGACGTGTTCCTGAAGGTGGACGCCGATCAGGCGCGCATCGACGTCGAGGTCGAGGCGATGGCCCTGGCGCCGGTGCCGACCCCGGAGGTCCTGTGGCGCAAGCCGCCCGTGCTCGCGATCGCCGCGGTCCCGGGGAGGGCGCTGGGCCGGCTCGGTGAGCCGTCGACCGCTTCGCCGGCGGCGTGGGCCGCGGCGGGTGCCGCCGTCCGGGAGTTGCACGACGCGCCGTTGCCGCCCTGGCCCGGCCGGGCGGGCCGGGACCTCGGCGAGTTGGCCGCGGAACTCGACGGCGAGTGCGAGTGGCTCGTGACGAACGGCGTCCTGCCCGCCGGCCTGGTCACCCGCAACCGCCGGGTGGCCGAGACCGCACTCCGGCTGTGCACTCCGGTGTTCACGCACGGCGACCTGCAGATCACCCACGTGTTCGTCGACGGCGACGAGATCACGGGCATCATCGACTGGTCCGAGGCGGGCCGGGGGGATCCCCTGTTCGACCTCGCCACCTTGACGCTCGGACACGAGGAGCACCTCGGCGACGTCCTCACCGGCTATGGCACTGGTGTCGACCTCGACGTGATCCGCGCGTGGTGGTCGTTACGAAGCCTGCTGGTGGTTCGCTGGCTGGTCGAGCACGGTTTCGACCCGTTCGCGCCGGGCTGTGAGGTCGATGTGCTGAGATCCCGGATGTGAGGCTGCGCGGGTCCGACTGCCATGAGCACCTTCCGGTGTATCGAGCGGGAACCGGTGCAGCAGCGCGACCGCTCCTTCCACGGGCAGGCCTGGGGCCGCCGCGCGTGGCATCGCAACAGTGCGAGGCCGGCCGCGTCGATCCGTGCCTGGTCGCCTCGCACCGCTGCGCGACCAGGGGCGCCGGCGTTCCGGGGCTGAAAGGGTGTCGGGCAGGGCGCGGCCACCGTCGTCGGCCCGTCTGCCCGCCCCACGTGAAAGAGATGTGGAGACCGCCCGAGCCGACACGTGAAATCCCACGTAAGTCCCGAGGGGCGCGTGACGTCGGTGCTCGGGAGTGGCTTTACTAGGTGTCACCCATGGACCATCGCCGGGACCAGGCATGGCGGTTCAGGGTAACGGGAGGACTGTCGATGGCTTATGCCAAGGGGTACGACGTGTCCGACTTCCAGTCGGGCATACCGGGGGACGCGGGGTTCGTCTTCATCAAGGCGACCGAGGGGGCGCACACCGAACAGAGCGGCTACGAGAAGAAGTTGGCGGAGGCACGCCGTCGCAGACTGGTGGTCGGGCACTACCACTTCCTGCACGCGGAGAACGCCGTGGCGGACGAGGTGGACCACTTCTGCCGGGTCGTCGGCCATGTGCCGCAGGGCGAGCTGTTGGCGCTGGACTTCGAGCCGTACGGCCAGAACGTGAGTGACGCGCACGCGACCCAGGTGAAGAACGAGTGGCTGGCGGCGGTGAAGCGGCACTACCCGGACAACCGGGTCGGCCTCTACGTCGACCGCGACTACTGGTTCCGGACGGATGACAACGCGGGTGAATTCCTCTGGATAGCGGACTACGTCACACCGGGCGCGCCCAGGATCCGGGCTCCGTGGAAGTTCCATCAGTACACCGACCGGCCGCTGGACATCGATGTGTACCACGGCACGATGCAGCAGCTGAGGGAGTGGGCGGGGGCCGCGGCGCCGAAGCCGGTCCCCGCGCCACCGCCGCACCCACAGCCGAAGCCCCAACCGCCGTGGCGCGGACTGCAGTTGGTACCGCGGGCCGAATGGGGCGCCCGGCCCTGGCGGGAGCCGAACGGGTCGATCCCGTACCACGAGCCGCGCAAGGGCGTGAAGATCCACTATCTGGGCACGTCCTACACCTTCGGCCCGCACTCCACCTGCGCGGCCTATGTGCGCCGCATCCAGGCCGGGCACATGGACTTCGACAAGTGGTCCGACATCGGGTACAGCTTCGTGGTCTGCGAGCACGGCGTGGTCTTCGAAGGCCGCGGGCTGCAGCGGCGCAACAGCGCCAACGGGAACGTGCCGCTCAACGAGGCGCACTACGCGGTCTGCGCGCTGGTCGGTGCCTCCGGGTCCACCACCCCCACCTGGGACCAGCTCAACGGCCTGCGGGACGCGATCGAGTACTGCCAGAAGCACGGGCCGGCCGGCCCGGAGATCAAGGGCCATCGGGACGGGTACGCCACCGCCTGCCCCGGGCCGGTGCTCTATGCCTGGGTGCGCGAGGGGGCGCCGAGGCCGGCGGGCTCGGGCAAGCCTGCACCGCAGCCCACTCCGAAGCCCCAGCCGACTCCGAAGCCCCAGCCCACGCCGCAGCCCGAGCAGCCGACACGCCGTCAAGTCACCGTCGGCGGCCTGCAGTACGGGTTCGGCGCCAAGGGCATGCACGTCACGGCCGTCGGCAGGGCCCTGGTCGCCGCCGGGTTCGGCACGCACTACCGCCAGGGCCCCGGCCCCGAGTGGACGGACGCGGACACCCTCAACTACGCGGACTTCCAACGCAGTCTGGGCTTCTCCGGCGCTGACGCCGACGGGGTACCCGGCGAGCGTTCGCTGCGCTCCCTGCTGCACGGGGGGATACCGCTCGCCACGGTCGCGCATGTCAAGGTGGTCGCCTCGGCGCGGCACGACCCAGGTGCCCCGCAGGGCGCGACCAGCAACCCGGACGACGTCCTCACCGTCGAACTCGCGCTGGCCGAAGAGGGGTTGCTCGACCGCAAGTGGGTCGACGGCTCCTTCGGCACCAAGACCGTCGCCGCCTACTCGGAGCTGCAGAAGCGTTACGGCTACACCGGGATGATGGCCGACGGCATCCCTGGCAAGGACTCGCTGACCAGGCTCGGCCATGCGCACGGCTTCGCCGTCGAGTGACCTTCTGCCGCGAGAGACTGAGGAGACCGTCATGTACCAGATCGCCCTGTCCCTTTGGCGGACCTTCGTGCCCTATCTGGTGGCCTTCGTCGTGCTGCAGGCCGCCCGGTTGGGCATCCATCTGGACAACGCCACCGTGAACTCCGCGCTCACCACCGCCTTCGGCACGGTCTACTACGCGGTCTTCCGCACGCTGGAACACCGCTACGGCGCCCGCTGGGGCTGGTTCCTGGGAGCGGCCAGACCGCCTGCCTACGCGCCCAGGGGTGCCGCACCCAGCAGCCACGCGATCGACTACTCCAAGCTGCCCGAAGGCGGCTGACGCGCCATCAAGTCGGTTAACTCAGAACGGAGTTGTGAAGGATGTTGGGTCGAAGAGTGCAGATACACGTTCCCGGTCGGAAATGACCGGGAGTGGCCGGATGGAGTCCTTGACTGGTGCGCAATCGGACCGTGAGACTCATCCTGCACTCAGGCACCAGGGACTTCATGCAGACCAGCGCAACGCCTCCGCGGTACGGGTGCCGCGGGGGCTGCGACGGGGGAATCAGGTAACGGCCGCACCGGGCCTCTTCCGGTGCTCGCGTATGTGTCGTGACTTTCGTGCATGTGCGGCGGCGACAGCGCACCGCGCACCGCCCGTCGGTTCGCGCGCGTCTTCCTCCTTCTTCGTGTCCCCGGGTGCGACAAGGGAATGGAGGGGGAATTGACGACCACACCGACCTATCCCGGGGTCTACATCGAGGAGCTGCCCAGCAGCGTCCGCACCATCGGCACCGTGACCACCTCGGTCACCGCGTTCGTAGGCCGCACCCGGCGGGGACCCGTGGACCGGCCCGTGACCATCACCGGATTCGCCGACTACGAGCGGCAGTTCGGCGGCCTCGACCCGCAGAGCCCGGTCAGCTACGCCGTGCAGCAGTTCTTCGTCAACGGCGGCACGGTCGCCGTGATCGTGCGTGCGGTAGCGGCCGGCACGGGCAAGTCGGCGACGGTGACGCTGCACTCGACCGAGAACAGCACCGAGGCCCCGGTCCTGGAGGTCACCGCCGAGCAGCCCGGTGCCTGGGGCGCGGGTCTGCGGCTCCTGGTGGACTACGACACCACCGCTCCGGAGAGCACCTTCAACCTGCGGGTCTTCGACGTCACCGGCAGCGTCGGCGAGTTCTTCCCCGGGCTGTCGGTCAGGGCCGGCGACAACAACTTCGCCGAGACCGTGGTCAACGGCGGCTCGGACACCATCAGGGTGAAGGTGCTCGCCGAACAGCGCCCGGACCCGGTGGGCACCGTCTCCAAGCCCTTCGCCGCCACCCTGCCCGACCTCACGCAGCAGATCGAGGTCAAGATCGGGGACGTCCAGCGCACGTTCCGCATCTACGACGCCGAGCAGGACGGCAAGGCCCCGGTCACCGTCACCGACCTCGCCCTGCTGCTGGAGCGCAAGCTGCGCGCGCTGCCGGACGCCCCCGGCAGGCGCGTCTTCGCGGGGACCACCGTCACCGCCTTCGGCAAGCGCCTGCAGATCGTGGCCGGCTCCACCGACCCCGCCGACACCGTGCGCTTCGTCGGCGAGGCCGCGAACAACCTCGGCCTGGAGGCCGGCGTGAACCCGCCGGTCTTCGCGCTCGCGGGCGGCGAGGACGGCGGAGCGCCCGGCCCGACCGACCTGATCGGCGGCGAGCCGGACAAGAGCGGCATGCAGGCGCTGCGCGATGTCGAGGACGTCAACCTCCTGGTGCTGCCCGAGATCTCCGCCTACCCGAACATCGAGGACCAGCTCACCGTGCTCTCGGCGGCGCAGGCACTGGCGGAGGAGAAGCGTCTCTTCGTCATCGCCGACGCCCCGCAGACCTGGGCGAGCGTGGACGAGGCGCGGGCCGGCCTGTCCGCCTTCGACCCGGTGCGCAGCGATCATTCGGCGCTCTACTTCCCGCAGCTGGAGCTGATCGACCCGCTCACCGGCCGGCTGCGTTCCTTCCCGCCGTCGGGCAGCATCGCCGGGGTCTACGCCCGCACCGACGCCGCGCGCGGGGTGTGGAAGGCGCCGGCCGGGACGGAGACGCCGCTCTCCGGGGTGCGGGCGCTGGGCGTCAAGCTCACCGACAAGGAGAACGGGCTGCTCAACCCGCTGGGGCTGAACTGCGCACGGAGCTTCCCGGTCGTCGGCCCGGTGGTGTGGGGCGCGCGGACGCTGGCGGGTGCGGACGCACTGCAGTCCGAGTGGAAGTACGTCCCGGTGCGGCGGCTGGCGCTGTTCATCGAGGAGAGCCTCTACCGCGGGCTGCGATGGGTGGTCTTCGAGCCGAACGACGAGCGGCTGTGGTCGCAGATCCGGCTCAACGTCGAGTCCTTCCTGCAGAAGCTCTTCCAGCAGGGGGCGTTCCAGGGGACGACTCCGCGCACGTCGTACTTCGTCAAGTGCGACAGCTCGACCACCACGGAGGCGGACATCGACCGCGGAGTGGTCAATGTGCTGGTCGGCTTCGCTCCGGTGAAGCCCGCCGAGTTCGTGATCGTCCAGATCGAGCAGATGGCCGGGCAGTTCGAGGCATAGGTTCAGGGGTTAGGAAGCAGCTTTCATGGCCGAGTTCACCGTCAACCCGCAGCGATTCGACCCCTACAAGAACTTCAAGTTCCTGGTGGTCTGGGACGGCCGGGTGGTCGCCGGAATCAGCAAGATCAGCCCGTTGAAGCGGACCACCGAGGTGGTCAAGCACCGCAACGGCGGCGACCCCAGCTCGCCGCGGAAGTCCCCGGGCCGTACCGAGTTCGAGGCGATAACCCTGGAGCGGGGGGTCACCCACGACCCGGAGTTCGACCGCTGGGCCAACAAGGTCTGGCAGGTCGGCGCCGGTCCCGGCGCCGAGGTCTCGCTCGCCGACTTCCGCAAGGACCTGGTCATCCAGGTGCTCAACGAGGCCGGACAGGTGGCCGTGGCGCACAAGGTGTTCCGGGCCTGGCCGAGCGAGTACCAGGTGCTCGGCGAGATGGACGCCAACGCCAACGCGGTCGCCATCCAGAGCCTCAAGCTGGAGTGCGAGGGCTGGGACCGGGACTGGTCGGTCCCGGAGCCGCAGGAGCCCACATACACCAACCCCGCGTAGCCGACTGTGAGTTCGGAACGAACGGCCGGCGCATCGGTCGGCGCGGCCGCCCTGCTGGCCGTCTGGGAGGCGGGGCTGGCCGCGGGGTACGCCAGGCGTGCCCTGCTGCTGCACTCCGCCGCCCGGCCGGCCGCGGACAGCGAGGAACTGCTGTCGGTCCCGGTCGGCCGCCGCGACGCCGACCTGTTCGCGCTGCGGCGCGAACTCTTCGGAGAACGGCTCGAGGTGCGAGTGACGTGCCGTCAGTGCGGCGAGGAGATGGAGTTCGCGCTCGGGGTGCGGGACGTCATCGGCGCCGGTACGGCCGAGGTCGCGGACGGACCGCTGGCCGTCGAGGCCGACGGCTGGACGGTGCGGTTCCGGCTGCCGACGGCCGGGGACCTGGCCGTCGTCGAGGCATCGCCATCCGCGGACGCCGGTGCCGAACTGGTCGCCCGCTGCGTACTGCACGCCGAACGTTCCGGAACCGAGGTGGCGGCCGACGCACTGCCCGAGCACGTACGGCAGCGCGTCGCCCAGGCCGCGGCCGAGGCCGACCCGGGAGCCGACGTCCGGCTCAACCTGGCCTGCCCGGTCTGCGGTCACGCGGCCACCGCCGAACTGGACATCGCCTCGTACCTGTGGGCCGAACTGGACGCGTGGGCGCGGGGCACCCTGCAGGACGTCCATCTGCTCGCCGGTCATTACGGCTGGAGCGAGTCCGAGATCCTGGCGCTCAGCCCGCTGCGGCGCCGCTACTACCTGGAGCTGTGTGCGGATGCCTGACCACTTCGACCGCCTGGTGGGGCGGACCGCTCCCGCTGCCGCGCCGTCCGGCGGCGCGGCCGGCGCGGCGGACACCGGTGTGGTGCGGGTGCGCCCGCGCCTGCCGGGTCCGTTCGAGCGGATGGACGCCTTCGGGGCCCGTGTCGACCCGTTCGGTCCGGACCTCGAGGAGCGGGAGTCGTCGGAGCCCATGCGACGTGCCGAATCAACCGACCCGCGCCATAGGGCGGTTGAGGCGGTGCCGCGTCGTGACCTGACGCCCGTCCAGCCCGCCGTCCCGCGGTTGCCGTCGGCCCTCCGTGAGCAGACGGCGCCGCAGCGCGGACTGCTGGTTCCCGCGGCCGTACCGCAGCCCGCCCCCGAACCGGCCGCCGGGCCCGCCCGGCGGTCCGCCGCGCACGAGGAGCACGGTGATCCGTCGCGGCGAGCGGGGGACTTCGGGCGGCCGACCGCGGAACCGGCGGTCCGTCGCGCCTCCTCCCCGGCCCGGCAGGACACCGCCCCACGGCCCATCGCCGCGGTTCCCGCGCAGACCGCGCGCGCCGCGGTCCGGCCGGCCGCCCCTGCCGCCGGACGCCAGTCCGCCCGCGACACCACGGGGCGGCGCACGCCCGAGCGTACCGTGCACATCAGCATCGGCCGGCTGGAGGTCCGAGCCGCCGCACGTGGTGGCGCTGCCGCGGCTCCGCGCCCGTCCGAGCGCGCCCAGCGGTCCGGTCGTACGACGCCCGTTCTGAGCCTGGAGAAGTATCTGTCCCGCGGGGAGGCCCAGCGATGAGCAACACGCTCGCCGTGGCCACGGTCACCGAGGCGCTTCGCCAGCAGATCGCCCAGTCGCTGGCGCCCGACATCCCGTTCGCCGTCGACGTCGCCGCGCGCAAACCGCCCACGGACCCGCCGGCCGAGCCGACGATCACCGTCTTCCTGTACCAGGTGACGCCCAACGCCGCACTGCGCAACATGGACGCGCCCACCCGAGCGGCCGACGGCACCGTGCTCACCCGGCCCTCGGCCGCCCTCGACCTGCACTACCTGATCAGCTTCTACGGCGACGAGGCCGAGCTGGTCCCACAGCGCCTGCTGGGCTGCGTGGTGCGCACCCTGCACGAGAGCCCGGTGCTGTCCAAGGCGATGATCGAGGCCGCCGCCGAGCAGCCCTACCTCCAGGGCACCGACCTGGCCGACGCCCCGCAGCGGGTGCGCTTCACGCCCACCGCGCTGGACATCGACGACACGTCCAAGCTCTGGGGGATGCTCTACCAGAACAACACTCCTTACGCCCTCTCCCTCATCTACCAGGGCATCGCCGTGATGATCGACGGCCGCGCGAAGCCGGTCGAGTCCAAGCCCGTCAAGACCCGCACCGTGCACGCCGTGCCGGAAGTCGGCTGAGCGGGAGCGGAGTCACGGCCATGGGAGGGGAGAAGGCGAAGGTGCCCGGCGGCGGCGATCTGCACCACAAGGTGCTGTCCGTGGCGGTGGAGGCGGTGCTGGCCCGTCTGGACGCGCACGCGTCCGGGCGCGAGAGCGGCGGCACCGCCCCGTCCGAGCTGCCCGCCTGCCCGGAGCCGGAGCCCGGCAGCGCCCTGGACACCCTCTGCTCCTGCTTCGGCCTGAGCCCCTTCGAACGCGACGTCCTCGTCCTGGCCGCCGCAGCCGAGCTGGACTCCACCACCGCGAGCCGCTGCGCCGCGGCCGGCGGCGACCCGGCGCGGCCGTACCCGACCTTCTCACTCGCCCTGGCCGCCCTGGACGACGCGCACTGGAGCGCGCTCGCCCCGGTCGGGCCGCTGCGCCGCTGGCGGCTGCTCGAACTCGACGACCGGGACGGGAGCGCGGCCCTCACCGCCTCGCGCATCCGGATCGACGAACGGATCCTGCACTTCCTCGTCGGCGTCGACTATCTGGACGTCCGCCTGCACGGGCTGCTGAACCGGATCGCCACGTCGGCGCAGGCCCTGCCGCCCGCGCACGAGCGCACCGCGCGGGACGTCTCCGCGAGCTGGGCCGCGGCCGAGCTGGACGTGCTGCCGCATGTGGAGCTGGCCGGGGCCGACCGGCAGACCCGCTGGGAGATCGCCGCCGCCGCGGCCCGCGAATCCGGGCTCGCCCTGTACGCCGTCTCCGCCGAGGACCTGCCGACGGACCCCGGCGAGCGCGACCAGCTCGCCCGGTTGTGGCAGCGGGAGGCGGTGCTCCTGCCCGCGGCCTTGCTGGTGGAGTCGCATGACGGTGCGTCGGTCTCGCTGGGCGAGGCGCCGTCGGGGCTCTCCGCCAGGGACAGCTCGGCCGCCGTGGACGCCCTGACCGGCGGGCTCGCCGTACCCCTGGTGCTCTCCGCCGACGACCCGCGTCCGGCGACCGCATGCGCCCGCGCCGAGCGGGTGACCGTTCCGGCGCTCAGCGCGGAGGAGCAACTGGACGTCTGGACGGGCGCGCTGGGCGATCTGCCGGACGTCACCGAGAGCGGACTGCGCGGGCTGGTCGCCCAGTTCTCGCTGCCCGCACACGTCATCCGTGCGGCGGCGACCTCGGTACGGCGGTCGTCGGGCGCCGCCGACGCCCGCAGCGACTCGACCCAACTGGCCTGGCGCGCCGGGCTGGTGGAGGCCCGTATGGCCCTCGACGAGCTCGGCCGCCGGGTCGAGCCGCGCGCAGGCTGGGACGATCTGGTCGTCGCCGAACGCCAGCGGGCGATCCTCCGGGAGATCGTCGCCCACGTGCGCCGCCGGGCCACCGTCCACCAGGAGTGGGGCTTCGAAAGCGTGCTGCGCCGCGGACTCGGCGTCACCGCGCTCTTCGCGGGCGGATCCGGCACCGGAAAGACGCTGGCCGCCGAGGTCATGGCGGGGGAGCTGGGCGTCGACCTGTTCGTCATCGACCTCTCGCAGGTGGTCAGCAAGTACATCGGAGAGACGGAGAAGAACCTCCGCCGGGTCTTCGACGCGGCCGAGCGCGGCGGCGCCCTGCTGCTGTTCGACGAGGCCGACTCGCTCTTCGGCAAGCGCAGCGAGGTCAAGGACAGCCATGACCGGTACGCCAACCTGGAGGTCAGCTACCTCCTGATGCGCATGGAGGCCTACCGCGGGCTGGCCGTCCTCACCACCAACATGAAGAAGGCCCTGGACAACGCCTTCATGCGGCGGATCCGCTTCGTCGTCGACTTCCCCTTCCCGTCCGTGCCGGAGCGTGCCGAGATCTGGCGTCGCGTCATCCCGGACCGGACGCCGACGGAGGGACTCGACCCCGAACGGCTCGCCCAGCTCACCGTCGCGGGCGGCTCGATCCGCAACATAGCGCTGGCCGGTGCCTTCCTCGCCGCCGAGGAGGGCAGCCCGGTGCGCATGCGGCACATGCTCGCCGCGGCGCGCACCGAGTACCTCAAGCTCGAACGCTCCCTGACGCCTTCGGAGGTGGACGGGTGGGTCTGAACGACGTGCACGGCGTGCGCCACGTGACCGCGGACAGGTGGCGGGTGTCCCCAGCCTCCGCGCCGACCGCGATCCGCATCGACATCGGCGAACTCGCGCTCGAAGGCTTCGACTTGAGCCCGCGCGACACCGCCCGCCTCCGCGAGTCGTTCCGCGGCGAGCTGGACCGGCTGGTCCGCGAGCGCGGCGTCCCGGCCGCCCTGCTCGCCGACGGCGACCGTGCGCTCGACCTCCTCTCCGGGCTGCCCGAACTGCCCGCCACGGGCAACCCCCGCCGCCTGGGCGAGGCCCTCGCCCGCGCGGTCCACGCCGGCCTGTCCGGAGCCGGTGCCGTGAACGGCCGCAGGGAGCGCCGTTGAACAGCACACACGCGCCCGCGCAGAGCCGGCAGAGCAGCAGCGGCGGCAACAGGCAGAAGACCCGCAAGCCGCAGCGCTCCGCCCGCACGCCCGAGCCCAAGGAGATCATCAGCGGCGCCGGACACCCCCTCGACCCGGGCGTCCGGCGGGAGTTGGAAGCGCGGCTCGGTCACGACTTCAGCCGCGTCCGCGTGCACACCGATGAGGACTCGGCCGCGCTGGCCGACCTCGTCGGCGCCGATGCGGTCACCGTCGGGCAGGAGATCTTCTTCCGCAAGGGCGCCTTCCGCCCCGGCACCCAGGACGGCCGCCGCCTGCTCGCCCACGAGCTGCTGCACACCGTCCAGGCGCCCGACCAGCCCGGGCGGCTGCGCGCAGGCCGTGACTTCGGCGGCGTCAGCCTGCCCACCGACGCCGTCGAGCAGCAGGCCGAACAGGGCGCGCGCAGCGCGGACCCGGCAACGCCCGAGGTGACCCGTGATGCGTCCGCCACCCCCGGCTGGCTCCGCTACGCCCGCGTCGACGCCGACCGGCTCCGCAGCGAACGCCTCGACCCGGCGACCCTGGTGGACCGGCTGACCGCCGGTATCCTCCGCTCCCTGCGCGGCGACCCCACCGACTCCTCCGGCCGGGTGCGCAGACAACTCGTCCGGTTCGCCCCGGAGTTGGAGCAGGCGGTGCTCGCCAGGCTCGAACTCCGACTGCCGTCCTCCGACTACCGGCGCGTCCTCGCCCTCGCCGAGCAGACCTCGCACCTGCCGGAGGGCATGGACACCCCGCTCACGCCCGTCCCCGTCACGGACACGGTCGACCGGATGGAGGCCGAGCACGACCAGGACGACCTGCTCGAACGCGACCACCGCGAGACCGAGCAGGAGCACCGCGCCGACACGGCCGAGGGCCGTCGACGCGAGCGCCGGCGCCCGGACGGCTCCTCCCGGGAACCGGATGAGGGCCAGACCCGGCGGCGGCCCGAGCACGAGCAGCAGCACGAGGAAGAGCACCCGCAGCAGCGCGACCACCAGCAGGAACCGAAGAAGCACAAGCCCTCCGAGCGGCGCACGCACACAAAGCGGAACTCCCGCCGGGAGAGCGGGACTTCGAGCCCGTCGGGCTCAGGCGGCAACACGTCCGCCGACGCCTCCGCGTCCTCGGCACCTGAGGGCGCCACCGCCGACCAGTCCGCGTCCGCACAGCCCGGCGCCGCCTCCGCGGACCAGGCGCAGGCAGCCCAGCCGGGCCAGGACCAGGCCCAGGGCGCAACCGGCGCCCAGCAGCAGACCGACGGCAAGGACGCCCAGGACAAGAACCGCCAGGACCAGCAGGACCAGCAGGACCAGCAGGACAGGAAGGAGCAACAGGCCCAGCAGCAGAAGACCGACCAGAACAAGGACCCCAAGGACAAACCCGCCGCAGCGAAGGCCGAAGGCTCGCCGGAGCACGAGCGGAAGTCCGCCGCCCAGCAGCCCGTCGCCGGCAGCAAGCAGCACAACCCGGACCACCTGCCCACCCCGCGATCCGGCCCCGTCCGCCCGGAAGAGGTCGACAAGACCGCCGAGGAGCGCGACGGCTCGCTCGCCCGCCACGGCGTCCTCGAGGGCGACGAGGAGCAAGGCGAACCCCCCGAGCAGGAGCAGCCCGAGGGGCTGGAACCCGGCGCCGACAGCGAGTTCGACGGTCCGCACGGCGGAGAGAAGCCCGGGGCCGGCGCCGAGGCGGAGACCGCTCTCAAGCCGGAGGACTTCGTCCCCTCCACCGACCTCGACGTCTCCGCCGTACCGACAGCCGACCGGATCCACCTGCCCGCCGACGGCTCCGCCCCGGCCCCCGCCGAGTTGCCCGGCTTCCCCGCACCACCCCCGACAAAGGCGGAGAAGGTCCAGGCAGCACGCGAGAGCGAGCGCGAGGACGACGAGCCCGCCGAGCCGCCCACCGCGACGGCCCCTCCCGCTCAGGGACGCCGCGCTCCGCAGTCGACCCCGCAGCCGGGCCCCGTCGCCGAGAACGAGGCCGGGGACCGCACCGAGCACGACCTCCAGACCGAGAAGCCGGCCGAGCAGGAGGTCGGTCCGGACCCCGAGCAGACCCAACCCGCCGCCGACGCCTCTCCGGCCGCGAAACCGGAGGCCGAGCCGGGGCCGGAGCCCGAGGCCGGCCGGTTCGCCGACGGTACGTCAGCACAGGGGCCGCGCACCGAAGAGGGCGCCGCCCCCACCCCCGCCCAGCAGGAGAGCGCAGCCGAGCACAACGAGCGCCAGGAGGCCGAGCACGCCCCGGCCCCCGCGACCCCGACCTCCGCCCGCGCCTCCGCGCGACCCGCCACGGCCCCGCACCCGCACCAGCCGGCGGGCGTCCCGCACGGATCGGACCACGCCGCGGGATCGGCCCCGGGCCGCGCACCTGCCCCCGCCGGCCCCGCCGCTGCCGCCGCGGGCCCGGTCGGCGCGCCCGAGCCCGCGGGGGCGGTCGCGGGACCGGGTGCCGGGCCCGGCGCCGTCGCTCCTGCCCGTACCGCCGCGGCGACACCCGCCCTCGGTCCCGCCGACCAGCAGTCCGACACCCCGGGTTCCCTCGGTGCCCAGCCCGCCCCCGGCGCCTCGCTCGAACCGGGCGGCGGTGCCTGCGCGGGTGCCCCGCAGCCCAGCACGGAGGCCGACAAGCCCGAAGGCAGCGGCGGCGGTTGCGGAGGCGGAGGCGGCGCCGCCCAGGAGCCGAAGAGCCCGGCCCCACCCAACGTCTCCGACCAGGACCCGCAGGCCGCCCTGGGTACGGCCGCCGACGTGCCGCCGGACCAGACGGTCACCGTCCTCGACGGCGCCGACGGCGCGGTCGATCACTCCATCGGCCGGCAGCAGGCCCAGCTCAAGGCCGCCCCGCCGACCGCGCAGCGCCCCTCCGGCGCGCCGCAGACCCTGCACGGCAAGCCGACGGAGGAGGCCCCGGCCCCCCAGGTGTCGGGTCAGCTGGAGCGGGTGGCCCCGCCCGGGCAGGGGCAGCAGCAGAAGGCCGACGGCAACCAGGTCCAGGGCCAGAACCCGGCCCAGCAGGTCCAGACCCCCAACGTGCCGGACACCGACGTGGGGAAAGCCGACGCCCACGACGTGCAGAACATGCAGGACGCGGTCAACGACGTCCCCTCCACCGACCCCGGACTGAACGTCACCGTCGGCCCTGCCCCCCAGGTGCAGCTGACCGGCGACGCCGATCCGAAGCTGACGGACCAGCAGGCCGGCAAGTACAACGACAAAACGTCCCAGATCCAGGACACCGGCCGCCAGGACACGGCCAAGCCGCTGGGCGAGGACCAGATCTACCCGGACGTCCCCGACGAGACGCTGAAGGGCAACGTCCCGGGGGGCGCCGGCGGCCAGAGCGGCGGTGGCCAGGGCAAGGCCGGAGCGCTGCTGAAGCCCGGTGAGGCCACCGTCGTCCAGCAGCAGCGCGGCCCGCAGATCAGGCAGGCGATCGGGCAGGGCCAGGGCCAGGTGGGCAGCGCCCAGGTCAAGAACAAGCAGCAGCAGTCCGAGGCGCGCAAGAAGAACCAGTCGGACATCGACAAGGAGACCGCGGCCAACGCCAGGAGGCAGACCGACAAACGCGGTGAGGTGGGCGTCCAGGCCAAGCAGGCGCGCGACCAGTGGCGCTCCGAGCAGGACAAGCAGATCGCCGACTCCGACAAGCAGGCGGATCAGTCGCACACGGAGAACAACCAGAAGATCCTCTCCAAGCGCGACGACAGCAACAAGCAGGTCAAGGACCGGCAGACCAGCGACAACAAGAAGATCCAGGACAACCGTCAGCAGGCGCAGAAGAAGGCCCAGGACGAGAAGGAGAAGAAGAAGCACGAGTCCTCGGGCTGGTTCGGCTGGATCACGTCCAAGATCAAGGACGCCTTCAACGCCCTGCTGTCCGCGGTGACCAAGATCTTCGACTTCTTCCGCAAGCTGGTCAACGACATCATCGACGGCTTCAAGAAGTTCGCGGACTCGGTCATCGACGCCTGCCGCAAGCTCGCCGTGGAACTGATCAAGGTCGTCGCCGATGCGCTGATCAAGATCTGCGACGTCCTGCTCGCCGCGTTCCCCGCGTTGCGCGACAAGTTCCGCAAGGCCATCGAGGCCCTGCGCGACGCCGCCATCGCCGCGGTCAACGCCCTGGCCGACGCGCTCAAGGCAGCGGTCAACGCGCTCCTCGACGCACTGGGCGCCGCGCTCAACGCGCTGCTGAAACTGGCCGAGGCCACCCTCAAGGCCATCATCAACCAGGTACGGGCGGCGGTCGAGGCCGCGATCAACTTCGTCAAGGCGGCCATCGCCGCGCTCGGCCAACTCGCCGCGCTCATCGCCGACATCGCGCCGGACCCGGGCGGCTGGCTGCACAAGATGGGCGCCGCCGCGACGGACGGCATCCAGCACCACCTGTGGGGCGCGGTGAAGACGGCGGTGAAGGCCTGGTTCGACCAGAAGGTCGAGTCCGTCGTCGGCCTGACGTCCACCCTCCTGAACATCCTCGTCAAGGGCTGCATCTCCCTCAAGAAGATCGGCCAGATGGCCTGGAAGGCGGTCATCTCCGCCCTCCCGATGATGCTCGCGCAGATCATCATCGAGAAGGTCATCTCGATGATCGTGCCTGCGGCCGGGGCCATCCTGACGATCATTCAGGGCCTCATGGCCGCCTGGGGCACCATCAGCAAGATCATCGCCGCCTTCGGCAAGTTCTTCGCCTTCCTGAAGGCGGTGAAGGCCGGCCCGGCCGCCTGCCTCTTCGCCGAGGCCGTCGCCGCCGGCGTCGTCGCCCTCCTGGAGTTCGTCTCCCAATACCTCCTCTCCAAGCTCAAGGGCGCCGGAAAGGCGGTCGGCTCCAAGCTCAAGTCCCTCGCCCAGAAGATCATGAAGGCCCTGGCAAAGGCCGGGAAGGGCGCCCGGAAGGCCGTCGGCACGGCCGTCAACCGCGCCCGCACGGGCCTGCGCAACGCCATGTCCTCGATCCGCGAGCGCTTCCCGTCCCGCCGCCGGCCCGCCGAGTCCAGCTTCGGGGAGCACCCCCATGAGCACCCGGGCGAGCCCCATGCGACACCCCGTCACCCTGAGGAGGAGCGTCCCCAGACGCACCACCTCGAAGAGCGGCCGACCGACACCAAGCGCCCGGCCGAGCACGAGGACCCCAAGTCCACGAAGTCGCACGAGCAGGAGCAGTCCAAGCCGGCCAGGCCCCACGAGCCGGACGAGCCCAAGAAGTCCCGCGAGCCCGAAAAGCCGAAGGAGCCCGCCCGCCCCAAGCGCCCCGTCTCCCGCGTGGGCCGCGCCCTCAACCGGGCCAAGGGCGCCGTCAAGGGCGCCCTGGCCAAGGCCCGCAACGCGGCCCGCGCCCTGGGCCGCAAGCTCAAGAACAGCAAGCTCGGCCGCGCCATCCGCAATGGCGCCCACAAGGTCTACGACGCCTACAAGCGCAAGCGGGACCAGTTGCGCGAGTGGTGGAACAAGCGGATGGAGCAGCGCAAGCAACGTCACGAGGAGCGTGACAAGCGCGAGAATTCTCCTCAGTCCAAGCTGGAACGCCTTGAACGTATTGTGTCCCGCATTCGGCCTGCGCTCGGGGGACTCCTCAGAAAAGGCATCTTCCGGGCCGTCCTCCGGCCGACCATGTCTGCCATGCGGCGATGGTACAGGCTGACTTCGCTGGAGACGAGAGGAGTCGAGCGCGGCGGGATCTGGGCGGTTCTCAACCCGGAAAAGGAGTCCAACGAATACGCTCAGCGGGACGACGGTGCACTTGTCGACCCGTCCGAAGCCGGACAGAAAAATCAAAAGAAGAACCGAAATAAGAAACCTGAACGGAGTGAACGTGAAACCGGGCGCCCGGACGACCGGCCGGAGCCTGTTAATCCGCATGAGGTGCACGAGCACACAACTGATGCTCTTGAAAGGCTAAAGGCAGACGGCGCGCCTGGTTATCAGATCGAAATGCTCAATAATGTATTGGGTAGGGCTGCCGACGTGAAAATGGCCATCGAGGACAAGGAGCTTGGATTCACGAAGGAGGAGATCGAAGAAGAGCGCCGGAAGCTGGAAGCGGCAATGGAGGAGTACTCCAAGCACTTCAAGCGGAGCGACGTGGACCCGAAGGCCGCGCGGAAGGAGAGGGAGGATCAGGAGCATCGGCGAAGGGTTGACAACGCTCGGCACGTGCCTCCCCGTGAGTATAGTGGCGGAAAGCATTGGAAGGGGAAGACGGATGACGCCCGCAGGAATGCGAGTAGGAATGGCGGAGCCGGTCAGTTTGTTGCGCATATGACGGAAGCGGATGTGATGAGACTCGAACGAGAGGCGCATCTGACCGGAATAAGAGTCACATCTCAAGGCTCGGTGTACGGCTGGAAGAAGTTTGACTTCCAGATTGGATGGGACAATGGGGAGCCGGCCTATTGGCTTCGCGCTGAACTCACCGACCTTGATAATGAAACTCCGACTATCCATTCGCACCCAAGAAAAGAGATGGCCTAGTATGGTTCGACTGATGCCATTGAGGATCCCTTCGGGATGGGCTGTTGTCTTCAATAAGTTTGTAGAACTTCCGCCGCCGGCGGAGGTGACGCCGGAGGACCGGGACGCTTATCTGTCTCAAGACATCCTTTCGATGATGAAGACCGCGTACTCCGGGGAGGGTTGGCGGACTCAAGCGAACTCATTGATCATCGATCTCGGTTGGTACGTCCCTGCCGGGTCCGACGGTTTCTATCGTCTTTGTGTCCTCAGGGGATCTTGGGACGATGTGTTGATCACTGTTGAAGATGCCGATCAGTACGTTGTCAGGGATCGTATCGATCTCATCTTGGAGCGCCTTTCCAACGGAGTTCCCATCGATGACGTGGTCGCCGAAGTGACACGACTGAGTGATGGACAGTCATGACCACCTACGCAGACATACCCAAGCCCATCCGCTCCGGCCTGGTCATCGTCGATCCCCAACGCGGAACCCCCCAGGAAATCATCGTCCTCCAGTTCAACCCCGACAGCCTCGAGCGCAGCATCGCCCCCCAGGCCGCCGGGGCGGACAACTCGTCCGGCGACAGGACGGAGGCGCTGCGGCTCAAGGGGCCGGCGGTCGAGACATGGAAGCTGACCGCGGAGATCGACGCGACCGATCAGTTGGACGTGGCCGCGCCGAACGGGATTCATCCGCAGCTCGCCGTGCTGGAGATGCTGGTCAGCCCGTCGAGCGCCAGCCTGCGCCAGCTCGAGGCGCTTGCCGCCCGCGGCACCCTGGAGATCACACCAGTCGAGGCGCCGCTGACGCTGTTCACGTGGGGCAACAAGCGGGTCGTACCCGTCAGGCTCACGGAGTTCTCGATCACCGAGGAGGCGTTCGACGTCGACCTCAACCCGATCAGGGCCCAAGTGGCCATCACTCTGCGGGTTCTGACGGTCAGTGATCTTCCGGTGACCAATCGGGGGTACGAGCTCTACCTCGCGTACCTGGCGCAGAAGGAGCGGCTGGCAGGTCCCGCCGCGACCCGGCGGCTCAGCGCGCGGGGGCTCAGCGGAAGTGGACTGGGAGGGGTCTGATCAACCATGGCATCGCTGGAGAACCCGTTGGACGCGGTCGCGCTCACACAGGCGACCACCGCCTATCCGCGGTCGAGCCGCTACTACGGACTGGGCATCGCCCGGTTCACGGAAGCGGACGGCCATGAGGTCACCTACCTGCGTCGCCGCCTCCTCCCCGACCCGGCGGGCATGGCGGACCTGACCACCCACACCGTCAGCACCGGCGACCGCCCCGACCTGCTCGCCGCCCAGTACCTGGGCAACGCCGAGCAGTGGTGGCGGATCGCCGACGCCAACCCGGCTCTGGACCCACGGGAGTTGACCGACGAACCGGGCCGCCGGATCCGCATCACGCTCCCCTCGGGCGTGCCCGGAGGGGTGAATGGCTGACAACGGTCCGATCACGACCGGGCCGATCCATCTGACCCTGATGATGGGCCCGCAGCTGGCCGTGCCCGTCGCGCAGGAGGTCGCGGACTCGCTGCTCTCGGTGCAGGTGACGGTGGCGTCGGGGCAGCGCAGTGGCTTCCAGCTGGCGTTCGACCTGGCGAAGGACAGCCTGATCGGCAACAGCCTGCTGCCGGGCGGATACTTCGATCCCAAGACACGCGTCATCCTCACGGTCACGGTCCAGGGCACGCCCACCGTGCTCATGGACGGCGTGATCATTCGCCAGGAGGTCGGGATCTCCAACCAGCCCGGCCAGTCGACGCTCACCGTCACCGGCGAGGACCTCACCGTCCTGATGGACCTGGAGGAGCGCGCCGCCGTTCCGTACCCCGCGATGTCCCCGGCCGCCCGCGTGCACGCGATCGTCGCGCAGTACGCGCAGTACGGGATCACCCCGCTGGTCGTCCCGGAGCTCATCCCGCAGACCCCCATGCCCACCCAGCGGGTGGACTTCCAGAAGGGCACCGACCTCGCCTATGTCAACCAGCTGGCGCAGGCCAACGGTTATGCCTTCTACCTCGACCCCGGCCCTGTCCCCGGGCAGAGCCGCGCCTACTGGGGGCCGGAGGTCCGCCTCGGTGAACCGCAGCACGCGCTGAACGTCAACATGGACGGGTTGTCCAACGTCGACCAGCTGACCTTCGCCTTCGACGGGACGGCGCGCGAGCAGCCGGAGGCGCGTATCCAGTTGCCGGCCACCCGCGTCTCGTCCATCCTGCCCGTGCCCGAAGTGAGCATCCTGCGGCCGCAGTTGGCGCAGCGCCCGGCGCCCGCCCTGAAGAAGACGGTCATCGGGGACACCGCGAAGAAGGACAGTGGACAAGGCATCGCCGAAGCCCTCGCCAAGGCGGCCGAATCCGCCGACGCCGTCACCGGCTCCGGTCAGTTGGACGTCGTCCGGTACGGATACCTGCTGCGTGCCCGTGAGTTGGTCGGTGTCCGTGGCGCCGGCATCACGTACGACGGCCGGTACTACGTCAAGTCGGTGACCCACAACCTGCAACGGGGCTCGTACACGCAGAACTTCACCCTTGCTCGCGAGGGGCTGATCGCGCTCGAGCCGACGGTCGTCCCCTAGGAGACAGAGAATGGCTGCTGAACCCACCCGCTACCTCGGCAAGTACCGGGGCACCGTGGTGAGCAATGCCGACCCCATGGTCGTGGGCCGGCTGCAGGTCCAGGTCCCGGACGTGCTCGGTGACGTGCCCTCGACCTGGGCCATGCCGTGCTTCCCGCTGGCCGGCCCCGGGATGGGGCAGTTCCATCTGCCGCCGGTGGGCTCGGGCGTCTGGGTGGAGTTCGAGCAGGGCGACCCCAGCTACCCGATCTGGACCGGGTGTTGGTACGGCGCCGCGCACGAGGTGCCCGAGGACGCGGTCACCGCCACCAACAACCCGAACGTCGTGCTCCAGACGCCCGGTCGGCGCCAGATCGTCCTGTCCGACGAGCCCGGCGGCAAGGGCATCACCCTCAAGCACCCCTCCGGCGCGTCGATCGTCATCGACGACACGGGGGTGCACATCAGCAACGGCCAGGGCGCGGTGATCTCACTCGTGGGACCGACCGTGACCATCAACAACGACGCGCTCAGCGTCACCTGAACTCCGACGGGGGAAGGCCAAGTTCACGTGTCCGGAAATCTTGTCACCATCGATGCCACGGTGATGTGCCCGCACGGCGGTCGGGCGAACGTCCTGCCCGCCCAGTCGCGGGTGCTCGTCGCCGGCAGCCCGGCCGCCACCGAGGCCGACGTCTACACGGTGACCGGCTGCACCTTCACCGCCGGCAGGAATCCCCACCCCTGCACGACGATCCGCTGGACGGGGACCTCCGCACGCATCCGCATCAACGGTTCGCCCGCCCTGCCCCAGGACTCCACGGCGCTGTGCCACACCGCCGTCGGCGGCCCCCAGGGCCCGCCGAACGTCACCGTCGTACAGCAACGGGTGGTGGGACGATGAGCCCGCGCAAGGGCCGAACCGCGGCAGCGGGCGCGGCCGCCGGGGCCGGCGCCCACGCCGAGCGCGTCGTCCAGCTGCCCGCTCCGCAGCCGTACCCGCCCCGCAGGGACATCGCCTTCCCCTTCCACGTCGACAACCGCGGCCGCACCGCGGACACCGACTACGACGGCCACGTCCGGGACATGATCGAGCAGCTGCTCTTCACCAGCCCGGGGGAGCGGGTGATGCGCCCCGACTTCGGCTGCGGGCTGCTCGACCTGGTCTTCGCGCCCAACAGCCCGGAGCTGGCCTCGGCGCTGCACCTCTCCGTCCAGGCCGCCCTGCAGCGCTGGCTCGGCGACGTGATCGAGGTGGACGCGCTCGACGTGGTCAGCGAGGAGAACGTGGTGCGGGTGCACCTGGCCTATACCGTCCGGCGCACCGGGACGCGCCGGACCGATGTGTTCGAGGGGAGCGGGGGAGCCGCGTGAGCAGCACAGACTGCCGTACCGACCAGCGGCGCGGCGCCGTCCGCGCCGCGCGCCTGCACGGCGTGGACGAGGTGGAGACGAGCGAGGACGGCCGCACGCTCACCGTCACCTTCCTCGGCAAGGCGCCGCACCACCTGACGCACCATCACATCCGTATCGAGGGCGGCCGTCGCATCAGGGACATCCACGCCCTGGCGGCCGAGATCGTCCGCGAGGACGACCCCGAGCTCGACGACCGGATGTTCGTGACCCTGGACAAGGCGGGGGACACCTCGCCCTACCGGCTCCGCGTCGTCGAGACCGACGCCTTCGGCCGGCCCGGCACGCAGCCCCGTCGTGGCTTCGACGTCCGGTACGCCGCCGCCGAGTTCACCTTCACCCAGGGCGGGCCCAGCCCGTACGACTGCGGGGAGGACGAGGGGGACTGCGCCCCGCAGTACGCCCGCCGTCCCGTCATCGACTACACCGCGCGCGACTACGACAGCCTGCGACGGCTGGTCCTCGACCGGATGAGCCTGACCGCCCCCGGCTGGGTCGAGCGCCATGCGCCGGACGTCGGCACGGCCCTGGTCGAACTGCTGGCCTTCGCCGGCGACCAGCTCTCCTACCACCAGGACGCGGTGGCCACCGAGGCGTACCTCGCCACGGCCCGCCGTCGCGTCTCGGTCCGCCGCCACGTCCGCCTGATCGACTACGCGATGCACGACGGCTGCAATGCCCGTACCTTCGTGGCGCTTCGGACGGACCGCCAACTGACGCTCCCCAAGGGCGAGTTCCGCTTCGCGGCCATCGACCTGTCACGTCTCGGCCCGCAGGAGCGCCCCGACTTCGGCACCGTCATCGCCGACGAGGACCTGGACGCCCTCGCCGACCTCCCCGTCGGCCTGGAGGTGTTCGAGCCCCTGAACCCGGGCGCCGACCTCGTTCTCCGCCCCGAGCACAACGAGATCCGTTTCTGGACCTGGGGTGAGGAGGAGTGCCTCCTGCCCAAGGGCGCCACCGCCGCGACGCTGATGGACACCCCGAAGCGCGGGCTGAAGCTCAAGCCCGGCGATCTGCTCGTCCTGGAGGAGGTCCTCGGCCCGCGCACCGGCACACCCGCCGGCGCCGACCCGACGCACCGCCAGGTCGTCCGCCTCACCTCGGTCGCGCCCGGCGAGGACGAGCTCTACGAGCAGCCGATCCTCGACGTGACATGGGCCCAGGAGGACGCCCTCTCCTTCCCGTTGTGCCTGTCCGCCCGCGGCGGACTCGACTGCGCGCTCATCACGGACGTCAGCGTCGCCCGCGGCAACGTGGTCCTGGTCGACCACGGCCGTTCGCTGACCTTCTGCGGCGGCGCCCCCGAGCGCTTCGCCGTACCGCCCGCTCCTGCCGAACTCAGGCCCTGCGGCCCCACCGCCTTCGGCTGCTCCGACGAGCGCACCCAGGGCAGCCCCGCCGCCGAGGCGGTCCACGCCCTGCTGGACCAGACCCGCTGCGGACGGCCCATGACGCCGGATCAGGTGCGCGAGCTGGAACCGCTCCTCGGCGCGGAAGCCGTCGCCCGCGCAGGCATCTCCGTCGTCCTCGCCCCGGGCACCACCGTCGAGGAACGCGTCCAACCCTCCACCGCAGACGCCCAGGCCACGGCCCTGGAGACGCTGCTCGCCCAGTCCACCTACCCGGCGATCGCCCCCCGCTTCCGCCCGGTCCTGCGCCACGCCCCCGTCACCCAGGCCACCTCCTACCCCGACCCGGCCCGTATCGCCGCAGGCCAGGCCGCCCGTCTGGCCGCCATACCCACCCGCCTGCGCGAGCGGATCGAGGAGCTGTGGCGCCGTGCCGAGGAGGGCGAGGCGCCCACCGAGAGCGAGATCCACGAGCTGACCGTGGTCTTCGGCGCCCGCACGATCCAGCGCCTGCGCATCGACGAGCACCCCGGCCGGGCCCTGCGCGAGCTCTACGGCCGCTTCAGTCGCCTCCTCGCCGGCAAGCTCCGCCGCCTGGAGGTGCTCACCGCCCGCGCCCACGCGGGCACGGTGCTCCACCGCTACGTCGTCTGGGAGATAGCCCAGAGCTGGGGCGAGCACTACGCCGCCGAACTGGACCCGAGCGACCCGGTGCTCGCCGGACCGGCCGCCGACGGCCTGCGCCAGGACCCGCGCACCGCGCTGCCCGCCGTCCGCGCCCAGTCCGGTGAAGGGGTGTGGACTCCGCGCCGCGACCTGCTCGCCGACGGCCCGCGCGGCCACCACCTGGTCGGCGAGGTCGAGGACGACGGACGCCTGGCCCTCCGCTTCGGCGACGGCAAGCACGGCGCGCCGCCCCCACCCGGCGCCACGCTGGAGGTCGCCTACCGCGTCGGCAACGGCGCGTCGGGCAACGTCGGCGCCGAGGCCATCAACCACCTGGTCGTCTGCCGCGGCAGTGACGAGGACGGCCGTGGCGCACGCTCCCGCCGTGCCGCCTTCGAGGCGGTCACGGCGGTCCGCAACCCGCTCCCCGCCGTCGGCGGCACCGAGCCCGAGGCGGTCGACGAGGTCCGCCGGCTCGCCCCGCTCGCCCCGCACCGCGACCTCAAGCGCGCCATCACCCCCGGCGACTACGCGGCCCTGGCCGCGCAGGTTCCGGGCGTGCGCCGGGCCGCCGCCGAGCTGCGCTGGACCGGCAGCGGCCAGGAGATGCACATCGCCGTCGAGTCGGTGCAGCGCCCGAAGGCCACCGTGGCGGGAGGGCCCGCCGGAGCCGTCGACTTCCCCGAGCCCGGCGCGGCCCTGCTGCAGGCCGTCGAGCACAGCCTGCTGCCCTACCGCCGCATCGGCCACGAGCTGGTGGTGCGCCCCGCGCTGCAGGTCCCGGTCGACCTCGCACTGTCGGTCTGCGTGGACCCGGCCCACCAGCTCGGCCATGTGACGGCCGAGGTGCGCCGGGTGCTGGGCAACCGCCGCCTGCCCGACGGCAGGCTCGGCTTCTTCCACCCGGACGCCCTCACCTTCGGCGAGCCGGTCCGGGTCAGCCGTCTGGTCGCCGCCGCGGCGGCGGTACCCGGTGTGCTCAGCGCCAAGGTGACCCGGCTGCGGCGCCTCTTCCGCACCGACCAGGGCGAGCTGGCGGCCGGGATCCTGCCGGTCGGCGCGCTCGAGGTCGCCTGCTGCGACAACGACTCCGCCCGGCCCGAGAACGGCCGGCTCACCATCGAGATCGGAGGTGGCCGATGACCGGCAACCCGTGCGGCTGCGGCTGCGACCGCGGCGGTGCCAACCCGGCCACGCCGGTCGAGGTGTTCAACCCGCCCGGCCTGGACGCGGTCCGCTACCGGGTGGGGGAGTACGGGCGCTTCGTCTCCGCGATGCTGGACCGGCTCTCCGGCCCGGCCTACCCCGCCCTGCGGGGCCTCACCGTGCGCACCCCGGACGACCCGGCGATCGCGCTGGTCGACGCCGCCGCCGTGGTGGGCGACGTGCTCACCTTCTACTCGGAGCGGATCGCCAACGAGGGCTATCTGCGCACCGCCACCGAGGAGGGCTCCCTCGCCCTGCTCGGTGGTCTGGTGGGCCACAGGCCCCGGCCGGGCGTCGCCGCCGAGACGTACCTGGCGTACACGGTGGACCGCGATCCGCGCAGCGGCCAGGAGACCACGGTCGTCGTGCCGCGCGGGACCCGCTCGCAGAGTGTTCCGGGCCAGGGCGAGGAGCCGCAGTCCTTCGAGACCGTGGAGGACCTCACCGCCCGCTGGGCCTGGAACGAGCTCAGGGTGCTCCAGCGGCGCCCCTACCAGCTGACGGCGGCCCAACTCGCCAAGCGCGGACAACTGTTCGCGAGCGGCACGACCAACAACATCAAGCAGGGCGACCAGCTGCTCTTCATCTTCAGCGCCGACCGCGCAGCCGACCGCAGTCAGCGCGTACTGCTCACGGTCCCCGGCGTCAGCGTCGACCGGGAGAACGGCACCACCGCCATCGGCCTGCCCCAGGCCTCGCTGCCCTCCCTCCACGGGATCAAGGCCGAGCTCACCCGCTGGATCACCCCCGGTGGGGAGCACAACCCCAACCCCTGGCCCGAACACAGCCGTATCGTCAGCGACTTCGACGACCAGGTGCTGACCCCGCTGCGCGGCGAACTCGACACCCTCGACACCCCGCCGAAGCTCGCCGACCGGCTGACCCGGACCCTCGCCCGGCTGCGCGAGGCCAAGGCCTACGGGCAGGACTACCGGGACGTCTCCGACTGGTTCGAGGCCCTGGACACCGAACTGACCCGGCTGCGCGCGCAGGCCCTCGCCCTGCAGCCGCCGCAGCCGACCGCCGCGGGGACGGGAGCGCACACCGCACGGGCGTCGACCACGTCCGACGGGACGTCGACTCCGGGCAGCGAGCCGGGGGACTGCCCCAGCGACGTGCTCGACCCGGCCCTCTCCGGCCTGGGCCCGCTGCTCTCCGCCCTGCGCACCCCGCCGGCCGGACTCCCCTCGGACGCCCGCGCCCTCTCCCGCGATCCCGAGCGCAGCTACGCGCCCGGGTCGGACCTCGGCGCCCAACTGCTCACCGCGCTCGACCCGCGCTTGCGCGACGGCCTCTACGCCGCCTGGGGCAACGCCGACCTCGGCGCACCTCTCGCTCTGCTCGACGCCCAGGCCATGCGGGTCACCGGGACGCCCTTCGGCGCCACCGCCCCGCTCAAGCCGGTCTACGACGGGACCGGCCGGGTCGTCCGCTACACCGACTGGCCGCTCACCGGCTCCAAGCTCACCAGCATGCGCGTCGACTACGACACGGACGGCACCACGCCCCGCCGTGCGGAGTTCAGCTACGTCGAGGCCAGCGGTTCGGTGAGCATCAACTTCACGCTCCCCGGCGACGACGGCACGCACGACTTCGGCCCCGGCCGGATCGAACTGGCCACCGCAGGCAACGAGTCGGCGCTGCGCCGGGCCCTCGAGGCCGGCCACGACCAGGGTGTCACCGCACGCCTGCAGGCCCACCTCCCCGAGCGCGACCTCTTCGTCTCCCGCCCCGGCGACGACGGCCGCATCCACGTCACCATCACCGCGACCGGCACCACCGACGAGGGCGACGGCAACGGCCCCAACCCGCCGCTGCCCGGCCCGCTCGACTTCCACCTCGCCCCCGGTGACCAGGTGACGGGCACACAGGGCGCCTACCAGGTCACGGTGAAGCGATCCGCCGACGACGGCCCGGCCTCCGTCGAGATCGCCCTCGCCGCCCAACTCGGCCTGACCGCACGCAACGTGCTCGCGCTCGACGCGGTCCACGAGGGCATCGCCCCCGGCAGCTGGGTCGCCGTCGACCGCCCCCGCAAGGGCGTCACCGGCGGCGTCCCCGGTGACCCCGGGCTCTCCCGGGTCATCACCCGGGTGAGCGGGGTCCGCGTGCTCTCCCGCGCCGACTTCGGCATCACCGGCAAGGTCACCGAGCTGACCCTCGAGGACCCGTGGCTGGACGACAAGGACACCCTGCTCTCGCACATCCGCGACACCAGCGTCTACGCCCGCGGCGAGAGCTTCCAACTGGCCGACGAACCGCTCACCGACGACGTCGGCGGCGACCTGATCGACCTCGCCCAGCTCTACGACGGCCTGGCCCCCGGCCGCTGGATCGTCGTCTCCGGCGAACGGACCGACATCCCCGGCACCCCGGGCGTGCACGGCAGCGAACTGGCCATGGTCTCCCAGGCGCTCCAGGCCGTGGACCCGGCCCTGCCCGGCGACACGGTCCGCACCACCCTCATGCTCACCGCCCCGCTCGCCTACCGCTACAAGCGCTCCACGGTGACGATCCACGGCAACGTGGTCCGTGCCACCCAGGGCGCCACCCGCGACGAGCCGATCGGCAGCGGCGACGCGAGCAAGGCAGGGCAGAGCTTCGTCCTCTGGCAGGCCCCGCTCACCTGGCTGGCGTCCGACACCCCTCAGGGCGCGGCGAGCACCCTCCGCATCCGCGTCGACGGAGTCCTCTGGCACGAGGTGGACACCCTGGCCGCGGCCGGCCCGCACGACCGCGTCTACACCACGAGCACCACCGAGGACGGCCGGATCAGGGTCACCTTCGGCGACGGCATCCACGGCCGCCGCCTGCCGAGCGGCCACGAGAACGTCCGGGCCACCTACCGGACCGGCATCGGCAGGTCCGCCAATGTCGCCGCGGGCAGGATCACCCAGCTGGCCACGCGCCCGCTCGGTGTGACCGGGGTGACCAACCCGCTCCCGGCCACCGGCGGAGCCGACCCCGAGGGCGCCGCGGGCGCCACCGACACGCGCGCCCTCACCCCCGGCTTCAGCCCGCGGCGCCGCCAGGTGCCGCTGGCCGTCTCGACCCTGGACCGCCTGGTCTCCGTCCCCGACTACGAGGACTTCACCCGGGCCCGGGCCGGCATCGGCCGCGCCAGGGCGGCCCAGCTCTTCGACGGGCGACGCCAGTTGGTGCATGTCACGGTCGCCGGCGTGGACGACATACCGATCGCCCCCGACTCCGGACTGCTGACCTCGCTGCGTGCCTCGCTCGCCGAGTACGGCGACCTCCGGCTGCCGGTGGAGGTGGCCGTCCGCGAGCAGGTCCTGCTGCTCCTCGCCGCCCAGGTGACGGTCGGCAAGGACCATGACTGGGAGCAGGTGGAGCCCTCCCTGCGCTCGGCCCTCCTCGCCCGCTTCGGCTTCGACGCCCGCGAACTCGCCCAGCCCGCCCACCTCTCGGAGGTGCTGGCCACCGCCCACTCCGTGCCCGGTGTCGACCACATCGAGGTCACCGCCTTCACCGGGGTCGCGAGCGACCTCTCTCCGCAGGGACTCGAGCGGCTCGGCGACCGACTCGCCGTACCCCAGGACGCGGTGGCCGCGCAGCCGGCCCGCCACCGCGTCGAACGCCACCGCGTGACCGGCCCGGCGGACGAGACCCTGACCGACATCGCGGCCCAGTACGGCATCTCCCTCGTCGAACTGCTCCGCCTCAACCCCGACCTCACCGGAACCCAGCCCCTCGGGCCGGGCAGCAGCGTGGTCGTCTTCCGCGGGATCCGCCCGGCGCAGCTCGCCGTGCTCTCCCCGGACCTGCCGGACACCCTGATCCTCAAGGAGGCCTCCGCATGAGCCGGGACCCCGACGGCCTGCTCGACCTGCTCCCGGACTGGTACCGCATCCGCGACGCCGAGTCCGGCGAGCCGCTGCGGGCGCTGCTCGCGGTCATCTCCGAGCAGCTCGACCTGATCCGCACCACCGTCGAGCGGCAGTACGACGACTGGTTCGTGGAGACCGCCGCCGACTGGGTCCTGCCCTACCTGGGCGACCTCGTCGGGTACCAGGTGCTCCCCGGCTACCAGGACACGTTGAGCACCGACCCCGGGCTGGCCGCCCGCCTCGCCCCGCGCCGCGACGTGGCCGACACGGTCGCGGGCCGCCGCCGCAAGGGCACGCTGGCCGTGCTGGAGGAGATCTGCGCCGCCACCGCCGACTGGCCGGCCCGCGCGGTGGAGTTCTCCCGGCTCCTGGCCACCACCCAGCCCGTGCGCCTCTTCCGGGCCGACGAGACGTCCGCCGACCGCCGCCGCCTGCGCCGTGGCCGCCTCGCCGACCTCCGCGACGGCACCGCCCTCGACCTGCTCGGGAGCCCCTTCGACAGCTCGGCCCGCACCGCCGACGTA
The DNA here is from genome assembly GCF_042891825.1 of Streptomyces sp. NPDC001852. Lineage (NCBI taxonomy): Bacteria > Bacillati > Actinomycetota > Actinomycetes > Kitasatosporales > Streptomycetaceae > Streptomyces > Streptomyces sp. NPDC001852. The sequence goes on from NZ_JBIATN010000001.1 coordinate 128,150, forward strand.
CGCCGGGCCGCCTCCACCCGCAGCCAGGGCGGGGTCACGCCGGCCGGCGTGGGCCTCTTCGTCTGGCGCCTCAAGCCGTACGCGATCTCCCGCGGCCCGGCCTACTGCCTCGACCGGGCCCGCAACCACTACACCTTCTCCATCCTCGGCAACGACACCCCGCTCGTCACCCTCCCCGAGCCGGAGCCCTCGGCGACGCACATCGCCACCATCGACAACGTCCCCGGCTCCATAACCCGCCGCCGGCTCGCCGACCGGCTGAGCGACTTCTACGGTCCCGGCAAGAGCTTCGCCATCTGGCGCGACGACGAGTTCACGCCCATCCCGCTCTCCGACATCGTGGTGGCCGACCTCTCGGGCTGGCACTACCGGCCCAGGTACGGTCAGGTGGCCGTCGACCCCGAGCTCGGGCGGATCGCCTTCGGCGCCCGCTCGGCGCCCACGCGCGGCGTCTGGGTCAGCTACCACTACGCGTTCTCCGACGACATGGGCGGCGGCCAGTACCCGCGCGACCGCGTCACCCCGCCCGAGGCCGCCGTCTACCGGGTCGGCCCCGGCCGCCGTTTCGAGCGCATCACCGACGCCTACGAACAGTGGCGCACCGACAAGTCCGCGGGCACGGCCGGGTCCGAGGCGATCATCCAGATCACCCACAGCGGTGCCTACCAGGAGCAGCTGGACTTCGCCCTCGACCCGGAGGACCGCCTCGAACTGCGCGCCGCCGAGGGCACCCGCCCGGTGATCCGCCTCCTCGACTGGTACGGCAACCGCCCCGACGCCCTCAACGTCCGCGGCACCGGCGGCGCTTCGGGCCGCACCCGGGGCGGCCGCATGGTCCTGGACGGCCTTCTCGTCACCGGCCGCGGCGTCAACGTCACCGGCCCGCTCGGCGAGCTGGTCATCCGGCACTGCACCCTGGTACCGGGCTGGTCGCTCACCGACCACTGCGCACCGCACTCGCCCGAGGAGCCCAGCCTGGTCCTCGACCGCACCACGGCCTGCGTCCAGATCGAACGGTCGATCCTCGGCACCGTCCAGGTCGTCGGCGACGAGGTCGACGACGACCCGCTGCCCATCCACATCGCGGACAGCATCCTGGACGCCACCGCCTCCGGCCTCGAGGCGCTCTCCGCCCCCGACTGCCGCCACGCCCACGCCGTCCTGCACGCCTACCGCACCACCGTGATCGGCGAGGTGCACACGCACGCCGTCGACACCGCCGAGGACTGCATCTTCACCGGCCGCATGAACGTCGCCCGCCGCTCGGTCGGCTGTCTCCGCTTCAGCTACGTGCCGCCCGGCTCGCGCACCCCGCGCCGCTACCACTGCCAGCCGGACGTGGTCCGCGAGGCCGTCCAGGAGCTCGTCGGGAGCGGCCGGGCGGCCCGCGCGGACGCCGCCGCACTGGCCGCCGCGGAGACCGACCGGGTCCGCCCGCGCTTCACCAGCCTCCGGTACGGCACCCCGGCCTACGGCCAACTCGCCCGCGGCTGCGCCCCGGAGATCGCCCGAGGCGCCGCCGACCGCTCCGAACAGGGTGCCTTCCACGACCTCTTCCAGCCGCAGCGCACGGACAACCTCCGCGCCCGCCTGGCGGAGTTCGCCCCGGCCGGCACCGACGCGGGCGTCTTCTTCGTGACCTGACGCCCGTCCATCCCCAGACGCAGACCACCCACCGGCGCACCAGCACAAGAAAGTTGAGGGGGACCATGCACGGCGACTTCTCCCGCCTGACCCACCAGCCCGGAAAGCACTACTCCGCGGTGCTCGCCCAGCAGGGCCGCGTCCAACTGGACGCCGACGCCAACGAGCAGACGGCGATCGAGCTCTTCCGCTCCCGCACCCTGGCCCGTGACCTGATCGGACGCGACGGGGGACCCGGGGAACCCGGCAAGGACCCCGGCTTCGGCATCGTCTACGTCAAGGGCACCCACGACCAGGACGACCTCACGATCGGCGGCGGCCGCTACTACGTCGACGGCATCCAGCTCGACGCGACGCGCCCCCAGCCGGCTCCGGCCGTCCCCTCCGGCGGCCCGCTGCCGCTCGACAGCGGATCGGCGGGCGCGGACAGCGACGGCGTCATCCCGTCCCCCACCCCGGCCACCTGGACGTACTGGAACCAGCCCGACGCCTACCGCGACCCCGAGCTGCCGGCCGACCAACTCCCCTCCACCTTCCCGTTCCTCGCCTACCTCAAGGTCTGGGACCGCAGCGTCACCGCCGTCGAGGACCCCGAGATCCGTGAGGTCGCGCTCGGCGCCGCCATGCCGGACACCGCCGCCCGTGTCAAGACCGTCTGGCAGGTACTCACCCTCCCCGCCCAGGACCTGGACGTCGGCGACGGGGGCGCTGCCACGGTCCGCGCCGCCTTCGACGAGTGGGCCGCCGCCCAGCGCTCCACCGCCCGCCTGGCCGCCCGCGCCGAGCGGCCGGAGGGAGCGGCGGACGAGCCCTGCCTGGTCCGGCCCGACGCCCGTTACCGCGGCCCGGAGAACCAGCTCTACCGCATCGAGATCCATCAGGGCGGAACGGCCGAGCGGGGCGCGACCTTCAAGTGGTCGCGGGAGAACGGCAGCGTCGCCTTCCCGATCGCCGAACTCGACGGCACCTGGGTCGCGTTGTCCACCCTCGGCGATGACGACAAGCTCACCCTGGACGTCGGGGACCGCGTCGAGGTCTGCGACTCCGCCTACCTCAGCCGCGGTGAGCCGGCGCCCCTGCTGAGCGTCGAGGAGATCGACCTCCCCGGCCGCCGGGTCCGCCTCTCCGCCGAACCCCTCCCCGGCATCGGGGCGCTGCCCGAACGCCACCCCTTCCTGCGCCGCTGGGACCACGCCGCCACCGGCACTCCCGGCCACCGCCCGCGCACCGACGGTGGCGCCCTGCCCGTCGAGGAGGGCACCTGGACAGAGCTGGAGGACGGCCTCCAGATCTACTTCAACCCCGGCGGCTCCTATCGCTCCGGCGACTTCTGGCTGGTCCCGACCCGCACCGTCAGCGGCACCGTCGAGTGGCCGGCCAACTCCGCCGGCGACCCCCTCCTCCAGCTCCCGCTGGGCATCGACGTCCACTACGCCCCGCTGGCCTGGATCACCGGTGAGAACTCCCTCTCCGATCTCCGCCGCGTCTTCCATCCGCTGGCCACGCCGCTCTCGGACGCGAACGCGGAGCCCCAGGAGAACTGAGGAGAACTGACGTGCCCCTCTGCCCCTTCGCCTCGGTCCGGCTCCTCGCCCGGCCCGAGCCGCCTGCGCCCCTGAAGCCGACCCAGATCATCGTCCACACGGCGAACGCCACCCTGCCCGCCGCGGACGTCCGCTTCCGTCGGCCCGGCGCCCGCGGCTGGAGCCATTTCGGCGTGTCCGCCACCGGGAAGATCACCCAGTGGCTGGACACGACCACCCCCGCCGATTCCGCGTACCGCGCGAACCTCCGCTCCGACGGCACGGGCGCGGTCGGCATCACGACGGAGGGGCACGTCTCCCAGCCCTGGACGGACGCCCAGCTGGACGCACTGATCCGCCTCCACTGGTGGCTGATGCGCACCCACCCCGCCATCGCCCACCGGGCCTGCCGCACCCCCGCCGACCCCGGCCTGGCCCACCACACCCTCCTCGGCTCGCCGGGCCCCTGGACTCCCGTCCCCAAGTCCTGCCCGGGCCCCCGCCGAATCCAGCAGTGGGAGGACGCGCTCCTCCCGCGTGTCCTGGCCCCCTACGGGATCCTCGTCTCCGACATGCGCCCGCGCCACGAGCGCGCCGAGGAGATCGTCCAGGAACTCCTGTCGACGCCGATAGCGCCCCCCTCCGCCCCGGCTGCCGAAGAGGTGCTGCCGACTCCGGACTCGGACCCGTCCACGCCGTCCGAGCAGCCGCCCACTACGGCCGACGCAGCACCCGGACCACCCGCGGAGGATTCCGCGGCGTCACTCCGGCCCCGCCAGCACCACCCCGTCCGCGAAGCCCTCCTGGACTTCTTCCTCCCCGACTCCGCACCCCACGGCCCCAGACCGTCCCCACCTCCGGAAGGGAGCTGACGCGGCGAGCCCGAGGCAGGGACCGACGGGGCGAGCCCGAGGCCATGACACAGCGGCACGTGACGGCAACGCGCCGCGGCCGACACGGCCTCATCGACCGCTGCCTCCTCTCACTGTCCGTGTTCACCGCGCGATCCGCCGGTGTGGGCGAAGCGACCACCGGTGTTATTCAATGAGGTGTGCGGTCAGGGATCTCGGGGCCCCGTCGCACGGGTCCGAGTACGGCCCCGGCGCTGCGCCGGGGATTGCTGAGAGAGCCGCATGGACTCCACACCCTCTCCCTCGTCCTCTTCGCCGTTCGACCTGGTCAGCAGTGCCCTGGGGCGCTACATCCCGCGCGGCGGAGCGGCAGCGGCCGCCGGCCCCGCCGACGCCCGGGGCGACCGCGGCCCTCGCCGGCCCGAACCGGACGACGCGGACGCCGGCGGTCAGGACCAGATCCTCGGCGTGGTCAACCTGGACAGGGATCTGAGAATCACCCGCTGCGCCCTGGCAGCCCCGGTATTCGCGGGTCTGGACGCCGTGCCGGGGAGTCCCTTCGTCGAGCTCCTGCCCCCCGGGGACGTACCGACGGTCACCCGGCGGTTGCAGCAGGTCCTGGAGACCGGTGAGGCGCACGTCGCCCGGATCCAGCGCCTGCGGCGCGGCGACGGGTCGGAGCTGGTGGTCTCGATGAGCATCCTGCCCGCCCCGGCGCCCGAGGAGGGCCTGACCGTCTCCGTGATCGCCATGGCCAGGAGGCTGCACCTGTACGCCGCCGAGACCGCGATCGGCACCTCGCTGGACATCGGCGAGACCGCGCAGTCGCTGGCGGAATCCCTGCTGGCCTGGGGGGACGTGGCCGCCGTCGACCTCGACTTCGCCGTGTGGACGGGCGAGGGAGTCACCGAGCGGGCGCAGGGGCGCATCCGGCTGCGGCGGGCGGCCCTGGTGCCGGACCGGGCGTGGCCCGACGGTTACGTGACTCCGGGCGACGATCTTCCCAGCGACGCGAGCCGCCTGCTGGCACAGGCGGTACGACGCGACGACGCCCCGCAGGCCATCGTCATACCCGACCGGGAGGCGGTCGAGCGGGTGCTCGGCAGTCCGCGCGTGATGCGCGCCCTGGTGCCCGGCGACCGCTCGGCCGGTGTGGCGTGCATACCGCTGGTCCTGGACGGCTCGCCGCCGGTCGTACTGGGCGTGGCGGAGGTCTGGCGGCGGGCGGACTGTCCCTTCCGCGACAGCGAGCTGTTCGACCTGCAGGAACTGGTGGCCAGGACCGCCCATCACGTCGACCTGGCCCGTCAGCACCAGCGCGAGCACACGCAGGTGCTGGCGTTGCAGCGCCGGCTGCTGCCCCGGACCGGCGGCGACACCATCGAGATCGCCAGCGTCTACCAGCCCGCCACGCCCGACAGCGCGGGCGTCGGCGGCGACTGGGTGAACAGCTTTCCGCTGCCGGACGGCCGTACCGCGCTGGTGGTCGGTGACGTCGTCGGGCACGGCCTGGGAGCCGCGGCAACCATGGGCCAGCTGAGCATGGAGGCCCGCGCGCTGCTGTCCGCCGGGCTGGCTCCCGACGAGGTGCTGGAGCACCTGGACGAGACCGTATCGCTGCTGGACGACGCGGAGTCCGGGCTCGCGGCCGGCTACAGCGCCCTCGGCTCCACCTGCTGCATCGCCCTCTACGACCCGGTCAGCCACCGCGTGGCCCTGTCCAGCGCCGGGCACCTCCCCCCGGTCCTGGTCTCCCCGGACGGACACGCGGGCCCGCTCGCGGTCCGCCCCCATCCCGGCCTGGGCGCCGAGTTCGCACTGCGGGAGCCCTTCGACGTGCACACGTTCGGCGCGCCCCCGGGCTCCCTGCTCGCCCTCTACACCGACGGCCTGGTGGAGGATCCGGCCGAGTCGATCGACGAGGGCATCGGCAGGCTGGCGGACGCCGTGTCCACGGTGCACCCCTGGGACGCCCTGCAGCAGGCCGCACGACGCGTCGTCGCCGCGTTGGTCCCCGGGCGCCAGCGCGACGACGTGACCCTGCTGCTCGCACGCATGATCGGCTACCGCAAGGGGGACACCGCGACCTGGCGGCTGCCCGCCCGCGGCGACGCGCCCGCCCGTGCCCGCGCACAGGTCTCCGCGCTGCTGCGGCAATGGCGCACCAGGGACGACACCCGGGACACCGTCCAGCTGCTGGTCAGCGAGCTGGTCACGAACGCGGTGCGCTTCGCCACCGGCCCCGTCACGGTACGGCTGATCAGGACCGGCCACGGCCTGCTGTGCGAGGTGGGCGACACCGGCAACGGCAGGCCACGACTGAGCCGGGGCGGCCTCCTCGACGACGGCGGCCGGGGCCTGCACATCGTGCACGGGCTCACCACCCGGTGGGGGGTGCGGTGGACGGACACCGGCAAGGTGATCTGGGCGGAAGTCGCGAGGTGACGCGGCGTGCCGTGCGGGCGGCCGACGGTACGGAACGTGTCCTCGGCGCTACGTGACGTGCCCGGCGATGCGCAGGGCCCGTCCGGTGCGGCCGAGGCGGGTCCGTACTACAGCCACTCCCCTTCCAGGGCGGTGGCGGTGAGGCCCGGTGCCGCCGCGTACAGGACGGCGCGACTGCCCGGCTTCTGCCCGGCGTCGTGCGCCCGCCGCATGATGTCGAACACGGCGGCGCCTCCGCGGTTGCCGGTGGTGTAGCTGTCCCGGCTGTAGTCCAGCAGCCCCGACGGCCACGCCTCGGGCATGGTCTGCTCCATGTACTCCAGCACCCGGGTCCCGCCGGGGTGCGCCAGCAGCACGTCGGGGTGCCAGGAGCCGGGGTGGTCCTGGTAACGAACGCGCAGCCACTCCCACATCGCCGTGACCGTCTCCTGTACGGCGCGCGGCCCGCGCCGGTCCATCACGAAGTGGGTGCCGTCCGCCCGCGTCTCCAGGCGGTGCAGGTCCTGGGTGCCGGGCAGGGTGTGGTGCCAGGAGGAGTCCAGCCGCAGCACCGACTCGGGCCGCGGGCGGCCCGTGACCACCGCGGCGACCGCAGTGTCCGCGAACAGCAACCGGACGATCAGGGACTCGAGGGTGTCGTCCGCGGGCTGGTAGGTCGTGCTCAGCGCCTCCGCGATCACGACCAGGACCACCCGGTCGGGGTCCGCGGCCACGAGATCCGCCGCCAGCGCCAGGGAGCGGGTCCCCGCGATGCAGGCCCACTGCGTGGCCGGCTGCAGCATCACGTCGTTGCGGAGCTGAAGCCGGTTGGCCAGGGCGATGTCCAGACCCGGCAGCGCCGGGGTGGTGGAGTTGCTGGTGATCAGGCAGTCGATGTCCGCGACGTCCAGCCCGGCGATGTGCAGGGCCCCGCGCGCCGCACGCTCCCCGTAGGACTGTACGGCCTCCCAGGCCGGCGCGGTGCGCTCCTGGACGGTCTGCGGCGTGGGTATCGCCTCGAGGGTGGCGATCACGCGGTCCACGTCCTGCTCGGTGAACCCGTCGCGGGCCAGGGCCTCTTGGGCCGGGCCGACGCCGACAGCCCGCAGGCCGCCGCCGTTGCCGGGCGCGACGGCGCTCTCCAGCGGCAGCATCCACCCGCGGGTCTCGATGCCCGTGCTGGCCGCGATGCCGTCGATCCGCGGCGCCCAGGCCGCGTGCGGATGCCGGTTGCGCACCTCCGCCACGATCTGGCTGGTTTCCACGGCGTGCTCGCCGTGAATCACGGCAGGAGGACAGAGGTATGCGGCCATAGTGGGGCACCTTTCCGGGGGGAACTAGCGGGAATGTCACGAGTGCTGTGGCATGGGTCACTTTGCAACTTCGCGCCCAAGAGGTTGCCGATATGCTCCACTTCGGGAGCTGATATCCGTTTCGAGCATGGACGCTAAATGGACATTTCCGCTGTGATGCACGCAACTTAGGCGGCCCTCGGAATGCGTGACACGGCACACACCGCTGAAAAAGGGGGCCCCTCGGAGCGGTTCCGCAGGCCTCATCCGACGTGTCGTCAGTCAGGACGGGCCAGGCCGGGTTGGGGGCCGGGAGCGATCAGCAGGGACAACGGCCGGCGGCCCGCCGGCGTCGGCGGGCCCTACGGCTTGAGGCCGGTGTCTACGATCCGTTGCACCGTCTCCTGCTCACCGAACCGCACGCGGCCGTCGCCCCGGACTCGTCGCGGGCCTGCGTGCGGGCCTGCCTCACCCGTGCGAAAGGGGCGAGGGCAGGCCGGCATCATCCGAGTCAGCGTGCGGAGTTGCCCCGGCCGCCCCGGCGTCCGGGGACGTGGTCGCCGGTAGTGCCGCGGGCCGCCGCCCGTCGGCCGGATCCGCGGACAGCCTTGCCGGAGGCAGCACCGGTCGCCGCCCCGTCCCCGGCGCGGCGGTCCGAGCCGACATCCGCCCTGCGGCGGGCAGAACCGCGGCCGCTGCCTGCGGAAGGGCCGCCCGCCACCGCCGCCCCGGCCGTGGTCCGGCGGTTCGAGCCCCGGTCCCTCGTGCTGTTGGCGGCATCGGTTGCCGTTGCGCCGCCGCCCTTTCGCCGGCGGCCGGACCGCTTGCCGGGCTCGGTGCCGGTCTTCCGGGCCGGGCGGGACGCCGTCGGTGTCGCCGGCTGGGGGACCTCGATGGTGACGGGCACACCGGAGGGCTCGCGGGCGCCGGTGATGGCGGCCAGTTCCGCGTCGCTCGACTTGATGCGGGCCGTTCGGGGCCGGATGCCCGCGTCCGACATGAGCCGGGTGACGTCCCGTTTCTGGTCGGGCAGGACCAGGGTGACCACACTGCCGGAGCCGCCGGCGCGAGCCGTGCGGCCGCCCCGGTGGAGGTAGTCCTTGTGGTCGGTGGGCGGATCGACGTTCACGACCAGGTCGAGGTCGTCGACGTGTATGCCCCGGGCCGCGACGTTCGTCGCCACCAGCGCGGTGACCTGGCCGTTCTTGAACTGTTCCAGGGTGCGGTTGCGCTGCGGCTGGGAGCGGCCCCCGTGCAGAGCCGCCGCGCGGACACCGACGGCCAGGAGCCGTTTGGCGAGCCGGTCGGCGGACCTCTTGGTGTCGAGGAAGAGGATCACCCGGCCGTCACGGGCTGCGATGCGCGTGGTGACGGCCTTCTTGTCGGTCTCGTCCAGGACGTGGAGCACGTGGTGCTCCATGGTGGTCACCGCTCCCGCGGACGGGTCCACGGAGTGCACCACGGGATCGGTCAGGAACCGCTGCACCAGGCGGTCGATGTTGCGGTCCAGGGTGGCCGAGAAGAGCATGCGCTGCCCGTCGGCCCGTACCTGCTGGATCAGCTTGGTGATCTGCGGCAGGAAGCCCATGTCCGTCATCTGGTCGGCCTCGTCCAGCACGGTGATGCGTACGCTGCCGAGCTCGCAGTCCCCGCGTTCCACGAGGTCGTTGAGCCTGCCGGGAGTCGCCACGAGTACCTCCGCGCCCCGACGGATGGCTGCGGCCTGCTTCGTGATGGACAGCCCGCCGACCACGGTGGCCAGCCGGACGTGGACCGCGCTCGCGTAGGGGGTCAGCGCGTCGGTCACCTGCTGGGCGAGTTCACGGGTGGGCACCAGCACGAGGGCGAGGGGTGCCTTGGGCTCCGCGCGCAGTCCGGCCGTGCGGGCCAGGAGCGCGAGTCCGAATGCGAGGGTCTTGCCGGAGCCGGTGCGTCCCCGTCCCAGCAGATCGCGGCCGGCGAGCGAGTTGGGCAGCGTGGCGGCCTGGATGGGGAAGGGAGTGGTCACCCCCTGCTCGGTGAGGGTCCTCAGCAGCCCCGCGGGCATGTCCAGAGCGGCGAAGTCCTCGACGGCGGGAAGTGCGGGTGTCGTGTTTTCCGGCAGCCGGAATTCCCGCGGCGACGACGCGGACGACGCGGACGGCTGGGGCGACGAGGCGCGCCGGTTCGGCTTCTGGGGTCTGCGGGGCATGCGGTTGTCTGCCTTCCTGGAAACAGCACAAACCGGGGTCCGCACCGTGACGGTGCGGACCCCGGTGAGCGGAATACGCGTCCGGCGATCAGGCGGGGACGATGTTCTCCGCCTGCGGGCCCTTCTGGCCCTGCGTGACGTCGAAGGAGACCCGCTGGCCCTCCTGGAGCTCACGGAAGCCCTGGGTCGCGATGTTCGAGTAGTGGGCGAAGACGTCGGGGCCGCCGCCGTCCTGCGCGATGAAGCCGAAACCCTTTTCAGAGTTGAACCACTTCACGGTTCCCTGCGCCATGACCTTCTCCGTTCTGTAGGCAGAGGCCCCATCCGGAGATGCCGGAAAACAAATAATGCGCCTGAAGGGAAAGCATTCCTGTCAGGCGCACATAGGTTCATGGGTACCACAACTGCAACTCCGGAACCTTAGCACAGTTCGCATCCGCATCGGCTCGCCGGCTCGGAGGCCGGCGGTTCACCCGCTGGCCCTCCCGGCGCGGGGTGAACGGCGAACTGGACGCCCTCCGCGAGGAGTTGGCGGCGGCCGCAGAGAGCGGCGACGAGGAGGACACGGCCAACCGGGTCGCCGCCGACGGGGAGCGGGGCCTGCTCCGCGTCCTCCCGCGGACCGGTCCACCGTGACGAATCACGAAGGCCGAGCCCAGGCTCAGGGTGGTCCGGGCGACGGCACGAGACCGAGCCGCTGGGCTCGCAGTACGGTGCCCAGACGGTCACGGGTGCCCAGCTTGCGGTAGATGTTCTCGACGTGCTTGTGCACCGTGCGGACGGAGATCCCGAGGCGACGGCCGATGGCATCGGCGGTGAGCGCGTCGGTGAGCAGCAGCAGGACGGTCGTCTCGCGCGGCGTCAGCGCGCAGTCCACCGCCCGCTCGTCCGTCGCGCCGCCGGGACCGAGCCCGCGCCGCCACTCCTCCAGCAGCCGTCGCTGTCGCTCCACGGCCGCCAGCAGTGGCTGCGCGCGCTCGGCCATGGCGAGATGGTCGTCGGTGAAGTCCCGGCCGGCGCGGTAGACCAGGCACCCGGTGACCGGGGTGGTGCTGTCGGGCAGCGGCACACCCAGCACGTGGTGCACGTCGAGCGCCGCGCCGAGCAGACGCGCCGTGGGACTGTGCGGCCAGCGCCTGCCCGCCGCCCGATGGGCGGTGACGGGCATCCGGTCGGTCCGGTTCGCGTAGTGGCGGGCGAAGGGATAGCCCGCGCGGAGCAGGGCCAGGTCGGCCTCCCCGAGCCGCTGCAGCTCGGCCGCGGCAGCATCGGGTGCCGCACCGATCGTGCCCGCGCGCTCGCTCCAGTCGTCCAGTTTGTGGATCACCGCCTCGCCGCCGCACAGGTCCGCCAGGGCACCGGCGAGCATCGGCCACAGGCGCGCGGGCTCCCGTTCGTGCAGCGCCGCCACGGCGACCGCCGTCATGCGTTCGTAGGCCTTGTCGAGTCCCACCTGTCCCTCTCCGGTTGCCCCGCGGCCCCTCCTCCCCGTCCGCGTACGTACTTGTACGCATACCCCGGCGGCCCCCGGCCGTCGCACACTGCAACCCGCGGCACCGGCCTGTGCGGACGTACGTCCGGCGGGCCGCCGGCACGGGGGAACGGCGGCCCGTCCGGTGTCGTGTGCCTCGGCCCCCGCGGGCCGAGCGGGCCCTCTCGCTATCCGGACCAGGCCGCGACGCACAGTGCGCGGTCCACCTCCTCGGTGTAGCGGGCCGCCGCCAGCCAGGCGCGGGCGAAGCGGTCCGGGTCCGCCGGCAGCAGGCGGCCGAACACATCGCGGGAGCGCTCCGCCGCCGCCGCATGCAGTTCCCCCAGCAGACCGCCCGCCGTGGCCAGCCCCGACCGGCCCAGCCGCCGGGCGTCGGCGCCCGCGTCGCCGGGGAAGGACAGCACCCGCCGCCCGCCGCAGACCGCCTGCTGGACGCGGCGGCGCAGCAGATGGACCGGAGCCTCCTCGGCACTCGGGGCCGGCCGCACCGGGGAGGCGGGCGCGAGCGGCAGGTCGGCGCGCTGCAGCCGGTCCAGACCCACGTCGACCCGGATACCGGGCTGCGCCGGATGCTCGGTTGCGAGGAGCCGGGCCCTGGGGTGCGGGGCAGGGGTGAGCCGGGCGACGACCCGGAGCGTGGTGCCCCGGGCGGCGGCCAGCAGACGCAGGTTGTCCCGGTGCGCGAGCGCGGGGTGGTCGTGGGCGGCGGTCAGCCGCAGTACGACGCCGTCGCATCCGGCGAGCAGACAGCCGCCCGCCGCCTCCACCGCCGTACCGAGCAGGGTGACCTCCAGGAACAGCAGGTCATGGCCGCCGTTGAACGCACGGGTGAGCTGCTCGGCCACGGGGACCGTCCAGAGCCGGTCCAGCGGCTCCTCGTGCCAGCCGGCACCGGGCGCCCCGACCGCCCGCACGCCGGCGCCCGCCCCGAGCCGGCCGGTGGGGGAGACCGTGGCCCCCGACACCGCGAGGCCGGCACGGGACAGCTCGCGGTGGGTCAGGGCCGTGTCACCGAGCCTGACCGGCCGGTCGGCCGCGCCCACCGCACGCCCGGCACCGCCCGGAGCGACATCGGACACCTGGTACAGCCGCCCCTCGGGGTCGGCGGTCCAGGTCACGGCACCCGCGTAGCCGCTCGCGGTGAGCACCGGCTCGGAGAACAGGCCGTACAGCCGCAGCGAGCCGTCCGGGCGGTACGGCTGCCGAGCGGTGCCGCGCAGGGCGGCCAGTTCGGCGCCGGTGGCGTGCGGGACGCGGTGCGCCACGGCAAGTACGTCACGCAGGCCGCCGACCAGGTCCACCAGGCGGTACGCCGGGTCGCCCGCGCGGGCCGCGCGCAGTGCGGTGACCACGGAGACGGCCGAGGCGGCGGCCCGGTGCAGCCCCGCGAGCCGTGCCGTGTGCGCGGCCCGCAGCAGCTCCGCCTGGACGACCGCCCCCGCGCCGTCCGCACCGGCTTCGAGCACGGCGGCCGCGGCGGCGCGCAGCGCGAGTGCGGCGGCGCGCTGCGCGGCGTCGGCCCACTCCGGCTCGGCCACCTCCCCCTCGGCGACGACCACCGCCTCCTGCGAACCACCCTCGCCATCACCGGAGTTGCTCTCCTCGGCGACGGGAGCCGCCGAGGCGGCCGCCGCGCGGTGGAGGCAGTCCGGGGCCAGCAGGCAACCGCAGCGGATGCCGTCCGCGGTGGTCACCGAGCCACCGGGGGCGTGCAGTTCGAGATCGGTGTCGTCATCGACGGCGATGCGCACCGTGTCGCCGTCGCGGACGGTGGGCCGGCCCGCCAGCTTGGTGATGCCGGCGTCGAGGCGCTTGCGCAGCCGGGGCGACAGCGCCGCGACGAGTTCGGCGGTCACGGACGGGGCGACCGCGGGCAGTTCCTGCCTCGTGCCCTGGCTCATGCGATCTTCTCCCCTACCCAGCGGGCCAGTTCGAGCGGACTGAGCGCGGCCACCGGCATGCCGGCCGCCACCAACTGTCCCGCCACTCCGGTGGAGTAGCGGGGCAGGCCCGAGTCGTCGAGGCTCGCGCAGCCCAGCACATGGCAGCCGGCGCCGACCAGGGTGCGGACCTCGGCGAGCAGTCCGCCGACCGGGTGGCCCTCCTCGAAGTCGCTGACGACCACGACGAGCGTGCGCGAGGGCACGGTGACCAGTTCGCGCGCGTGCCGCAGCCCGGCGGCGATGTGGGTGCCGCCGCCGACCCTGACCTCCAGGAGGAGGGCGAGCGGGTCCTCGACGTGGTCGGTCAGATCGATCACCTCGGTGGAGAAGGCCAGGAAGTGCGTGGACAGGGTGGGCACGCCGGCCAGCACCGAGGCCGTGAGCGCCGCCCAGATCGTGGACGCCTCCATCGATGCCGACACGTCGGTGACCAGGATCAGCCGCCAGTCCGCCGACCGCCGGGCGCGACTGCGGAAGACGGGTCGCTCGGGGACGACCCGCACCGTGCCGTCCGGCATCCGGCGGGCCGTGGCCAGGTTCGCCCGCAGGGTGCGGGGCAGGTCGAGGCCGCCGCCGGGACGCCGGCTGGGGCGGGGCAGGGCGGTGCCGTGCAGCGCGGGGCGCAGCCGGGTCGCCAACTGCCGGGTCAGGGCGTCCACCAGGCGCCGGACCAGTGGGCGCAGCGCGGCCAGCCGGGCCTCCGGCAGGCCTCCGGCGTGCCGCAGCACCGAGCGCAGCAGGTCGACGGACGGCCGTACGCCGTCCGGATCCAGCTCCGCGAAGACGTCCTGGCGGCCGGCCGCCGCGGCCGCCTCCAGCACTTCCTCCCGGATGCCCGGCCCGAACAGTGCCGCCAGCTCCTCGGACCACTCCCGCACCCCGGGATACGGCGCCCCGCGCCCGCCATCGCCTCGGCCCAAAAGATCGCCACGGCTTCCCTCGCCGCGTCCGCTGCCGTACAACTCGTCCAGAGCGGTCGCCAGGCGCTGCGCCGAGCCGGACAGCCCGCTGCTCCTGCGGCCCAGTACCAGACGCCACCGGTCGACCGGGGCGAGCCGGTGGTCGTCGTCGGCGGCGAGGGGGACCGGCGCCGCCGGATCCCCGGTGTCCGTCGCATCGGTGGGCGCGGTGGCCTCGGTGGGCGGGTGAGCAGGGAGGAGTCCCAAGGCGGCCAGGGCCTCGCGGGCCGCGAGGTCGGCGCGGGTCCACACGGCGAGGGTCGCGGGATCGACGCCGCCGGTGTCGTCCGGACGTTCTCCGCCCAGTCGCCGCTCGACGGTGGCCAGCAGCCGGTCGCGGGCGGCCGGGCTGAGCGTGTCGAAGCCGCCGCGCAGCGCCGTCAGCCGGTCGAGGAAGTCCCGGTCGGACAGCTCGACGATCCGGCGCAGCAGGGGTTCCAGCGCGGGCGCCGCCGACTCCAGCAGCGGACCGGCCGCGGTCAGCAGGCCGGTCAGCCGTGCGGTGAGCGCCGCCCGGGACCCGGCATCGCAGGCACCGTCCACCCAGGAGGCGACCCGGTCGCCGAACGCCCGTGCCTCCTGCTGTCCCAGCAGCACGCGTACGGCTCCGGCGGCGCCCCGCATCAGCGGGGAACCGCCGGCCGCCAGCCGGGCGAGCGCGTCGGTGAGCCGAATGCCGCCCAACGCGTCGGCGCGGTGGGCGAGTTCCAGCAGGGCGTGTGCGTCGGCGGGGTCCTCGGAGCCGGTGAGCCCATCGACCTGGCGCACCGCGGCGGCGGTCAGCAGCTCGGCGACCGCCGCCGCCCGCGCCGTACGTTCCCCGTCGTCGCCGAGTCCGGCGATGTGCCCGGCCCGCAGCCGGTCCAACAGGGCGAGTCCGGCCAGGAGTTCGGGCAGTGTGCCGGAGGCCGGCAGCACCTCGGCGGTGTCGGCCAGCCGCTCGTCCGCGAGTTCGGGCAGGCCGCAATCCGCCGCCTGCGCCAGCCCCCGCAGGGTCTGCGCCGCCGTGGGTCCGCCCTCGTCCCGCTCGGCCCGTCGGCCTTCCCGCAGCACGCCCTCGGCGGCCTGCGCCGGCGTGACTCCGCGCAGGCCGGCCGCGGTCAGCATGCCCGCGGTGGCCGGTGTCCAACGCACCTCCCAGCGCGAGGTGAGCGCCTCGGCGCCGCCCGTGCCGGCGACCTCCTCGGGCTCGCCGTACGGCACCGCGCACACGGCCAGGCGCCGCAGCAGGAGTTCCCGGCGGCGGTCCAGGTCCGAGCGGAGCGGGTCCAGGCGCAGGTCGCGCGCGGCACCCTGAGCGGACTCCGCCGGGCCGGGCAGCCCCAGCCCGGCGAGTTCCGCCTCGACCGCCGGTGCCAGTCCGCAGCGCGGTGCGCCCGGGGCCGGGCGGCCGGTGCGCGTCCCGACGAGCACCCGCTCCATCGCGCGGGCAACGGCCCGTCCCCGACCGTACGGCTCACCCTGCGCGAGCACCGTCTGCACCGCCTCGACCAGCTCACCCCGGCCCGCCGCGGGCAGCCCCCGCAACCGGGCGAGGTCACCGGCCAGCCGCGCGATCTCCCGCGCGTCGGCGGGCCCCGACGGATGGCCCAGCGCCCGCAACTCGGCACACACCCGAACTGCGGCCCGCGTCAACGCGCCCTCCAGCGCGACGGGGTCACCGGCCGCGTCCAGCACCAGGTGCTGCCACTCCGGGTCACGGATGCCGGCCGGATAGCCGGAGCGTTCGTCCAGCAAGGCGTAGCTGTAGGGGATGAGGGAGGTCGTCCACGCCGCGGCAGGACCCTGAGCTCTCCCGGCGGCGGGAGCCCGCGCCGCCACGACGGCGCCTCGTTCGCCGGTCGGTGCGGTCGGCGAGCTCGGAGCGGCCGGCGGCAGGAGCGCCGGGGCGTGGAAGGCGCCGACGAGTACGGCGGCGCGCTCGCCGTTCGCCGTGGCCGCGGCGAGACAGGAGCGCATCCACTGCTCGCGCCGCAGGTCCAGCTCCGGCACCCCGCCGGAGGCCATCGCCTCCTCCCGCAGCGCCCACCCCGTCAACAATGCGGCCCGCCGCAGCGCCTCGGGCGGCGAACCGGGAGCGGCGGCCTCGACGAGCCGGTCCCACAGGTCGTCCCCGGGGCGGCCGGTGAGCCGGGAACGCAGGCCCGAGGTGATCCCGGCCGTGGCGGTACCGGTGCCGGGCCCGCCCCCCTTCACCGCCCGGACATCGGGTGCTCCGGGCAACTCGCTTGCGAGCGGGGCCGGGGCACTTGGTGTTTCGGGGTCCCTGTTGGTGCATGGGCTCGGGGCGCTGGGCGTCCCGGCCTTTCCGTCGGTCGCCGACGCCGGGGCCCCGGGTGCCCCTGCCTCTCCGTCGGCCTCCGGTGCCGGAACCCGGGGCGCTCTCGCTGCCTCTGCCTTCTCGTCCGACTCCCGCGTCCCTCCCCAGGCCCGGTCCGCCAGCGGCAGATCGCACGCGATCACCGGTACCGCGTGCCGCGCCGCCCAGCGCACGGCAGCCAGTTCGGGTGAGAAGTCGGCGAAGGGGTAGAACGCCGGGCCTCCGCCCCCGTTCCGGCGTGCCGCGGCGAGGGCGACCGGAGCCCTGGTCTCCTCGTGGGCGAGCCAGGGCAGCCAGGTCTGCAGCTCGGCGGGGAGCTCGACCAGCAGCACCTCCGGTCGGGCCGCGTCCAGCAGCGCGGGCACGGCCGCGGCGAGGGAGGGCGCGTGGTGCCTCACCCCGATCAGATACGGCACCGCCGGGTCCGTCAGGGCGGCAACGGCAGCTCCGGGATCGGCGAAGGCCGCAGAGCCCGCGTCGGAGCCGGCGAAAGGCGCAGAGCCGGAGCCGGGTTCCACGACGGCCGCGGAGTCCGTGTCGGGAGCAGGTTCGGGCACGGTCGACGCGTCGGCCGGGGAGACAGGGGACACGGCCGTCAGCCCTCCAGGACCGTGTGCAGGTCCCACAGCGTGCGCCAGGTCGCCGAACCCTGTTCGGCGCGGCGCCGGACCGGGCCGTCCCAGTAGCCGCGCAGCCGCGCCCCGTCCGCCGGGTCGTCCTTGCGTACGACACCGAGGAGATGGCCGGGCAGCAGCCCGAGCACGTCCCGGTCGCCCGGGAAGTACGCCGCGGCCAGCCCCAGCGCGCCCGCCACGGACACGGCCTCCGCGGTGCTCATCACCGTGGACGGGCGTTCCACCTCCCAGCCCTCCGCAGACCGGCCCTCCCGCAGATCACGGAAGACGGTGACCAGGGCCTCCAGAACGGCATCGTCCACCTGGAAGGGCGCACCCGCCCGTTCCACCGACGCCCGGGCCTGGCCGCGCACCAGTGCCGTCTCGGCGTCGAGGTCCGAAATGGGGCCGACCGTCTCGAAGTTGAAGCGGCGCTTGAGCGCGGCCGACATCTCCGAGACGCCCTTGTCCCGCAGGTTGGCGGTGGCGATGAGGTTGAAACCGGGGGCCGCATGCGCCAACGCGTCTTCACTGACCGCCAGTTCGGGTATGGCGATGCGCCGCTCCGACAGCAACGACACCAGGGAGTCCTGCACTTCCGGCAGACAGCGGGTGACCTCCTCGACCCGGGCGATCGCACCCCGGGCCATCGCGGTGAGCACCGGCGACGGAACGAGCGCCTGCCGGCTCGGCCCCTGCGCGAGCAACAGGGCGTAGTTCCAGCCGTACTTGAGCTGGTCCTCGGTCGTACCGGCCGTCCCCTGCACGACCAGCCCGCTGGTGCCGCACACGGCGGCCGACAGCAGCTCCGAGAGCAGGGACTTGGCGGTGCCGGGCTCACCGACGAGCAGCAGGCCCCGCTCACCGGCCAGGGTGACGACACACCGCTCCACCAGCGCGCGGTCACCGACGAACTTGCCGCTGATCTCCATCCGGCGCGGCACCCCCTCCGGCGCCTCCGCGTCGTCGGGCAGCCGCAGTGCCCGGCCGTCGCTGCCCATGACGAAGGTGACGACGGCGCGGGGCGTGAGCCGCCATGCGGGCGGCCGGGGACCGGAGTCGTGAGCGGCGAGGAAGGCGAGTTCGACGGCGTACCGGTCCTCGGGCGGGACGATCTGACGGGTCGCGCCGGGCGCGAGTGCGGTGGTCATCGGCGGGATTCCTTCGAGGTGCTGCGGGAGAAGATCGGAGGCAGGGCGCGGCCGGGTGCCGCGGGGAGAGCACAGCAGCCGGCGGCCGCGGAAAGCGGGCGGGCGCCCGCCGACGCGGCGGAGCCCGAGTCGGCGGAGCCCGGCGCGATGAGGCACGGCGCGGTGCGGCGCGGCGGGGTGGGTCCCCGTCCGGTGGGGCGAAGGCCGGTGAGGTGCGGCGTGGTGGGGCCTGACCCGGCGTGGTGCGGCGCCCGGGAGCCCTGCGCGGCGGAGTCCGGCGTCGTGGGCGTCATCGGCGTCGCCCCCGGCGGTTCGCGCGCGTGGTCAGCTGTTCGTACGCCGGGGCGTCGCCCGCCCGGACGCGGGCCCAGGCGAGCGTGAACAACTCCGGCACCGGGACCGTCGGTATCGCGCGCCGGTGACCCGGCACCGGGTACAGGCCCTCCTTCCAGGTCTCCACCGGCAGCGCGGGCGACTTCAGATCGCGCCAGCCGCACGGCAGGAACAGGGTTCGCCCGGCGCGCGGCCGCTTGGCCTCCACCACCAGGTCCGTCGCGGCCAGTTCGGCGCGGGCCTTCTTCAGGCGCGCGGGCTTCCAGCCGGTCCAGCGGGTGCAGTTGCGGTCGGTCGGATCCGGCAGGGCCAGCAGCTGGAGGTAGAGCGCGGCCGCGTCCTCGCCCAGCCCGTGCGCGGCGGCCACCTCGGAGACGAGCGCGGGCACGCTGACCGCCGGGTCCTGGGCGTACCCCGTGGGACCCTCGGCGCCGGCCGCGACCGCGCGGACCAGATCCTCGCCGAGCAGCGTGCGGAGCGTGCGCAGGCCGTGGCCGCGCTGCGGACCCACCAGGCCCTCCAGCAGCCCGAACACCGCGTCGTCGGGCCCGGTCAGCCCGGCCGGCCGGACCAGGACGGTCTCGGTGTCGCGGTACGAGGGGCGCAGGGCGAGCGCCTCGCCGACCCGCGTGGTGCCGTACGCGTCCGCGCCGCCGGTCGGGGGCAGTCCGTACACCTTGCGCAGCTCCACGGCGGTGGAGCTGCCCTTCTCGGTGTACTCCACGTCCAGGCCGAGCATCAGCTCCGGATCGGACATCCGGCGGCGCACCGCGGCGAGGCCCTCCGGCAGGGCGGGCCGCAGCGGATGGCCGTACGGCAGCACGTACGCCAGTGCGGACAGTGCGCCGACGGCATTCGTCAGGACGTAACTGCTGGGCATCGCCTGGGGGTCCTCCGGGACGAGGTTGCCGTCCTTGTCCGGACGCAGGACCGTGGTGCGGCTCAGCCACGGGGTGAGGGACGGGTTGAGCACGTCCCCGGCGCCTCCGGCGCCCATGCCGGACAGCTCGGCGCCCAGGTCCTCCGGCAACCGGACCAGTGAGCCGAACCGCTCGGTCCACACGCGTCCCGCGGCCTTCGTGTCCGGTCCCGTCGTCCACAGGGCGGCGGGGTCTTCCGGCAGCAGTGCCCCCATCAGCGCCGCCCGCGGTTCCACACCCAGGCCCTGCAGCAGCGCGGCGCCGAACTCCCGCTGCCGGGGCTTCAGGCCGATGGTGGCCAGGGCTTCGGCGCCGGGCTCCTGCGGCAGCCCGGCGACCAGGACGGTGGACTGCAGCGGGCCCAGCGCGC
Organism: Streptomyces sp. NPDC001852; assembly: GCF_042891825.1. Lineage (NCBI taxonomy): Bacteria > Bacillati > Actinomycetota > Actinomycetes > Kitasatosporales > Streptomycetaceae > Streptomyces > Streptomyces sp. NPDC001852. Next base: position 148,177 of record NZ_JBIATN010000001.1, read on the forward strand.
CGCCGGTCGCCGCCTCCACCTCCCCGGGCGCCGCGGGCTGCCAGGGCGCGGGGCCCTTGTCGCGGACGAGACGGGTGACGGCGCTCAGGTCCTCGGCGGAGATCGTCGGGGCGTACCGGGTCTCCTGCTCCAGCGTGAAGTGCGCGACGGCGCCGAACACCCCGGCCGGATCGTGGTCCAGCGCCAGCCACTTGACCCGCTCCCGCCGGACGTCGACCCCCTGGGAACCGAGGATCACCACCGTGCGTCCGGCCCTGCGCAGCACCTGCCCGGTGCGCTGCTGCTGTTCCTCCTGCGGTTCGCTCAGCACCACCTGCCGCAGTGTGCCGCCGGCCTCGACGAGCGGTCCCTCGGCGAGGGCCTCGGCCAGGAGCAGCAGCGGTTCCCGCTGGGCGTCGGTCAGGGCGGGGGACGCGGCCCGGTACAGCAGCGCCCGCAGGGCGCCGAGGACGGGCGGCCACACCATGCCGATCGCCGGGACGGTGTGCTCCTCGCTGAGCCAGCCGTCCGTGAGGGCGCCGATGCGGGCCAGGCCGGGCAGCGGCTTGCCGTCGGCGGGCTTGCCGGACAGCACGTGGTTGACCGCGCGGATCTGGCGGAGCACGCTCCACCGCCCGCCGTACCACCCGCCGTGCAGCCCGATCACCCCCGACACACCGGTGTTCAGCGTGCGGTCGTCGCCGTGCACGGGGCTGTAGTCGGAGAACATGCCATCGGTCCGGTTGCGCGGCTGCCTCGGCCCTTCCTCCGGGGGCGTCGCGAGGACGACGGCCGACTCGGCGATGCGCAACGCAGACCGGACCAGCGAGGCGACGCCGGTGCGCAGCCGCCCGTCGGTCAGATCCGGCAGCACCTGCTCCACGACCTGCACGGCGACGGCGTCCGCGGTCGGCACGGCGGCCTTGGCCGTCTCGTCCGAGCCGGCCGCCTTCAGCGCCTCCTGACGGGTCGTCAGCGCCTCGGCCGTGAGCCGCAGCAGCTGTGCGGCCTGCTCGTCGGCCAGGGCGCGCAGCACCGCCGAGCCCTGTTCGTCGCGCGGGCGCAGCCCGTGCCAGAAGGGCAGCGGGGGCAGGAGACGGGTGCCGGCGGCGTACTCACCGCCGCGGTCGTTCGGCGTCAGCCGGCCCAGCAGGCCGGTGGGCGAGGTGTCGTCGCCCGCGTACAGCCCGAGTGTCCCGGACAACTGCGCGCGGTGGCCGGGCAGTTGGGCGACGACCGGCTCGGCGCCGCCGGGCAGCCGCAGCGCACCGAAGGGAACGCCCACCCGGCCGTCCTGGTCCACCGAGACCGAGACGGTCCGGCCGTCCGGCGTTCCGGCCGTACGGCGCTCCTCGGCACCCTCGCCCTCCTTGCGCACCCAGCGCCCGAGCACCGTGCCGTCGGTGCCGAACGGGCTGTGCTCCAGGCCCGGTTGCAGCGGCAGCACCTCGCACACGCCGGGCAGCAGCGCGGCCTCCTCGCGGACGGCGGAGCGCAGCAGCGCGGGGAGCGACGCGCGGCCGTGCGTCCCGGTGACCGGGTCGTACTCCAGCCACACCGTCTGCCTGCCCTGCCGGCCCTGACGCCACAGCGTGGTGCCGTCGCCGATGACCGCGCGGCACGGCGGCAGGTCCGTGTCACCCGCGTGCAGGGTGCGGCCACCCGTGGTGCGTCCGCCGCCGGCCAGCGGGATCGACGGGACGACGGCCTCCTGGCCGGACCACCAGGAGGGCAGCTGCTCGCCACCGAGCTCGAACACGTCGGCGGGCCGCGCGGACCAGTAGCCGTACTGCTTGCTGCCGTGCCGCCACATCACGAGCAACTCCCCGTCCACGTACCGGAATCGGGGCCGCTGCCAGCGGTCCAGGTCGTGGGGCAGGCGCAGGTCGTGGTCGAGCAGGATCCGCTCCGGACCGACGACGACCGCCTTGAGCCCGCGGCAGAGGATCAGCGCGGGCCAGGCCTCGTGCACGGCCAGTGAGTCGTCCTCGCCCTTCCTGGTCCGGCCGTCGAGCAGTGTCAGCGCCTCGTCGAGGGCGGGCCAGCCCAGCTCGTCGAGGATGCCCGCCCGCACTGTACGGCCGAGCAGCGGTGCCACCTCGCGGCCGGCCACCCGGGCCACCGCCTCCGGCGCGACCTCGGAGGCGATCACCCGGAAGGGGTGCAGCCGGTCCAGCGCCGCACGGGCGCCGGGCAGTCCCGCCGCGCGCAGGAAGCCGCCGACGGCCTCGTCCAGCCACTCCCGCAGCACCTCGGAGAGGACCGGATGGGCGGCGACCGACTTCAGCATCTGCTCGCTGCGCTGGTGGCCGCCGACCTTGTCCACGGCCTGGTGCAGCAGGCGCCGCAGCCGGGGATCGGCTGCGACGGCCACCAGGTCACGCCGGCCGGCACGGGTGTCCAGCAGCCACTCGGGCAGCGGCAGATACACGGGGACGTCGGCGCCCGGCAGCGTCAGCGGCACGCGCTCGGCCGCGCACAGGTCCAGCAGATCGAGATCGGCACCGGCGTGCCAGCCGCCGGTGCACAGGTCCACCGGACGGCCGGCGGCCCGCAGCAGCGGAGCCATGCGCCCGGCCAGCGCGAGCGTGGCCGGACAGCGTCGCGAGTACGAACCGCCGTGCTTGCGGAAGGAGGCCCAGCGGGTCAGCCACTCCGCCGGATCGGCGCCGTGCTCGGCCGCCGCCGTTGCGTCCGTCAGCAGCCGGTCGGACCCGGTCTCCGCGAGCAGGGTCAGCCAGAACTCCTCGTCCTCGGCGTCCCGGCCCAGACCGGCGGGCATGATCTCCAGCAGCCGGAGCCGGATCTCCGGCCGTTCCTCGGCAAGGACCGGCAGCACGGAGCGGTAGGCGGTCCAGAAGGAGCGTGGCGCGCGGACCGCCGCGGGCGAGGCGATCAGGTCGGCGACCAGCGCGCACTCCTCGGTGACCCGGGGAAGGCCGGCCGCCTTGATCAGCCCCCGCGCATCCTGCGGCAGCGAGGCGTACGGCGGCATGCCGGCCGCACAGCGCTCCACGATCAGCTGCCGGAACTGCGCCCAGGCCGCGGCCGGTTCGAGCCGCACGGCGAGGTCCCGCACATGCTCCTTGAGGGCCTTCACGGTCAGCGCGCCGGCGAAGGCGAACTCCAGGAAGACCGCGCGCTGGCGCTCCTCGTCCACCATGAGCGCGTGCACCCGCTCGGCCTCGCGGGCCTTGCCGAAGAAAGCGGCGGCGTACGTGGTGTTCTCGTGCTCCAGGAAGACGCGCGCGGCCTGCTCGTAGAAGGTCGGCAGGAAGTGCGGCACGGCACGGCCCAGCCGCGCGCCGAGCGCCTCGAATCCCTCCTTGGCGGTGCCCGGGCGGGACTTGGCCTGCCTCGCCAGCCGCTCGACGTCCTTCACCAGGGCGAGCGCGTGATGTCCGTTGGCCGGGTCGTTGACGAGCGCCCAGGCCGGGAAGCCCAGCGTCTCCCGGCGCACCTGCCCCACCTCGGGTGCCTCGGGCTCACGGGCGAGGCCCAGGAACTCCAGCGCCAGATCCTCCGCCTCGCCCAGCGTGCCCGGCACCAGCCGGACCACCTGCCGGCCGTCGAGGGCGGGGTGGGTGTACGTGCGCACGGTGAGGCTGTCGGCGTCCTCGCGCGTGGTGCTGCCCGGGGGCAGGACGGCGCCGGCGTCCAGCAGCGCGGCCGCCGTGGTGTCGTCGTACGTCATGCCGCCCGCTCCTCTTCGTCGATGTCCCGCCCCGCGTACAGCGCGGCCGCCATGCGCATGCCTTCCGACCAGGCCACCGGGCCGATCTGACCGAGCTTCAGCGCCCGCCCGGTGGGGCCGGACCAGACCAGCGGGCCGGTCTCGGTCTCCATGTGGCCGTCGTAGTCGCCGACCCACACGCGGGCCTCGACCCCACGGCCGTCCTCCAGGACGGGACAGACGGCGTGTCCGCCGCGCACGCGGTAGCCGAGCTGGGTGGCCCGGCCGTGCAGGAAACGCAGCTCCTTGAACGAACCACCGGCGTAGTCCTCGACCTCGGTCGCCTCGGCGTCGAGCGCCGCCGGCCGGTGCCAGACCTCGCGGAAGAGCTGCTGCGCGCCCTGCTCGACGCCCAGCTCGACAGCGAACTCCCGCAGCTCCTGAAGGTCTTCGAGGAGCACCGGGTGCGGGATGCGGACGAGGTCGGGGGCGATGCGCACGGTGTCGCCGTCGAGGTCGACCAGCCCCAGGCCGCGCTCGGGATCGGCGTCCCGCAGGAAGCCGGCGACCTGTCCGTCGGAACCGGTGACCACGAGGTCGCGCAGCGCCGCCTGCCAGGCCGGGTCGGGCCACACGCGCGTGACGACGGCGAGCGGCACGGGGAGCGAGCGGACCATCCACCGCTCGGCCGTGGCCAGGCACTGCCGTTCGTGCCGCTCCAGCCACTCGACCAGCTGCCTGAGGCCCACGACCGCCGGATCGTCGGCGATCTTCGGTGGCACCGACTTCAGCCGCCGCCCGGACACGTTGCGGCACACCACCTTCCCGCCGTCGAGGGCGACTTCGTAGTCGCCTGCCGACACCCACCCCATACGTGCCTCCCGCACCCGCGTCGATCAAGTGACGGGAACTGTAGGGCAGGCCACTGACAACGCCCTCCGGGGCCGGAGGGCGTTGTGGAAAAAAGGTTCGGGAAAGGCCGTCCGGGAAAACCGGAACAGCGGGGGAGGATCAGTCGCGCCGGGCGGCGCGCTCCTGCTTCTCCTTCTTCAGCTGCTTGATCCGCGCGCCCTCCTTGCGGACCTCGGCCTGGGTGGCGCGCTCCTTCTCCAGCCACTCGGGCCGCTGCTGCTTGAGCTCCTCGATCTGCTCGGTGGTCAGCGGCTCGGTCACCCCGCCGCGCGCGAGCCCGGCGATGGACACGCCGAGTTTCGCGGCGACCACCGGACGCGGGTGGGGACCGTTGCGCCGCAGCTCGCTCAGCCACTCCGGCGGGTTCGCCTGCAGCTCGTTCAGCTCGGCGCGCGTGACGACGCCCTCCTGGAACGAGGCGGGGGTGGCGGGGAGGTACACACCCAGCTTCTTCGCCGCGGTCGCGGGCTTCATCGTCTGGGTGCTCTGCTGCGAACTCATGAGGCCAAGGGTATCGGCCGCATGCCACGGTCCCGACCACGGCCGGTAACCTGGCCTGGTGACAGGCTCGGAGGAATCACCGTCGTTCCGGCTCGCGTACGTACCCGGAGTGACGCCCGCCAAATGGGTGAGGATCTGGAACGAGCGGCTGCCGGACATCCCGCTCACCCTCGTCCAGGTCCCGGCCGCCGAGGCGCCCGAGGTGCTGCGCGCGGGCGACGCCGACGCGGGCTTCGTACGGCTCCCCGTGGACCGCACGTTCTTCAGCGCGATCCCCCTCTACACCGAGACCACGGTGGTCGTCGTCCCCAAGGACCACCTGATCTCGGCCGCGGACGAGGTCACTCTGGCCGACCTGGCCGACGAGGTGCTCTTCCACCCCCTGGACGACGTCTTCGACTGGGACGGCCCACCCGGCGAACCCGCCTTCGAGCGCCCCGCGACGACAGAGGACGCGATCGAGCTGGTGGCCGCGAACGTCGGCCTCCTGGTCGTCCCGCAGTCGCTGGCCCGCCTCCACCACCGCAAGGACCTCACCTACCGCCCGGTCACCGACGCCCCCCGGTCGAGCGTCGCCCTGTCCTGGCCGGAGGAGGCCACCACCGACCTGGTGGAGGACTTCATCGGCATCGTCCGGGGCCGCACCGTCAACAGCACGCGCGGCCGGACCAAGCCCGAGGCCGAGCAGCAGCGCAAGCGCTCCGAACCGAGCGGCACCCGGCAGAAGCCGGCCCCGAAGCCGACGGGCCGCAGTCCGCGCGCCCGCAAGGCGGGTGGCCAGCAGACACCCAGGCGGGGCAAGCCGCGCCGGAGGTCGTGAGGGCCGGCGCGGAGGCTCCGGCGGCGCCGGTAACAGGCCCCGGGCCGAGTCCGAGTCCGCCGGCACCGGCTCCAGCGGCACCTGCTGCTGCCGCGTCGCCGGTCGTTCAGACGGGCGCGGTCCACGCCCCGCAGGGCTCTGGCGGCCGGGTTCCGGTGAGGCGGGCCTCGGATCGCCCGGCGTGCCGTGCAGGCATCCGCAACCGGCCCTACACACCCTGCCGTGCTGGCTCCCGCTGCTGCTCCGGCTGGGCGTGAATCCGGCGTTCCCGCAGGTCGGCGCAGGCCAGGCAGAGGGCCAGGAGGATGATGCCGGCCGAGGTGAGCAGGCCGTACTGGAGTGCGGTCGCGGGGGTGCCGTGGCCGGCCAGGTGGGCGAAGTACACCGAGCCCACCACGGCGACGCCGGCCGCCGAGCCGATGCGCTGCGCGGTCTGGAGCACTCCGCCCGCGGCCCCGCCCCGCCGTACGGGCACGAGGGACAGGGTGAGCGTGGTGTTGGGGGAGATGGTCAGGCCGGAGCCGATGCCGGCCACGAGCAGCGGGAACGCGGCCGCCCAGGCCACGCCCCGGCCCGGTACCCAGTGCACGGCCGCGACGACCCCGAGCATCCCCGCCGCCACCGTGCACAGCCCGGCGATGACCAGCTTGCGGCCGAAGCGCACCACCAGGCGGCCGCCCGCGGCGGCACCGGCCGCCGAGCCCGCCGCGAACGGCATGGACGACAGGCCCGCCGCCAGCGCGCCGTAACCCATGCCGTTCTGCAGGAACAGCGTGTAGACGAAGAACAGCGTCGTGAACCCGCCGAAGTACACCAGGCTCAGCAGCGCGCCCAGCGAGAAGGAGCGCAGCGAGAACAGCCGCAGGTCGACGAGGGGGGCCTGGTTGCGCCGCCCCTGGCGCCGCTCCCATGCCCAGAACGCGGCCAGCAGCCCGGCGCCCACCGGGAGCAGGGCCCACTTCGGCCGGCCGTGCCACTGCTGTTCCTGCACCAGGGGCAGCATCAGGGCGAGCACACCGGAGCCGAGGAGCAGGACGCCCGGCACGTCGAAGCACTCGCGTCTGCCCGGCGAGCCGGGGGAGCGGGGCAGCAGCCGCAGGGCGGCGCAGAAGGCGGCCACGCCGATGGGCAGGTTGACGTAGAACACCCAGCGCCAGCCGTCGGGACCGCCGGCCGCCTGGATCAGCAGACCGCCCGCGAGCGGGCCGACCGCCGTGGAGATGCCGATGGTGCTGCCCATCATGCCGAACGCGCGCGCCCGTTCCGCGCCCTGGAACATCTGCTGGATCAGCGCCGAGGTCTGCGGCGCGATCAGGCCCGCCGACGCTCCCTGGACCAGCCGGAACAGCACCAGCCAGGCGGCGCCGGTGGACAGCCCGCAGGCCGCCGAGGCGAGCGTGAACAGTGCGAGCCCGGTCAGGAAGGTCTGGCGCCGTCCGCGAAGGTCACCGAGCCGCCCCGCGGGGACCAGGGCCAGACCGAGGGTGAGGGCGTAGCCGGACATCACCCACGACAGCTCGGCCGTGCTGGCATCCAGCCCGCGCTCCAGCGAGGGCAGCGCCACGTTCACGATCGAGGTGTCCAGCAAGGTCATGAAGGCCGCGGTCAGGCAGACGGCGAGCGCTTTCCACCGTCGGTCGTGCGGGGCCGGCCCACCCCGTTCTGTAGTCATGGGATCACGCTAGGCAGCCACCGCCTCCCGCGCACGGCGGGAACGTCCACGGCAGTAACGCCGACGGGCCTGGGCACCCCCTCGCCCCCAAGGCGCTGCGGTGCTGCTCAGCGGGACTCCGCCGCGGCCCGCAGCCACGCGTACGCGGACTGTGCCGTGAACTCCGTCTGGCCGCCCCGCAGCAGCAGGGTCGCCGTGGCGAACTCGGGCATGTCGGCCTGCGCGGCCACGTACGGGACGGCGATGCAGCGCATGCCGGCCGCGTGGGCGGCGGCCGCGCCGGGCGCCGCGTCCTCCAGGACCACGCAGTCACCCGGGTCCGCGCCGAGCCGCCGGGCCGCCTCCAGCAGTACGTCGGGGGCGGGCTTGCCGCGCGGCACCTCCTCGGCGGACACCACCGTGCGCAGACAGGCGCCCAGGCCCGTACCCGCGAGGATCGCCTCGATCGCCCCCGGGGAGGACCCCGACGCGACCGCCATCGGTACCCCGTCGGCGGCCAGGAGCTCCACGAACTTGCGCATCTCCGGGTACACCGGGGTGCGCGTGCGGGCGATCTCCAGGTAGCGCCGGTTCAGCTCCGCGAGCAGGTCCTCGGCCGGCGCACTCAGGCCGTAGCGCTCCTTCCACAGCCGCGTCGCGTCCTGGTTGCCGATGCCGACGTAGGCCTCGTTGTCCGCCCATGTGTAGTCCGGGACGCCATGCCCGGCCAGGGTCAGCCGGCTCGCCTCGAACCAGTTCGGCTCGCTGTCCACGAGCGTTCCATCGAGATCGAAGATGACCGAGAGGACGCCGAGATCGCTCATGCGCTCCAGCATGCCAAGCGTCAGGCGCGCGCCGCCCGGCCGATCGACTCCACCAGGGGCAGCAGCCGGTGCGGGACGCGCTCGCGCAGCGCCACCTCGGTACGCGTGCGCACCACGCCCGGCAGGCTGATCAGCTTCTGGATCACGTCCTCCAGATGGGCGTTGTCCCGGCCCACCACCCGGGCGAGCAGATCGCCACCACCTGTGATCGAGAACGCCTCCACGATCTCCGGTACGGCGGCCAGCGCGTCCCCCACGTCGTCCAGGTGGCCCTGGGTGACCTCGATGTGCACGAACGCCAGCACCGGATGGCCCAGGGCGGCGGGGGAGAGGGAGGGGCCGGTGCCAGTGATCACGCCGTCCCGCTCCAGCCGGTCCAGCCGGGCCTGGAGCGTGCCGCGGGCGACGCCGAGGATGCGGGCGTACTCGCGCACACTGGTGCGCGGCTGTTCCAGGAGCAGTCGCAGGATGCGGGTGTCGAGTTCGTCCACGGCCATGATGGACGACTGTACCAATGGCTCAGCGGTCTTATCTGCGCCTGTGCCGTTCGACCTGGTCCGTTGGCCTTCCGCTCGGCGTGACCACATGCGCGCTGCTGGGCCAATGGCCCAGCGATTCGGGGCACACTTGAGCCAGTGACGTCGTTGGTGCTCTCATGGACTCGTCGATGGCGCTGCGGACCTCCGCGGCGCCTTTTCTGTGCCGGTGTTCCATTCCGGTTTCCATGGGGAGGGCAGCAGTGCTGAAGAGGATGTTCGTGGCTCCGGACCCGGGGCGGGCGCGCCTGCGCTTCGCCGCGCGGGCCGTCCTCGGCATCGGCCTCGCGGTCGTGGTCTGCTTCCTCGCCGGTCAGTCCGTCATCGGCGCGGTCACCGGCGGCCTCGCGGCCCTCCTCGCCCTGTTCACCGTCACCGACCCCACCGTGCGCGGGCAGGCCGTCACCACCGCGCTGCTGCCTGCCGTGGGTGTGCCGGTGCTCGCCGCCGCGGCCGAGCTGCACGCCGTGCCCGTGGCGCGCGACCTCGTCTTCCTGGCCGTCGTCGGCGCCGGGGTGTACGCGCGCCGCTGGGGCCCGCGCGGGCACAGCCTCGGCGTGTTCTCCTTCATGACCTTCTTCGTGGCCCAGTTCCTGCACGCCACCCCGGCGCAGCTGCCGGAGCTGTACGCCGCCGTGCTGCTGTCCGTGCTCAGCGCGGCGCTGGTGCGCTTCGGCCTGTGGTGCTACGAACGCCGGCTGCCCCCGGCCGTCGTACCGGCCCCGCCCGCCGGGCGCGGCCTCGCCCGGGTGACCACCCGGCAGGCCGTCCAGGCGACCGCCGCCGCGGGCTTCGCGCTGGTCGTGGGCCAGCTCGTGTCCGGCCAGCGCTGGTACTGGGCCGTCGGCGCCACCTGGTGGATCTTCGTCAACACCGCCTCGCGCGGGGAGACCCTGGTACGCGGCTTCCGCCGGGTCCTCGGCACGGTGATCGGCATCTGCCTGGGCTTCCTCCTCGCCGTCCCCGTGGGCGGCGCGCCGGTCCCGACGGCGGTCCTGATCGCCGTCGCCGTCTTCGGCATCTTCTACACGGCCGCCGTCTCCTACACCTGGATGATGCTCTGCGTGACCCTGCTCGCCGAACTGCTCTACGGCCTCCTCGGCGTCCTGAGCCCCGGCCTGCTCGCACTGCGTCTGGCCGAGACCGGTGTGGGTGCGCTCGGCGCCGGGCTCGCCGTGCTGTTCGTCCTGCCGGTCACCACCCATGCCATCACGGACGCCTGGATCCAGCGGGCCCTGCGGTGCGTCCACGCCTGTACGGCCGAGGCCGCGGCCCGGCTCGCGGGTTCCGGTACGGCGGACCCGGCGCCCCGCGTCGCCGAACTGGAGCAACTGCTCGGCCGGGTCCGGCTGGCCGTGGCCCCGCTGGTGCACCCGCTGAACCCGATGCCGGCCCGCAAGCGGCGCGCCCGGCGGGTCCTCGCGCTCCTCGACGACTGCGCCCGAGAGGTGCGTGGCCTGGTGGCGGTCGCCGCCGATCCGGAGGCCTCGCACGACGCCCGCCTGGCCGCGGCCTGCTGGCGCGTGGAGTCGGCCGTCGAGTCGCTCACCGCGGGCCGCCCCGAGCCCGTCCACAGCCCGGCCGAGCCGCCCGCCGAGCCCGCCCTGGCCCACCTGCACGGCCTGGAACGCGCCCTCACCGACCTGGCCGAACCCCTGCGGGCCCCGACGGGCTCGCGACTGGTGGGAGCCTGACCGATCACCGCCGACGTGCCGCCGAGGGGGATTTGAGCGCGGGGCACACGCCGGGGTGCGCTGACCAGCCGCGAGCCTGGGACGTCGGGGATGCGAGTCGTGGGGTCCGGGCCCGCTGTGCTTGAGGCCGCGGTGCCGGCGCAGGGATGTCGCGAGGCACCGACGCAGGTTCGGGAGGCGGGACACCGGGGCGCGGGGTACGGATGCGGGCCGGCGAGGGCGGGTGCGTGGAGCCGCGAGGCGCGGACGGGGACGTGCCCGCGAGGCACGGACGGAGCCGGAGGTGCCGCCACCGGTTCGCGAGGCAAGCACGCGGCTCCGCTGCGATCACATGGCCCGCAGGAGCGGTGGACACGGCTCCCGTGAGGGAACGAACCGCCGACAACCCCCGCCTCTTGGTCTAGACCGGCCGTGATCGGCTGCTACCGTCGGCCCCGGACGGGTCGACCGAGAGGGGACAGCGGTGGCACAGGACGGCAGGCCCGGCAGGCGCCGGGCCTTCATCGGCTCGTTCACGGCGGCGGGCGGCCCCGGCCTCGTGACCGCCGAGGTCGCGCCGGAGAGCGGCGCCCTGCTCCTCCGCACCGCGGTGCGCGACGTACCCGACCCGTCCTACCTGGTCCTCTCGCCGGACGGGGAGACGCTCTACACGGTCAGCGAGGGGGCCGAGGGCACCGTCGCCGCCTACCGCGTCGAAGGCGACCGGCCGGAACTCGCTGGACCCCCGGTGCGGGTCGACGGCAGCGGACCGACCCACCTCGGCCTGTACGCCGGGCATGTGCTGACCGCCAACTACGGCTGTGGCAGCGTCACCGCCGTACCCGTGCGTCCGGACGGCTCTCTCGCCGCCAAGCCCTCCGGGCGGCTCCAGCACACCGGCTCCGGCCCGCACGACCGGCGCCAGCGCGGGCCGCACGCCCACCAGGTGCAGCCCGACCCGAGTGGCAGGTGGGCCGTCAGCGTGGACCTCGGTACGGACTCGGTGCGGATCTGCACCCTCGAGGACGGCGTCCCCGCCCTGCACCGCGAGTTCGCCCTGCGTCCCGGCTCAGGCCCCCGCCATCTGGCCTTCCACCCGGACGGCGCGCACGCCTACGTCGTCAACGAACTCACCCCCACGGTGACCGTGTGCCGCTGGGACGTCGGGGCCGGCTCCCTCAAGCCGCTGGCCGAGGTCCCCGTGCTGCCCGGCGCCCCGGCCGGTGACGCCTATCCGTCCGGCATCGTGGTCTCGCCGGACGGCCGTTTCGTGTGGACCGCGACCCGCGGCGAGGACATCCTGTCGATCCTCGCCGTCGAGGGCGAGGCGCTCCGGCTGATCGGCACGGTGCCCTGCGGCGGGCAGTGGCCGCGCGCGCTGGCCGAGCACGGCGGCTTCCTCTACGCCGCCAACGAGCGCTCCGGCGACGTGACGTGGTTCGCCGTGGACGAGGCGACGGGGCTGCCCCGCTACGAGGGCTACGTGCCGGTCCCCGCGGCCTCCTGCGTCGTCTTCGCCTGAGCCCGCCGAGACAGGGCGTCCAGCAAGGCGACGGGCCCGCTCCCGGGCGGGGGAGCGGGCCCTGTGCCGTACGGGTGCCGTGGGCGCCGGCGCGGGTCAGCGAACCGGCATGCCCTGCGGCTGCGGCGGGGCGATGCCCAGCGTCGTCGTGTACTTGGCGAGGGCGAGCTTGCCGATCGCCGGGTACGCGCCGAGCGCCTCGGCCGTGGCACAGCCCGCCTCCTCGGCGGCCGCCGCCAGCAGCGCCGGGTCGATCTCCGGGCCGATCAGGTACGGCGCCAGGGCCAGCTGCTGCGAGCCCGAGGAACGCAGCTGCTCGGCCACGGAGGAGATCGAGCCCTCCTGGTCCAGGGCCGCCGCCATCACCGGCACGGCGAGGCGCGCGGCGAGCAGCATGCCGGTGATCCCGGCCGCCTGCACGGCCTCCTCGCCGCCCACGGACGCCAGGATGATGCCGTCCGCTGCGGTGGCCACGGTGAACAGGCGCGCGCGGTCGGCACGGGCCAGCCCCGCCTCGGACAGCCGCACGTGCAGCGCCTCGGCGAGCAGCGGGTGCGGGCCGAGCACGTCGGTCAGATCGGCGGCGACCCGGCTGTCCATCACGGACTGGCGGATCTGCCGCAGCAGGGCGCTGTCCGGACCGGCCAGCAGTGGGACGACGACGGCGACCGGGCCGTCGGGCTCCTTGACCCCCTCGACCCCGGCGGCGACGGCCTGCTCGTAACGGGCCGCGCGCTCCTCGGCCGCGCGCACGAGCACGGTCCGCAGCGTGGGGAACTCGGCGTCGTCCCCGTCCAGGTATCCGATCCGGGCGTCCAGGCCGGGCAGCTCGGAGCGGGCGATGCTCACGACCTCCTCGGCGAGGGCGCGCGTGGCGGCGCTGGGCGCACCGGGCACCGCGAGGGCGAGCGCGGGCGCGTCCTCGGGAGCCACCAGCGGTTCCGGCCGGCGGTGCCGTCCGGGCTGGCGGGGTCGCGGCATTCGTACGGGCAGGCCGGACTCGGGCCCAGTGGGGGTGCTCATGGCGCCGCATGTTACTGGCTTCCTGGGTTACTCCGTTCGGGGAGGGTGCAGGTGAGCGGTATCCGTCCGGTTTTGTCTGATGAGTTGCACAGCGACGACACATGTTCCGGGCACGTGCCGGGCGCATGGGCTGATAAAGCGGTCATAAGGGGGCTATAAGGGGGAACAAGCCGTCTTCGCGGGTGCCTCAATCGCCTTGCGCGGGGGCCACGCTGAGCATGACCGGATCACTCGGCAGAGTGAGTCGGCCGGCCGCCAGGTCGCTCGCGATCCGTACCGAGCCGTGCAGGGGGTCGCCCTCGGCCGGCACCCGCCGGGCCTGCGGCACCCTGCTCGCCAACTCCTCCCGCAGGGGCGTGAGCAGGGGCTCGCCCAGCCGGAACAGACCGCCGGTGAGCGCCACTCGAGGATGTCCGTCCGCCGGGCACACGGCCGCGACGGACTCGGCCATGTGCCGGGCCGCGGCGCGCAGGATGCCCGCGGCGACCGGGTCGTGGTCGGCGCACGCGGCCACCCGGGGGGCGAAGGAGGCCAGCACGGCGGGCCGGTCGGATCGCGGGTAGAGCAGCCCCGGCAGCCCGCGCACCGGGCCGAACTGTTCCTCCGCGCAGGTCAGCAGCGGTGCGGAGCCGCCGTCCCGGCCGTCGTGGGCGCGCAGCGCGGCCTCCAGGCCGGCCCGCCCGATCCAGGCGCCGCTGCCGCAGTCGCCGAGCAGATGGCCCCAGCCGTCGGCCCGGCGCCAGGCCGTGAGGTCGGTGCCGACCGCGACCAGCCCGGTACCCGCGGCGAGCACCGCGCCCGGACTCGGCCCGAGGGCGCCGACATAGGCGGTGACGGCGTCGGCGGCGAGCGCCACGTGCCGTACACCCAGCTCCCGGGCCAGGGCGGCCGGCAGTTCGGCGCGCAGGGCGTCGCCCAGGGTGGCGAAGCCGGCGGCGCCGACGACGGCCGTGCCCAGCTCGTCCACTCCGGCCTCCGCCGCGGATGCGCGGGCCAGCGGGACGAGCTGGGCCATCAGATGGGCGGGATCGATGCCCCGCGCACCCGTGCGGACCGGCTCCCGTGACTCCCGCTGTGCGGCGGGCGCCCGGCCCGGCACGCCGACGGCGACCCGCAGACCGGAGCCGCCGGAGTCCACCGCCAGATAACCGGGGACGGTCACGGCAGTCGCCAGTCCACCGGCTGTCCGCCCTGTTCGATCAGCAGGTCGTTGGCCCGGCTGAACGGGCGCGAGCCGAAGAACCCGCGGTCGGCCGACATCGGCGAGGGGTGCGCGGACTCCACCGCCGGCAGGCTGCCCAGCAGCGGACGCAGATTGCGGGCGTCCCGGCCCCACAGGACGGACACCAGCGGCTTGCCGCGCGCCGCCAGGGCCCGGATCGCCTGCTCGGTGACCTCCTCCCAGCCCTTGCCGCGATGGGCGCCCGGGCTGCGCGGTGCCGTGGTCAGCGCCCTGTTGAGCAGCAGAACGCCCTGCTGGGTCCAGGGTGTGAGGTCGCCGTTGGACGGCTGCGGCAGCCCCAGGTCGGTGTTCAGCTCGCGGAAGATGTTGATCAGGCTGGGCGGCAGCGGGCGTACCTCGGGCGCGACCGAGAACGACAGGCCCACCGCGTGCCCCGGGGTCGGATACGGGTCCTGACCGACGATCAGGACCCGTACGTCGTCGAACGGCTGCTGGAAGGCCCGCAGGACGTTGGGTCCGGCCGGGAGGTAGGTGCGTCCCGCGGCGATCTCCGCGCGCAGGAAGTCGCCCATCCCGGCGATCCGTTCCGCGACGGGTTCCAGGGCCTTCGCCCAGCCCGGTTCGACGATTTCATGCAAGGGTCGTGGTGCCACGGGCGTCACCCTACTGCCGCGCACCGCCCGGCGATCAACCGATGGCCGAAGCCCGGCGGCGACGCCCTCCGGCAGCCCGCCCCGCCCGGTCAGCCGATCACCGCCGCCCGCACGCAGAGCACGTCCGGCAGATGCGCCGCCAGCTGCTGCCAGCTGTCGCCGTCGTCGGACGAGGCGAACACCTCGCCGTTGCGGTTTCCGAAGTAGACACCCGCCGGGTCGGCGTCGTCGGTGCACAGGGCGTCCCGCAGCACCGTGCCGTAGTGATCCTCCTCCGGCAGGCCCTTGGCCAGCGGCTCCCAGGACCGGCCCGCGTCCGCGGTGCGAAAGACCCGGCAGCGGTGCTCGGCGGGCACCCGGTCGGCGTCGGCGTTGATCGGGAAGACGTACGCCGTGTCGGCCCGGTGCGGATGGCCGGCCACCGCGAAGCCGAACGTGGAGGGCAGATCCGTGCCGATGTCGGTCCAGTGCGCGCCGGCGTCGTCGCTCCGGTACACCCCCCAGTGGTTCTGCAGATACAGCCGGTCCGGGTCGCCCGCGTCCTTGGCGATCTTGTGCACGCACTGGCCGAACTCGGGGTTCGGGTCCGGCAGGAACACCGCCGACACACCGGAGTTGGACGGCGCCCAGCTCACCCCGCCGTCGGTGGAGCGGAACACCCCGGCCGTGGAGACGGCCACGGTCACCGCGCGGGGGTCGCGGGCGTCGGTGAGCACGGTGTGCAGGCCCTCACCGCCGCCCCCCGGCACCCACTGCGAGCGCGTCGGGTGCTCCCACAGCGGCCGGACCAGCTCGAAGCTCTCGCCGCGGTCCTCCGAGCGGTACAGCGCGGCCGGTTCCGTGCCCGCGTAGACCACGCCGGGCTCGGCGGCGGCCGGGTGCAGCTGCCAGACGCGCTCCAGGGAGGCGCCGGTGTCCTTGGGGAACTTGACGGCAGGCTGCGGCGGTTCGGTCCAGGTGCGGCCGAGGTCGTCGGAGTGGAAGACCGACGGGCCCCAGTGCGCGCTGTCGCCGCCCGCGAGCAGCCGCGGCCGGTCCTCCCGGGTGTCGATCGCGACCGAGTAGACCGCCTGCGCGTTGAAATACGGACTGTCGTCGAACTCCCAGGCGCCGCCGCCCCTTCGACGCCCGATGAACAGGCCCTTGCGGGTGCCTACTGCCAGCAGTACCTCGGTCATGCCGATCACCTCCGGGACGCCTTTGTCCAGGCAGTCGTGAGACAGGTAGTCGTCGGTTATCGGCCAGTGTGCACCCCACCACTGACAGTCTCCCCCGTTGTGCACGTTCCCGCAGGTCACGGCGGTGTCATCGGCCTGTGACGAAGATCGGCCCGGCCCGTTGCGGCATGCGCCTGCGCGAATGGCGTGTCTCGTGCGACCGTCGGGGAGACGGCTCGTCGTGAGCAGCGGAGCGATCTCCCGCGTATGGGAGGGCGGTCCGGCCGGTCGGTGCGCTCGTGAGGAGGATGCCTTTGAAGGCGTTCCGTGGTCCGAAGGTGTGGCTGTGGCGCTGGCGGCGCAACCCGCTGAAACGCCGGGCCGACGTGGTGGAGGCCTGGGTCCTGCTCGGCGCCTGGCTGCTGACCGTCCTGGCGGGGATCTCGGCCGGCCTGGTGGCGGCCGGGTCGGTGGAACACGGACTGGCGAGGGAGCGGGCGGACTGGCGTCCCGTCGTGGCCCACGTGGTGGGGCGGGCCCCGGGAACCTCCCCCGGGCACCGCCACGCCGCAGCCGGTGAACGCGTCTGGGCCAAGGTGAGCTGGACCGTGGCGGGCGGCCCGGCCCACACCGGCCAGGTCCGCGTGGACCCCGGAAGCAGGGCCGGCACGCCGGTCACGGTCTGGACCGACCCGCAGGGCCGGCTCGTCAGCCGCCCCGCCTCCGCCTCCGAGGCCGTCTTCCGGGGCACCCTGATCGGCTGCCTGGTGGGCGTGAGCGCGGCGGCCGTCCCCTTCGTCGGCGGCCTCGCCCTGCGCGGCCGTCTGGAGCGCCGCCGCATGCACGCCTGGGACGCGGAGTGGGCACGGCTCGGACCGCAGTGGGGACGGATGGTCTGACCACGGGCCAGCGGCCCGGCGCCCGTTCGGAGCGCGGGACCTGCGCTGCCTGTGAGGTCGTCGACGTCCTTGCCTCTCGGGCGCATGGCCATGACCGGGTGATCGTCGCCCGGATCGAGGCAAGCTCACACGGCCGGCTCCCCGGGGCGTGTCCAGCCCGACCACCCGGGCGACCCGTCCCGTCGCGCCGGAACGCGGGGCCCTGCCGTGTGCCTCTCCTCACGGCCGGTCCCGAGGCCGCCGCCGCGTCGCCGTCTACGAGCCGGACGGCTCCGGCCCCGGACTCGGCCGATCCCGAGAGGGCCCGCTCTGAGTCCGCCGACACCTCGCCAGCACCTCCCGGCACGCCCTCAGCAGCGCCTCGTCCTCCGGTATGCCCCGCCCGCCGCCTCCGCCCGATCGGGCCAAGTGGCGCCGCGGAGCGGCCAGTTCCGCCGCCGCCAGGGGCCGTAGTGGCGCGGCGGCCGGGCCCATCGCGGTCAGGCAGCGGGCGATCGTACGACGGGTGTGCGGGTCCTGGGCCCAGGCCTCCCGGAGCACCGGCAGGACCGGCTCGGGATCCGCGGTGATGCGCCACAGCGCGCACGCGGCCGGCACCTGATCCCGCGCGAGCCGCGACCGTGCCATGCGGCGCAGCGTGGGCAGCGCGGCGCGCGCCGCCGGACCCAGCCGGCCGAGCTGAACGGCGGCCAGGCGCCGGCTCTCAGGGTCGCCCCGGGTCAACTCCCGCAGCAGGACGGGGAGTACGACGGAGGCGTCCTGCTGTGCCGACCAGAGCGCGCCGGCCGCCGCGGTGGCGTGCCGGGTGTGCAGCAGCGCACGGAGGGCCGGAACCGCCCGCGCGGTGGCGCCCAGCACCTCGAGCGTGGCGATGACCTGACCCGCGATCGCGTCGTCCCACGCTCCCACGCCGCCGGGAGTGCCCGGCAGCAGCCGCAGGACCTCCGGAACGGCGTCCTCGTCCCCGATGGCGCCGACCGCCGCCAGCAGCGGAGCGGCGAGCCGGGCGGTGTCGGGAGAGGCCGGCGGAATCCGGCCGAGCCGGTGCCGCACCGCCGGGGCGAGCGGGGCCGCGGCGGCGCCCAGGTGGGCCAGCTCGAACCCCAGGTCCCCCGGTGCGGCCGGGCCGGCCAGCAGGTGGGCCAGGGCCGGGACCGCGCGCGGATCGCCGTTCCTGGCAAGGGCCTTGAGGGGGCCGCCCAGCGTTGAGGAGCCGCGTTCCACGCGGTGTGTCCACAGGTCGGGCCGGGCACACACCAGCCCGTACAGGTCGTCCGCGGCGGGCTCGGCCAGCGCGAACAGCTCCGCCAGCACGGTGACCGCCGCGTCCCGCAACCAGTCCTGTTCCGCGTCCAGTTGGGCGCCGAGCAGCCGGACCGTGCCGGCGTGGTCGGCACGCCAGCCGCGCACCAGTACCGCCGCCATCCACACGCCATGGCACCGGTCCACCGGGTCCGGGCCGGTCAACTGCCCGCCGAGGAGCGCGATCCGGTCGTCCACGCGGTCGCCGAGCGCGGTGTGCAGGGTGTGCAGCAGCCGGGAGCCCTCCTCGTCGGACGGGCGCAGCCGCCGTATGCGCCCGACGAGAGAGTCGGCGGCGCAGGGCTCGGTGATCCGGACGCGGTGCGCGGAGCGCTCCCTGAGCAGCCGGATCGCCGTCGGCACCAGGTCGGCGGGCAGCCGGGCGGGGGCGACGAGCGCGAGCTGACCGAGTGCGGCGAGCCGCAGCCCCGGGGCGTAGGGCGGCGCGCTCTGCTCGGCCAGGAGATCCACCGCGGCGTCGGCGTGCGCGGGGTGCCGGCGGACGAACAGGGCGAGCGCCTCCAGGAGGGCGAGCAGGACCCGGTCGTCCCGCTCCGCCCGCAGCCGCTGCCGTAACAGCTCCAGGGCGCGGGCCGGTGCGGCCAGGAAGTGCACGAGGGCCGAGGCGGACGCCCGGCGAACCGTGGGGTCGGGGTCCCCGGTGAGCCGGACGAACACCTCGGCGCCCGCGCACACGGCGTCCCGTGCGCGCGGGTCCCCGGCCGCGCCCTCCGCGCCGATGCCGACCAGCAGTTCCACGATGCCGCCCCGGTCCGGCACCTCCTCGCGGGTCACGAGCGAGAACAGGAACGGGACGCAGGCCAGCGTCGAGTCGTACACACACCCCTCGTGGTGCAGTGCGCCGTACATCCCGTCGAGCGCGGTCGCCCGCTCGGCGGTGTCCGCGGACGCCAGTGCCCGTAACCAGCCGGGCACGTCCTCCGCGCTGCCGTACGCATGGTGCAGCGAGGCCCAGTCGACCTCGTCGATCCCCGTGAACACGTTGTCCTCCCCAGACGAGTGCCACCTGATCGCGAGTGTGCACCACGGCACTGACAACGGTTCGGAGTTGCGCACTGACTGTGTGCGATCCGTCGGCTGTCACCGGCCAGGGTTCCAGCCGCTCGCGCCTGCCCGTCCGGAGGAACACCGGCGCCCGGTGGGAGGGGTCAGTTCCGGCCGGGCAGGGCCCGCTCCAGGATCGTGTCGAGGTCGCTGCCGGAGGGCAGCGTGCCGAACGCGTGCCCCCAGTCGCCGCCCAGCCGGCTCGCGCAGAAGGCGTCCGCGACCGGGTGCGGGGCATGCCGTACCAGCAGGGAGGCCTGGAGGGCGAGCGCCATCCGCTCCACCAGACGGCGGGCGCCCACCTGGTCCGTTTCGGCCAACTGGTCCTTGAGCGCGGCCACCGCCGCATCCAGGCGGGCGTCCGCCCCGCGCGCGAGGGCGAGTTCGGCGAACAGGGCCTCGGCGGTGTCCGGTTCGCGGCCGAGGGCGCGCAGCACGTCGAGCGCGTTGACGTTGCCCGAACCCTCCCAGATCGACAGCAGCGGGGCCTCCCGGTAGTGCCGCGGCATGCCGGAGTCCTCGACGTAGCCGTTGCCGCCCAGGCACTCCAGGGCCTCGGCGGTGAACGCCGGTCCGCGCTTGGTGACCCAGTACTTGCCCACGGCGGTGGCGATCCGCCGGAAGGCCCGCTCCCCGGCGTCCCCGCGCACCGCGCGGTCCGCCGCGCCGGCCAGCCGCAGGGTGAGCGTCGTCGCCGCCTCGGACTCCAGCGCCAGGTCGGCCAGGACGTTGCGCATCAGCGGCTGCTCGATCAGCCGGGCGCCGAACGCGCTGCGGTACCGGGCGTGATGCCCCGCCTCGACCAGCGTCTTGCGCATCAGGGCCGCCGAGGACATCACACAGTCCAGCCGGGTGCAGTTGACCATCTCGATGATGGTCTTCACCCCGCGGCCCTCCGGTCCGACCAGCCAGGCCACCGTCCCGTCGAACTCCGGCTCCGAGGACGCGTTGGACCGGTTGCCCAGCTTGTCCTTCAGTCGCTGGATGCGGAAGGTGTTGCGGCTGCCGTCCGGCAGCACACGCGGTACGAGGAAGCACGACAGCCCGCCGGGGGCCTGTGCGAGGACCAGGAAGACGTCGCACATGGGCGCCGACGTGAACCACTTGTGTCCGCGCAGCGTGTACACACCGGACTCCCCGGTGGGCGTGGCCGTGGTGGTGTTCGTCCGGACGTCCGACCCGCCCTGCTTCTCCGTCATGCCCATCCCCGCGAGCAGCCCCGGCTTCTCGGTCGGCACGCGCAGCTCGGGGTCGTACTCCCGGCTGGTGAGCAGCGGTTCGTACACCTTGGCCAGATCCGGCTGTGCGCGCAGCGCCGGTACGGCGGCGTACGTCATCGACGTCGGGCAGCCGTGCCCGGCCTCCGTGTGCCCCCACACCAGCCCGCCCGCGGTACGGGCCACATGGGCGCCGGGCCGCTCGTCCGCCCAGGGGGCGCCGGCCAGGCCCTCGGCGACGGCCGTGCGCATCAGGTGGTGCCAGCTGGGATGGAACTCCACCTCGTCGACCCTGTGGCCGTACCGGTCGTGGGTGCGCAGCACCGGCTCGTGCCGGTTCGCCAGCTCACCCCACTCCTGCGCCTCGGCGCTGCCGGCGCGCGCCCCCAGGCGCCGGACGTCGTCCTCGGCCCAGCCGGCGCCCTCCCGGCGCAGCCCCTCCAGCAGGGCGGGATCGTCGGAAGCGTCGTACGGGGCCGAGGGCGGGGCCTGGTTGGTGACCTCGTGCGTGGCGTACTGCGGCTGGGCCTGGAACGGCGACTGCGGCTGCGCAGGCGACTGCGCGGGAATCGAGACCATGGGAGCATGTTGCACTCTCGCTGCGGTCGTAGCAATACTGCAACAAGAAGGTGCACGTACAGTACGTGTCCATGCCCATGAACGTCTCGCCCGAGCCGGAGGAGGCAGGCCTGCGGCCGCTGTCCGCGCGGTCGGTCGTACTGAGCCTGCTCCTCGGCGCGCACCCGGCGGAGCTGCCGGTGAAGGACCTGGTCCGGCTGGTGGAGCCGTTCGGTGTCGGCGGCTCCACGCTGCGGGCCGCGCTCAGCCGGATGGTGACCGCGGGGGACCTGCGCCGCACCGACGCCGTCTACCGGCTCAGCGACCGGCTCTTGGCGCGCCAGCGGCGGCAGGACGAGGCGCTGCGGCCCGGCACGCGCGCGTGGCACGGCGACTGGGAGATGGTGGTCATCACGGCGACCGGCCGCGGCCCCGCCGAACGCGCCGAGCTGCGCGCCCGGTTGACCGCCCTGCGCCTGGCGGAACTGCGCGAGGGCGTATGGCTGCGCCCGGCCAACCTCGGCCGTGCCCTGCCGGATCTGCTGGGCTCCGTCGCCCGGACGTACACCGCGCGGCCCGACGAGCCCGCGCACGATCTGGTCGCCCGGCTCTGGCCGCTGGACGCCTGGGCGGCCACCGCACGGACCCTGCTCGCCCACGCGGCGGCCGCCAGGACCCCGGCGGACCGCCTCACCGCCTACGCGGCGGCCGTACGTCACCTGCTCACCGACCCTGTCCTGCCTCCCGGGCTCCTGCCCGCCGACTGGCCGGGCGAGGCCCTGCGCGCGGCGTACGCCGGCTATCAGCGGGAGCTGGCCGCGTCGGTGGGGCACAGGGACCGTGCCGCATGACCGCCGTGACCCTCGAACGGTTCCTGCACGCCCGGTTCCAGGAGGAGGAACGGGTGGCCCGGGACGCGATCACCGGTGCGCCCGGCGCGGTCTGGGGCGTCATGGCCGACGAGATCGAGCAGGTGCTCACATCCTGGGACGGCGGGACCACGCACACGCCCATGGTGCAGTTCGGCGCCGAGGACCCCGTGCCGCTGCTCACCCACGTGGCCCGGCACGATCCGGCCCAGGTGCTGCGCGAACTCCAGGCGAAGCGGGCGCTGTTGGAGGAGCACCGCATGCGGGACGACGGCACGTGCCGCACGTGCCGCGAAGCAGCGTGTCCACGTTCGCCGTGCACCACGCTGCGCCTGCTCGCCGTGCCGTACGCCGGCCATCCCGGATACGACGACTCCTGGCGCCCTTAGACCGCCGTCGGGCGACCTCGATCGCGGGCCCTCGGGCCTGTCGTCAAGGAGCGCCGCCGGCCGCCTCGCCGGTCCCGGCACCGGGGAGTCCGGCCGGGACACCGCCGGATCCGCCGTCGGCACGGCCGGTTCCGAAACCCAGACGGCTCTGTTCCTCGGCGACGATACGGCGCGCCATCTCGGTGTCCGACACGTCGACGGCGTCCGGGGTCGACTCCGCCACCGCGCTGCGGCGGGCGTAGGCGTCGAACAGGCGGACCTTCCTGCGCAGCATCTCCACCATCCGCTCGTCCACGCCGCCCGGAGCCAGCAGGCGGTGCACCCGGACCGGCCGTACCTGGCCCATGCGGTGGGCCCGGGCCACCGCCTGCTGTTCGACGGTGGGCTTGATCTGGGGTTCGCAGATGATCACGACGGAAGCGGCCTGGAGGTTGAGCCCCACGCCCGCCGCCTGGATCTGCGCCAGCAGTACCGCCGGACCGGACACGGCCGTGAACTCGTCGACGAGCAACTGGCGCCGTTCGGGCGGCACGCTCCCGGTGAGCGGGCCGACCACGGCACCGCCGGCCCCCGACCCGGCGCCGAGCGCGTCCTTCACCGCGCCCAGGACGTCCCGGAAATTGGAGAACACCACCACCTTCAGCCCGTTCTCGCCCGCCTCCTGCACGATCTCGCGGAGCCGGACCAGCTGCGCGGACTTCTCCGGGCGGGCGTACGCGGCCTGGCGCATCGCCATGAAGTTGCCGGAACTCACCGCCTCGCGGTACGCCTCCTCGTCCGAGGCGCTCGGTTCCTCCCACTCGTCCGTGTGCTGGAGGGCGGGCAGTTCGGCGAGGACGTCCACCTGGTTGCGGCGCAGGTAGACCGGGGCGACCGCCTTGCGGAAGGCCACGGAGCCGGGGAGCCCGGCACCGTCGCCGATGCGCTCGGCAACGTCCTGGTCGAGCATCCGGACCAGGTTGCGGAACTCGGCGACCCGGTTCTCCATCGGCGTGCCCGTCATGAACAGGACCCGGTCGCAGCGGCCGGCCCACTGGGCCGCGGCCCGGGAGCGCAGGGCCTCGGGGTTCTTCACCCAGTGCGCCTCGTCCACCACCAGCATCCCGATCTCGCCCCCGCCGGGTACCGGAAAGCCGCGCAGGGCGTCGAAGGTCGTCACGGCGACGCCGCCCCGCCCCTTCCAGCAGGCGAACGCGTCGTGCCGGTCCGGCCCGTGCAGGGGCGTGACGGCGAGCGAGGTGCGGGACTCGATCTCCCGGGTCCAGTTCACCAGGACGCTCGCCGGGCAGACCACCATGAAGTGGCTGTGCCCTTCGGCGGCCAGATGCGTCAGCGCGGCCATGGCCTGGACGGTCTTGCCGAGCCCCATCTCGTCGCCGAGGATCACCTTGCGCTGCGCCAGGGCGAACCGGGCGCCGAACGCCTGGTAGCCGCGGAGCGACACGCGCAGCCGGGACTCGTCGAGCTGCTGGCCCCGCACCCGCTCGGCGATGCCGTCGGGCAGGAACCCCTCGGCGGCGGCCGTGTCCGGAGCGCGCCCGGAGATCTCGGCGAGCAGGCCGTAGTACTCGGCGGAGCGCAGTTCGAAGTCCACCCACGCCGCGAGGTCGCTCGACGTCCCCCGCAACAGGTCCACCGACGCCTGCGCGAGCGCCTCGGGGGTACCGGCCTCGACCGCCTCCGCCACCAGCGCGCGCAGCTCCTCGGCGGCCTGCAGCGCGCGGGCCCTCCTGGCCCGTGAGACCGTCAGCATGCTCAGCCGTCCTGCGGCGGGCCGGGCGTCGGCCAGCGCGGGCGCGAACCGCTGCGTCAGCTCGGCGGCGGTGCCGACCGCGCGCCGTGCCTCGGGCCCCGCCTCCACCAGGACGTGCAGGGCCATGACCAGTGCGGTGGTCCGTGGCTCCGGCCGGTCGACGTCGATGTGCACGGCGACGGTGTCGTGCACGGCGTCGGACAGCTGCCGTGCGGCCGCGACGATCTGGTCCGCGGTGCGCTGACCCACTCCGGGGATCTGCCGCAGCCGGTAGGGGCCGGCTTCGAGCACCTGCCGGACCGTACGCAGTCCGCTCCGGTCGACACTGCCCAGCCGCAACCGTCCGTCCGTGGCGTCCTGCAGCCGGATCACGGGTATGGCGTCGAGCGCCTGCTCCACCGCCGCGTCCTGGATCGGCTTCAGCGCCGCGCGGACCGCCTCGACGGCCCTGCCGTGATCATCGGCCAGTGTCCGTGCGGCCTCGTACAGCCGGTCCGCCTCCGCGACCGCCTCCCGCTCCCTGCGCCCCATCCGCCCTCCCTGACGCGCCATCCTTCCATCCGGGGGAGACCCGGTGGAGCCCCGGTGGAGCGGGCGAGCGGCGACAGGGGCAGGGGCCGCCGCCCGCGGCGAGTGCCGCCCGCGCTCCAGGCGGGGGACTGACTGCACCTCGACTCCGAGGGCTGCCGGATCCTCGTCTCGGCGGTGCCCGCGGGGCTGTTCCACGGCGGCGGCCGGGCGCTTTGGGGCGGGGCGTTCGCGCGGGGCGGGTGGCGCGGGCGCGGTGCGAGGCGTTCCCTGGGAAGTGGGCACCCCCGGGGGAGATGCGGGGATGACCAGCGCGGTGGCGGGCACTCGGTGGGCACGCAAGATCTCACCCGAGGAGAGTCATGGCTGAGCAGAAGTCGTCGTCGGCCCTCACGGCGCCGCTGCGCGGCGCGGCCTCGGTCCTGCGCAGGGTGCCCAGCGCCGGGATGGTGAGCAGGGCCGCGGAGGGAACCCTGGACAAGGTCGGCGCTGTCTCGCCCCGCGGACGGCGCATCGCGGTGTACGCGGGCGCCGGAGTGCTCGGCGCCGCGGGCGTGGTGGAGTGGCCCGTGGCCCTCACCGGCGCGGCCGTGGCCTGGCTCACCCAGCCCCGCCCACCGCATCCGGCGGACGGCGGGGCCGGGCAGTGTCCCGAACCCGCCCATGACCTCGGCACCGCAGCCCTCAGGTCCGGCCATGGCGGCCGGGGCCGGGACGCCCGCGGTACGGGCGCGGCGGAGGGCGGCGGGGGAGCCGAGAGCCCCGGCGAAGCCTGGGACGCCGGCGCCGCGGAGGCCGGGGTCGAGGCCGCCGGCGCCGCCGAGGCTTCCGCAGGGAGCAGGACCCCCGGCAGCACCGGGACACGCACAAGCAGCCGTAGAGCGGGCGGCACCGGGACTCCCGGCGGCGCGACGGCATCGCGGACCGGCCGCACATCCGGCGAATCCAAGACGACCGGCAGCGCCACGGCATCCCGCAGCCGCCACACAACGGGCGGCACCGGGGCGACCGGCAGCGCCAGGACGGCCGGAAGCAGGAAGACCCCCGGCGGCGCGCGAACCACCCACGGCGCCGAGAGTGCGGTGGGCAACCCGTCCACCGGGCCTTTCGAACCCACGGCGCGGCCCGACCGCACCACGCTCTGAGGAGGGCCATGGTGCTCCGACTGCTGACGGTGCCCTCGGCGGCCACCCGGCTGCTGCCCGCCGCACCGCGGCTGCTGTCGCCGGTGGTCGGAGTGGCCGCCGGTGCCGCCGCGGGAACGGCGCGTGCCGGAGTGCGCGGCGCGGACGCCGCCGTACGGGTGGCGCGGGTCGCGCGCAACGCCCTGCCCGGCGCCGGTGACCACTGGCGGGCCGGCGCCCGCGCCCACCTCGCCCTGCGGCCGGTGGAGGAGGACCACGTGCGGCGCGCGGGCGGCACGGCGCATCTGGCGCGCCGGGTGGCCGAGACCCTGGCCGAGCGGCCCGACGTACTCGTCGCGTACTGGGACCAAGGGCTCGCGCGTCTGGTGGTGACCGCGACCGAGGAGGAGGCCACCGACCAGATCATGGATCACGCCTCCGAACTGGCCGAGCGGCACGGACTGCTCCTGGCCGCGGCGGACGTCGACGAGACCACGCATCCGGCCGACCCGGCCGGGGTGCGCGCGGCCGTGGCCACGCTCGCCGCCGACACGGTGGGCATCGGCGTCGCGGTCGCCGCGTACGCGCTCCGGCTGCCGCCCTCGCCGCGCCTGGCGACCGCGGTGGTGACGCTGCTGCGGGAGAACCCGCGCTTTCGCGCCTGGCTGCGCGCCCGGCTCGGGGACACTCACATGGACCTCCTGCTGGCCTCCGCGAACGCCGTGGTGCACGGGGCCGGACAGACCCCCACCTCCCTCGTCCTCGACGGCGCCCTGCGGGCCTGCCAGGTGGCCGAGACGGTGGCCCGTGCCGCCGCCTTCGACACGGTGCACGACCAACTGTGCGCGCCCGGGCGGGTCAGTCTCCCCGAGGACGGCGCCCCCCGCCCGCCGCTCAGGGAGTCCCCGGCCCAGGAGTACGCCGAGCACGCCTCCGCGGGCAGTGTGCTGGGTGCCGCGGCCACCCTGCTGGTCAAACACGACGTCGCCGAGGCGGCGGAGGCGGTCCTCGCCGGCTCGCCGAAGGCCGCCCGGTACGGCCCCGCCGCCTTCCACGCGCTGCTGAGCGCCGCGCTCGCCCGTACCGGGGTCCTGGTCCGCGACCCGGACCGGCTGCGCCGGCTGGAGATGGCCGGCACGGTCGTCCTGCACCCCAGCGCACTGCGCACCGACAAGGGCGAGGCCGATCCGTGGGCCGAACCGGTGCTCGACGCGGCCCGCCGGGCGCGGCTGCGCGTGGTGCTCGTGGACGACCCCGCCCTGGAGGACTTCACCGGCCTCGCCGACCAGGTCGTCGACGCCCGCCGGCCGCTGGACGACGTGGTGTACCAGGCGCGCGGCGACACCGGAGCGGTGCTCGCCGTCGCCCGGGTGCGCAACGCCGACGAACGCGACGTGCTGGACGGGCTGCGCTGCGCCGACATCGCCCTCGCCCTCACCGACCACGACGGCGCAGTCGTTTGGGGCGCGGACCTCCTCGCCCTGAACGGGCTGCCCGACGTATGGCGGGTGCTGACCGCGATCCCTGCCGCCCGCACGGTCGGCGGGCATGCCCAGACCCTGGCCCGTTCCGGCGCCGCGCTGTCCGGGCTGCTCGTGGCCGTCGGCGAGTCGCGCGGTGGCCGCGGACGGCTCGCCGCGCTGCCGGGGCTGCGACACGCCCCTGTCGACGCCGCCGCCGTGTCGGCCCTGCTCTCCGGGGCGCGGGCCGCGCTCGGCGTGGCGGCGGCCCGGCCCCCGCACCCGCACCCGCGCGTGCACTGGCACGAGCTGGACCCCGAGCAGGCCAGGAAACGGCTGGAGCACGAACCGGCCGCCGAGGGCGGCGCGTTCGAGACGCTGACCGCCCGCGCGCGCAGGGCCGCATCCGGTGTCCTCGGGCACCCGGCCGCCGCGCCCGCGCGCTGGATCTACCGGCTCGGGCGGGCCGTACGCGGCGAACTCCACGACCCGCTCACCCCGGTCCTCGCGGTCGGCTCGGCGGCGTCGGCGCTCCTCGGCTCGGTCGTGGACGCCCTGCTCGTCGTCGGGGCCCTCGACCTGAACGCCCTGCTCGGCGGCGTCCAGCGGATGCGTGCCGAACGGGCGCTCTCCGGGCTGCTCGCGGAGCAGAAGCAGCAGGCGCGCCTCGTCCCGCCGGAGACCGAGGCGCCGGCCGGCGGCACGCGCACCGTGGAGGCGGGCAAGCTGCATCCGGGCGACGTGATCCACATGAAGGCGGACGACGTGGTGCCCGCCGACGCCCGGCTGCTGTGGCAGGAGGGCCTGGAGGTCGACGAGTCGGCCCTGACCGGCGAGTCGCTGCCGGTGGAGAAGCAGACGGACCCGACCCCGCACGCCGCGGTCGCCGACCGGCGCTGCATGGTCTTCGAGGGTACGACCGTGGTGGCGGGCCAGGCCCGCGCCGTGGTGGTCGACATCGGTGACCACACGGAGGCCGCCCGCGCCGTCCACCTGGCCGCGCGTACGCCCCCGGCCGGCGGTGTGCAGGCCCGGCTGCAGGAACTCACCCGCAAGGCACTGCCGTTGACCCTGGCGGGCGGTGCCGCGGTCACGGGTCTGGCGCTGGCGCGCGGCACCGCCATCCGGGACGCGGTCAGCGGTGGCGTCGCGGTGGGCGTGGCCGCCGTACCGGAGGGCCTGCCGCTCGTGGCCACGGTCGCGCAGCTCGCGGCCGCCCGGCGGCTGAGCCGTGACGGCGTCCTCGTCCGCACCCCGCGCACCCTGGAGGCGCTGGGCCGCATGGACACCTTCTGCTTCGACAAGACCGGCACCCTCACCGAGAACCGGCTGCGGCTGGTGCGCACCTCCGACGCCGACGGCACGGTGCGCCCGGTGGACGACGCCGGCTCCGCGGGCACCGTCCGGGCGGCCGCCCGCGCCTGCCCACGCGTCGACGGCGACTCCGAGCAGCCGGTGCACGCCACCGACGAGGCCGTGCTGGCGGCGGCCGGTCCCGACCCGGAGTGGACCCAACTGGCGGACCTGCCCTTCGAGGCGGCACGCGGATACGCCGCCGCCGTCGGCCGGAGCGGGGACGGACCGCCGGTGCTCGTGGTCAAGGGCGCCCCGGAGACCGTGCTGCCCGCCTGCGCCGGGCTGCCGGAACACGTCTCCGGGGCGGCCCAGGCGCTGGCGCGGGACGGCCTGAGGGTGCTGGCGGTGGCCGAACGGCGCCTCGGCGCGGCCGAGCAGGAGGCCGACGTTCTCGAACAGCCGCTGGGGGAGCTGGAGTTCACCGGGCTGCTCGCCCTGTCCGACGTACCGCGCGAGACCTCCACGGCGCTGGTGGCGGGGCTGCTCGAGGCCGGCGTACGACCGGTCATGCTCACCGGGGACCATCCGCAGACCGCGCGGGCCATCGCGGCCGAGCTGGGCTGGCCCGAGGACACCGTGGTGGTCACCGGCGACGAGCTGGCGGCGGCGGACCGGGCGGAAAGGGCCCGCATGCTGCGGGACGCGGGCGTGGTGGCGCGGGTGGCGCCCGAGCAGAAGCTCCAGGTCGTGGAGGCGCTGCGGGACGCGGGCCGGGTCGTCGGCATGGTCGGCGACGGCGCCAACGACGCCGCGGCCATCCGCGCGGCCGACATCGGCGTGGGGATCAGCGCGCGCGGTTCGGCCGCCGCGCGCAACGCCGCCGACATCGTCCTCACCGACGGCGATCTGACGGTCCTGATCGACGCGGTGGGCGAGGGCCGGGCGCTGTGGCACAGCGTGGCCGACGCCATCGCCATCCTGATCGGCGGCAACGCGGGCGAGGTCGGTTTCGGCATCCTCGGCACGCTGCTGTCCGGCCGGGCACCGCTGTCCACCCGGCAGATGCTCATGGTGAACCTCTTCACCGACCTGTTCCCGTCGATGGCGGTGGCGGTGACGGAGAAGGAGGACGGGCCGGCACCGGAGCGCGCCGCATCGCCGGAGGACGACAGGCCCGGCACCGTACGCGCCCGCGGCGGCTCGCCGGAGGACGCCTCCGCCGTCCTGGGCGCGCCCCTGCTGCGGCAGATCCGGCACCGGGCGCTCACCACCACCCTGGGCGCGGTGACGGCCTGGTTGATCGGCCGCTTCACGCCCGGCAGCGCGCGCCGCTCCAGCACGATGGCGCTGTGCGGGGTGGTCGGCACCCAGCTGGTGCAGACCTGGCTGGACCGGCGCGAGAGCCGACTGGTGCAGATCACCTGCCTGGGGTCCGCCGTGGCGCTGGTCGCGGCGGTGCAGATCCCGGGCGTCAGCCACGCCGTCGGGTGCACCCCGCTGGGCCCGGTCGCCTGGGGCGGGGTCCTGGCGGCGATCGCGCTGGCCCAGGCGGGACAGATGGTACTGCCCCGCCTGGAGGAGACGCTCGGCCGGCTCCTGCCGGACTGACGGACGCCGGAGGAACGCGACGTGCCGAGCCGGCGAGCCGGCTCAGGCCCGGAGGTCAGACCGAGCGGTGGTACGGGTCCGGCACCCGGACCTCGCCGCCCAGCTCACGGGCCGCGTGCCGGGCCCAGGACGGGTTGCGCAGCAGTTCGCGGCCGAGCAGGACGGCGTCGGCCTCGCCGTTCGTCACGATCTTCTCGGCCTGCCCGGCCTCGGTGATCAGGCCCACGGCGGCCACGCGCAGCGGGGTCTCGGCCCTCACCCGGGCGGCGAACGGCACCTGGTAGCCGGGCCCGGTCGGGATGTCCACGCCGGAGGCGTTGCCACCGGTGGACACGTCGAGCAGGTCGACGCCGTGGGCGTGCAGGTCGTGGGCGAAGCGGACGGTGTCCTCCGTGGTCCAGCCGCCGTCCTGCAGCCAGTCGGTGGCCGAGATGCGGAAGAACAGCGGCTTGTCCTCGGGCCACACCTCGCGTACGGCGTCCACGACCTCGAGGGCGAACCGGGTGCGGTTCTCGTACGAGCCGCCGTAGGCGTCGGTGCGGTGGTTGGAGTGCGGGGAGAGGAACTCGTTGATCAGATAACCGTGGGCGCCGTGGATCTCGGCGATCTCGAAGCCGGCGGCGAGTGCCCGCCGGGCCGCCGCGGCGAACTGGCCGACGATCTCCCGTATCTGATCGACGCTCAGCTCGGCGGGCACGGGGTGGCGCTCGTCGAACGGCAGCGCGCTCGGGGCCACCGGCCGCCAGCCGCGTGCCTCCGGTCCGAGGGGAGCGCCGCCCTTCCAGGGCTGGTCGGTGGAGGCCTTGCGGCCGCCGTGGCCGAGCTGGATGCCCGGGACCGTGCCCTGGGCGGTGAGGAAGCGGGTGATCCGGCGGAAGGCCTCCGCCTGCGTGTCGTTCCACAGGCCGAGGTCGTAGGGGGAGATCCGGCCCTCCGGCGAGACCGCGGTGGCCTCCACGACGATGAGACCGGTGCCGCCCGTCGCGCGCGCCGCGTAGTGCGCGAAGTGCCAGTCGTGCGGGGCCCCGGCGAGCGGACCCTCCGGCTCGGCCGAGTACTGACACATCGGGGGCATCCACACCCGGTTCGGGATGGTCACGTCGCGCAGGGTGATGCTCTCGAAGAGGGCGCTCACGTCAGACTCCGTTCGTCACGGGACCCCTTGGTCGACTCGTACGATACTCCTCGTACTACGAGAGATGTCAAACTACGACGCCTCTCGTACAATGCTCGTGGTCGAGCAGTTCCACGACGAAGGGCAGCCACCGTGACCGACACCGCCCCCGCCGGCCGTGCGCTGCCGCATCCGGAGCGGGGGGAGATCCGCCTGGAGGCGGTGCTGCACGCGCTCTCCGACCCCATGCGGCTGCAGATCGTGTGCGAACTGGCCGCCAGGGAAGCAGAGTTGACCTGCTCGCAGTTCGAACTGCCGGTGACCAAGTCCACCACCACGCACCACTTCCGGGTGCTGCGCGAGAGCGGGGTCATCCGGCAGATCTACCGGGGCACGGCCAAGATGAACGGACTGCGCCGGGACGACCTAGACGGCCTCTTCCCGGGACTGCTGGACAGTCTCCTCGCCGCCGCGGACCGGCAGTCCGTCCGCCTCGGCGGCGGCGCCTGAACCCGCCTTGCCCGGAATGTGGTTGAAGAGCAGGTTCAGTGCGATCGCGGACACGCAGCCCGCGCTGATCCCGCTGTTCATCACCGTCTGGAACCAGTCCGGGAACTTCTCGTAGACCGTCGGCACCCCCACCGGCAGCATGCCGACCGCCACCGACACGGCCACCACGGTCAGGTTGTGGTTGCCCCGGAAGTCGACCCGGGCCAGCGTCCGCAGCCCGCTCGCCGCGACCGTGCCGAACATGACCAGTCCGGCACCGCCCAGCACCGGCGCCGGGATCGCCGCGACCACCGCACCCAGCTTCGGCAGCAGACCGAGCAGTACCAGGATTCCGCCGGCCGCCGCCACCACCCAGCGGCTGCGCACCCGGGTCATCCCGACCAGGCCCACGTTCTGTGCGTACGCCGTGTACGGGAAGGTGTTGAACACCCCGCCCAGCACCGTCGACAGACCGTCCGCGCGCAGCCCGTCGGCGAGCGAGCGCGGCTCGACCCTCCGGCCGGTCAGCTCACCCACGGCGATCAGGTCGCCCGTCGTCTCCGTCATCGTCACGAGCGCCACCACGAGCATGGACACGATCGCGGACGCCCTGAACTGCGGCACCCCGAAGTGGAACGGCGTGCTGATGCCCACCCAGTCGGCGCCGGAGACTCCGCTGAAGTCGGCGAACCCCAACGGCACCGCGACCGCCAGGCCCACCGCGATCCCGATCAGGACGGCGATCCGGCCGAGGGCGGCGGGCGCGAACCGCTGCACGGCCAGCACCACCGCCAGCACGAAGGCCGCCAGCGCCAGGTTCTTCGGCTCCCCGAAGTCCTTCGCACCGGCGCCGCCCGCCGCCCAGTTGCCCGCGACCGGCAGCAGCGAGACCCCGATGATCAGGATCACCGTGCCGGTCACCAGCGGCGGGAAGAAACGCAACAGCCTGCCGAAGACCGGCGCGAGCAGCATGATCGCCAGACCCGCGACGATCACCGAGCCGTAGATCGCGGGCAGTCCGCCGCCCGTCGTCCCGATGAGCACCATCGGCGACACCGCAGCGAACGTACAGCCCTGCATGATCGGCAGCCGGACGCCGAACCGCCAGAGACCGACGCACTGGATCAGCGTGGCGAGCCCGCACACCAGCAGGTCGGCGGTGATCAGATACGCCAGGTCGGCGGGCGACAGCTTCATGGCGCCGCCCACGATCAGCGGTACGGCGACCGCGCCCGCGTACATCGCGAGCACGTGCTGCAGCCCGAAGGCCGCCAACTGCCGTGCCGGTGGTATCTCGTCGACGGGATGGACGTCTGTGGTGGTGGCCATGGGGTCTCCAGCAGGGAGCGAGCGGGGAGTGACATCCGAACAGGACGAGACCGTAAGCTGTTTGAACAGTTTGTTGATTTCCGGTCCGTTGCCGCTGTGTGTCATGCCCCCCTCGTGTTCAGCCACGTCCGGCGGGGCTGACTACTCTGCCTGCATGGCTGCCCTCTCCCTTTCACCGCTTCGCTTCGCTCCGCAGGAGATCGCCGAGGTGGTCGACCTCTACACGAGCAACCCGGAGTACCTGCGCGCCGCCGGCGAGTACGACCCCGAGAACATCCAGGCCGACCGGGTCGAAGCCGATCTGCGGGAGGAATCCGGTACTGAGGGCTGCGAGGTACTGCTCGCCCGGGATGCGCGGAGGCAACTCGTCGGGCTACTGTGCCTGCTTGACCGTCACCCAACAGATGGCCAGCCCTGGATCGGGCTGCTGATGGTGCACGGCAACTTTCACCGCAGGGGCATCGGCCGATTGCTGGCCAACCTGGTTGAGGAGCGGTTCCGCAGCGAGGACCGGGACGGCATCCGTCTCGCCGTCCTGGAGAGCAACCCCGCCGCCCTCGTCTTCTGGAGCTCACTGGGCTGGCGGGAGATCGACCGTCGTGCCGACAGACAGCACGGCCGCCCCTGCATCGTCATGCACAAGCAACTGACCCGACCTTTGGAACAACTCGTCTAGGCCGACCGGGCCGCGGTGAGCAGCGCGTCCCAGTCGGCCAGCTTGACCACGCCCCGCCCGAGCCGCGCGCCCAGCTCGGCCTCGGCCCGCTCGATCGCCAGCCACCCCGCCCACGTCACGGGTTCGAGCCCGGCCGTGCGCAGTGCGGGCACCGGGTCCTGGGGCACCTGCCGGCGCCGCAGCGCCGGAGCGTCCGCGAGCAGGGAGGTCACCGTCTCCTTGGCGCAGGGCCGGTTGGTGCCGATGACACCCGTCGGACCGCGCTTGATCCACCCGGCGACGTACTCCCCGGGGGACGGGACACCCTCGCGTACGACACGCCCCGCCGCGTTCGGCACCGTGCCGCTCGGCGCGTCGAACGGCAGCCCGTCCAGCGGCACTCCGCGATAGCCCACCGAGCGCAGCACCAACTGGGCCGGCACGTCCGTGAACCGGCCCGTGCCCGTGACCCCGCCCCGCCCGTCCGGCGCCGTCCGCTCGAAGCGCACCGCACCCACCCGGCCGGAGTCCGCGAGCAGCTCCACGGGCCGCAGGAAGAACCGCAGGCCGATGCGCCGTGCGGCGTCGGCCGAGGACCGGGCGGCCCAGCCGCGCAGCACCTCCAGATTGCGCCGCGCTGCGGCCGGCAGAGCGGCGGGGTCGGCCGCGTCCAGCGCCAGGTCGGCCGGATCGACGGTGACTTCGGTGCCGGGCAGCGCGCCCAGCTCGCGCAGCTCCTTGGTGGTGAAGCGGGCCTGTGAGGGGCCGCGCCGGCCCATCATGTACACCTCGGTGATCCCGCTCGCCGCCAGCGTGTCCAGCGCCCCCTGCGGCATGTCCGTCGGGCGCAGCTCCGCGGCACCCCGGACCAGCATCCGCGTGACGTCCACCGCCACATTGCCCACGCCGATGACGACGGCCGACCGCACCCTGCGCAGGAAACCCGCGTCGGCCGCGTCCGGATGCGCGCTGTACCAGGCCACGAAGTCGGTCGCCGACCAGCTGCCCGGCAACTCCTCGCCCGGAATCCCGAGCCGGCGGTCGGTGGCGGCGCCCACGCAGTACACCACCGCGTGGTACAGCTCCCGCAGCCGCTCCACGGGCAGCCCGCCGGGGCCGCCCACCCGGACCCCGCCGAGGAACCGCACCCGCTCGTGCTCCAGCACCGTCCGCAGGCTGCCCTGCAGCGACTTGATCTTCTCGTGGTCCGGGGCGACGCCGTACCGGACCAGGCCGTACGGGCACGGCAGCCGGTCCAGCACGTCCACGCACACCTCGGGATCCTGCTGAACCAGGGTCTGGGCGGTGTAACACCCGCTCGGCCCCGAACCGACGACGGCGACACGCAGCACAGCGGTACTCCTCGGACGACGGAGTGACGAAGGAGGGGTGTGCGGACGGCTCCAGCATGGCACTCCGAGGCGCCCGGCGTCAGGGGCCGGGGGGGTGACTGCGACGCGTGTCCGGTCGTATGGAATGTGATCGCGCGAGTACGTTGCGTGTGTGCTCGAAGCATCCTTTCTTCACCTTTCCGACCGGAACGCGGAGGACGGCGCGGTGTCCGTGTGGCCCGCGTGGGAGGTGCGGGAGCAGGGCGACGCCACGACCTGGTTCTACGTACGGCTGGCCTTTCCGGACGGCGCGCGCGTCGACGCCCTGGCCGTCGTGCGCGAGGGACGCGTGTCCATCGAGGACGTCACGGCCGAGCCGGCCCTGTCCCTCGCCGACCTGACGGCGCTCGCGGACTGGATCGAGGCCCCGCTGTTCGAGGCGTGCGGGGTGCCCGCGGAGCGGCCGTACGAGGGGGAGGGCGACGGCCGGCCGGCGGAGGGCGAACCGGAGGCCGGCGACGGAGGCGGGGGTGACGCGGAAGAGTGCGATGTGGAGCATCGTGACGACGTGGGTGACGAGGATGCGGGCGAGGAGGAGGGGAGCGCGTTCTGCGCGGGCCCGCGGCGCGCCCGTCCGGTCTGGCCGCGCGGCATCGAGGGCCGTCGGATGGTCGCGCAGGAGTACCGCGCCGCACAGGAGGGGGGCGCCGACCCGGTGCTCGCCGTGATGAGCGCGACCGGACACAGCCGTCGCCGCGCCCTCAGACTGATCGCCCAGGCACGGGACGCCGGATTCCTGACACCGCGTCACGCCCGACGCGACTGAGGCGAGTCGCCGCCGTGACGGCTCACGCGTCCGTCAGGGACTGCACGGGCGCTCCTCCGTCGCGAAGAACCGGGACAGATCCCGCTCCCGCGCCTCCCTGCCCCTCTCACTCTCCGGCGGCACCCCCGACTCCCAGTCGAGCCCGTACCGCCGGAACAGTTCGGCCCGCAGCACCGGAACGGGCATCGACACCCCGGGGATCAGCGCCGCATACACGGCCCCCATCAACAGGGCCCGCAGCATCGGGTAGTCGGCGGCGACGTCCTGGGATCCGTACCGGGCGACGGTGTCGGTGAGCAGCTCCGCCAGCCGGCGCTGCTCCGGGCACGCCACGAACCCCTCGGCGTGGAGCAGGCCCGCCATGTGCTGGCGCATCAGCACCGGCCGGTCACGGGCCAGGCCCAGGATCGCGTCGATGGCCCGGGCGAGGCGCTCCCGGCCGTCCTCGGTGCGCGGTTCCCGCTCCAGGGCCTCCTCCAGCGTGCGGTGCATCAGCCGGTGTACGGCGGACTGCACCAGCTGGCGCTTGCCCGGGAAGTAGTACGACACCAGACCACGGGCGGAACCGGCCCGGTCCGCGATGTCGCCCAGCGTGGTGGCCTCGAAGCCGTGCTCGTCGACCAGTTCCACGGCGGCCTGCAACAGCCGCTCCCGGGAACGCCGCCGCAACTCTTCATTGACCGAGGCGCTGCGCGGGGACATCCTGTAACTCCTGCGTTGACTGGCTGCCAGCCAACTATACTCACCGCAGCGGGCACCGCCATGCGCGGGGCCCGGTCCAGGGCTGCCGTCCGTCTGGGGCGACGCGGGGGATCGTCTCAGACGGACGGCGTGGGAGCGAGGGTTTCGCCGGCGCCGCGCCCGTCGGCGGGCGGCGCCGGCCTCAGCCGACGAGATCCAGCACGGGCAGCAGCGCGTCGGGCCGGTCCGTCACCGGCAGGTGGTCGACGAAGTGCACCCGGCAGCCGAGCGCGGCCGCGCCACCGTCGGCCTCCTTGCTGTCGCCCACCATCAGCACCTGCCGCGGATCGGCACCCAGTGCCGCACAGGCGACCGAGAACAGTCGCGGGTCCGGCTTCTGCACGCCGTGCTCGTACGACAGGACGTACGCGTCCACATACCGGTCGAGCCCGTGCTCGCGGAACACCGGGCGCAGATCCCAGCCGATGTTGCTGACCACGCCCACGCCGATCCCCCGCTCGTGCAGCGTGCGCAGCACCTCGGCGGCGTCCGGGTACGGGGCCCAGGCGGCCGGGCTCTTGTGCCGTTCGTACAGCGCGTCGTGCAGCCCGGGGTCGGGCAGCGTCACCTGCCGGGACAGACCCGTGTACGCGGCCCGGTGCAGTTCGGCGCTCTCGTCCCGTACCGCCCAGACCCCGGCCAGGTCCGTCGGCAGCTCCACCGGATTCGCCCCGCCCGGCAGCGCACCGGCCGCCTCCAACGCCCTCGCGGAGGCCTTCAGTTCCGGTTCGGGCAGGATGTGCCCCGTCTCGGCCAGTACGGCGCGCAGCCAGGACTCGGTGGACTCGACGCGGAAGAGCGTCCCGGAGAAGTCGAACAACACGGCAGTCATGCGCCCGACCCTATCCGTGCCGGTGTCGGGCGATCTCGGTGTGACCGGGCCGCGGCCACGCCCATGCGCAACCCTTCCGGGTGCCGGCCGACTGGGTCCGGGAGCCGCTGACGGGGGCCGCTGACGGGGGCCGTCATGGCGTGATCGGACGGGAGGCCGCGTAACGAGCCGAGTCCACGGGGTCCGGCCCAGGGCCGCGCCCGGTGGCGTACGGCCGGGAGTTCGGTGGCGGGTGCGTCCTGCTGCCGTGGCTGCTGCACCGCTTCGGCGTCCACGAGACGGAGTGTCGCCACACCGGCCGCACGACGGCGGCCGCGCACACGTGAGCAGCGGGTGCCGGCGGACCACGGCGAGGGCCGTCAGCGGCGCGCAGCACACGCCGAGGTGCCGGCCGTGCGGCGCTCGGTGCCGAAAGCCGACGGACGTCCGCTGCCGGTCGATCGTCGACGGCCGTCACCCCAGTGCCCGCAAGCCCGGAACCACGGCCACCAGCACCGGGATCACCGGTACCAGCGCCGCCACCGCCGTCAGACGCAGCCGGCGCAGCGCGGGGAGCCGGTCCGGGGGAGTGAGCAACCGGTGCACCCGCTGCGGCACACGGGCCTGCGGGGTGGGACAAGGCCCGAACACGCCCCGCTCCTCGTTGAGTTGCACCAGCGCCAGCGCGGTCGTCAGCCGTCCGAAGCGCCGGGAGGCCATGTCGTCGGCGGCCAGTTCGACCAGGCGGTGCATCTCGTCGCGGAACGCGGCGAACACCGGCACCTGCGGGAACCCGCCCGCCAGCGCCGCCGAGCAGTGCAGCAGCCAGTCGTGCCGGGCCCGGGCGTGGCCCCGCTCGTGCGCGAGCAGCGCGTCCAGCTGACGGCCTTTCAGGCGGCGCAGCGCGGCCGTCGAGATGACCAGGCGGGGTGCGGCACCGGGCAGCCACCAGGCGTCGGGACGCTCGCCCTCCAGCACCACCAGCGGGCCGCTCGCCGGATCCTCGCCCGGCAACAGCGGGGCGCGCACGAGGAGTTCGGTGCGCCGCGTGCGCCGCCGGGCCCGGGCCCGTACGACCTCGCGCACCAGCATCGCCAGGCTCCACAGGCCACCGGAGGCGAGCAGGACGGCGGTGGCCGCCGCCCACGGACCGGCCGTACCGAGGGCGTAGGCGTCCACGACCGCGCGCGGAGCCCGGGCGAACAGCTGCCCGCGCACTTGCTGCCAGGCCGCCGACGCGCTGAGCGTCATCGACAGCGCGCAGCACAGCAGGACGGCCGCCACGACGCACTGCCACACCCAGAGGGCGACGACCGGTTCGCGATCCGGCCAGTCGGCCCGGGCGAGCAGCCGCGGGGCGACGACGGCGGTCAGGGCGCCGAGCAGCAGCAGGGCCACGGGGACCATCATGGTCATCACCCTATGAGCGCGAGAGCGCTCCCGGGTACGGCCCGAGCCGGCGAAGTGACGCAGGCAACGCACCCGCACGGACGCCGCTCACATCGTCAGCAGCATGGCCACCATGCCGATCCCCATCGACAGCCGGCAGGCCCGCGCCAGCTCCGGCCGGTCGCCCCAGCCGACCGGGCCGCCGCCCGCCCCGGCCACCGCGACGGCGGCCGGCACCAGACGGGCGCCGGCGAGCAGGACGTAACCCGTGAAGTAGAGCAGCAGCAGACCGGTCAGCAGGGGCACCCCCGACCCGCCGTGCACGTGATGGGCGCCGGGTGGGGCCGCGGCCATGGCCACCGCCATGTAGGCCATCGCCGAGGTGCCCACCAGGTGGTGCAGGTGGTGCGGGGCGGCGCGCGCGGCCCACAGGGCGCGCAGAGCCGCCGCGCCGAACACGGCCGCGTACACCGGCCACGCCCAACTCGGCGGCGCGAACACCGCGGCCGGTACGGCCATCACGGCCATCCCGAAGCCCATCAGCGCCTCGCCGCCCGCGGCCCGGCGCTGCTCCTCGACCCGGCTGCGCATCCGCAGCAGGCAGTAGACCCCGGTCGCCGCGCACAGGGCGACCAGCAGCCACGCCGCCGGTACCGGTCCGTGCACGCGCACCTCCCCCGTTCGACGGTCGGTCGAGGGATGCGATGCCCACGCCATGCGGAGCGCACGCGAGCGCAAGGGTGTACACGGGGAGCATTCGGCGGAGCACGCCCAGGTGAGCGGCGCCGTCGTCGGGCCCCTGCCAGTAATTTTACGAGTAAAACACATGCTAAATTGGTTGCATGAGCAGTGCGACCCGCCACCGACTTCCCCTCGCCGGGGTGCTCCGCCTCGGGCGGCCCTCCGACATCTGGTTCAAGCCCGCGCTCAGCGTGGTCGCCGCGGTCGCGCCGCCCAACCTGATCCTGCTGGCGCTCGGCCGCCTCGACCTCGCGATGTACACGATGGCCGGTTCGTTGTGCGCGCTCTACGGCCACAACCGGCCCTACGCCGTCCGTGCCCGCGTCCTGGCCTGGGTGGTGCTCGGCATGGTCGGTGGCCTCGCGGTCTCCCTGCTCGCCGCGTCGCTCACCGGCAATGCCGTCGTCCTCGTCACCGTGGGCGCCGTCATGGCGGCCGTGCAGAGGACCGCGTGCGACGCGACCCGGCTCGGACCGCCCGCCCATGTGGTCCTGACCTTCATCAGCTCCGCCTCGCTGTTCGCGCCGCAGACCCTCGGCCAGGTGCCCGGACACGTCGGGCTGGCCCTGGCGGCCGGCGTCTGGGCCTGGCTGGTGGGCATGGCGCCCGGGCTGCTCCGCCCGCACGGCCCCGAGCGCCGCGCCACCGCCCAGGCCCTGAACACGGCCGCCGCCTACGCCGACACACGCGGCACCGCCGACGGACACGCCCGGGCCCGTGCCGCGAGCGCCGCGGCGATCCGCGCCGCCTGGCAGTCACTCCTCGCCGCCGGCACCCGCCCCGACCGCACCCGCCGAGCCCTCGAACGGCTTGTCGTCCGCGCTGAGGTCGCCCTCGCCGCCCCCGCCGACACCGACCCCGCCCGCCTGCGTGCCTGGGCCCGTGAGCTGCGCGGCACCGGGCGGATCCCGCGCGTGGAGTCCCCGCGCGAGTCCGCCGACGAACTCCTCGGACTCGACGCCGAACTCGCCCTCCCGCCACGGCCGTTGCGCCAGCGCCTCGTCCCCCTCGCCCCGATCGCCGCGCGCACCGCGATCGGCTGCGCCCTCGCCGGGTGGGTGTCCCTCGCGCTCGGGGTGGGCCGTCCCTACTGGGCGCTGGTCACCGCCGCCTCCCTCTACCAGGCCAATGTCACCCTCACCTGGAGCCGCGGTGTCCAGCGGGTCGTGGGCAACGTCGTCGGCGTCCTCGTGTTCGCCGTCGTCGCCCCGCTCGCTCATCTCCACCCCGTCGCGCTGGTGCTGAGCTGTCTCGCCCTCAACTTCGGCGCCGAGGCGCTGATCGCGCGCAACTACTGGCTCGGCACCGTCTGCGTCACCCCGATGGCGCTGCTCATCACCGAGTTCGCCCGCGCCCAGAACCCGGCCGAGCTGATCACCGAACGGGTCGCGGACACCCTGGTCGGCGCGCTGGTCGGCTTCGTCGCGGCCGTCGCCGTCACCAACCGGCGCGCGGTGGACGGCCTCGAACACGCGCTGACGACGGCGGAACGCGCCCGCGAGAACGCCGCCCGGCTGCTGGCCGAGCCGCACCCGGCACCCCGCGCCCTGGAGTCGGCCCGCCGCGGCCTCGCCGCCGCCCTCGCCGACCTGCGCGCCACGGCCGACGCCGCGTCCGGCGAGTGGTGGCAACGTGGCCTGCCCGAGGAGCGGGTCGTGCTCGCCGAGCAGTCCGGACACCGTACGCTCGCGGCGACGGTGCGGCGCCAGGGGTTCGTACCGCACAGCCGGCACCAGCACCAGGATCCGGTCCAGGACCCGGGCAGGACGGAGGACATACGGCCATGACGGCGACGAACGGCGGACACACGCCGGCGGACGACACGGCCGAAGCGGCCCGGAGGGGCGGCCACCGGCCCGCCGACGCGGAGCCGGCGGGCGGCCGTCGTCCCGTCGGCGCACGCCCGGGGAGCAGCGACGACACGGCCGCCACCGGTGGGGCGGGCGCCGCCCACCATGACACCGTCGCCGCCGTCGTCCGGCAGTGGCGGGCCGTTCACCCCGAGCTGGACACCGGGCCCATGGAGGTCATCGGCCGGATCAACCGGTGTGCCGCGCTGCTCCAGCAGGCCGAGGACGCGCCGCTGCGCCGGGCCGGGCTCAGCCGTCCGGAGTTCGACCTGCTGGGCGCGCTGCGCCGTACCGGCCACGAGCTGACCCCCGGGGAGCTGGCCCGGGAGACCTTCTCCTCCGGGGCCGCGGTGACGAAGCGGCTCAAGCAGCTCACCGAACGCGGACTGGTCGAGCGACGCGGCGACACCCGTGACCGCCGCGTCGCCCACCTCCGCCTCACCGACGCGGGCCGCGACCTGGTCGACGCCATCCTCCCCGAGCAACTCGCCTACGAAACAGCCGTACTGAGTGTGCTGGCTCCCGATGGGCAGGGCGAACTCGCCGGTCTGCTCGCCGAGTTGCTCGCTCGGCTGGAGGGCCGGATGGGGGCGCTGCGGGCGTAGGGAAGGGGCGTCGGAGGACGTCGTGCCGTGAAGTTGTCACGTGCGTGCACCCACAGGACGCCAGGAGTTGAAGCGCATGCGAAGGCCTGCGCAGCGCCTCAGCCCTCCTCGCCGGCCAGGTGCACTCCGAACGCCGCGCCCTGCGGATCCCGCAGCACCGCGATGCGCGGGCCGTCGGGAACCGACACGGGGGCCAGGACGACGGCTCCGCCCGCCCGCTGCGCGACCTCGGCCGCCGCGTCCACGTCGTCCGCCGCGAAGTACGGCATCCAGTGCGGCGGCACCTCGGGCGGGAACCGCTCGCCCATGTCGGCCATGCCGCCGAAGTCCTCGCCGTCGATGCCCCACTGCGTGTACCACTGCGAGGCGCTGACGCTCCAGCCGAACACCGTGGTGTAGAAGTCCCGGGCCCGCTCGGTGTGCCGGGTCGCCAGTTCCACCCACCCGAGGGAGCCGGGCGCGTTGAACAGTCCGGCGCCGGGGAAGGACCGCGCCTGCCACAGCTGGAACACCGCGCCGGTCGGGTCGAGGGCCACCGTGAACCGGCCCACGTCGAACACGTCCATCGGGCCGAGGACCACCGTCCCGCCGGCCTCCTCGACGCGCCGTGCCGCCGCGTCCGCGTCGGTCACCGCGAAGGAGACGTTCCACGCCACCGGCTGGGACTCCTGGTACAGCGGGGTGAGCGCGGCGACCGCCGCGTCCCCCAGGTGCGCCACCGTGTACCCGCCCGCCTCCTGCCGCGGGTCGGTCTCGGGCCGCCAGCCGAACAGCTCAGTGTAGAACCGCTTGGCGCCCTCCAGATCGCTGGTCCCGAGCTCGGTCCAGCACGGTCCGCCGGTCACCGGCCTGTCGAACTTCATGAGGGTTCCTTCCGGCCAGGCAGCAGGAGGCTCTCCCGGCACGCTAACCCCGGCTTTCCGCCCCGGCCATCCGGGACGGTCCCCGCGGCCGGGCGGGGAATTCGCTTGCCCGCCCGGAGCGGGCTGCGCGAGGGTTCCGGCCATGGACACCGAGGACACCACTGCGCCCGCGCTGGCCGAGGAGATCGCCGAGTACTACGGACGCGACCAGGAGGACGCCCGGCTGCGCACCGGCACCGGACGGCTGGAGTTCTGGCGTACCCAGGACGTCCTGCGCAGGCTCCTGCCGCCCGCTCCGGCGCGGATCCTGGACGTGGGCGGCGGCAGCGGCGTCCACGCGGAGTGGCTCGCCGCCGACGGCCACGCGGTGGAACTCCTCGACCCGGTTCCCCGGCACGTCGAGCGGGCGGCCCGGCTGCCCGGCGTGCGGGCACGGATCGGGGACGCCCGCGCCCTCGACGTGCCGGACGCGTCCGTGGACGTCGTGCTGCTCCTCGGCCCGCTCTACCACCTGCCCGAGCGCCCGGACCGGGTACGGGCCCTGGCCGAGGCGCGCCGGGTGCTGCGGCCCGGAGGCCTCGTGGTCGCCGCCACGATCAACCGGTTCGCGGGGCTGCACGACACGCTCGCCAAGGGCGTGTACTTCGACGCCGACCGGCGCCCGCACATCGAGGCGGCCGCCGGGGACGGACGGCTGCGTCCGGGCCGGGGGCCCAAGGCGCTGTTCACCACGGCCTACTTCCACGCGCCGGAGGACGTCCCCGCCGAGTTCACGGACGCCGGTCTGACGCCGCGGGGGCAGTACGGCCTCGAAGGCGCGGCCTGGCTGATGGGCGACATCGTCACCTGGCTGGCGGACCCGCAGCAACGGGCGCTGGTACTGGCGGCGCTGCGGCGGACGGAGTCCGTGCCCTCACTGCTCGGCGTCAGCGGCCACCTGCTCACCGCCGGCACCCGCCCCGCGGACGGATCCGGACGCTAGATGCCCGGCCGGTAGCGCATCGGATGGTCCTCCGGGACCTCCACCAGCGCGATGCGGATGCCGTCGGGGTCGGCGACCCACATCTCGACCAGGCCCCACGGCTCCTTCACCGGCGGCCGGACGACGTCGACGCCCCTGGCCTTCAGTTCCTCGTGCGCGGCCGTCACGTCGTCGACCTGCAACCAGAGCCGGACGGTGGACGAGGGCGGCGCCTCGGACCTCCCGGAGACCTCCAGGAAGCCGCCGCCGAGGAAGTAGACCGTGCCGCGCTCGGGGCCCGTACCGAACTCGCGGTAGACGGACAGCCCCAGCTGCTCGCCGTAGAAGGTCCGGGAGCGCTCGGGGTCGGTGGGGGTGAGCAGGGTCCGGCTGCTGAGTACGTGCACCATGCAGGCGGAGCCTACTGGCAGGGTTACCCTCGACCCTGGCTGAGCCACGCCCGAGATCGGAGACCGTTTCATGGAGACCCCCGCTGCCGGCCCCACCTTCCGCGACGCCACCGACGCCGACGTCGACGTGCTGGTCGCGCTGATCGAG
This sequence comes from Streptomyces sp. NPDC001852, assembly GCF_042891825.1. NCBI lineage: Bacteria > Bacillati > Actinomycetota > Actinomycetes > Kitasatosporales > Streptomycetaceae > Streptomyces > Streptomyces sp. NPDC001852. Next base: position 192,615 of record NZ_JBIATN010000001.1, read on the forward strand.
TCGGCCTACCGCGGGGACTCCAGCCGGGCCGGGTGGACCACCGAGGCGGACATCCTCCAGGGGCGGCGGACGGACCCGGAGGGCGTGCTGGAGGTGATCAAGTCGCCCGACAGCCGGCTGCTGGCGGTGGAGCAGGACGGCCGGATCGTCGCCTGCTGCCAGCTGGAACACCGCGGCGACCACGCCTACTTCGGGATGTTCGCGGTCAGCCCCACGCTGCAGGGCGCGGGCCTCGGCAAGACGGTCATGGCGGAGGCCGAGCGCCGGGTCCGCGAGACCTGGGGCGTCACCGAGATGCACATGACGGTGATCTCCGTACGGGACGACCTGATCGCCTGGTACGAGCGCCGCGGCTACCGCCGTACGGGAAAGATGTCGCCCTTCCCGTACGGCGACGAGCGCTTCGGCATCCCGCAGCGCGACGACCTGCAGTTCGAGCTGCTGGTCAAGAAGCTCGGGTGACCGTCAGGCCGTGAAGCGCCCCGTGCGCTTGATCTGGGGGAAGTCGGTCGTCGCGCCGTCCAGCTCCAGCGCGCGGACCAGCCGCAGGTGATCCTGGGTGTTGACGACCCAGCCGATGATCCGCAGTCCGGACCCGCGCGCGTGCTCGACGACCTCCAGGGTCAGCCGGCGGATGTTGAGACAGACGGTCGCCGCGCCCACGGCGACCGCGCGTTCCACCACGTCCGTGCCGTAGCGACTGGCGATCAGGGCCGTGCGCACACCCGGCACCAGCCGGGTGATCTCGGCGACCGCGTCGTCGTGGAACGAGGACACCTCGACGCGCCCGACCAGGTCGCGCTCGTGCATCACGGCCGCCAGGGCCCGGGCCGCCGCCACGTCCTTGATCTCGGCCTGCAGCGGCGTGCGCACCGCCTCCAGCACCTCCTCGAACACCGGCACCCGCTCCCCGCGTCCCGCGTCCAGGGCGCGCAGCTCGGCCAGGGTCTTGTCGGCGATCGGCCCGGTGCCGTCGGTCGTGCGGTCGACCTCCTCGTCGTGCATGACGACGAGGGCGCCGTCCTTGCTCAGGTGCAGATCGAGTTCGATCAGATCGAGGCCGGCGTCCTGCGCGGCGACGAAGGAACGAAGGGTGTTCTCGGGCTCGACCCCCATGAGCCCGCGGTGACCGATGGTAAGGAAGTTCAAGGTTCGACTCCGTTCCGTCGACGGCGGCTCGGCGCGCGCGGAACGGGCGGACTCCGTCGTCCGCGCGGGCAGTCGCAGCCTAACGGCCGGGCCCCGTGATGAACCCGCACGTGCACGAGGCATACGGGTGCGTGGCGGCCGTCAGCTGGCCGGTATCCGCCCCTGTCGTCACCCTCGCGTGGGCGCGTCCCCGCACCCTTGACCGCTCGGCGGCACACCGTGCGAAGGCGAGGCTGTCCGCGACGGAAGTGAGCGCCGTCACGGTTTACGGCAGGAAAAATGTCGGTGACCAAGGGGGTAGGCAGAAAAATTTCCCGGGCTGCCTCTTGCTGGCTGAAACGGGGTATGCATACGGTGTCCCTACGTGAGCTTCTCCCGTGGAGGATGGGACATGACGGAAATTCTTGTGCAGGCGGGTGCGGAGGGACGTATTCCTTCGTCGACCAGGGTGGTTGAGCACCCGGCCTGGCCCGTGCTCAAGGATGCCGTGGAGCAGATCCGGCCATGGCAGTCGAAGGACGGATCGATCGACTTCGAGGCCGAGGGCGCCCCGGCCGGGGTGGACGTCGAGGCCGCCGTACGGCGTGTCGTCGACGCGGTCGAAGAGCTGTCCCCGCTGCTCCCGCACGACGAGGCCTACCACCAGGCCCTCGTGAAGGACCTCCGTCGCTGGGCCGAGGGCGGTTTCCAGGTGCCGGACTTCCTGGACTCCCTGCTGGCCTTCCAGCCCGCCGCGAACCGTGCGGACGGCCTGCAGCACCTGGTCGTCTTCCCGATGTACACCCAGAACGGCAACCTGGACCGCAACCTGGAGGCGGTCGTGCTGCGCATGGTCTGGCCGGACTGGCTGGCCGAGCTGGAGCGCACGCGCTACGACAACCCGCTGTTCTGCGGCATCACGTTCGAGGACTTCACCTCCGGCTACGACACGAACTCGGCCGTCCTCTTCCCGGAGACCATCGCCGTCCGCGAGGCGCCGGAACGTTTCTCCTGGGGTGGCATCTTCTGCGACCGCGAGGCCGCCCGCTTCCGCCGGGTCACCGAGGCCGCCGTCGACATCCTCGGCCTCCAGCTGCCCGAGGACATCGCCGCGATGGTCCACGACCAGAAGCGCTGCGAAGAGGCCTTCGTGCTCTGGGACATGGTCCACGACCGCACCCACAGCCACGGCGACCTGCCGTTCGACCCGTTCATGATCAAGCAGCGCCAGCCGTTCTGGATGTACGGCCTGGAGGAGCTGCGCTGCGACCTCACCGCCTTCAAGGAGGCCGTGAAGCTCCAGGCGGACGGCGTCCCGCAGGCCCGTGACGTGCAGTACGCGGTGCTCTTCGACCGGATGTTCCGCTTCCCGGTCACCGGCGACCGCAACCGCAACTACGACGGCCTCGGCGGCCAGCTGCTCTTCGCCTACCTGCACAAGCACGACGTCGTCCGCTGGACCGACAACAAGCTCTCCATCGACTGGGAGCGCGCCCCGCAGGTCACCAACGAGCTGTGCGCCGAGATCGAGAAGCTCTACAAGGACGGCATCGACCGCCCGAAGCTGGTGCACTGGTTCGCCGGCTACGAGCTGGTCTCCACCTACCTCGCTCCGCACCCCGGCTCCACGTGGGCCAAGGGCCCGGACGCCCTGGACCTGACCCAGCCGCCGCGCAAGCTCGTGGACGACGTGCTTCCGGACGAGTTTCCGCTCAGCATGTTCTACGAGGCCCTGTCCAAGAAACTGAAGAATGTGATCGCCTCCACCAAGGGCATCACGGCGGACAGCGCCGAGCCGGTCGCCGCGTGAGCGACCACCTCATCCAGAACACTGCCTCAGAGGGGAAGAACGTGGGGAACAACGGGTCTCTCAGCGGTGCGGTGATCGCGGTGGCCGGCGCGGGCGGACCGGCCGGGCACGCGACGCTGGTCCGGCTCGCCGAGGCCGGCGCGGTCGTCGTCGGAGCCGACAACAACCCCGAGCGCCTGGCGGAGGCCGTGGACGCGGCCCGCTATGCGCGCGGCGGTGCCACGGTCACCGGGGAGACGGTCGACCTGCTCGACCTGGACGACACCCGGGCCTGGGCCGACCGCATCGAGAAGGAGCACGGCCGGGTCGACGGTCTGGTCCATCTCGTCGGCGGCTGGCGCGGCAGCGCGACCTTCGCCGAGACCAGCCTCGCGGACTGGGAGCTGCTGGAGAAGCTGCTGATCCGTACCGTCCAGCACACCTCCCTGGCCTTCTACGACGCCCTGCAGCGCAGCGACCGCGGCCGCTATCTGCTGATCAGCGCCGCCGGCGCGTCGAATCCCACCGCGGGCAACGCGGCGTACTCCGCGGCCAAGGCCGCCGCGGAGGCGTGGACGCTGGCCATGGCCGACGGCTTCCGCAAGGCGGGGGGCGAGACCGGCCCGCGTTCGGCTGCTGCCATCCTGGTGGTGAAGGCGCTGGTGCACGACGCGATGCGCGCCGAACGCCCCAACGCGAAGTTCGCGGGCTTCACGGACGTCAAGGACCTCGCCGAGGAGATCGAGGGCGTCTGGGGCAAGTCCGCCGCGGAAGTGAACGGAAACCGTCTGTGGCTGACCGAGAAGCCGTGAACCCTCCGAAGACCGACGCGCGTCGCCATCACGACCCCGAGGTCCGCGGTTTCGCCAGTGACAACTACGCCGGGGCCCACCCCGAGGTGCTGGCCGCCCTGGCCCTTGCCAACGGCGGCCACCAGGTGGCGTACGGCGAGGACGCGTACACCGAGAACCTCCAGCGGATCATCCGCAGCCACTTCGGGGCCACCGCGGAGGCCTTCCCGGTCTTCAATGGCACCGGCGCGAACGTGGTCGCGCTCCAGGCGGTCACCGACCGCTGGGGCGCGGTGATCTGCGCCGAGAGCGCCCACATCAACGTGGACGAGGGCGGTGCGCCCGAGCGCATGGGCGGACTGAAGCTGCTCACCGTACCCACGCCGGACGGCAAGCTCACGCCCGAGCTGATCGACCGGCAGGCGTACGGCTGGGAGGACGAGCACCGTGCCATGCCGCAGGTCGTCTCGATCACCCAGAGCACCGAGCTGGGCACCCTCTACACGCCGGACGAGATCCGCGCCATCTGCGAGCACGCCCATGCGCACGGCATGAGGGTGCACCTGGACGGCTCCCGGATAGCCAACGCGGCCGCCTCGCTGAACGTGCCGCTGCGGACGTTCACCAACGCGGTCGGCGTCGACATCCTCTCGCTGGGCGGGACCAAGAACGGCGCCGTCTTCGGCGAGGCGGTCGTGGTCCTCAACCAGGACGCGGTGCGGAAGATGAAGCACCTGCGGAAGATGTCGATGCAGCTGGCCTCGAAGATGCGCTTCGTCTCGGTGCAGCTGGAGGCGCTGCTGGCGAAGGACCTGTGGCTGCGCAACGCCCGGCACGCCAACGAGATGGCCCAACGGCTCGCCGAGGGCGTGCGCGCGGTGCACGGTGTGGAGATCCTCTACCCGGTGCAGGCCAACGGCGTCTTCGCGCGGCTCCCGCACGACGTGTCCGAGCGCCTGCAGAAGCGGTTCCGCTTCTACTTCTGGGACGAGGCCGCCGGGGTGGTGCGCTGGATGTGCTCCTTCGACACCACCGAGGAGGACGTCGACACCTTCGTGGCGGCGCTCAAGGAGGAGATGGCGCGCTAGACCCCAAGGATGCATAGGTATGCGGTCACCCGAAAAGTCATTGACTGTCGGGTGATCGCTTTCCTATGCTCTGCGGGCATGGAGCTGATCCAGAACACCGCCGATCTGTCCGCGTACTTGGCCGCGGACGAGGTCATCGACCATCACCACCCCGTGGTCCGGGAGACGGCCGGAAGGCTGGCCTCCGGGGCTGCCGACTCGTATGCCTATGCGCGTGCCGCCTTTGAATTCGTGCGGGACACCATCCCGCACTCCCAGGACTCCGGCGACCTGCGCGTCACCTGGCGCGCCTCCGACGTGCTCGCTCTCGGCACCGGCATCTGCTACGCCAAGGCCCACGCCCTGGCCGCCCTGCTGCGCGCCGAGGACATCCCGACGGCCCTGTGCTACCAGCGGCTGACGCACGACGAGGGCAGCGGGCACTGCGTGCACGGACTGGTCGCCGTCCGCTTCCACGGCGCCTGGCACCGGCAGGACCCGCGCGGCAACAAGCCGGGTGTGGACGCCCGGTTCTCCCTGGACGGCGAGCGGCTGGCCTGGATCCCCGACCCCGCGGCCGGTGAGCTGGACCATCCGGTGCTGTACGCCGAACCGCATCCGGTCGTCCTCGGCGCACTGAAGGCGGCCCCGGACCGGCCGCAGTTGTGGAAGACGCTGCCCGACGCACTCTGAGGGCAGGGGGCACCCCCGCCAGAACGGTCTCGGTCGCACTCGCTGAGGAAGACGCATCCGCCGGTCCGCGGAAGGCAGGTGCCGGCGGTTCTCCGGGCGAGCAGGTGGCCTCGGGTCCGGCGGCCGGTTCGCCCGGCTGCGGAAGCACAGCGTGCTCGCCTCGGCCGTGGCGCCGGCGCTCGTCGCGGGTGCCGTCGCGGTGCCGCTCGCGCTCGGCGCGTGGGACGACCCGTGCAAGGAACTGCCCGCCGCCACCCGCAAGTCGGCGGAGGACCCGGCGGCGGCGCCCCACGCCCTCGACCCCGGCACGACCTGTCCCGCTACGACTCCGTCGCCACGCTCCTGCCGTCCGGCACCCGAACAGACCGCTCAGGCGCCCCTGGCCCGTCCGGCCGAAGCGCCGCAGGCTACCGCGCTTCGGCCGCCCGCAGCTGCTCCACCGTAGGTGCCGTACCTCCCAGATGGGCGGGCAGCCACCAGGAGTCCTCGGGGCCCTTGGGGCGGCCCGGGTAGGCGCGCTGGGCGGCGTCCAGCAGTTCCTGGACGGCCTCGCGCAGCCGGCGCGTTATGGCGCCCGCGTACTGGTCGCGGGGTGCCTCGACCATCTCGCCGACGCGGATGGTGACGGGCAGGTGGCTGCGCTTGAAGTTGCGCGGCTGGCCCTTCGTCCACAGCCGCTGGGTGCCCCACACGGCCATCGGGACCAGCGGGACGCCCGCGTCCTGGGCGAGCCGGGCCGCACCGGACTTGAAGCTCTTCAGCGTGAACGACTGCGAGATGGTGGCCTCCGGGAAGACCCCGACGACCTCACCGGAGCGCAGCGAGTCCAGCGCGTGCGCGTAGGCCGCCTCGCCCTGCTTGCGGTCCACCGGGATGTGCTTCATGCCGCGCATCAGCGGACCGGAGATCCGGTGGCGGAAGACGGACTCCTTCGCCATGAAGCGCACCAGACGCTTCTGCGGCAGGGCCGCCAGGCCGTTGAAGACGAAGTCCAGATAGCTGATGTGATTGCTCACCAGCACGGCGCCGCCCGAGCGCGGGATGTTCTCCGACCCCTGGCAGTCGATCTTCAGATCCCAGACCTTGAACAACGTCTTGGCGAAACCGATGACGGGACGGTAGACCAGCTCTGCCATGGGCGGGGCGGACCCTTTCTGCTCTGCTCGGGAAAGGGGCTCCCGGCGGGAAGTTACGCAGCCGTAGGTTTACGGCGTCTCGCAGATCGTGCCCCAAGAACGGACGGGTAGCCAGTCCTGGTGCCCCGCGGCGGCGAGATCCTCGTCACGTCGGCCTACATCCCACCTCGGATCTTTGATTCCCCTTTACTCCACCCGTACGGTGGCCCTCTTCAGAAGCAGGAACATCTCGCACCCCAGGCAGTAGCCGAACGCCGCGTTCAGGAACGCCGCGGCGAGCGCGGCCCCGGTCGCGGCCAGTCCCAGCCACTGCGGTCCCACGGTGAACCCGACGAGCCCGAGCCCCGCGAACACCAGCCCCACGGCCTGCGCGAACCGCGGCGGCTCCGGCGCCTCGAACTCCCTCGGCGGCCCGAGCCGCGGCCGTACGGCCGTGCGGAACGCCCAGCCGTACGGCGAGCGCTGCACACCGGCGGCCGCGCCCACCGCGAACGCCAGCGTCTGCCAGCCCAGCACCCAGGGGCTCCGCAGGATCAGTGCCAGGGCCAGCACGGCCGTCGTCACGGCCGCACCGAAGCGCGGCCCCCTCACGTCGATGTCCATGAACCCAGCATTCCGCAACGGAAACTCCGGGGGGAGGCGGGAATCTTTGCAGTCTGATGAATGCTTGTGCAGGTGATGACCGGAGTGGTGGTGTGCGTGGCGGTGCTCGTCGTGGCGAGCGCCTTCGGAGTACTGCACAAGCGGCGGAGCGGGAGAGTGCGGGTGCGCGGGCGGGACGAGGGCAAGCGGCTGGGAGCCGTGGAGTTGGGCGGCGAGCTCGGTGAGCGGGCCACGCTGGTCCAGTTCTCGAGCGCCTTCTGCGCGCCCTGCCGGGCCACCCGGCGGGTCCTCGCCGAGGTCGCCGGAATGGTCCCCGGGGTGGCCCACATGGAGATCGACGCCGAGGCCCGTCTGGACCTCGTACGCGAACTGGACATCCTCAAGACGCCCACCGTGCTGGTGCTCGACGCCGACGGACGGGTCGTACGCCGTGCCACGGGACAGCCCCGCAAGGCGGACGTCATCGCGGCACTGGGCGAGGCCGTGTGAGGGGGCCTCAGGTGAGGGTGCGGTGCCTTCCGCATCCCGGACCGTGCTTGACTGGGCGCACCAACTATCGTCAGCCTGACCGTATGCCGACCGAACTCCTTCTCCACGGGCGGGTCCACGTCGACCTCGCCCACACCGCGAGCGCCATCTGTCCGGGCTGTTGAGCACCGACGCCCCGGCTCGTGACCTCCAGCAGAAGGACAACTCCATGACGGCCTCGCCCGACCTCGGCACCGTTCAGCTCGCCTCGCCCGACCTGTTGCGCTCCACCTTCCGCCGGCACGCCGCCGGCGTGGCCGTGATCACCGCGCGCGGCGCCTCCGGGCCGGTGGGCTTCACCGCCACCTCCCTCACCTCGGTCTCCGCCGAGCCCCCGCTGGTCTCCTTCGCCATCGGCACGGGTGCCTCCAGCTGGCCCGCGATCGCCGAGACGGAGCACATAGGCGTCCACATACTCGGTGAGCACCAGCGCGATCTGGCTGCGACCTTCGCCCGCAGTGGCGCCGACCGCTTCGGCGCGCCGACCGCCTGGCGTGAAGGCCCGGAAGGCGTACCGGTGCTCGACGATGTGCCGGCCTGGCTGGTCTGCCGGATCGTCGGCCGGGTTCCCGCCGGTGATCACCGCATCGTGCTGGCCGAGGTCGTCCTGGGCGACCCCACGGGTGCCGGCCGCCCTCTCCTCTACCACCAGGGCCGCTTCAACGGTCTGCGGGATTGATCACGCTTCCCGGTCCTGCGAAGCCGTCGAGTTCCGGTTACGCTGCGTTGCGAAGGTCACAGTTCAAAGCGCTTGCTTAGCGGGCATGAACTGGGTGTACTGACGAGTAATATTCCGGTCGGAGCGCGCGGACGCCCCGACCGGGATCGGCCGCTTGAGGCGCCTATGCTGCCTGCAAGAGGCAGCCCGGAAATGACGATGCAGTAGGAGAGCCGGCGTGAGCTTGAGGATCGTTGTCACTGTGAAGTACGTGCCCGACGCCACTGGCGACCGGCACTTCGCCGATGACCTGACCGTCGACCGCGACGACGTGGACGGTCTGCTCTCCGAGCTGGACGAGTACGCGGTCGAGCAGGCCCTCCAGATCGCGGAGGACGCGGACGACGCCGAGGTCACCGTTCTGACGGTCGGCCCCGAGGACGCCAAGGACGCGCTCCGCAAGGCCCTGTCGATGGGTGCCGACAAGGCCATCCACGTCGAGGACGACGACCTGCACGGCACCGACGCCATCGGCACCTCCCTGGTCCTGGCCAAGGCGATCGAGAAGGCCGGTTTCGACCTGGTCGTCTCCGGCATGGCCTCCACCGACGGCACCATGGGCGTCGTACCGGCCCTGGTGGCCGAGCGCCTGGGCGTCCCGCAGGTCACCCTGCTGTCCGAGGTCTCCGTCGAGGACGGCGTGGTCAAGGGCCGCCGTGACGGCGACGCCGCCTCCGAGCAGCTTCAGGCCTCGCTCCCGGCGATCGTGTCGGTCACCGACCAGTCGGGTGAGGCGCGTTACCCGTCCTTCAAGGGCATCATGGCGGCCAAGAAGAAGCCGGTGGAGTCCTGGGACCTGTCCGACCTGGACATCGAGGCCGAAGAGGTCGGTCTCGAGGGTGCGTTCACCAAGGTCGAGGCCGCGAACGAGCGCCCGGCGCGCACGGCCGGCACCATCGTCAAGGACGAGGGCGAGGGCGGCAAGCAGTTGGCCGAGTTCCTGGCGAGCCAGAAGTTCATCTAGGGGTCGGTGGCGCGGGCCGGTTGCAACACGACCCGCGCCCCGGTGGATTGCTGCTTCGCAGGAGAGCAATCCCGTGACTCCGCCCGAAGGGGCTTCTCGCTCGGCCGAGACGGCCTCACGACGGACAAGCCCTGCCCGATGCCGAATGGCATGAGCGGAGCGTAGCAGTCAACGTGTCTTCCCCCGACCGAAGTTCGGGGTATTCGCCCAGGAGTAGTAATGGCTGAAGTTCTCGTCTACGTCGACCACGTGGACGGCGCCGTCCGCAAGCCCACCCTCGAGCTGCTGACCCTGGCCCGCCGCATCGGCGAGCCCGTCGCCGTCGCCCTCGGTGCCGGCGCCGCCGACACCGCCGCCACGCTCGCCGAGCACGGCGCGGTGAAGGTCCTCACCCACGACGCCTCCGAGTACGCCGATTACCTGGTCGTGCCGAAGGTGGACGCCCTGCAGGCCGCCTACGAGGCCGTCTCCCCGGCCGCCGTGCTGGTCCCGTCCTCCGCCGAGGGCAAGGAGATCGCCGCCCGTCTGGCGCTGCGCATCGGCTCCGGCATCATCACCGACGCCGTCGACCTGGAGGCCGGCGACGAGGGCCCGGTGGCCACCCAGTCGGTGTTCGCCGCGTCCTTCACCACCAAGTCCCGTGTCATCAAGGGCACGCCGGTCATCACGGTCAAGCCGAACTCGGCCGCCGTGGAGGCCGCCCCGGCCGCCGGCGCGGTCGAGGCCCTCGCCGTCTCCTTCTCCGAGAAGGCGACCGGCACGAAGGTCACCGCGCGTACGCCGCGTGAGTCGACGGGCCGTCCGGAGCTGACCGAGGCCGCGATCGTGGTCTCCGGCGGCCGTGGGGTCAACGGCGCCGAGAACTTCTCGATCATCGAGGCGCTGGCCGACTCCCTCGGTGCGGCCGTCGGTGCCTCGCGTGCCGCCGTCGACGCCGGCTGGTACCCGCACACCAACCAGGTCGGCCAGACCGGCAAGAGCGTGTCCCCGCAGCTGTACATCGCCAACGGCATCTCCGGCGCGATCCAGCACCGCGCCGGTATGCAGACCTCCAAGACGATCGTGGCCGTCAACAAGGACGCCGAGGCCCCGATCTTCGAGCTGGTCGACTTCGGTGTGGTCGGCGACCTCTTCGACGTCGTCCCGCAGCTGACCGAGGAGATCAAGACCCGCAAGGGCTGAGCCCCGGCTCCTCCACGAGGCCCCCGTGACCTGCGCGGTCATGGGGGCCTCGGTGCATTCTGGTGACGTGCCCACGGCCGCTGTTCCACTGTCCGAGCGGGTGTTGACCAGTGGGAACCTCCCGGATAACTTCATTCTACGGATTGTTGATTCCGTACAGTGGAAAATTGGAGGGTGTGGGATGGGTCAGCAGGAGAAGGTGGCGACGAGCCTCGCGGGCGCCATGAGCGAGGAGATCAGCGCCTCCCTCGCACCGGTCGACGCGGAGCTGGAGCGCCGCTACCCCGGGGACCCCGGCACCCGGCAGCCCGTCCACACCGTCTACGTCCCCGGTGACGCCTTCGCCGCCGACACCATCCGCTCCTGGGGCGACCAGGCCCTCGCGGCACTCGACGCACACGCCCCGGACGCCGCCTCCTTCGCCGCCGTCCTCGGCCTGTCCGACGAACTCGCCGAGCCGGTCCACTCCCGTGTCCGCGCCAAGCTGGAACGCGAGCCGATCGAAGACCTGCGCGTCGACTTCGAGGACGGCTACGGCCCCCGCCCCGACGCCGAGGAGGACGCCACGGCGGCCCGCGCGGCCCGGCTGATCGCCCAGGCGTACCGGGACGGCACGGCGGCGCCGTACATGGGCATCCGCATGAAGTGCATGGAGGCCGCGGTACGCGACCGGGGCATCCGCACCCTCGACGTCTTCCTCACCGGCCTGATGGAGAACGGTGGCCTGCCCGAGGGGCTGGTGCTCACCCTGCCGAAGGTGACGTACCCCGAGCAGGTCACCGCCTTCGTCCGGCTCCTGGAGGCCTTCGAGAAGGTGCACGGCCTGGACGCCGGCCGGCTCGGCTTCGAGATCCAGATCGAGACCAGCCAGTCCATCCTCGCCACCGACGGCACCGCCACCGTCGCCCGGATGATCCAGGCCGCCGAGGGCCGTGCCACCGGGCTGCACTACGGCACCTTCGACTACAGCGCCTGCCTCGGCGTCTCGGCCGCCTATCAGGCCAGCGACCACCCGGCCGCCGACCATGCCAAGGCGGTCATGCAGGTCGCGGCGGCCGGCACCGGGGTGCGCGTCTCCGACGGCTCGACCAACGTCCTGCCCGTCGGCCCCACCGAGAAGGTCCACGACGCCTGGCGCCTGCACTACGGTCTCACCCGCCGCGCCCTGGCCCGCGCCTACTACCAGGGCTGGGACATGCACCCCGGCCACATCCCGACCCGCTACGCCGCCGTCTTCGCCTTCTACCGCGAAGGCTTCGAGCAGGCCGCCGGCCGCCTCGCCCGCTACGCCAACCGGGCCGGTGGCGACGTCATGGACGAGCCCGCCACCGCCAAGGCCCTCAGCGGCTATCTGCTGCGCGGCCTGGACTGCGGTGCCCTCGACATCGCCGAGGTCGCCCGCCTCGCCGGCCTGACCCGAGCCGACCTGGAGGGCTTCGCCGCCCCCCGGCGCGGCGACCTGACGGCCTCCGCGCAGCAGAAGTAGCGGACCGGTCACAGCCCGCGGCCCAGGCAGTGGGCCCACGCCGCCGCCCCGTACGCTGGACGTCACGCATCGACCGGGCGCACGCGACAGACGACGACAGGAACGGGGCGGCGGTGTCTTCGGGGGAGCAGGGACCGGAGGAGTACGGGCACACGGACGACGGGACCGGCCGGCTCCTGGCCGGGCGCTACCGCGTCACCGCGCGGCTCGGGCGCGGCGGCATGGGCGTGGTCTGGCGGGCGGTGGACGAGGTCCTCGGCCGCGAGGTCGCCGTCAAGGAGCTGCGGACGTACACGGACGCGGCCGGACCGGAACTGTCCGAGCAGCGGCTGCGCATGCAGCGCGAGGCCCGGGCCGCCGCCCGGGTCCGTCACCAGGGCGTCGTCGCCGTGCACGACGTCGCCGAGGTCGACGGGCGCCCACTGATCGTCATGGAGCTGATCGACGGGCCCTCCCTCGACGACGTGCTGCGCGAGCGCGGCACCCTGGACCCGTACGAGGCCGCGCGCGTCGGTGCCGAGGTCCTCGACGCGCTGGCCGCCGCCCATCGCGCCGGCGTCCTGCACCGCGACGTCAAACCCGGCAACATCCTCCTGGACCGCTCCGGCCGCGTCGTCCTGACCGACTTCGGCATCGCCACCATGGACGACCCCGGCGACGGCTCGGCCACCCGCCTCACCCGCAGCGGCGAACTCGTCGGCAGCCTGGACTACCTGGCCCCCGAGCGCGCCCAGGGCGCCGAGCCGGGCGCACCCGCCGACGTGTGGGCCGTGGGCGCCACCCTCTACGCGGCCGTCGAAGGTGCCTCGCCGTTCCGCCGTACGTCCACCTACTCGACGCTCACCGCGATCGTCTCCGAGCCGCTGCCGGAGCCGCACCGGGCGGGGCCGCTGGCGCCGGTGCTGCGGCGCCTGATGGACAAACGCCCGGACGCCCGACCGGACGCCGAGGAGGCCCGCGAGGCGCTGCGCGAGGCGGCTCGGGCGCGGCTCCCGGACGTGCAGACGACCACCCTGCGCCCGGCGCCGCCGGTGCACCCCACCCCGCCGGGGCCCGGCGCGCCGTCCCCACCGCCGCACTTCGGCCCGGTGCAGCCGGGGACGGGCGGTCCTGTACGGCCGGGCCCGACCGGTCCGGCCGAGCAGGCGGCCGACTTCGGCCCGGCTTCTCCAGTCGGGCAGGGAGACGTACATGGGCCTGGTTCTCCGGCCGGGGCGCACCCGAGGCCGGCTCCCTCCTTCGCCCAGGGTCCTGGCGCTCCCACCGGACCGACACCCGCTCACCCGCCCGGTGCTGCCACCGGTCCCATGACTACGGCGACGGGCTCGCCCCGCCGCAGGGGCCGCGCGCTGCTCGCCGCCGGTGCCGTCGCCGTCGTCCTCGCCACGGCCGGGGTCACCGCCGCCCTGGTGCGCGACCGGGGAGCGCCGAGGACCGACTCGGCGTCGGCCGCGTCCCGCTCCGGGGACGTGACCACGAAACCGGCCGGCACCGAGCGGTCCGCACAGCCGAGGAAGTCGCGTGGGGACGGCGGGAAGAGCGCCGAACCCAGCGCGACGGCGAGCGGCGCGGGCCACACCGAGCCGTCCTCGCGTGCCTCCGCCGCCGCGCCCGGCAAGCCCTCCGACAGCCCTGGTCCGACCGGTGGTTCGAGCCCCGGCTCCGGTCCGGCGACTGCCTGTCGGTCCGTCGGCGGCGGCAAGTACGACTGCCAGGTCTGGCGGACCGCCACGTCCTACACGGCCGCCGGCACGCAGGCCGGGACCCTGAACGCGGGCACCGACTACTTCTACTGCCAGGCGCATCTCGGCCGCCGGGAGACCTACGGCCGGTGGACGAACGTGTGGTGGGCGAAGACCGACGACGACAGCGGCAACACCGGCGTCTACGTCAGCGACGTCTACCTCAAGGGCGGCAACAACGACGAACCGGTGCCCGGGCTGCCGGCCTGCTGACCGTCGGCGTACGGTTCGAAGCCCGACTTCGTCACCCACTTCTGCTCGGCGAACAGCAGGGTGCCTCGCACACACAGCCCGGGGTCGCGGCGCGCCCGCGCGCAGAACTCCTCCGGCGTGACCCCGAACAGCTCGCGCAACCGAGCCGATCCCACGAGGAGTTCGCCGATCAGGGCGCGCTGGTCGCCGGGATGGCGGCGTGGCGCACCGGTGCCGTCCAGCAGTACGCCGTGCCGGTTGACATAGGCGAACGCCCCGGTGAGCCCGGAGCCGTCCGGCAACTCGATCCGCACCTCGGGCGCGGGCAGCCAGGCCCGCCGGAAGTGCGGCTCGCTGGCGTCGATCACCTCCAGCTGGCGCCGGTCCAGCCAGATGACGAACAACTCCCGTAACGCCTGGGGGGACTTGACCGGAGACGCGGAGACATACCCCAGGATGCTGACGTGTGCCGAGACGCCCACGTCGAGCCCGGACACCCGCGACCGCACCATCGGCACGGGGGAGTCGATCCCGAACTCGTCCATCTTGTAGCGCAGTTGACCTGGGCAGGCGTTGGACCCGACGGCGAGCACCGGCACCCGGTCGTCGTACACCAGGCGCTCCAGCGGGAACATCCGGTCGCCGTGCAGCAGCCCGGAGTCGTCGGGCCAGGCGCCGGGATAGGTCAGCGGATGGTCGCGGGGAGTGTCGGCGAGACCGAGCTCCGCCAGGGTGCGGCCGGTCACGGGCGGCTCAGTCGGCCGGCGGCAGCTCGCCCGAGCCGCGCGTGATCAGCCGGGTGGGCAGCTCGATGCGCTCCGGCGCGACGAGACCACCGTCCAGCCGGCGGAACAGGCGCTCGGCGGCGGTGCGGCCGAGGGCGGCCGCGTCCTGGGCGACGACCGTGACGCCCGGCTGGAGCAGATCGGCCAGCTCGATGTCGTCGAAGCCGACGAGGGCGACCCGGCGGGAGTGTTCGGCCAGCACCCGGATCACGGTGACCGTCACCCGGTTGTTGCCCGCGAAGATCGCGGTGACGGGGTCGGGTCCGCAGAGCATCTCCTCCGCCGCCCGGCGTACCCGTTCCGGATTCGTCTGCCCGAGGGACATCCAGGCGTCCTCGACCGGTATCCCCGCGTCCTCCATGGCCGCCCGGTAGCCGCGCAGCCGCTCGGCGGCGGTGTGGATGCGCGGCATGTCGCCGATGAAGCCGATCCGGCGGTGGCCGTGTGCGATGAGGTGGGCGACGCCGTCCCGGGCACCGCCGTAGTTGTCGGAGAGGACCACGTCGGCGTCGATGCGCCCGGCCGGACGGTCCACGAACACGGTCGCCACGCCGGCCCTGATCTCCGGTTCGAGATAGCGGTGGTCGTCCCCGGCCGGGATCACCACCAGACCGTCAACCCGCCGCGCGCACAGGGCCAGCGCCAGCTCCTGCTCGCGCTCCGGGTCCTCGGCGCTGGAGCCGTTGATCAGCAGGGCGCCATGGGCCCGGGCCACCTCCTCGACGGCGCGGCTGAGCGGACCGTAGAAGGGGTCGGCGAGGTCCTCCAGGACGAGCCCGATGCTTGCCGTACGGCCCTTGCGCAGCACCCGGGCGCTGTCGTTGCGGCGGAAGCCCAGCGCGTTGATCGCCTCCTGCACCCGGCGTTCGGTGTCCGGGGTGACGCCGGGCTCGCCGTTGACCACCCGGGAGACCGTCTTCAGGCCGACCCCGGCCCGCGCCGCCACGTCCTTCATGGTCGGGCGGTTGCCGTACCTGGTGCCGGAAAGGCTGTCTGTGCGGCGGGTGGTGTCGGGCACGATGCGGTGTCCTGTCCTGTCGTACGACTTGTCCACGAGGTGGTGCGTCGATCCTCGGTTTGTATGAGGATGTGGCGTCGAGCATAGAGCCTGGACAACGTTGTCAGATGCGAGAGACACTGTCCAACGCTGTCTGTCGGCCTGCGCCCCCACCGCTTGACCGGCCTGCTTTCCTTGGTTTGCGAGCTTCAACGGGGAGTCTGACTCTGATGCACACCGACCTCGTGGCGGCCCTGGACATCGGCGGTACCAAGATCGCCGGCGGTCTCGTGGACGGCCACGGACGGATACTGGCCCGAGCCCAGCGCGCCACTCCCGCCCAGCAGGACGGCGAAACGGTCATGCGGGCCGTGGAGGAGGTGCTCGACGACCTCGCCGGTTCGCCGCTGTGGGAACGCGCCGGCGCCCTCGGCATCGGCAGCGCCGGCCCCGTGGACGCCTCGGCGGGTACGGTCAGTCCGGTGAACGTGCCGGGCTGGCGGGACTTTCCGCTGGTCGAGCGGGTGTGTGCGGCCACCGGCGGGCTCCCGGTGGAGCTGATCGGCGACGGCGTCGCGATCACGGCGGCCGAGCACTGGCAGGGCGCCGCGCGCGGCCACGACAACGCGCTGTGCATGGTGGTGTCGACCGGCGTCGGGGGCGGCCTGGTCCTCAACGGCCGGCTGCACCCAGGGCCGACCGGCAACGCCGGGCACATCGGTCACATCAGCGTCGACCTCGACGGCGACCCGTGCCCGTGCGGCTCGCGCGGCTGCGTGGAGCGGATCGCGAGCGGGCCGAACATCGCCCGCCGCGCGCTGGAGGAGGGCTGGCGTCCCGGGTCCGACGGCGACACCTCGGCCGCCGCCGTGGCCGCCGCCGCTCGCGAGGGCGATCCGGTCGCCGTGGGCTCCTTCGAGCGTGCGGCACAGGCGCTGGCCGCCGGGATCGCGGCCACCGCGACCCTGGTCGAGATCGACATCGCCGTGATCGGCGGCGGCGTCGGCAAGGCGGGCGACATCCTTTTCACCCCGCTGCGCAAGGCGCTCACCGACTACGCGACCCTCTCCTTCGTCCAGCGACTGACGGTCGTCCCCGCGCAGATGGGCACGGACGCCGGGCTGGTCGGCGCGGCTGCCGCTGCGCTGGTGCGGCGGCCGGACGCTACGGCGGGGGTCTGAACCGGCGGTTGGAGCGCAGTTGCGAGCGCCCCGAAGGGGCGCGGGGAACTGTGCGATCAGCCCCCGCGCACCCGCGGGCGCGTACGGTCTCAACCGCCCGGCGGGCGGGCGCCCTCAGCAAGTCAGCCTGGCGTCGGCCCAGTCCGCATGGTCGGAGTCGTTGCCGTCTCCCGCGTCGGTGACGACCAGGTCGATCACCTGGGCGCCGGTGATGTCGGCGGTGAGGGGCTGGGCGGGCATCGCGTTGGTCAGGACGCCGGTCGAGGCGACCTTCGTGCCGTCGGCCCAGATCTCGAAGGTGACGGTGCCCTTCGTGCCCTTCTCGTCGTCGACGCCGACGTCCGCGGTGACCCTGGCGCAGGCCTTGCCGGTGTAGAAGGAGACGTCGCTGGGGGCGTGGGCGCCGAGGCCCTTGGCGTACACGGTGCCGCCGATGGTGATCGGGTGGCCGTCGCCCGCGTCGCTCTCCCCGTTGCTCGTGTCGCGCTCCACCGGGCCCCAGCCGCTGGTCGCCGACAGCCACGGCAGGTCGCTGAGGTACGACGTCCCGGCGGGCGGCCGGACGACGACGGACGCGGTCGACGGCAGGGTGCTGGTGACGCGTTGTCCGCGCGGTGAGAGATAGCGGGCCTGGAGGGTGAGGCCGTAGGAGCCGGTCGGTGTTCCGGCCGGTGCGGTGACGGTCCAGCGGGTGCGCAGGGTGCCGCCGGTGGCCAGGCTGCCGGCCGTGGCCGGCGATACGGGCCGTACGGTCCACCCGTCGGGGCCGGTGAGGGACACGGACACCCGCCGCGCCGGGGTGCGGCCGAGGTCGGTGACGGTGCCGGTCAGCGTGGCCGGGGTGCCCGCCTCCAGCAACGGACTGCCGTCCAGGCCCAGTTCGGTGGCGGGCGGGTACGCGGCCCAGTGCGGGTCGGCCGAGACGCGCAGCAGGACCGTGCCGTGGGCGGGGACGGTCGCCGCGAGGGTGCCGGCGGAGTTGTAGCTCCTGTGCTGCCACAGGTCCCGCAGCGTGTACGCGGAGGCGTCGGGGAGGCCGACCGCGGCCGCGGTGGTGGCGATCCGCCGCGCGGTGCCGGACTCGTTGAACAGGGCCACCGCGCGGCTGCCGTCCTTCATCTCCTTGGCGATCACCCAGCGTCCGCCCGCCGAGGAGACGACCGTGCCCTGCTTGCCCAGGGGGTCCTGGTCGACGGCGATGACCTCCTTGTTGTCGAGGATGCCGAAGGTGGCAGGTGAGGCCTTGCGCAGGTCGGTGCCGATCAGCAGCGGCGCGGCCATGACCGACCAGAGGGAGAAGTGCGAGCGGTACTCGGTGTCCGTCATGCCGCCGTTGCCGACCTCCAGCATGTCGGGGTCGTTCCAGTGGCCGGGTCCGGCGTACGGCGCCAGCGGCAGGTTCTGCTTCAGGATCGACACCATCGAGGACCAGCTGTCGCTGATGTCACCGGTGGTCCGCCACAGATGCCCGACGCCCGAGGCCCACTCCCAGGGCTTGTTCTCGCCCCACTCGCAGATGCTGTAGACGATGGGTCGCCCGGTCGCCTTGAGCGCGTCCCGCATGGTCGTGTACCGCTGCTTCGCGTCCACGCCCTGGTTGTTGCAGTTGTCGTACTTCAGATAGTCCACACCCCAGTCGGCGAACTGCTGCGCGTCGCTGTACTCGTGGCCGAGCGCGCCGGGGAACCCCGCGCTGTTGCAGGTCTTGGTACCGGCACTGGTGTAGATGCCGAGTTTGAGGCCCTTGGAGTGGACGTAGTCGGCGACGGCCTTGATGCCGTTCGGGAAGCGGGCCGGGTCGGGCACCAGCTTGCCGGCGGCGTCGCGCTGCGGCAGGGCCCAGCAGTCGTCCAGGTTGACGTACTGGTAGCCGGCGTCCTTCAGGCCCTTCGCCACGAAGAGGTCGGCGATGCCCTTGACCATGGTCTCGTTGAAGTCCGCGCGGCAGTGCGTGGAGTTCCAGTTGTTGAAGCCCATGGGCGGCGTGAGGGCGAGACCGTCGGCCAGGGCGGGGGCGGCCGGTTCCTGGGCGGGGGCGGCGAGCGCGGGGCCGGCGAGGCCGGCCGCGCCCAGCAGGCCTGCGGTGAGTGCTCCGAGGACTCTTCGGCGGGTGGTGCGGGTGTGAGGGTGACGCATCGTTGACGTTCCTCCGACTCGCGAAAGGTGGCTGACGACAGGGCGGCGCCAGGGCGTCATGTATGGGTCAGCTGTGCGCGATTACGGTAGGACCTGTCGGACTCTGTTGGAAGAGGTGTGGCTCGACTGTCCGATATCCCGTCAGACGGGTTGACGACAGCAGGGTTTGACTCCTTGACTGCTGTCCGGCGTTCGGATGTGTTCGCTTCCGGAGCTCACGCCTCGTCGTCGACGCGGCCCCAGCCGGGCAACGGCGGCTGCGGCCACGCGGGCGGGGCGGGGAGCGGAGGGGCCGGGCCGTCGACCGTCAGCGCATCGGCCGGAGTCCGTCCGCCGAGCCAGCCGAGCACCTGGTGCCCGGCCCCGGCGAGGGTCCCCCCGACGTCATGGACCAGCGCCGGCCGAGATCCACGGCCTCCACCGAGGCGAGTGGAAAACCCTGGGCGCGCAGCGTGGTGAGGGTGTCGTCCAGCGCCCAGGAGACATAGCCGTCGGGCCACTGCTCCGTGCCGTGGCCGACGCCCAGGTCGAGGTGGTGCGTCTCCAGCTCCCGCAGGCAGCGCAGCAGGAGGTACCAGGCCGGGTGCCGCCAGCCCGCCAGCGCGGGGACCAGCTGGTCCCAGGCGGCACCGGGCAGCGCACGTGCCTGCGCCGCGAAACGGTCCAGGCTCTCGCGCAGCCGGGTCGCGAGCCGCCCGGCGGACAGCGCAGCGTCCCGCTCGACCGCCGCGGCCAGCATCGCCGCGTCCGCGCGGGGGCCGGGTGCGCGGCCGGTCCGCGCGAGCCGCAGCAGCCAGACGTAGGCGTCGACGCTGTGGGCGACGTGGGCGAGCACATGACCCCGCGTCCACCTGGGCAGCCCTGACGGCGCGCGGAGTTCGGTGCCGGACAGGTCGGCCGCGGCCCGCACGAGGCCGTCGCCGGAGCGCACGACCTCCTCGATGCGACCGGCTCCGGCGCGGAAGACCGGGAGCCCGTTCACCGGAACTCCCCTACGACCTCGATCCGGCCGACGACATGGGCGTTGAACTCGTCCAACTCCTCCGCCGGAACCCGCAGTTCGAGCATCGTCTCGCCGCCGGCCTGCCGGACCGGATACCGGCTGAGGAACTCCGTGTCGACCTCGAACCGGGTCACGAAACCGGCGCCGTCGTGCTGGACGTTCCAGTCCCGGGCGATACGGATCGCGTGGTCCTTGTTGAGAACCGGGTAGAAGACCGGCTGTTCGGGGAGCCGGGGCGGCCAGGACCGCCAGTCCAGCTCGCGGACCAGCTCCAGTTCCTCGGGGCCCGTGGGGCGCCAGAGGGTCGTCGTCAGGGGCGGGCTGGTCATGATCGCGTATCTCCGGTCGGGGCCCGCGGAGCCGGCGGGCAGGTCGGAACGTCGACGGACGTTACCGGCCCCGCACGGGAGCGGGCCAGCGGATTTCGGCAGGAAGCGTGCCGGCCAGGCCGGACGCGGCGGACAACATGCTGTGCACCGCCGCGGCGTTGCCCTGCGCCTCGCCGTGGACGTCACCGGCGGACTCGTCCACGCGCCCTGCCACCGGGTCGGTGACCTGGTCCGCCCACCGGGATGGTGATCCGGTCCACCCACCGGGACGGTGACCCTCCCTCGCCCCACCGGGACGGTGCCCCGCCCCCTCCAGGACGGTAACCCCGGTCGCCCACTCGCAGGTATCCGCGTGACCCTCGGCCCGGTTCGTAGTTGATCAGCGCATGAAGAAGCGCAGCATGCTCGCCATCGCCACCCTGGCCACCGGATTCGTCGTGGCCGCCGTCACGCCCTCCCACGCGGCGGACAAGAGCCCCACCGGGATGTCCCTCGACGGCCTCGACGTCTCGAACACGCTCGACTCGGCCGCCGGCCACCCGGTCTCCCTGGACAGCTTCACCGTCGACGACCACGCCCCCAGGGCTCAGCACTAGCCCCGACGGCCGACGGCGTGTGTGCCGGTGCCCTCGACGCCCGGGGGCGCCGGCACTGCCGTTCCGGCGCCCTCACCGGGGCGGGGTTTCCGTGGCAGGGTGGAGCGGGCAAGCCTCAGGGGGCCAACACAAGAGGGGGAGTCCGTGACCGTCGTCTGGATCAACGGCGCGTTCGGTGCGGGGAAGACCACCACCGCACGGGAGCTGATCGAGCTGATCCCGAACAGCACGCTCTTCGACCCCGAGGTCATCGGCGCGGGGCTCACGCACCTTCTGCCGGCCAAGCGCCTCGCCGAGGTCGGTGACTTCCAGGACCTGCCGATCTGGCGCCGGCTCGTGGTCGACACGGCGGCCGCGATGCTCGCCGAACTCGGCGGGACCCTCGTGGTGCCGATGACACTGCTCCGCCAGGAGTACCGCGACGAGATCTTCGGCGGCCTCGCCGCCCGCAGGATCCCCGTGCACCATTTCCTGCTCGCCCCGGCGGAAACGATCCTGCGCGAGCGGATAGCCGGGCGGGAGGTCCCGCCGGACCTCCCCGACGGCGAGATACGGGTGCGGCAGTGGGCCTACGACCACATCGAGCCCTACCGCGCCGCCCTCGCCGCCTGGCTCACCGCCGACGCCCACCTGCTGGACACCGGCGACCTCACCCCGTACGCCACCGCCGTCCGCGTCGCCGATGCCGTCGGCAGCGGTGCCGTACCGCCCTGCGACATCGTGCAGACCCCCGAGCCGACCGCCGAGACCCTCGCCGCCGGGGTGCTGCTCTTCGACGAGCACGACCGGGTGCTGCTGGTTGACCCCACCTACAAGCCCGGCTGGGAGTTCCCGGGGGGCGTGGTGGAGCGCGGCGAGGCGCCGGCCCGCGCCGGGATGCGTGAGGTCGCCGAGGAGACCGGGATACGGCTCACGGAGGTGCCCCGGCTGCTCGTCGTGGACTGGGAACGGCCCGTACCGCCCGGCTTCGGCGGACTGCGGCTGCTGTTCGACGGCGGCCGGCTGGAGTCCGGCGAGTCGTCCCGGGTGCTGCTGCCGGGCCCGGAGCTGCGCGACTGGCGCTTCGCCACCGAGCAGGAGGCGGCCGAGATGCTGCCCCCGGTCCGCTACGAGCGCCTGCGCTGGGCCCTGCGCGCCCGCGAGCGCGGGACCGCGCTGTATCTGGAGGCGGGGGTGCCGGTCGGCTGAGCCGCCGGCCGGCGCCGTACGGTCAGCGGGCGCTCGCCACCCTGCGCAGGGCCGCGGCGGCGCCGCCCACGACCGGATCTCCGTGCCCGAAGCACGCCACCTCGGCATCCAGCTCGGCCAACGTGCCCAGTGAGACGAGGAGTTGAGCGCGGTCGAGGTTCAGAACCCCGGGCATGACCGTGCCGTCGACCGGCGAGGCGGCCACCGTGTCGCCGGTGAACAGCACGCCGTGCTCGGGCAGGAACAGGGCGATGCTGCCGTCGGTGTGCCCCGGGACGTGCAGCACCCGGGCGCCGCCGCCGACGTCCAGGACATCGCCCTCCGACACGGTGGTCAGCGCGGCCGGCGGCACCGGCCTGCCCTTGGGCAGCTGTCGGAGCGCCGCCGCGTGGATCGGCAGTTCCCACTCCTCGAACCGCGGGGGCGGGCCGGGGAGTTCACCCCGGACGAACGGCGCCTCACGGGGGTGCGCCAGCACCTCGGCACCGCTCAGCGCGGCGAACTCGCCCGCCCCGCCCACGTGGTCCTCGTGGAAGTGGGTCAGCACGATCCGTCGTACGTCGCCCGGCGCGTGCCCCAGCGCCGTGACCGCGCCGGCGATCTCGTCGCCCGCCCCGATCGGGCCTGCGTCGATCAGGGTCGACTCCGCCCCGTCGCGCCAGAGATAGGCCTGGCCGACGGGGAAACGCAGGAGGTGGAGCCGGGGGAGCAGTTCGATGACGTCCATGCGCCGACCGTAGGCGGCGCCCCCGCGCGTGGGCGAGGGCGCTCTGCCGTGGGCAGAAGGGCTCAGCCCGCCGCGTAGTTGCGCAGGAACAGCGCCTCGGCGACCGAAAGCCGCTCCAGCTCCTGCGGGTGGACGCTCTCGTTGAGCGCGTGGATCTGCGCCTCCGGCTCGCTCAGGCCGATGAGCAGGATCTCCGCCTGCGGGTAGAGCCCGGCGAGGGTGTTGCACAGCGGGATGGAGCCGCCCTCCCCGGCGTACTGCATGGTCTCGCCCGGGTAGGCGACCGCCATCGCGTCGGCCATCGCCTGGTAGGCCGGGCTGGCGGCGTCGGCGCGGAAGGCCTGGCCCTGGCCGATCTGCTCGGTGGTGACCCGGGCGCCCCACGGGGTGTGCGCCTGGAGGTGCGCCTGGAGCAGCTTGGTCGCCTCGGCCGCGTCCACGCCCGGCGGCACCCGCAGGCTGACCAGCGCCCGGGCGTTCGCGTGCACGGACGGGGTGGCGCCGACCACCGGCGGGCAGTCGATGCCGAGGACGGTCACGGCCGGGCGGGCCCAGAGGCGGTCGG
This sequence comes from Streptomyces sp. NPDC001852, assembly GCF_042891825.1. NCBI lineage: Bacteria > Bacillati > Actinomycetota > Actinomycetes > Kitasatosporales > Streptomycetaceae > Streptomyces > Streptomyces sp. NPDC001852. The sequence goes on from NZ_JBIATN010000001.1 coordinate 216,141, forward strand.
CGACCGAGCCGTCACCGATCAGCCCGACCCCGTCCAGCACCTTGGCGTCCGCGCGGAACTGCTCCTCGGTGTACTCCAGGCCGTCCCACGTCCCCGTGGCGTCCAGCCCGTCGACCGTGGTCGAGCCGTTCTCGGCGCGCAGCGAGTCCAGCACGCGGATCAGGGCGGCGAGCGCGTCCGGAGCGGCACCGCCGAACTGGCCGGAGTGCAGGTTGCCCGCGAGGGTGTCGATCCGTACCCGGACCAGGGTCATGCCGCGCAGGGTGGTGGTGACCGTCGGCAGGCCGACGCGGAAGTTCCCCGCGTCGCCGATCACGATGGTGTCGGCCTCCAGCAGCTCCGGGTGCTGCTCGGCGTACCGCTCCAGGCCGCCCGTGCCCTGCTCCTCCGAGCCCTCGACGATCACCTTGACGTTCACCGGGACGCCGCCGTCGGCCTTCAGGGCGCGCAGGGCGAGCAGGTGCATGATCACGCCGCCCTTGCAGTCGGCGGCCCCGCGGCCGTACCAGCGGCCGTCGCGCTCGGTCAGCTCGAACGGCGGGCTGGTCCAGCCGGCCTCGTCCAGCGGGGGCTGGACGTCGTAGTGCGCGTAGAGAAGAACCGTTTTAGCACCCTCCGGGCCCGGCAGGTAGCCGTAGACCGACTGCGTGCCGTCCGGGGTGTCGAGCAGGGCCACGTCAACGAATCCCTCGCCGCGCAGCGCGTCGGCGACCCAGTTCGCGGCGGCCTCGCTCTCGCTCTTCGGGAACTGCGTGAAGTCCGCCACCGACTTGAAGGCGACCAGCTCGGCCAGCTCCGCCTTCGCCCTGGGCATGAGCGAGGCGACGGTCTCGGCGACCGGATTCGACGACATGGGCACGCTCCTCGTGGGTGCGACGTTGAACAGCTCGAACAGGGTATGTGCCCCGATACTCCCACAGTGGCCTGCGACGACGGCCGCCGTAGGATGCCAGGGACACCACGGCAGCGGCTTGATCGGAGCGGTAGACCAACGTGAGCGGCGAGAACTCTTCGGCGGACGACGTGCAGCGGGTGTGGGACGTCGTCGTGGTGGGCGCGGGACCCGCCGGGGCTTCGGCGGCCTACGCGGCCGCGGTCGCGGGCCGGCGCGTGCTGTTGCTTGAGAAGGCCGGCTTGCCGCGCTACAAGACGTGCGGCGGAGGCATCATCGGGCCCTCCCGCGACGCGCTGCCGCCCGGCTTCGAGCTGCCCTTCCGCGACCGGGTGCACGCGGTCACCTTCTCGAACAACGGCCGCTTCACCCGCACCCGCCGCTCCAAGCAGATGCTCTTCGGTCTGATCAACCGGCCCGAGTTCGACCAGCAGCTGGTCGAGCACGCCCAGAAGGCGGGCGCCGAGCTGCGTACGGGCGTCACGGTGCAGCGGGTCGAGCAGCACGGCTCGGCGGTCCCCGACCGGCGCACGGTCGCCGTGGTCCTCCAGGGCGGCGAGACGGTGCTGGCCCGCGCGGTCGTCGGCGCGGACGGCAGCGCCAGCCGCATAGGAGCGCACGTCGGGGTGAAGCTGGACCAGGTGGACCTCGGCCTGGAGGCGGAGATCCCGGTCCCGGAGTCCGTCGCCGACGACTGGAGGGGACGGGTGCTCATCGACTGGGGGCCGCTGCCGGGCAGTTACGGCTGGGTGTTCCCCAAGGGAGACACCCTGACGGTCGGCGTGATCTCCGCACGCGGTGAAGGCGCTGCCACCAAGCGGTACTTGGAGGACTTCACCGCCCGCCTCGGCCTGTCCGGCTTCGAGCCGTCGATCTCCTCCGGCCATCTGACCCGCTGCCGCGCCGACGACTCGCCGCTGTCCCGGGGCCGGGTGCTGGTCTGCGGTGACGCGGCCGGGCTGCTGGAGCCGTGGACCCGTGAGGGCATCTCCTTCGCGCTGCGCTCGGGCCGGCTCGCGGGGGAGTGGGCGGTGCGCATCGCCGAGGCGCACGACGCGGTCGACACCCGCCGCCAGGCCCTGAACTACGCGTTCGCGATCAAGGCCGGGCTCGGCGTCGAGATGAGCGTCGGCAAGCGCCTGCTGACCGTGTTCGAGAGGCGCCCCGGTCTCTTCCACGCGGCCCTCACCGGCTTCCGCCCCGCATGGCGGGCCTTCCGCGACATCACCCAGGGTTCGACCTCCCTGGGCGACATCGTCCGCACCCATCCCTTCGCCCAGCGCGCCCTGACCGCGCTGGACCGGGGACCGGCGGTCCCGGTGGAGGATCCGGCGGCTTCCTGACCGCGCCGGACGGAGCCCGTGCGGACCGGGCCGGTGGGGGGACGGCACCGGTCCGCGCCGAGCCGCGACGGGCTCCGGTCAGTTCGCGACCGTGATGTGGAAGACCGGGTGGTCGGGGGCGATGCGCCGCAGGTCCTCGTCCGGTGAGTCCGGGCCGACGCCGTTGAAGAAGACCCCGACCTCCGCCTTCCAGCGCTTGAGGTAGGCCCGCAGCAGCGGGACCTTGTCGTCGTCGGCGACCTCGACGGCGGTGAAGACGTCCACGCTGTTGCCGAGCCGCAGCTCGCCGCCGCCGGCCGCCCGCATGTTGTGGGTCCACTGGACATGGCCGCGCGGGGCGAGCAGGTACTGCTGTCCGTCCACCGTCAGCAGGTTCACCGGAGTGGTGCGCCACTCTCCGCTCTTGCGCCCGCGCACCGCCAGGACCCGGGAACCCCAGACACTGACGCCGCGCCGGGTGAGCCAGGCGACCGCCCGGTTGAAGACGTTCACGGTGAACCAGCCGGGCTTCTTGACGTGTGTCGACATGGTGACCCCCACGATTGGGAGAGCGGTGCTCTCGGTTGACTCCAGTGTGGGGGAGGCAGGCGCCCTGGCGCAAGAGCACTGCTCTCTTTTCTGTTCGGCGCTCTCTGTTGTGTGCACTGCTCTCCGGTCGTGGCACACTGCTGGCATGAGCACCGCACAGGGCGCCCGCGCACGGGCCAGGATGGAAGTCACGGCGGCCATCAAGGAAGAGGCGCGCAGACAACTGGCGGAGGAAGGCGCGGCCAAGCTCTCGCTGCGGGCCGTCGCCCGCGAGCTGGGCATGGTCTCCTCGGCGCTCTACCGCTACTTCCCCAGCCGTGACGAGCTGCTCACCGCCCTGATCATCGATGCCTACGACTCCCTCGGCGAGGCGGCGGAGACGGCCCACGCGGCGGTCGCGGGCGCGGATCACGTGCGGCGCTGGACGACCGTGTGCGAGGCGGTGCGGACGTGGGCCCTCGCTCATCCGCACGAGTACGCCCTGATCTACGGGTCCCCGGTGCCCGGTTACTCCGCCCCGGAGACGACGGTCCCGGCCGCCGCGCGCGTGGGCCTGCTCCTCATCGGCATCGTCCGTGACGCCTTCCAGGGGCCCGGCCTCGCCGATCTCCCCCTTCCCGCCGAGCTGCGTCCCGAGGCCGAGCGCATGGCGGCGGACTTCGCACCCGACCTGCCCCCCGAGGCGGCCGTGGCGCTGGTGGCAGCCTGGTCCCAGCTGTTCGGGCTGGTCGGCTTCGAGCTGTTCGGGCAGTACCACCGGCTGGTGGAGGACCGCGAGGCCTTCTTCCGTCATGCGGCGGCCCGGCTCGCCCAGGGGGTGGGGCTGATCGGCACGTGACGCCGGGCGGCCGGGCACCTGGTGATCGAGTTGGCGGAGCCCGTCCTCCTCCGTGCGCTGCGGGGGTTCCGGGCGTCGATGGGGGGCGACGGACGGCCGATGGTGCCGGGTGCGGCGCAGCTCCCGGGCGCAGCCTAGGCACCGGGAATCAGGACGACCTTCCCGGTCACCGTGCCGGACTCGGCCAGCCGCATCGCCTCCGCGACCTCGGTGAGCGGCAGCCGGGCGGCGATCCGTGCGGTGACCTCGCCGCGTTGCAGGGCGTGGAACACCTGGGTGAGGTCGGTGCGCAGCCGGCTCCGGAAGCGGTCCTTGGCCAGGGCGCGACCGGCCCACACGTTGAAGAAGTACGCGCGGCGACCGTTGGGCAGCGCGTTCCACCACCACACCCGGCCCAGGATCTTCAGCACGGGCCACTGCTTGGAGCCCGAGTCGTCCCGGGTGGTCGCGCTGCCGTAGGCGACGAGGGTCCCGCCCGGGGCGAGCAGCCGCCAGGAGTCGGTGACGCTCCGCCCGCCGAGATGGTCGAAGACGGCGTCGACCCCGCCGGGGGCGAGTTCCCTGACCCGGGCCGGGATGTTCTCGGTGCGGTAGTCGACGGGCGTGACGCCCAGTTCGCGCAGGGCCTCGTGATGGCGCGCGGACGCCGTGCCGATCACCTTCAGGTCGGCGGCACGCGCGAGTTGGACCAGGACCGTGCCGACACCGCCGTTCGCGCCGTGGACCAGGACCGTTCCGCCGCTGCGCACCCGGGCCCTGCGATGCAGCATCTGCCACGCGGTGATCCCGTTGACCACCAGCGTCTCCGCCTCCGCCGCGCCGATCCCGGCGGGCACCTCCACCGCGTCGGCCGCGTCGAGCACCACATGGCTCGCCCATCCGCCGACCTTCACCAGCGCCGCCACCCGCTTTCCGGCGAGGCCGGGTGAGACGCCCGCACCGGCCGTGAGAACCGTACCGACCAGGTCGTAGCCGGGCACGAACGGGAACGGCGGCTGGTCGTAGTAGCGGCCGCGGCGCATCTGCTGCTCGGCGAAGGACACCCCGGTGGCCTCCACCCGCACCACGATCTGCCCGGCACCGGGCAGCGGCACGTCCCGGTGCCGCAGCTGCAGCCCTTCCGGCTCGACCGTGCCCGGCAGGACGACCTCCACGAGTTTCCTGTTCTCCATGACGACCTCCAGGTCGGAAAGGGGTGGCTGATGCGCCGCGCACAGCTAGGCGGCATCGCTTGAGTTACAAGCTATAACTAAAGTGACTTCATCTAGTTCTGATGTCAAGCCCTCTCTGTCCGGTCTGTTACGCCCTCTTTCGCAGGTGATAGGTTGAAACACACGACGGCCAGGAGGGCGAAGGCGATGACGGCAGGCGCGGCAACTCCCCGCGAGCGGTATCGGAGTCAGGTGCGGGCGGAGATCAAGGCGAAGGCCTGGGAGCAGATCGCCGCCTCGGGTGCGTCGGGACTGTCCCTCAACGCCATCGCCAAGGAGCTGGGCATGAGCGGCCCGGCGCTCTACCGGTACTTCGGCGGCCGGGACGACCTGATCACCGAGCTGGTCCGGGACGCCTACCGCAGCCTCGCGGACACCTTTCGCGCCGCGGCCGACGCCGGCTCGGGGCTGTCCGGCCTGGCCCGGGCGATGCGCCGGTGGGCCCTGGAGGACCCCCAGCGCTACTTCCTGGTCTACGGCACCCCGGTTCCCGGCTACCGGGCACCGGACGACACCACCACGATCGCCCGGGAGATCATGGCCGCCCTGCTGGACGTCTGCGCGGCCGGGGAGCCCCGGGCCGCGTCACCCGACGCTCTCGAGACCCACCTCGCGGATCATCGCGGCTGGGCGGGCGACCACTCCGCCCCACCGCCCGTGCTGCGCCGGGCGCTGGCGTTCTGGACCCGCCTTCACGGGGTGCTCTCCCTGGAACTGGCCGGCCACTTCACGGGCATGGGCTTCGACCCGGAGGTGCTGTTCACAGCCGAGGCGGATGCGGTGGCGGACGGAGACTGAGCGGAGGAGGCTGCCGTGCTTCCCCGGCCGTACTTCCCGGCCGTACTTCCCCGGAAGTACACGTGATCACCTCGTCCGGCTGACGTCCGTGTCGCCCGGCGGCGTCTACCGTGGCCTGCATGGAAGAGCAGCGCGCCCCGGGGCAGTGGGGGCGGTACCGGCCGCCGTGGCGGAGCGCCCCCGGCGAGACGGAGCCGCACCGGGCCCACTGGCCCTGGCGCACCACCGTGCTGCTCACCGTGTTCGTCCTCGTCGGCACCCACTTCGCGGCCCACAGCCAGCCCCTCCGCGTACCCCTGGACGGGTACGCGCGCGTGCTGCTGCTCGTCGACTCGGTCCTGCTGCTGTGGCGGCACCGGTATCCGGTGGCCGTGGCCTACGGCACCGCGACGGTGACCCTCGTCTACCTGGCCGCGGGCTACCCCTACGGACCGGTCTTCCTGACCGTCGCCGTCGGCTGCTTCAGCGCGGTCGTCGCCGGGCACCGGCGGGCGGCCTGGGGAGCCGTCGGCCTGCTGTGGGCCGGCCACGCGCTGATCGCCCTGTGGCTCTACCGCTGGCTCCCGCCCTCGGGCGACAAGGGCGGCAGCGTCTACCAGGAGATCGGCATCGCCGCCTGGGTGCTGGCGATCGTCGCCCTCGCGGAACTGGTCCGGGTGCGGCGTGAACAGTGGGCGCGGGAGCGCGCCGACCGGGCGGAGGCGGCGCGGCGCCGCGCGGACGAGGAACGGCTGCGGATCGCCCGCGAGTTGCACGATGTGCTCGCGCACAGCATCTCCGTCATCAACGTCCAGGCCGGCATGGGGCTCGCCCTGCTCGACAGCGACCCCGAGCAGGCGCGCACGGCACTCACCACCATCAAGGCCGCCAGCAAGGAGGCGCTCGGCGAGGTGCGGCAGGTCCTCGACACCCTGCGCGCCCCCGGCGCCGCCCCGCGCGCCCCCGCCCCCGGCCTCGACCGGCTGCCCGAGCTGGTGCAGCAGGCGGCCGCGGCCGGACTCACCGTGGAGATCGAGGGCGAGCCGCCGCGGCTGCCGCCCGGCGCCGACCTCGCGGCCTTCCGTATCGTGCAGGAGGCCCTGACCAACGTCGTACGGCACTCCGGATCGCGGCACGCGCGCGTGCGGGTCGCCCATGACGGCGACACGCTGCGGCTGCGCATCGACGACGACGGGCCGGCCACCGGCGCCGACGCCGGAGGCAGCGGAAAGGGGCTGGCCGGCATGCGGGAGAGGGCCGCCGCGCTCGGTGGCACCATCGAGGCGGGCTCGCGCCCCGACGGCGGCTTCAGGGTGCTCGCCGTACTGCCGTCGCACACCAGGGAGGACCGGTGATCCGGGTACTGCTCGCCGACGACCAGTCGCTCGTACGGGCCGGCTTCAGGGCGTTGCTCGACGCCCAGCCGGACATCGAGGTGGCCGGGGAGGCCTCCGACGGCGAGGAGGCGTTGCGCCTGGTGCGCGAACTGCGGCCGGACGTGGTCCTGATGGACATCCGCATGCCCCTGCTGGACGGTCTCGCCGCCACCCGGCGCATCACCGGCGACGCGGAGCTGACGGACGTGAAGGTGGTCATGCTCACCACCTTCGAGCTGGACGAGTACGTCTTCGAGGCGATCCGCTCCGGCGCCTCCGGTTTCCTGGTGAAGGACACCGAACCGGACGAACTCCTGCGTGCGGTACGGGCGGTGGTGCAGGGGGACGCGCTGCTGTCACCGGGTGTCACGCGCCGGCTGATCGCGGAGTTCGCGGCCCGCTCCAAGGAGCCCGCGACGGCGGACACGCTCGGCCGGCTCACCGAGCGGGAGCGGGAGGTGATGGCGCTGGTCGGCATCGGCCTGTCCAACGAGGAGATCGCCCGCCGGCTGGTGGTCAGCCCGCTCACCGCCAAGACCCATGTGAGCCGCACGATGGTGAAGCTGGGCGCGCGGGACCGCGCCCAACTCGTCGTGCTGGCCTACGAGTCGGGGCTGGTACGGCCCGGCTGGCTGGGCTGAGCCGCCCGCCGGAAGCGCACCAGCACGCTCACCACCCGGGCCACGAACACCACCGGCGCGACCGTCATGCCGAGCCGCAGCAGGCCCAGGGACAGCGGGCGCGGCAGGTCGAAGAGCAGCGCGGGCCCGGCCACGGCCCCGAACAGCACCGCCGCCGCGAAGGCCGCGCTCACCAGCGCGTAACCGATCTCGACCGTCGCCGCGTCCTGTTGGGCCTTGGTGCGGCGTCCCCCGTATGCGTACATTCCCCCAGCTTCACAGACGTGCGCCCGGCGGGGCAATCGCCCCGCCGGGCGCACGGTGGGAGGCTTCCCCCTAGTCACGGACCGCCACGCGCTCCGCTTCCGCCTCCGCCACGGTGGACCTGGCGACCACGAGGGACTGCTGGGTACGCCTGCCGCGCAGGCCGGTGAGGGTGATCAGCAGACCTGCCGCCGCGACACCGGTGACGACCATGAAGCCCGGCCGGTAGCTGTCCAGGACGGCCTGCGCGGTGGCGTGCGCGGGGGCGTTCGCGGTCACCACGGCGGTGACCACCGCCAGGAAGATCGCGCCGCCCACCTGCACCGAGGTGTTGAGCAGACCGGAGACCATGCCCTGCTCATGGTCCTCGACCCCGTTGGTGGCCTGGATGTTGAGCGAGGGGAAGACCAGTGCACAGGCCGCGCCGATCAGCAGCATGGACGGCAGGACCACGGCCGCGTACACCGGGTCGAGGTCGACGCGCAGGAACAGCGCGTAGCCGAGGACCATGAGGGCGAAGCCGGTCGCGATCAGGCGCGGAGTGCCGAACCGGTCGACGATCGCACCGACCTTGGTGGAGGACACCGCCACCAGCGCGCCCGCCGGCAGGAACGCCAGCGCCGTGTGCAGCGCCGACCAGCCCAGCAGGGACTGCATGTACAGCGTGGTCAGGAACTGGAAGCCCACGTACGAGCCGAAGAAGGCGATCGCGCCGAGCTGGGCGCGCACCTGGCTGCCCGAGCGCAGCACGCCCAGCCGGATGAGCGGGCTCGGCGAGCGCCGTTCGACCAGGACGAAGGCGGTGAGCAGCACCGCGACGGCGAGGAAGGACAGCAGCGTGCGGGCCGAGGCCCAGCCGGCGGCGGGTGCCTGGACGACGGTGAAGACCAGCAGCAGCATCGCCGCGGTGCCGAGGACGGCGCCGGGGATGTCGTAGCCGTCGTGGGTCTCCTCGCGGGCGCTGCGCGGCAGCAGCCGGAGGCCGGCGAGCAGCGCGAGGAGGGCGATGGGCGCGGGCAGCAGCATGGTGAAGCGCCAGCTGGCCTCGGTGAGCAGGCCCGAGAGCACCAGGCCCATGGAGAAGCCGGTGGCGGCGCAGGTGGTGTAGATGGACAGGGCGCGGTTGCGCAGCGGGCCCTCGGGGAACGTCGTGGTGATGATCGACAGGCCGGCCGGAGCCGTGAAGGCCGCGCTCAGCCCCTTGACGAACCGGCTGGCGATCAGCAGCGGACCCGAGTCCACGAGCCCGCCGAGCAGCGAGGCGAGCGCGAAGACACCGAGGGCGACGAGGAACACCTGACGCCGGCCGAGCAGGTCGGCGGTGCGGCCGCCGAGGAGGAGCAGGCCGCCGTAGCCCAGGATGTAGCCGCTGACGATCCATTGGAGCGTCGAGGTGGACAGGTGCAGGTCGGAGCCGATGGACGGCAGCGCGACGCCGACCATCGACACGTCCAGCGCGTCCAGGAACATCGCCGCGCAGAGCACCAGCAGGGTGCCCCACAGCCGGGGGGTCCAGCGAACCGCCGGGGACGGTGCGGTGGAGTGGGTGAGCGGAGAGGTCATGCCGACGAGACTACATGCGCATGCATCGAATGCAAATGCATTTAATTCCGATGCAATAATCTTGCTTCTCTGCTACGGTGCGCCCATGGCGTCGAACAGGGCCGAGCAGGCGCTCGTGGAGCAGTGGCGGGACATCCTGGGACTGCATGCCCGCACCCAGTGCGAGCTGGACCGGGCCCTGCACGGACACGGCCTGTGCGCCAGCGATTTCGAGGTCCTCGACCTGCTGGCCGAGGGCGCGGCGGCGGACGGCGGCTGCGCCTACCGCGTGCAGGAGATCTCCGAGCGCGTCCATCTCAGCCAGAGCGCGCTGTCCCGGCTGATCGGACGCCTGGAGAAGGACGGCCTGGTCGAGCGCGCCATGTGCGCCGAGGACCGGCGCGGGGTCCGGGTGGCGCTCACGCCGAAGGGGCGCGCGCTGCACGGCGAGGTACGGCCGGTGCAGCGCGCGGTGCTGACCCGGATGCTGACCGAGGGCGACTGACCGGACGTCAGATCCCGCTCTTCTCCTGCCAGAGGGCGGCGAGGGAGCGGTCACCGGACACGTTCGGCACGGGCCTGCGGTTCCACAGCGCGAGGTACAACTCGTCGGCCGGACCGGACAGTTCGGCCTCGGCCTCCCCGCTCTCCGCCCGCACGGTCACCGGTGGCTCGGCCGTCAGCCGTACGGTCCACACCGCGTCCGTCCCCGCGTCCAGCGCCCGGACGCGCAGCAGGCGCGGCCTGTCGGTACGGACGCGGCTCCTGGGGCGGGCGTGGAAACCGCGCAGCAGCTCGTCGATGCCGTCCACCGCGAAGTTCGTTGCGACCGGCGACGCCGTACCGCCCTGCGCGGCCTCGGCGTCGTACCGGTGAACGGTCGTCTCGTGCGCCTGCCGCCGGGTCCAGAAGGCCAGCGGTGAGGGGTTGGGTGCCGGGTGGAAGGTCCAGCACTCGAGGTCGGCGGGCGCGGCGGCCAGCGTGTCGACCAGCAGGCGGTGACTGTCCCGGTACCAGTCCACCAGTTCGTCACCGTCCAGGTCCGGGGGGTCGCCGAAGGGGCGGGGCTCCATGTGCCCCTCGGCGACGAGGGCCGCGGCCCACCGGTGCACCGCGCCGGTGTGCCGCAGCAGGTCGCGCACCTGCCACTCCGGGCAGGTCGGTACCTTGGCATCGGTCCCCGCCGCGGCGGCGGCCGCCGCGAGCAACCGGCCCTCCCGGTCCAGGGTCTGAAGGAAGTCGGCAGTGTTCATGGGGGTGAGTGTGCCGGATGGGCGTGCTCGCGGGACCGGCAATTCTCGGCGCCGGGCCGACCGGGCTTCCGGGGAGACGCCGGCCGGGCGTTTTCGTGGCCGGGGCGAGCGGGGGGTTTCGGTGCGGGGCCGACCCGGTTCACCGTTGCAGCGGACCGGAAGTCTGCCGTGTGGGGCCGGTCAAGTGCTCATGTGTGGAGCGGAGCCGGGCTTTCCGGGCGCGGCGGTCCGGGCGGTCTCCTGACGGCGAGCCGACCGTGTGCCGGTCGGCGCGGACCTCCGGACGCTCGTCGGCGCTGCGGCCGGCCGGTCGTGGCCCTGCGTGCGGAGCCGACCGGGTGCCTGCGGCGCGGTCGAGGTCGGCCGCCTCGGGCCGCCCCCGCAGGTGCCCATCGTCCCCGCATGCACACCCCGCTCAGGTGCCCATCGTCCGCCGTGTGCACACCCCGATGGCCGTGGCGACGGCGGCGAGTGCCGCGACGCTGGTGAGTGCGGCCGGCAGGGAGAACCAGTCGGCCATGAAGCCGATCGCGGGCGGCCCGAGCAGCATGCCGCCGTAGCCGAACGTCGAGGCGACGGCCACGCCGGACGGGCCGGTCAGCGCGCCCGCCCGCTCCACGGCGACCGGGAACAGGTTGGCGAGGCCGAGCCCGGTGACGGCGAAGCCGATCAGTGCGGCCCAGACGGACGGCGCCAGTGAGCCGAGCAGCATGCCCACCGCCGCCACGGTGCCGCCGGTGATCACCGTGCGGGCACGGCCGAGGCGCTCCAGGAGGGTCGTGCCGGTCGCCCGGCCCGCGGTCATGGCCAGCGCGAAGCACGCGTACCCGGCCGCCGCCACGCCGGACGACGCCGCGAGGTCCTGCTGCAGGTGGAGCGCGCCCCAGTCGGCCATGGCCCCTTCGCCGTAGGCGGTGCACAGCGCGATCAGCCCGAAGACGGCGACCAGTCCGCGGCCGCCCGTCCGGCGCGCCGCGGGACGGTGCGCCTCCGGCAGCGAGGGAGCGCGGTCCGCCGGGACGGGCGGCTCCTGCAGCAGCAGGACGCGCCCGGCGACGGCCGTGACGAGGAGCCCGATCAGGGTGAGGCCGAACAGATGCCGCGTGGGGGAGAGGTCGCCGGCGACCAGTCCACCGAGACCGGCGCCGATCATGCCGCCGAGGCTGAACGCGGCATGGAACGACGGCATGATCGGCCTCCGCAACGCGGCCACCAGATCGACGGCGGCGCTGTTGAAGGCGACGTTGATACCGCCGTAGGCCGCGCCGAAGACGAGGAGTACGGCGCCGAGGGCGGGTGCGGAGTGGGTCAGCGGGGGCAGGCTGACGCTGAGGGAGAGCAGGACGGCGCAGACCACGGTGACCGGATGACTGCCGTAGCGGCGGCACAGCCGTCCGGTCAGCGTCATCGTGATGACGGCGCCCGCGGAGACGCCCAGGAGGGCGAGGCCGAGGGCGCCGGCCGAGGAGTCGGTCTGCTGCTTGATGGCGGGGATGCGGACCACCCAGCCCGCGAAGACGAAGCCGTCGAGGGCGAAGAAGGCGGTGAGCGCGATGCGGAGCCGGGCGAGATCGCGGCTGCCACCCGGCACGACACTGTGCGTTCGGGGTTTGTTTATTTGCGGCACAAAGTCAGGCTAGGTGGGACGCGGGGATGGGGCAAGCGATATGCCGGAGGGGTGCGGCAGCCCGGCGGCGTGGTGGAGGCGAGGGTGCGAGGGAGGCGTACACCGGACGCGTTCGCGCCGGTGTCCTGCACGGTGGGCGGGGCCCGGCGGGTGGGACACGGTGGGTGGGGCATGGCGGCTGCCGTGCCCTCCCGCCTGCGTGCGCCTCGGCTCGGCGGACTCCGCACCCACCCCGGACCCGGCAGGCTCATTGACCCAGGACTGGAGCCTGACTGTCCATGAACCGGCCGATGTGTCCTTGACCTGCACCTACTTGTGCTCGCTCCGGCAGGCGGCGGCGTCAACGCGACGGAAAGGCATGCCCCGTTCGGTGTCCTCCGCGGGTGTCCGCGCGCGTTCCGCGGTCGGATACAGGTCGGTTAATGCTTGCTCACGATCTGGTTGCCGACGGGTGAGCGGGCCATGATGGGCCCATGACGTTGGCCTCGCGCGCGCTCGCGCAACTGGCGACCTGGCCCGACCTGAGCCAGGCGGTCCCGAGCTGCGGCCTGGGACAGGCGGTGAGTTCGGCCCAGGGGGAGATCGCCCACTTCCACTCGGACCGCGATGTGGATCTGCGGCTGACCGACCGGGCGATCCGGCGGTTCGCCAAGGACCTCAGGGGCTCGGGCGCGATCAGGATCGTGCCCGGTTCCCAGTGGGTGACCCTGCGCCTCGACGCGGCGAGCGACGTCGACCTGCTGCTGACCCTGGTGAGCATGGCGCTCCAGGCCCAGCAGACCTGGCCCGACCCGCTCGACCGCCCTCCGGTGGGCTGCAACGACCAGCGGGGCGCGGGCTTCGTGAAGGCCGACCTCGGCGGCCTCTGAGCCCACTCCTGCGACGAGTTGCCCCTCACACGGTGACGACCCGGACGCCCGCCTCCTCGAAGCGGCGTACCGTCTCCTGCCCCACCGCCGTGTCGGTCACGAGCGTGTCCACCAGCTCCGCCCCGCAGATCCGGGCGAACGCCCGCTGGCCCAGCTTGCTGGAGTCCGCGGCGACCACCACCCGCTCGGCGCGCTCGCACAGCAGCCGGTTGATCGCGGCCTCCGCCTCGTCATGGGCCGCCGCGCCGTGCGTGACGTCGAAGGCGACGACTCCGAGCACCGCCACGTCGAGCGTGATCTGACCGAGCACCCCGTCCGCGAGCGGGCCGATCAGCTCGTAGGACTGCGGGCGCGCCACACCACCCGTCACCACGATCTTGAACTGGGGCCGTACGGCGAGCTCGTTGGCGATGTTGAGCGCGTTGGTGACGATGGTCAGCGCGGGCGATCCGGTGGACAGATCACCGCGTACGGCCAGGGCGCGGGCCACCTCCGTGGTGGTCGTGCCGCCGGTCAGCCCCACCGCCTCGCCCGGCGCGACGAGTTCGGCCACAGCCTTGGCGATGCGCTGCTTCTCCGAGGCGCGACGGGCCGTCTTGTAGCGCAGCGGGAGTTCGTACGACACCCCGTGCACCACCGCGCCGCCCCGGGTGCGCACCAGCATCTGCTGCTCGGCGAGCTGGTCGAAGTCCCGGCGGATCGTCGCCGCCGAAACCCCCAGCTCGGCCGCCGCCTCCTCCACCTCCAGCCGGCCGCGCTCGACGAGCAGTTCCAGCAGCGCCTTCCAGCGGGCGTCCCGGGACATCCGCAGCCTCCGTTCCGAAGTGTTCCCGGTGACCCTAACGCACCTCGCTCTGCGCACGAATGCTTGATTGTGCTCGAAAGCTCGCTATATCTTGCAGGAACAATCAGCAAGGGGAGGGTGTGGGCATGACCCATGTCGAGGACGAGCTGAACAGCCAGCCCGAGTGCTGGATACGGGCGGCCGAGAAGGCGGGGCGGCACCGGGACGCGCTGCCGGGGCCGGGGGAACGGGTCGCGATCGTGGGGTGCGGGACCTCGTACTTCATGGCGCAGGCGGCGGCCGGCCTGCGCGAGGCGGCCGGCCGGGGCGAGACCGACGCGTTCGCGGCCTCCGAGTTCCCGTACGGGCGCTCGTACGACCGGGTGGTGGCCCTCACCCGCTCCGGCACGACCACCGAAGTGCTGGAACTGCTGGGCGAGTTGAGGGGGAAGACCCGAACCACCGCCGTCACCGGCGACCCGGACACCCCGGTGGCGTCGGCCGCCGACGACCTCGTGGTGCTGGACTTCGCCGACGAACGCTCCGTCGTCCAGACCCGGTTCGCCACCACCGCCCTCACCCTCCTGCGCGCCCATCTCGGCCTGCACACCGACTCCGTCGTCACCGACGCGCGTACGGCCCTGTCCACTCCTCTTCCCGAAGAGCTGGTCGCCTGCACCCAGTTCACCTTCCTCGGACGCGGTTGGACCGTCGGGCTCGCGAGCGAGGCCGGGCTGAAGATGCGCGAGGCCTCGCTGTCCTGGACCGAGGCGTATCCGGCGATGGAGTACCGGCACGGCCCGATCAGCATCACCGCCGAGGGCAGGGCGACCTGGATGCTCGGCGAGGCACCCGCCGGCCTCGACCGACAGGTCCGGGCCACCGGCGGACTGTGGGTCGGCGGCGGACTCGATCCGCTCGCCGAACTCGTCCGCGTCCAGCGGCTCGCCGTCGCCGTCGCCGCCGCCCGCGGCCTCGACCCCGACCAGCCGCGTCATCTCACCCGCTCGGTGATCCTCGCCCCCTGAGCCCGACCCGCGCCCGGAAGGACACCGCACGTGCCCCTCACGTCCACCGGTGAGCTGGTCACCGCCGCCGCCGGAACCAGATCCGCCGTCGCCGCCTTCAACGTCATCACCCTCGAGCACGTCGAGGCCGTCATCGCCGGCGCCGAGGCGGCCGGCGCGCCCGTCGTGCTCCAGGTCAGCGAGAACGCCGTCAAGTTCCGCTACGGGCGGCTGCTGCCCCTGGCCAGGGCCGCCGTCGCCGCGGCCGAACGCGCCACCGTGCCCGTCGCGTTGCACCTCGACCATGTGCAGAGCGACCACCTGCTGCGCCAGGCGACCGACGCCGGGTTCAGCTCGGTGATGTACGACGCGGCCCGGCTGCCGTACGCCGACAACCTCTCCGCCACCCGGGCCGCCGCCGACTGGGCGCACGCCCAGGGCCTGTGGATCGAGGCCGAGTTGGGGCAGATCGGCGGCAAGGACGGCCGGCTCCCGCTGGACGCCCACGCGCCCGGCGCCCGCACCGACCCGGACCAGGCCCGCGACTTCGTGGCCCGCACCGGTGTCGACGCCCTCGCCGTCGCCGTCGGCAGTGTGCACGCGATGACCACCCGCACCGCCGCGCTCGACCACGGCCTGCTCAAACGCCTGTCCGCCGCGCTGTCCGTCCCCCTGGTCCTGCACGGCTCCTCCGGGGTCCCGGACGACGGCCTGATCGAGGCGGTGGCCGGCGGCATCGCCAAGGTCAACGTCGGCACGGCGCTGAACGCCGCCATGACCGGCGCGATCCGCGAGTTCCTCGCGGCGCATCCGGAAGCCGTCGACTCCCGTACGTACCTGAGTGTGGGACGGGAGGCCATGGCGGGGGAGGTGCGGCGGATCATCGGGGTCCTGTCCGGGAGGCACTAGCCCCTCTTGACGGCCCTCAGGACCACGAACTTCGGGTCGGAGGCGACCAGTTCACTGTTCCCGAACAGTCGCCTCAGCTTCACGTGATACCCCAGATGCCGGTTCCCGATCACCCACAGCTCACCCCCTGGCCGGAGCGCGCGCCGCGCCCCCGTGAACATCCGCCACGCCGTCGCGTCGCTCGTGGCCTGGTGGGAATGGAACGGCGGGTTGTTCAGGACGAGGTCCACACTGCAGGGCGCCACCCCGGCCAGCCCGTCGCCGACCCGGAACTCCGCGTGTCCGGGCACCCCGTTGGCCTTGTAGGTCGCCTCCGCCGAGGCCACCGCCTGGAAGGACTCGTCCACGAACAGCACCTCGGCCGCCGGATCGGCGAGCGCCGTCGCCGTACCGACGACGCCGTTGCCGCACCCGAGGTCCACCACGCGGCCCGCGCCCGGTCCGGGCAGGTGCTGCAGGAAGAAGCGGGTGCCGATGTCGAGGCGGTCGGCGCAGAACACCCCGGCGTGGTTGACGACCGTGCGCCCGGAGACGGCGCCGATGCCGTCCGGGAGCGCGTAGCTGTACGGCCACGGGTTCGCCGGCCGCTCCAGCGCCGGGTCCGGGGTGCAGAAGATCAGCCGGGCCTTCTGCTGCGCGTGCGAGGTCCGGGTCGGGCCGAGGATCCGCTCGAACAACTGCAGCGTGGAGGTGTGGATCTCCTTCACCATCCCGGTGCCGACGACCACCGTGCCGGCGTGCACGGCGGGCGCCAGCCGCAGCAGCTGGTCCTCCAGCAGCGCCAGGCTCTTGGGCACCCGCACCAGCAGGACGTCCACCCGCTCCGGCGGCGGGTCCTGGGTGGTCAGCAACTGGACGCAACCGGGCTCGACACCGGCCCGCCCCAGATTCGCCCGGGTCGCCTCCTGGCCCAGGAAGGAGTCGGTGATCTGCGCCGGCCGGTGCTCGGCGAGCGCCGTGGCCAGCGCCCCCCAGCGGTCGCCGAGCACCACGACCGAGCCCGTGAGCGGCACCCCCTCCTCGGCCAGGTGGCGCAGAAGGTACGCGTCGGAGGCGTCCCAGGCGCGCAGCCGGTCGCGGGGATCCTCGGGGAAGCGGGACAGCTCTGCCTCGCCCCACGGTGTCGTCATACGGTCGCTCATCGTGCCTCCCAGGCTAGCGGAGCCGCAGCTCAGCAGCGGTGGGGCAGGATGGGTGCATGGAGGACGAGCTGTTTGCCCGGGAGCGCGCGGAGGTCGCGCCGGGCGCCGTGCACGTCCCGGACTGGCTGGGCGCCGACGGACAGCGCGAGCTGCTCGCCGCCTGCCGCCGGTGGGCGCGGCCGCCCGCCGGACTGCGCACCGTCCGCACCCCGGGCGGCGGCACGATGACCGCCCGGCAGGTCTGCCTCGGCCGGCACTGGTACCCGTACGGCTACGCCCGCACGGCCGTCGACGGCGACGGCGCGCCGGTGAAGCCGTTCCCGGCCTGGCTCGGCGAGCTGGGCCGCCGCGCCGCCGCCACCGCGCTCGGCCCGCAGGAGCCGCACGCGTACGACATCGCCCTGATCAACTTCTACGACGGCGACGCCCGCATGGGCATGCACCGCGACAGCGACGAGAAGGCGGACGCGCCGGTGGTTTCGCTGAGCCTGGGCGACAGCTGCGTCTTCCGGTTCGGGAACACCCGGACACGGGCCAGGCCCTACACGGACGTCGAACTGCGCAGCGGCGACCTGTTCGTGTTCGGCGGCCCGTCGAGGCTCGCCTACCACGGGGTTCCGCGGGTGTACGGGGGCACCGCACCGTCCGAGTTGGGCCTGTCCGGTCGGCTGAACATCACACTTCGGGTCAGCGGCCTGTAGGCCGCCGCACCTGCGGATCATGGGAGACTCGCCCTCATGAGCGGCAAGGCGGAGCCCCGGACGGCAGGGGAGAGGACCACCTCGAGGGCGCGACTGGACCGGGGGCGCGGAGCGCTCGGACCCGCGCTGGAGCTGGTGCACACCGGACGGGCGCCGACCCGGGCCGTGCTCACCGCGGAACTCGGGGTGACCCGGGCGACGGCCGGGGCGGTGGCCGCCGAGCTGGAGGCGCTCGGGCTGATCCGGGTGGACGCCCGGCCGGGCGCCGCGGCCGGCTCCCAGGGCCGCCCCTCGCACCGGCTCCAGGTCGCCGAGGACGGCCCGGTGGCGCTCGCCGCGCAGGTCCACGCCGACGGCTTCCGGGCCGCGCTGGTCGGCCTCGGCGGGCGGATCGTGGCGACCGCGCCCGGCTGCGAGACCGTCGACGCCGACCCCGCGAAGGTGCTCGGCTCGGTCGTCGAGGCGGGCGCGGAACTGCTGCGCACGACCGGCCGCCGGTGTGTCGGCGCCGGGCTCGCCGTACCGTCCGCCGTGGCCGAACCCGACGGCCTCGCCCTCAACCCGCTGCACCTGGCCTGGCCGGTCGGCGCCCCCGTACGGCGGATCTTCGCGGAGTGCGTGCGCGCGGCGGGCCTCACCGGCCCGGCCTTCGCGGGCAACGACGTCAACCTCGCCGCCCTCGCCGAACACCGGCACGGCGCCGGCCGGGGCGCCCGGGACCTGCTGTGCGTGGCCACCGGGCACCGCGGTGTCGGCGGCGCCCTGGTCCTGGACGGCCGCCTGCACACCGGGAGTTCGGGCCTCGCGCTGGAGGTCGGACACCTCACGGTCAACCCGGAGGGCCGCCCCTGCCACTGCGGCAGCCGCGGCTGTCTGGACGTCGAGGCCGACCCGCTGGCGCTGCTCGTCGAGGCGGGCCGCGAGCCGGGCCCCGAGGTGTCGTTGCTCCAGCAGGCCAACGACCTGCTGCGCACCCAGTACGACGACCCGGCCGTCCGCACGGCCGCCGAGGCCCTGATCGACCGCCTGGGCCTGGGCCTGGCCGGACTGGTCAACATCCTCAACCCCGACCGCATCATCCTCGGCGGCCTCCACCGCACCCTCCTGGACGCCGACCCCGGCCGGCTCCGCGCGGTGGTCGCCGACCGCAGCCTGTGGGGCCAGAGCGGCGGCGTGCCCATCCTGCCCTGCACGCTGGACCACAACAGCCTGGTGGGAGCGGCCGAACTGGCCTGGCAGCCGGTCCTGGACGACCCGCTGGGGGCGCTGCGTTGACGGCGGTCCCGGCGTCCCCGGTGGGACCGCGCGCACGTGAAGGCCGCCGGAGAACCCCGGGCCGGGCCGGCCGGGGGACAGGACGTCACCGCCAGTCGACCGCGAAGGCCCTCCTCGGATGCTCGGTGAGGATCCGGTCCGCCGACTCCGCACCCAGCTCCGCCGCAAGCCGCGGCCGGACCCTGTCCAGCAGATGGCGCATACCGGGACCGCCGTCGACCGAGCGGGCCCCGGAGACCACCGTGTCGCCGCCGAGCAGGAGCCGGTCACCGAAGCCGGCGTCCGCCAGGGCCCGTACCGCCTCCGGCATCCGCCAGTCGGTGGCGTGATGCGCGCGGGAGGGGCCGTCGAAGGCGAGCCAGCAGCCCGAGGCGGCGGCCTGCCGCTGCACCACCGGGTCGGGGAAGCGGTTCAGATGACCCAGGATCACCCGGTCGCCGGGTACCCCCAACTCGCCGCACAACAGGTCGATCACGTCCAGCGCGGCGGTGCCCAGCTCCAGGTGGACGGCGATGGGCGCACCGGTGGCGTGGTGGGCCTCGGCCGCCGCGGCCATGGTCCGGCGGGCGTGCGCGTCGAGCGCGTGGAAACCGCCCGCCACCTTGATCAGACCGGCGCGCACCCCGGTCGTGCCGATGCCCTCGGTCAGCTCGGACACGAACAGCTCGGCGAGGCCACCGCCGCGCAGCCTGTCGAGCAACTGAGGGTCGTAGTGCGCGGCTTGGTGCAGCCCGGTGGCGCAGACCAGCCGCACACCGGTGGCCCGGGACAACTCCGGCAGGTCCGCCGCCCGCCGTCCCATGCCGTACGGCGTCCACTGCACGACGGCCGCTCCGCCCGCCGCCCGGAACGCGGCCAGTTCGGCCCGGGCGGCCGACAGGTCGTTCAGCTCCTGGCCCGGCAACTGCGGGCTGCTCAGGAAGAGATGGTCGTGCGCGTCGCACACGCCCAGCTCCTCGGGCCGGATGTCGCCGAGGACCGTACGGACGTGGCTCACCACTGCCGCCCGCGCGGGAGCCGGTCCCGGCCGGGCGCGGACAGGTGCAGCACCCGGTAGAGATCCCCGTCGGCCTTGGGCGCGTCGTGCTCCCAGAGCGAGAAGTGCACCAGCTCCCACGCGCGCGTGTCCACGGCCGCCGCCGCGAGGACCGCGCCGTCCTCCGCCGCCAGCCGCCCGGCCTCGGCCGCCGCGTCCGCCATGAACGCGGCCAACTCCACACCCTCCGGCACCGGTTGGCGTCGCCGCACGGCGAACGCGGGCGCGGACCCGGCCGCGGCGCCCTCCTCGAACGCCAGGCCCGTCCACTGCCGTATCGCCGGCCGGCCGAAGTCGTTCACGGGCCCCTGGAACGCCCCGCCCCACAGGAAGCTGTTCATGCCCTCCACGGTGTTCCAGAGGTAGAACGGCCCGTACTGGTTCACCGGCGAGCCGTGCGCCCCGCGCTCGCGCAGCACGTACGTCTTGATGCCGAGGCCGTCCCAGTCGTCCAGCAGGTGCGCGACGCGGGCGACGCGGGAGCGGATGATGCCCATGTCGTAGTCCGCGGGCAGGGTGAACTCGTACTGCATGGCGTGCATGTCCTGCATCCCTTCTCAGGCGGGGTGGTCGTCCACGTGCGGGTGCCACTCGGTCGTCGTGCCGTCCTCGGCGGCCTCCACGGTCGCGAGGCGGGTCATGAAGGTGCGGGGTGTGGCGCCGTGCCGGTGCCAGGCCGTGCGGGCGCCCGGGGCGAAGTGCACGTTGAACATGCGCGGCCGGGACGGAGCCGAGGGCGCGGCTGTCCCGTCCAGCCGGACCGTGCCGGTGAAGTTCGCCGGGCCCTGCCGGGTGCCGGGACGCCGTCCGGTGATGTGCACGTGACTCAGTTCCCCTGTCCGGGAGTTCGGGGTGCGAGCAGGGAGAGCAGACCGCGCACCCCGGCGTCGAAGGCGGCGGGGGAGCCGGAGGCACGGGCGAGGACGTAGCCGCCCTGTACGGTGGCGAGGACGGCCGCGCCGATGTCCTCGCCGTCCAGCGAGGAGGCGAACTGCCCCTGCCGCTTGCCCTCTTCGACGATTCCGGCGATCCGCTGCCGGATCCACGCGATCGTCTCGTCCACCGGTGCGCGCAGTTCGTCGCTGGCGACGATGTCCGGGTCCATGGTCAGCCGCCCGATCGGGCAGCCGCGCAGCACGTCGCGCTCGCGCAGCAGGTACGCCTCGATGCGCTCGTACGGCGTGCCCGGACCGTCCAGAACCCGCTCAGCGGTGGTCCGCAACTCCTGTGCGGTCCGCCGGATCGCCGCCAGGGCGAGGTCCGGCTTGCCCTTGAAGTGGTGGTACATGCTGCCCTGGCCGGCGCCCGCGCGCTCCAGGATCGCCTTGGGGCTCGTGCCCACGTACCCGCGCTCCCACAGCAGCTCACGGGTGGACTCGATCAGTCGTTCCGAGGTGCTCATGCGCTCACTGTACATACTAGTAGTTACAGAACGCCAGTCCCGCGGAAGCAGCGGCGCGGCCCACCCGTACTCCCGTGGAGGTACGCGCGCTGCCGCCGCCCGCACGACGACCCGGACCCCCTGCCGGAGGGAGTCTCGTGGCATCCCCGAAGACCGAGACGAACAACGGAGATGACCCGAGATGCAGACCCTGGCGAACTGGGACGGCGGACCCGGTCCGTGGATCCTGTTCTTCCCGCTGATCTGGGCGGCCGTGGTGGTCGGCGCCGTCACCTTCCTGCGCCGCACCGGCCTGCGCGGCCGCGGCGGCCCCTGGCGGCGCATGGACGGCGGACGTCCCGCGGGCGACTCACCGCTCGCGGTCCTCGGCCGCCGCTTCGCCTCTGGCGAGATCGACGAGGACGAGTACTGGCGCCGCCTGTCCGTCCTGGAGGAGCACTTCGGCCGCGCGGGCAAGGGAGGCACGGCATGACCACGACCGCACTGCGGGCCGCGGCCCGCGTGGTGGACGCGGTGAAGGTGTACGGCGGTGGCGACACCGCCGTACGCGCCCTGGACGGCGTCGACGTCTCCTTTCCCGCCGGGCGCTTCACGGCGATCATGGGTCCCTCGGGCTCCGGCAAGTCCACCCTCATGCACTGCGCGGCCGGCCTCGACACGCTCACCTCCGGCGCCGCCTGGATCGGCGACACCGAACTCGGCGCGCTGGACGACCGGCGCCTGACCCTGCTGCGCCGCGACCGGGTCGGCTTCGTGTTCCAGGCGTTCAACCTGGTGCCGACGCTGACGGTCGCGGAGAACATCACCCTGCCCCTGGACCTGGCGGGCCGGCGCGGCGACCGGGACTGGATCGATGCGCTCGTCGACGTCGTCGGCCTGCGCGACCGGCTGCACCACCGTCCCTCGGAGCTCTCCGGCGGCCAGCAGCAACGCGTCGCCGTGGCCCGGGCGTTCGCCGGGCGGCCCGATGTGGTCTTCGCCGACGAGCCGACCGGAAACCTCGACTCCCGCTCCGGCGCGGAGGTCCTCGGGCTCCTCGGCCGGGCCGTACGACAGATGGGCCGTACGGTCGTGATGGTCACGCACGACCCGGTGGCCGCCGCACACGCCGACGAGGTGCTCTTCCTCGCCGACGGACGGCTGGTCGACCGGATGGAGTCGCCGACCGCGGACCGCGTCCTGGACCGCATGAAGGCCTTCGAGGTGCGGTCATGAACGCCTCGCTCCGGCTCAGCGTCACGTCCCTGCGTGCCCACCGGCGCCGGTTCGCGGGCACCTTCCTCGCCGTGTTCCTCGGGGTCGCCTTCCTCACCGGCACGCTCGTCATGGGCGACACGCTGCGCGCGAGCTTCGGCAGCATGTTCGGCGAGGCCACCAGCGGCACGGACGCCGTCGTACGCGGAGCCGACGCCGTCACCACACCGGGCGAGGCCCGGGGCGTACGGCGGCCGGTGGACATCTCGCTGGTCAAGACCGTCGAGCGGGTCCCCGGCGTGGCCGCGGCGGCCCCGGACATCCAGGGCGCCGGGCAGCTCGTCGGCTCCGACGGCAAACCGGTCGGCGGCCAGGGACCGCCCACGATCGCCGGCAACTGGATCACCGACCCGCACCTCAACCCGTACCGGCTCGCCGAAGGCCGGGCTCCCGCCGGGCCGGGCGAGGTCGTGGTCAACCGGGGTGCCGCGAAGAAGGGCGGTCTGAAGATCGGTGACACCACGACCCTGCGCACCCCGGACCCCGTGAAGGTCACCGTCGTCGGGCTCGCCACCTTCGGCGGCCAGGACGGCATGGCCCAGGTGACGTTCACCGGCATGACCCGGGCCGACGCCGAGAAGTACCTCACCGCGCGGCCCGGCCAGGCGGCGTCCATCGCGGTGCGGGCCGAACCCGGCGTCAGCCAGCAGGACCTGGTCCGGCGGCTGACCCCCGTGCTGCCCGAGGGAGTCGAGGCCATCACGGGTCAGCAGTCGGCGCAGGAGAACACCGACATGATCTCCAGCCAGTTCCTGACCATCTTCACCACGTTCCTTCTGGTCTTCTCCGGCGTAGCCCTGCTCGTCGCCACCTTCTCCATCCACAACACGTTCGCCATCGTGGTCGCCCAACGCACCCGGGAGAACGCCCTGTTGCGTGCCCTCGGCGCGGCACGCCGCCAGGTGACCGCCGCCGCCCTCGTCGAGGCCTGCCTCGTCGCGGTCACCGCCTCCCTCACCGGACTCGCGGGCGGCATCGGCATCGCCGCGGGCCTCCAGGCGCTGTTCCCGGCGATCGGATTCCCGTTCCCCGACGGCGACCTGGTCATCAAGGCGCTGTCGATGGTGCTGCCGCTCGCGGTGGGGGTCGTGGTCTGCCTGGGCTCCGCGCTCCTGCCGGCCCGGCGCGCCGGACGGACGGCGCCGCTCGCCGCCCTGCGCGAGACGGCCGTCGACACCTCCGGTGCCTCCCGCGTCCGCGCGATCGCCGGGAGCGGCCTCGGCGCGCTGGCGCTCGCCACGACCCTGACCGGCGTCCTCGTCGCCCCGTCCGTGTGGCTGGCGGGAGTCGGCGCGCTGCTCGCCCTGGTGGCGTTCGTCGTCCTCGGCCCGGTCGCGGCCACGACGGCGGTACGACTGCTCGGCGGGCCCCTGGACCGACTGCGCGGGGTCACCGGCTCCCTCGCCCGGCGCAACGCCCTGCGCAGCCCGAAGCGGACGGCGGCCACCGCGAGCGCGCTGATGATCGGCGTGGCCGTGGTGTCGCTGTTCACCGTCTTCGGCGCCTCGCTGAAGGCCACGATGGACCGCACGGTGTCCCGGTCCTTCGCCGGCGACGTGGCCGTCAGCAGCCCGTCCTTCGGCGCGGGCGGCAGCGGACTCAGCCCCCGGCTCGCCCCCGCACTCCAGCGGCTGCCCCAAGTGGACACGGCCGTCGGACTCGGCCGCGGGGTCGCCGAAGTCGACGGCAGGGGCAGGGCCTTGACCGTCACCGACCCGGCCGCGCTCGCCCGCACCTTCGACCTCGGCACGGTCACCGGCTCCCTGCGGAGCCTCGGCACCGACGGCATCGCCATCACCCGCAAGGAGGCCGACCGGCAGCACCTGCGCACCGGCGACAGGGCCCGGCTGACCTTCACCGACGGAAAGACGGACGACTTCACCGTCCGTGCCGTGTACGGCCAGTCGGAACTCGCCGGCGACTACGTCATCACCCGTGCCGCCTGGGCCCCGCACCGCACCCAGGACGCGGACACCCTGATCGCCGTCACCTTCAGGCACGGAGTGGGCGCCGACGCGGGCAGGGCGGCAGTGCAGAAGGTCGCCGCAGAGTACGGCAACCCGTCCGTGCAGACCCGGGACGAGTACGCGCAGTCGTCGGCGGGCGGCATCGACATGATGCTCACCCTCGTCTACGCGCTGCTCGCCCTCGCGGTGGTCATCGCCCTGCTCGGCATCGCCAACACGCTGACCCTCGCGGTGCACGAACGCACCCGGGAACTCGGCCTGCTGCGGGCCGTCGGCCAGACCCGCGCCCAGTTGCGGGCCATGGTCCGCTGGGAGTCGGTGCTGGTCGCCGCGTTCGGCACGGCCGGGGGCCTCGGGCTCGGCGCCTTCCTGGGCTGGGTGCTGGTGAAGGCCTCCGACGGCGCGAGCGACACCGCGTTCGCCTTCGCCCTCCCGCCCGCACGCCTCGCGGTCGTCGCCCTCGTCGGCCTCACCGCCGGCGCCCTGGCGGGCCTCCGCCCGGCCACGCGTGCGGCCCGGCTGGACGTCCTGCGGGCCATCGCGACGGAGTGACTGCGTCGCGTCGGCCGGCGCCCCCCATCGGGTCGCGTGAGACCGGCTGCGGCTGCGGGTGCGTGGGGGCTGGTCGCGCAGTTCGTGTCTCTGGGGGGTCGCAGTCGCCGCACCCGCATTCGCACCGCAGCCTGTGGGCGGGCCGCATGCCGCCGTAGCTGCGCTCGGCCGACGGGGCAAGCGTCACCCGCCTCCGCCCGGCGCCGGCGGGTGGTTGGCGGGACCTGCTCGTGAGCATCCCCCTCCGCGCCGGGGGATGCTCACCGCCCGGTCAGCCGGGAACGGCCGACCGGGCGGGAGCCCGGGTGCTGGGGCCGGCGGGAGCGGCGGACGCGCTCGCCACGGTCGTCGCGCTCGCCACCGGCGCCGCCGCAACGGGGGCTTCGGCGGTCAGGGCGACCCCGGCACCGACACGACTCCCCGCCGGTGCCCTGGCCGCCGTGCCGACACGCACCGGCTCCGGCGCGGGCCGTACCTCGGCGGCGCGGCGCGGCGCCCGGGCCGGCCCAGGCCGTACCACCGCGGGGGCGGACAGCGTGAACCAGACGACCTTGCCGTTCTCTCCGTCCGGCCGCGCACCCCAGCTCTCGCTCACCGCCGCCACCATCGCCAGCCCCCGGCCGCAGGTGGCCAGGGGGCCGCCGTCCGGCAGGTCCGCGACGTCGGCCGGCACCGGAAGGCGTGGGTCGTTGTCGCGCACCGAGACCGTGAGCCGGTCCGGCGCCAGCTCCAGCTCGACCGTGCACGACTTGTCGGGTCTGGCATGCCGGTGCACGTTGCTGAGCAGCTCCGTCACACCGAGCGCGGCCCGGTCTATCAACGCGTCCATGTGCCAGTAGCGCAACTGCGCAGATACGATTCTGCGGACCTGGCCGATCCGCGACGGCAGGGCTTGGAGCTCCACCGTGCAGTGCCTGCTTGGGTGACTGATCACGGCTGCGACTCCCCGATGTAGAGGTCCGAAGGGACCGGAAGAACACGGAGAACAACGGATCCAGCAGGGTGCTTGCGTCCAAACGTCCGCCTGCTGTCGTGGCCGGCGGGCTGGTTCGCAGCGTTATCGCCGGTAAACCCAGAGTGACGTGAGACCAGCGTGACGCAGCGGATGCGGGACCGCAACTCGCCGCGACGGACCGCTGCTCGGAGTAACGCGACCGGCCTGTTCCCCGGCCGGCGGCCGTACGGCGGTCAGCCGCCGCGGCCGGCGGCCCGGCGCACCGCCTCGATGAACCGCCGCGCCGCGGGCGGACCCGGTTCGCCCGGAGCGGGGTCGTGCTCGCCCAGCGTCAGCAGGTACCGCTTGCCGTTGAGGTCGGCCAGCGCCTTGTCGTCCGGCCGGAACCACGGCCGGGACGCGCGCACCGCCTGCACCGGGGCACTGTCGATCTCGCTGCCGTAGCTGGTGAGCAACTCCAGCCTGCCGTCGTTGATCCGGACCTGACCGGCCCGGGTGAGCGAACGCAGCCGCTTGCCGATCCGCACGCCCGTGGCTGTGAACTCCGGCTCCGCCATCGTCGACCGCCCCCTTGCCCGTGTGCTTCCGCGATCCAGTGTGCGCCCGCGTCCGATCCGTTGTGCTCCCGACGCCCGATCCCGTGTGCGCCTGCCTCCGGGACGATCGCCCCGTCGCGTGCAGTCTGCCCCGATGCGGCCGGGAACACCAGTACACGCGGGACGCCCGCGGCAGCCGTCCGGAGCACTCCCGCCAATGCGCCCCCGCGTGCCTCGCGGCCATGTGCCCCAGAGCGGCTTTGGGTGGCTCAAAGATGCGTTTATGCAGGTGGGAAGCGGTGTGAAAGATGCCTATGCTCGAGTTGCCGACCGCGCGAGGCGTCGTCGGCGCCCAGCCTAAGGAGCACCGCCGTGAGCACCACCCACCAGACCCGGACCGGCGCCACCCTCGACGTCGACCGCAGTGACGCCGCCTACCGCGACTGGCTGAAAGAGGCCGTCCGCAAGGTCCAGGCCGACGCCAACCGGTCGGCGGACACGCACCTGCTGCGCTTCCCCCTCCCCGAGCACTGGGGCATCGACCTCTACCTCAAGGACGAGTCGACGCACCCCACCGGAAGCCTCAAGCACCGCCTCGCCCGCTCGCTCTTCCTCTACGGCCTCTGCAATGGCTGGATCCGACCCGGCCGCCCGGTCATCGAGGCCTCCAGCGGCTCCACCGCCGTCTCCGAGGCCTACTTCGCCAAGCTGATCGGCGTGCCCTTCATCGCGGTCATGCCGCGCACGACCAGCGCCGAGAAGTGCCGCCTCATCGAATTCCACGGCGGACAGTGCCACTTCGTGGACGACTCCCGGAAGATGTACGAGGAGTCCGCCCGGCTGGCGGTGGAGACCGGCGGCCACTACATGGACCAGTTCACCTACGCCGAGCGGGCCACCGACTGGCGCGGCAACAACAACATCGCCGAATCGATCTTCCGTCAGCTGGAGTTGGAGCGCTTCCCGGAGCCGGCCTGGATCGTCGCCACGGCGGGCACCGGCGGTACCTCCGCGACCCTCGCGCGCTATGTCCACTACATGCAGTACGACACCCGTATCTGCGTCGCCGACCCGGACAACTCCTGCTTCTTCGAGGGCTGGACCTCCGGCGACCCGGACGTCACCTGCGACTGCGGTTCCCGGATCGAGGGCATCGGCCGGCCGCGCATGGAGCCCAGCTTCGTGCCCGGGGCGATCGACCGGATGATGAAGGTCCCGGACGCGGCCAGTGTCGCCGCCGTACGCGCCCTGGAGCGGGCCATCGGCCGCAAGGCGGGCGGCTCCACCGGGACCGGGCTGTGGAGCGCGCTGAAGATCGTCTCCGAGATGGTGGCCGAGGGCCGCCGGGGCAGTGTCGTCACCCTGCTCTGCGACCCGGGCGACCGCTACCTCGACAAGTACTACTCCGACGCCTGGCTGGCCGAGCAGGGCCTGGACATCGCGCCGTACACAGCGGCGATCGAGACCCTGCTGACGACGGGGGTGTGGCCGGACTGAGCCCGCCCCGCCCGCTGCGCGGCCGGCGCCCAACGGGCGGGTGACGCGGTTGTGAGGGTTTAATGACGTCTCAATTGGGGTTCTGGGCAAGCCGGTTGCGCCTGTGTGACTGATAAGATCATCCCACTTTTCGGTGGGCTGACGGCGTGCCAAGAACGCGTCAACGGGGGGACAGTCTCAAAGGCACCATCGCGCTCGAACGCTCCTGGCGCGATGCGACTTGAAGAGAGTCTCATGACGTCATTGACCACGGATCCACTGCTGTGGATCTTGCTGGTGGTGCTCGTCGCTGCGGTCGTCGCAGTGATGCGCGCCCGGAGAACCAACATGGCTCTCCGAAGAACGAGAAAGGAACTCGAGGCAGGACTGGGGGCGGCCCGCGGTGACGTCGGTCAGCTGCACACGCACATCGCCGCGCTGACCGCACAGCATCAGCGTGACCTCGCGGACGTGCGCGCCGACGCCGAGGCGTCGACCAAGGCGGTGCTGAAGTCCGCGATGGGAACGCTCCAGTCGCTCGCCGAGGAACAGCAGGTCCTCCTGGACAGCCTGCTGAGGAAGTACGGCGACACCACGGAGGTGCTGGCCGACCTGATGACGGTCGACCACACCGGCAGCCAGTTCGGCCGCCGCGCCAAGGGCATCTCCGTGCTCTGCGGCGGATGGCTCGGCCGGCGTGAGGGCGCCGCCACCGTCTACGACGTCGCCCGCAGCGCCCAGGGCAGGATCAAGGACTTCGACCGGGTCGGCGTCCACTCGCAGGTCAACGTCTCCCTCCTCGGCAAGGCGGTCGAGCCGGTGGCCGTCGTACTGGCCGAACTGCTGGACAACGCGACGACCTACAGCGCCCCCGGAACACCGGTCGAGGTCAACATCCAGACCGTGCCGACCGGTGTGTGCTTCATCGTCGACGACGCCGGACTGGGCATGGACCAGGAGACCAAGGACCGGGCGGCGGCTCTGCTGTCCGTGGACGGTCCCGTCGACATCACCGGTCTCGGCGATCCGCCGCGGTTCGGCTTCGCCGTGTGCGGCATGCTCGCCGCCCGCTACGGCTTCGCCGTCTCCGTCGGCTCCGTGTCCCCCTACGGCGGAGTGCGTGCAGTGATTCGTGTGCCCGAAAGTCTCCTCTCGGCCGACACTCCCTCCCCGGCGGCCGGCGCCCAGGGCGATCAGGACGCCGTGGCCCCTCAGGCCGCGCCCCAGCGGCTGGCGCCGGTCCCCGTCGTGGGCCCTTCGCACGTGGTGGGAACGACCTCGGGAGGTCTGCCCAAGCGCCGGCGGCGCAGCGGCCCCGTCACCGTGGTCCCGGCCCCCGACACCGCAGACCAGGAAGGGACTTTCGAGCCGGCCAGTGAGGTGACGGCGTCGCGGATCGGGGCGTTCGCGCGCGGAACCCACCTCGGGCGGACCACGAACACCACGGAAGGACCTGACAACCAGTGAAGATCGACCTGTCCTGGGTGCTGAACGACGTGCTCGAGGTACGCGGAGCCCGGCACGCGATCCTCGTCTCGGGAGACGGCCTGCTGCTGCAGCGTTCGGACGACATCGCACGCGACGACGCCGAGACGAACGCCGCCGCGATGAGCTCGATGCAGTCGCTGAGCCGCGCCGTCGCGGGGTTCGTGGGAGCGGGGCACGGCATCTGGAAGCAGACGCTGCTGGAGTACGACGGCGGCTGGATCTTCCTGATCGCCGCCGGCCAGGGCTCGTACCTCGCCGTCTCGGCCGCGCTGGACGTCGACATGGAGGCCATGTCCTTCCGCATGCAGAAGACGGTGGCCGCCCTGAGCAAGGCGATGAGTGTGGCACCGCGCTCGGAGAACGGTGCCGGGGTATGACCACGCCCGGCGAGGAGGCCTCCGTCACCAGCGAGTTCGTCCGCTCCTATGTCATCACCGGCGGCCGGACCCTGCCGGCCGCGGACGACCTGGCGCTGCACACCCTCGTCACCCTGGCTCCCGAGCGGACCCCTCCGCTGGGGGCCGG
The DNA here is from genome assembly GCF_042891825.1 of Streptomyces sp. NPDC001852. NCBI lineage: Bacteria > Bacillati > Actinomycetota > Actinomycetes > Kitasatosporales > Streptomycetaceae > Streptomyces > Streptomyces sp. NPDC001852. The sequence goes on from NZ_JBIATN010000001.1 coordinate 246,290, forward strand.
CCCCGAGGTGATGGCGATCTGGCAGCTGTGCGCGGGCGGCTACCTGTCGGTCGCCGAGGTCGCGGGCCACGTGGGCCTGCCCGTGGGGGTGGCCCGGCTGCTGCTGACCGATTTATTCGAGCAGGGCCACCTCCTGCGCCGCGCCGAGCCACCCCGGGCTCAGAACGTTGACAGAGCGACCCTCGAGAAGGTTCTGAATGGACTCCAATCCCTCATCGGCTGAGACGGCCCCGGGATCCATCTACGTCTCCAGCGCGGTGACCAACGCTGCCAAGATCCTGGTCGTCGGGCATTTCGCCGTGGGCAAGACGACCTTCATCGGCTCGCTGTCGGAGATCACCCCGCTGCGCACCGAGGAGAAGATGACGCAGGCGTCCCTCCACGTGGACGACCTCAGGGGCGTGACGGACAAGACCACGACCACGGTGGCCCTGGACTTCGGCCGCCTGACGCTCAGCGACGACCTGGTGCTGTACCTGTTCGGCACCCCGGGACAGCAGCGTTTCATGCAGCTGTGGGAGGACATGGCCCGCGGCGCGCTGGGCGCCCTGCTCCTGGTCGACCCGGCCCGGCTGGAGGAGACCTTCCCCGTCATCGACCTCGTCGAGCGGTACGGCCTCGAGTACGCCATCGCGGTCAACGGCTTCGACCCGGGCACGGTCTACGAGGAGGCCGAGGTGCGCGAGGCCCTCGATCTGCTCCCGGACACCCCCGTCGTCTACTGCGACGCCCGCGACCGGCGGTCCTCCGCCCACGCGTTGATCGCGCTCGTCCGACACCTGCTCACCCGAGCCGCCTGACCCGCCCATCCGCCCGGACCGTCTCCCCCCGGACCACCGGCCCGGAGCCAGCAGAAGGAACCCCATGGACCGCCAGTCAGTTTCCGCCCCCACCGGCACCAGATGCCCCATGCACGACGCCGCGTTCGCCGCCGACCCCCATCAGGTCTACGACCGGTTGCGCGCCCACGGTCCGGCCGGACCGGTCGAACTCGCCCCCGGCATCGACGCCACGCTGGTCGTCGGGCACGAGACGGCCCTGCGCGTGCTGCAGAACACCACCCTCTTCGCCCGTGACTCCCGCCGCTGGACGGCGCTGAACGAAGGGCACATACCGCTGGACCATCCGGTCCTGCCGATGATGGCGTACCGGCCCAACTGCCTGTTCACCGACGGCGCCGTGCACCTCAGGCTGCGCAAGGCCGTCACGGACAGCCTGGCCCGGCTCAACATCACCCGGATCCGCCGGGACGTGGAGCCCATCGCCGGTTACCTCATCGACCGGTTCAGCGAGCGCGGCCGGGCCGACCTCCTCAACGACTACGCCAAACTGCTGCCGCTGCTGCTGTTCAACAAGCTCTTCGGCTGCCCGGCGGACATCGGTGACACCCTCACCAGCGCCATGTCGGCGATCTTCGACGGCAAGGACGCCCTGCGCGCCAACGAGGAACTCACCGCCTGCCTCATGCAGTTGATCGCCCTCAAGCGCCGGCAGCCCGGTGACGACGTCACGTCCTGGCTGATCCAGCACCCTGCGGGGCTGACCGACGAGGAGCTCAAGGACCAACTGGTCATGCTGATGGGCGCCGGCGTGGAACCCGAGCGCAACCTGATCGGCAACGCCCTGCTCCTGCTGCTGTCGCCCGACGCCGACGGGCGCGACTCCGGGCTGCTGATCGAGGAGGCGATCGATCACGTGCTGTGGAACCAGACGCCCATCGCCAACTACGCCACCCACTACCCGGTCCAGGACGTGGACCTCGGGGGAGTGGTGGCCGAGGCGGGCACGCCGGTCGTCATCAGCTTCGCCGCCGCCAACACCGACCCCGCGCTGGCCGAGGCCCGCCGCAAGCACAGCAGGGGCGCCCACCTGGCCTGGGGAGCCGGTCCGCACGCCTGCCCGGCCAAGGACCCGGCGCAGGTCATCGCCGTCACCGCGATCGAGAAGCTGCTCAACGCCCTGCCCGACCTGATGCTGGCCGTCCCCGAACAGGACCTTCAGTGGCGGCCGGGCCCGTTCCACCGGGCGCTGGTCGCGCTGCCCGTGGCCTTCAGCCCGGCACCGGCCACCCACGTCGCCTCCGCCCTGCAGAGCCGGACCGTCCCCGCCGTGGGGGAGCAGCCGCTTCCGACGGCACCGGCCGTCGCCGCCCGCCCGGAGCCTGCCAGGAAGAAGGGCTTCTGGAGCACCTTCCTGGACATCTTCCGGGTGTGATGCGTGAGGTGTGGTCGTCTCATGTGCGGCATGTGACGGGAGCAACATTGTCGGGCGCATGACTCACACGAGAGGAAGGGTAGGTTCCGGCGGTATCGGTAACGCCCAGCCACAAAGGAGCTTCGCGTGACCGCCGTTGGCGTCATACGCGGTACCACCCCCACCGACCGCCGAGCCGTCATCTCCCTCCTCCGTCGCCTCCGCTCCGCCGAGGGGCAGGCCGACCCCCTGCCCGTCTGGGACGAACTGCGCGCACTGGGTGACGTGGTGCCCGCCCCCTGGGGCGGGTACTTCGTGACCGGATTCGACGCCTGCAACCAGATCCTGCGCGACCGGAACTGGCTCGTGCCGGACTTCGCCTGGCAGCAGCGTCGGCCCGACACGGCGCGCTGGCAGGACCCGGCGACCCAGGAGATGACACGGACGCTGTCCCGCCTCAACCCGCCCGAGCACACCCTCCGGCGCCGGGCCCTGGGCAACCTCTTCGACCGCGGCACCCTCGAGGCCATGCGGCCCCGGATCGCCGCCCATGTCACCGAGCTCCTGGACCGTCTCGAGGCAACGCTGCGCGCCCACGGCGAGGCCGACTTCGTCACCACGGTCGGCGACCGGCTGCCCATCCACACCGTCGGCCACTGGCTCGGCATCCCGGCCGAGGACTACCCGCACATCCTGGACTTCACCCACCGGCAGGTGCACGCCCAGGAACTGATCCCCACCAGGAGCGAACTGGCCGTATCGGGCCAGGCCACCGTGGAGATGCGGGCCTACTTCACCGGCCTCGTCGCCCACCGGCGCGCCCACCCGGGCGACGACGTCCTCAGCGGCTGGATCCGCTACTGGGACGCCCAGTACCCCGACGACCGCGCGGCGGCCGACCAGATGCTGTACGACCTGACGATGTTCCTCACCATCGCCTCCCTGGAGACCACCGCGACCCTGCTGACCAACGCGGTGTGGTTCCTGACCCAGGACCCCGCCCGGGCCGACTGGCTGCGCCGGCACCCCGAGCACGTCGACGACGCGATCGACGAGGCGCTGCGCTACGACCCGCCGATCCACCTCAACTCCCGCTTCGCCGCCGACGACACCGTCCTCGCCGGTGTTCCCATCGCCAGGGACACCACCGTCCACGTCCTGTACGGCGCCGCCAACCACGACCCGCGCCGCAACCCGGACCCCCACCTCTTCGACATCCGCCGCAAGGGCGCCCACCTCACCTTCGGCGGCGGCGTCCACTACTGCCTCGGCTCGGGCCTGGCCCGGCTGGAGGCCCGCCTCCTGCTCACCCACCTGCTGGAACGATTCCCCACCCTGCGGCCGGCCGCGGGCCCGACCTATGCGAACCGGATGGTCTTCCGGCGCATCACCTCCCTGAAAGTGACGACATGACCGCCCTCCCCCTCACGACCCTCCCGGCCGGCGCCGTACGGCGGACCCTGCGGACCCACCGGGAGGGGCCGGTCCTCACCGTCGAGCTGGACAACCCCGAGCAGGGCAACGCCGTCACCGACGCCCTGCTGGACGACCTGCTGGCGGTCCTGCAGAACCAGGACCCGGCGGTCCGGGTGCTGGTGCTCACCGGGAGCGGCGACGACTTCTGCCTGGGCGGGGACCGCGAGGAGTCCGCCCGGCAGCTCGCCCACGACCCCGCGGGCGGCGGCATCCGCCTGTCGGGGACCAAGGCGCGGCGCGTCTGCGAGGCCCTGACCACGAACCCGGCCGTCACCATCGCGCGCGTCCACGGCAAGGCCATCGGGGCGGGCTTCGCCCTCGCGCTCGCCTGCGATCTGCGGGTCGGATCCGAGGACGCGACGTTCCGGCTGCCCGAACTCGCGCTCGGGCTGCCCACCGCGTGGGGCGGCCTCCTGCCCCGCCTCATCAGCGAGGTCGGCGCCGCCCGGGTCCGAGAGATCGTCCTCACCGGCCGGGTCGTCACCGCGGCGGAGGCCCAGTCCCTGTCCATCCTGCAGAAGGTCGTCCCCGCGTCCGAGCTGGACGCGGCCGTCGCCGCCTGGGCCAGGCCCGTCGTCCGCCGTCCCCAGGCGGCCCTGCGCGTCACCAAGACCCTGTTCAACTCGCTGTCCGCGGCCTCGCGGCTGGCCGACGTCTCCGCACTGGACGCGGAACTGATGGCAGCGGTCGTGACCGAGTCGCAGCTCGCCCGTGGCGCCGGTTGATCAGCGCCCGGCCACGTAACGGTCCAAGGAGGTGACCGCGGCCCGGAAGGCGCGCCCCAGGCCCGGCCGGGCCAGCCCGAGGGCGAACCGGAACGGCGCCGTCCCGTCGGCGGCGAAGGTCCACTGCACCCGGGTGCCCGTGCCCCGGGGAGTCAGGCGCCACTCCTCGACCAGGGCGCGCAGGCCCGGCGCGTTGGTGGCGTCGACGCGGTAGGCGTACACCTCGGGCGCCTTCGCCGCGAGCACCGTCTCCTCGAACCGCGTCCCGCCCCTGAGCCGGATCTCACGCCCGGCGCCACCGTCGGTGGCCCGGGCGAGCGTCACCGCCGAGAACCACTGCGGCCAGCCGGTCACGTCCTCCGCGAGCGTGCGGAAGACCTGCTCGGGGGAGGCGGAGACCTCCCGCGCGAAGACCAGACGTACCGGCGCGGCCCCGACGAAGCCGAGGTCCACCGGGCGCAGACGACGAGCCATGGACGTAACCCCCTTGTGCCACTCCCGCAGGGCGGTCGACCGGGCGGCCCACCATAGCTGACGGTCCCTCAGATGTCTGCGTCGTCTTCCCCTGGCTCGCCCGCCACCACCACCCGCAGGTGCTCGGAGATCTCCGCGCGTGCCTCGGCGGGCAGGCCCGCGTCGGTCACCAGCGTGTCCACCTGCTCCAGCGCGGCGAAGGAACTCAGGCCCACCGTGCCCCACTTGGTGTGGTCGGCGACCACCACCACCCGGCGCGCGGAGTGCACCAGCCTCCGGTTCGTCTCCGCCTCGGCGAGGTTCGGCGTGGACAGACCGGCCTCGACCGATATGCCGTGCACCCCGAGGAAGAGCAGATCGAAGTGGAGGGCGGCGATCGCCTGGTCGGCCACCGGCCCCACCAGCGAGTCCGACGGGGTGCGCACGCCGCCGGTCAGCACCACCGTGGCCGCGCCCTGCCGCTGGCCCGAGGTGCGCTGGGCGGCGTGGAAGACGTCGGCGACCCGCACCGAGTTCGTCACCACGGTCAGGTCGGGCACCTCCAGCAGCTGCTGGGCGAGCGCGTACGTCGTCGTGCCGCCGGACAGGGCGATCGCCGTGCCCGGGGTGACCAGCTTGGCGGCGGCGCGCGCGATGTCCTCCTTGGCGGTCAGCTCCAGACCCGACTTCGCCTCGAAGCCGGGCTCGTGCGTGCTGGCCTCGACCACCGGCACCGCGCCGCCGTGCACCTTCTCCAGCACGCCCTGGCGGGCGAGGGCGTCCAGGTCACGGCGGACGGTCATGTCCGACACACCCAGCTTGCGGGTCAGTTCGTTGACCCGTACGCCGCCCCGGCGCCGGACCTCGTCCAGGATCAGGGCGCGGCGCTGCTCCGCGAGGAGGTTCTGATTCTCGCTCACGTACGCTCCGGTCCTTTCGCCGTCATCCGTCCGACACGCCCGGCACACCACCCCCGACCAGGAGATTCCGGTCGGCCGGAGATACGCGGGCGTCCCATCCTTTCACGGGTCCGTACCGGTTGCGCCACCACGTGTCACGACGCGCACATGCCACGGCCGCCACGGCCACCCCGGCGACCGTCACACGGACCGGTGGGATTCCGCGACAAGAGGTGTACGGCCGCCCCGGACCGGAGATCCTGAGGCCCGCGTCGACACAGTCCTTCGGGTGCGTCACGGGGGGTGCGAGCACAGTGGACCGCGCACAGGAACGCCGCAGCAAGCGGCAGCCGGACAGCCGGGCCGGGGCGGACGCGGAGCTGGAGTTGCTGGTGCACGGGGTGGGCGGGACCACCCCCGAGAAGATGCTCGGCGACCCGCGCACCGTCCGGGTCACCGGCGACGACACGGCCGCCGTGTTCCGGCGCGCCGGGGACGCCGAGGCCGGGAGGGAACCCGGGGACGGGCCGGTCCGGGAGGCGTACGTCTGGTGCAACCTCACCTCCGGCGACAGCAGCCGGGCCCTGTGGCTGTTGCTGCTGCCGTTCATGGTGGTCAACCTCGCCCACTGGATGCGCCCCGCAGCGGCCGGCCGGCACCGCACGGTCCGCCTGTACGGCCTCCTCGTACGGCTGGCCGCCCTCAGCCTGACCGTGCTGCTGGTGGCCGCCGCCTGCGAGGTGGCCCTGGACCTGGTGGCCTGGCAGTGCGCCGGCGTCCGTCCTTGCGTCCGCCGTCACAGCTGGCTCAGCTTCCTCGCGCCCGGAGCGGTCGGCGCCCCCGACGCCTGGTGGAGCCTGCCCGGCCGCCGGCTCGCGCTCGCCGCACTGGTGCCGACCGCACTGACGGTCCTGCTCTGGTACCTCTCCCGCCGGACCTGGAGCGCGTACGAGTCCCACCGGCCGATGTCCCACGACCACGAGCCGGACACCGACCACAGCGCGCTGACCAGGCCCGGCTTCTGGTACGGCCGTCGCCTCGTGGCCCGGCTGCGTGCCGCGCACACCGCGGCGGCCCTGCTGACCGTGGCCGCTGCCGTCGCCGCCCCGGCGGTCCGCTTCGACCACCGGCCCGGCGGACCCGCCGCCCTGGACATCCTCGGCCGGCTGCTCGCCGCGGCCCTGTCGGCCTGGGCGGCGACGGCCGTGGGTGTCGTCTGCCGCCGGGGCCGCAGCGAGAACCGTCTCGACCAGCGGCTCGACCGGCACCTGCGCCTCCTGCCGCTCGGCGCGCTCGGCCTGCTGATGCTCACCCTGGTCTACGCCGGCTGGGCCCGGCCCGGCTGGCGGTCCGCCGGGCGGCTGCCGGGCGACCCGGCCTTCGGCGCGCTCATGCTGGCCCAGGGGCTGCTGGTCGTCGCGCTCGCCGTCGTGGCCGGGTGTCTGCACCGCCGCAGCCCCGATCCGCGCGCCGGCATGCGCGGCCTGGGCGGACCGGCCGTCGCGCTGCTCGCCTGCGCGCTGGGCGGGGTGATGTCCGGCGGGGTCGCCCAGCGCGTCGCCGACTGGCTCGACGGCACCCACGCCGCGCTCCCCGGGCCGCCGGTCCTGCTGACCTGGCAGGCGTCCACCATCCCGCCGGTCCTCGCGGTCCTGCTGCTCCTCGCCGCCCGGCTCGGGCTCGGCACCGCCCGGCTGGCCCGCGCCGAACGCGACCGGATCCGCCACGAGCATCCCGGCGAACCCGAGGATCCGGGCCGGACCCGCGACATCGCCCACGTCCGCGCCATGGCCACGCTCACCGACCGGGCCCCCCTCGTCGTCGCCGTGCTCACCGCGACCACCCTGATGCTCGGCGCCGTGGCGCTGGCCGGTGCGCTGGCCACCGGAAAGACCCCCGACGGAGCTGCCCGCCGTACCCACGACGCCGTACAGGCCGTCGCCGAGACCTCGCAGGCGCTGGGCTCCTGGCTGGTCGGCCTCGGCTTCGTGCTGTTCGTGACCTGGGGCAGGCGCGCCTACAAGGACGCCTCGGCACGGCGCACCATCGGCATCCTCTGGGACGTCGGCACCTTCTGGCCGCGCGCCGCGCACCCCTTCGCACCGCCGTGCTACGCCGAGCGGGCGGTGCCGGACCTGACCTGGCGCATGGCCACGTGGACCCGGCGCACCGGGGGCCGCCTGGTCCTCTCCGGCCACTCCCAGGGCAGTGTGCTGGCGGCGGCCGCCGCCTGGCAGCTGCCGCCGTCCGTCCGCGGCCGGATCGCGCTGCTGACCTACGGCTGCCCGCTGCAGCGCCTGTACGGCCGCTGGTTCCCGGCCCACTTCGGACCGCCCGCGCTGGCCGCCCTGCACCGCGACATCGCCTGCTGGGGCAACCTCTACCGCAGCACCGACCCCATCGGCGGCCCCGTCCGCCTCCCCGACGACGCCACGCCCGAGGTGGACCACGGCCCCCTGCAGGACCCGCTCGCCTACGGCCGCACGCCCGAGCATCCTCTCCCGGCGCCCATCCTCGGCCACTCCGACTACCAGGCGGACCCCGTCTTCGCCCAGGAACGCGCACGCCTGCTGCGCCGACTGCGCCCGCAACTTCCCGGACCGCGACCCGAACGCCGGGCCCCGCGGTGAGTCCTGGCTAGGCCGAGTGCTCGACGTACTCGATGACGACCCCGCCCGCGTGCCGCACGGTCGCGTTGCGGCCCGTGGGCACCCTGTTCGGGCCGTCGACGATCTTCCCGCCGTGGGCGGTCAGGAGCGCCTGCAGCCCGTCCAGGTCGTCCACGAGCACCGTGCTCTGCACATCACGGAACGGGGCGAGAGCCTGCTCGTCCCCCGCGACGAGCAGGAAGCCGCCGATGCTCGCGACCTCCACACCACCGTGCGAGAACCGGGTGCGGACGTCCTGGCCCGTCAGCGCGCGCAGTGCGGGCAGCGCCTCGTCCAGGTCGTCCACGTGGAGCCGGGCGAGCGTCGCCAGCGCCTTCATGACGGAATCCTCCAGGAAGTGGGTGCGGCACGTGGGTGCGACCGGGCGCTCAGGACAGCTCCGGAAGATCCTCCGCGTACAGCAGGGTCAGATCGTCGGTGCTGGGGTCCGCCAGATGGGCGACGCGGCCCGCGTGCCGCTCCACCATCGCCTCGAAGGTCTGGCGGGCGGTGCGGCCGTTGCCGAACGCCGGACCCTTCGGGATGGCCGTGAAGTACTTCAGCAGCGCCTCGGACGCGCCCGGCGTCAGCCGGTACTCGTGCTCGTCGGCCTGCTGTTCCACGATCCGCAGCAGTTCCTCGGGGCCGTAGTCGCCGAAGGTGATGGTGCGGGAGAAACGGGAGGCGACACCGGGGTTGACGGAGAGGAAGCGCTCCATCTCCGCCGTGTAACCGGCGACGATCACCACCACCGCGTCCCGGTGATCCTCCATCAGCTTCACCAGCGTGTCGATGGCCTCCTTGCCGAAGTCACGCCCGGCGTCCTGTGGGGAGAGCGCGTACGCCTCGTCGATGAACAGGACACCCCCGCGCGCCTTCTCGAACGCCTCCTGGGTGCGGATCGCCGTGGAACCGATGTGCTCGCCCACCAGGTCGACCCGGGACACCTCCACCAGGTGCCCCTTCTCCAACACGCCGAGCGAGGCGAGGATCTCGCCGTAGAGGCGGGCCACCGTCGTCTTGCCCGTGCCCGGTGAGCCGGTGAAGACCAGATGCCGTTTGACCGAGGCCGCCTTCAGGCCCGCCTGCTGCCGGCGCCGGCCCACCTCGATCATGTCGGTCAGCGCCCGCACCTCGCGCTTGACACTCTCCAGGCCCACCAGCGCGTCCAGTTCACCGAGCACGTCCTTCGACGTCCGCGCCGGTTGCACCGGCTCGGCGGCGGCGATCAGCGGCTCCTGCTCCGTGCTGCGCTGCCCGGGGATCGAGCCGAGCAGCCCGGGGGAGTGCGACACCGTCTGGACGGCGGTCTCCCGGACCGCGGGCGGCCGCATGCCGCCGCTCTCGTCGCTGGTGCAGTCCTCCACCACCGGACCCGCCCCGGACGCGGCGTCGGGGCCCCCGTCCGCGAACTCGTAACCGCCGCGTGCGCAGCGCTCCGTACGGCACTTGCGCAGGGTCGCCCGGCAGCCGTCGATCACGTGGAAGCCGTAACCGGCGCTGCCGCTGACCCGGCAGTCGAGGAAGCTGCCGCGGCCGCCCGCCGAGACGTAGAAACCCGCCTCTGCGGGGGAGTCGACCGTACAACGCTCGATGGTCGGGTCGGCGCCCTTGGTGACGATCACACCGGTCTGGGTGCCGTCCAGGGTGCAGTTGTTCAGCGTGCCGCCGCTGCCGTGGTCGCGGAACCACGCGCCGGTCGCCGCCTCCCGGATCCGGCAGTCGTCGAGCTGCGCGGTCGCCCCGTCGCTCACCGACACCGCCGTGTTGCGCACCTGGGACAGATCGCTGTCCACGACGTCCGCGCGCGAACCGCGGTCCAGCACGAACAGCGCGTCCGGTACGTCGTGCACACGGCAGGAGTCGAGGACGGCGGTGGCGCCGTCGCTGACCCACACCGCCGGATAGTCGCCGGTGCTGTCGAAGAACTCGCACTGGTGGGCGTCCACCCGGGTCCCCGGATCCCACACCGACAGGCCGTTGCGCCCGAACTGACGGACCGTCGTCCGGGTCAGCGTGAGCACCGACCGGGAGCGCAGGTCGACCGCGTTCTCCGGGATGTCGTGGATGTGGCAGTCGGCGAGCGTGAGCACCGCGTCGGTGTCCAGGGTGACCCCGTCGGCGGTGGTGCGGTGCACCTCGCAGTCGGTCAGCTGCGCCGTCGCCCGCTGGGTGACCTGCACTCCGGAGCCGCGGACCTCGTAGATCTCACAACCCACCGCTTCCAGCGCGGAGTTCTCGCCGGTCGCGGTCACCCCGGCGCCCGAGGCGTGGTGCACCCGGCAGCGCTCCAGGCGCGGATGGGCGCCGCCGCGGACGGCCACGCCCGACTGTCCGGCGGCGACGACCTCGCACTCCTCGAACACCCCGCCGCCGCCGTCGAGTACGGCGATGCCGATGCCGGCCGGGTTGTCGACGGTGCACCGGCGTACGGTCGGGCGGGCGCCGCCGCGCACCTCGATGCCCGCGGCGGACCGGGTCACGATCCGCACGTCCATCAGCTCGGGCGTGCCCTCCTCGACCAGCAGCGCGGGCGACGCCGCGTCCTGGCCCTCCACGTGCAGGTCCTGCACCACGGCCGAGGCGCGCACGGTGAGCGGCACACCGTCCGCGGGTGCGATCCGCACCGAGCCGGGGGAGCCCTCGGGGCCACGGAGCGTCACCGCCCGCTGGACCACGAGATTTTCCCGGTAGGTGCCCGGGGCGATGGTGAGGACGTCGCCGTCGGCGGCGGCCTCCAGGGCGGCGGCGAGCGATGCGTACTCGCCTGTGCGGCGCCGCCACCGCGACGTACCGGTGTGCGTCACCTGGACCGTGCCCTGTGCCATGGCGTTGCTGTGCCCCCACCTCGTCGTACTGATGGCTCGCTCCCTCGGGGGACCCGCCGCCGGTGCCGGGACCGCGACCGCGCTCAGCCCCTGGGGCTGGTGCGCGTTCGCGCTCCCGAAAACCTGCGCGGGCCCCTGCGGTTCGCTCACCCGCGGGTTGTCGCCGAAAGCGCTTCGGCCGGTCCACCGTAGCGTGTGCGTGCACGGTGGATTGACCAGAGCCGGAAGGCCGTCAGCAGCCGGTGCCCGCCTTGCCCCAGTCCGGGCCCGCCCGGTCCCAGGCCTGGTCCCAGCGTGCGTACCGTCTGCGGACCAGGCGCCACACGGCCAGCCGCCTGCCGCCTTCGACCAGGCCCGTGAGCAGAAGGGCCGCGCCGATTCCGGCGAGTACGGCGTGCGTCGTGGCGGTGGGGGAGTCCAGCGGGCGCGTCGTTATTCGGCCGTGCGGGTCCGTCCAGAGCCCGAAGTGGTCGCCCGTGCGCGGGGACTTGAGGTTCGCGAGGGCCGGGCCGTGCTGCTGGGTGCCGTCCGGCGCGGTCCAGTCCGCGAGGACACGGCTGCGGGATTCGCGCGCCGCCGTGGTGTCGGGGTCGGTCTCCAGTGGGACCTCGCCCAGGTCACGCACGACCGTGGCCGTGACGAGGTGGCGCGTGTGCCGCTGTTCGCGCACGGAGCGCTGGAGCGAGTCCTGGGCGGCGGCGCCGACCAGGCAGCCGACCAGGGGCGCGGCCAGGGCGATCAGCACCATGGCGACGAGGGCCACCCACGCCTCGGCCAGATCGGTTGCGCGGCGCAGCGGATTGTGCCGCCAGCGCCACAGACCGCTGATCGCCCGCATCTCCCCCACCCCCTTCCGCTCCGTCATAACCCCCGGCGCGGTAGTGCATCCGCAACCCGGAGCAAGAGAGAGCGACATCACGTCCACCGCGGACGGTCACGCACGCGGCTTCTCATGAACCTCTCACGCCCTCACAACGAGCGGGACCCGCCTCCGGTTCCCCGTCGCCGCGCCTTTGTCGCGCGCTAGTCCAGCACCCGCACCGGGTCCCCGACCCTGATCGTGCCGCGCGTGAGGGGCACGAGGTTCTGGCCGAAGAGCAGCCTCGATCCGGCCCTGCGGTGGCGTGCCAGGGTGCGCAGGGGCTCCCGGCCGCGTATGGCGGTGTCCTGGTCGGTGGTGGTGACGACGCAGCGTCCGCTCGCCTTCGCGACGCGGAAGACCACCTCGCCCAGGGAGATCCGTGACCAGTGGTCCTCGGCCCAGGCCTCGGTGCCGGCGACGACGGCGTTCGGCCGGAAGCGGTTCATGGGCAGCGGGCCCTCGGCGGCGTGCGCGCCCTCGGCGATCAGGGAGTTCAGGGCGTCGAGGGAGGCCGTGGTGACGACCAGCAGGGGGTAGCCGTCGGCGAAGCTGACTGTCTCGCCGGGCAGGGCGTACTCGGGATCGACGGGGCGGCGGATGGCCGGATCGTCCATGTGGACCAGGCGGACGTCGGCCTGCAGATAGGCGCTGCACCAGGCGTGCGCGGCCTCGGCGGCCGGGACCGCATCGACCTTCGTGCCGAAGATGTTCACGGGCACCGTCCCGGCCGGCTCGGGCACGGACACCGTCAAGGGAGCCCGGTCCGGTGCAGACAGACGAACGCCGCCGCCGGCTCGGGGCTCGGCGGCGGCCAGCGCGAGGCGCGGCTGTTCGCGCTGTGTGACGACCTTTCCCCCGTCGTCGATCAGCGTCCAGCGCCGGTCTCCGGCCAGGCCCCAGGGCTCCACCACAGCCTCCCGGGGCGCGTGACCCCGGAACGCCTTGACCGGATGGACGTGGATCGACTGCAGTACGGCATTTCCCATGCCGTCATGGTGCCAGCAGGCACCGACATCGACCGGTGCGCCGGTCAGTAGCCGCGGTACTGCTGGTTGTTGTACGGGTCCTGGTAGGGAGCCGGCGCGGGCCGCGGCGCGGCCGGTCGCATGGCCTCGTAACCCGTGCCCATACCCATCGGGCGCTGCTGCTGCGGGGCCTGCTGGCCGGGGTAGCCCCGCGGGGCGGCGGCCTGCTGCGGGATGTACGCCGTGGGCGCCTGCTGCAGCGGAGCGGGCTGCGGCACCTGCGGGTACCCGTAGGCCGGGGCCTGCGGGGAGGGCGCCGCCGGGAGGGCGGGCAGGGCCGACGGCAGAGCGGGCAGGCTGCTGCCCGTGTCGTAGGCGGCGGGGACCCGGATCGGGGCGATCTGCGGGGTACCGCGCTCGGCGACGAGCGAGTCGTAGATCGGGGTGTCCGGGAAGGAGGCGGAGTAGTAGCCGCCACCATAAGTGGAGCGGGGGGAGGTCATGGCACATAAGTTAAGCCCACGATGTGCTCGTTGGGGAGACCGATAAGAGGGTTGTTTTCCGTGCCCGCAGTGACTGGGGATCCCCAATCCGAGCGAACTTGGCAAAAAGGGACGTCGGGTCGCGCTTTAATCGTGTAAAGGGCGAGTTCCTGCGGGGTTACCGGCAGTTGGCCGGTGATCTTCCTGCGCCGGTCACGGGGTTCGCCATACCGGAGGACGGGCTGTGTGGGTAGAGAAGATCCGGACGACGAGGGTGTACGGAAGCCGACGCGAATGGGGGCGGGCATGTCCATGCTGAAGGGGTCGAACACGCCGGTACCGACCACGGCGCTGCGCGTCGAACTGGGCCGGCGCTCCGGACCCGGCGTGCCCGACGCGGACGCCTCCGCGCTGCTGCTCGCCACCGGCAAGGTCCGCTCCGACGACGACTTCGTCTTCTACAACCAGCCCGCCCATCCCTCCGGCGCGGTGCGGCACGAGGGCAAGAGGACGGTCGGCGCGGGCGTGGCCGACACCCTCTTCGTCGACCTCGCGCGCGTGGAGGGCGCGATCGAGCGGATCGTCCTCGCCGCCTCCGCCGACGGCGGGACCTTCGGGCAGGTCCCCGGCCTCTACATCGAGGTGACCGACGTCGCGAGCGGCCGGGTGGTCGCCCGCTTCGACAGCACCGGCGCGACCGTGGAGACGGCCTTCGTGCTCGGTGAGTTCTACCGCCGTCAAGGCGGCTGGAAGTTCCGTGCCGTCGGTCAGGGCTACGGCAGCGGACTCGAGGGCCTGGCTACGGACTTCGGCATCACGGTGGACGAACCCCGGCACGCAGCACCGCCCGCCGCGCCGCGCCCGGTGACCCCGCCCCCGCCACCCGCACCGGCCCCGGTGACAACGCCCCCGCCCTCCGCCCCGGCCCCCGCACCGCCACGCTCGACCACGGCGCCCCCGACCATGCCGCCCGCGCCTGCCTCGCCCCCGGCCATTTCGTCCGCGCCGGCGACCCCTCCGCAAGCCCGGCCCGTCCGCCTGTCCAAGGTCACCCTCACCAAGGCGGCACCCTCCGTCTCGCTCGCCAAGCAGGGCGGCACCTCCGGCGCCATGCGGGTCAACCTCAACTGGCAGATGCGCAGGCAGCTTTCCGGCTGGGGCAGCCGGTGGGGAGCCGGGCGAGGAGAGATCGACCTCGACCTGTGCGCCCTGTACGAACTCGCTGACGGCCGCAAAGGGGTCGTACAGGCCCTCGGCAACGCCTTCGGTTCGCTGCACCGCCCGCCGTACATCCACCTCGACGGCGACGACCGCACCGGTGCCGTGGCGAGCGGCGAGAACCTCACGATCAACCTGGACCACACGCGGGACTTCCGGCGCATCCTCGTCTTCGTCACCATCTACGAAGGCGCGGACTCCTTCGCCGACCTGCACGCGACCGTCACCCTCCAGCCGCAGCACGGCGCCCCGATCGACTTCTCGCTCGACGAGTGCACCGTGCCGTCCACGGTGTGCGCGCTCGCCCTGATCACCAACACCGGCGGCGATCTCCTGGTGCAGCGCGAGGCGCGGTATCTGGTGCCGGAGCGCGGGGTGAGCCCGCAGCGGACCATAGACCGCGCCTACGGATGGGGCATGAACTGGACACCCGGCCGCAAGTGACCGGGCTCAGCCCTCGTCGGGCACGGCATCGGGGCGCGCGTACGTCCGGCCCTTCCAGGCTGCCCCGCGCCCCCGGTAGTGCTGCACGGCCGAGTCGACCGTCATCAGCAGATAGAGCGACGCGGTCAACGGCAGCAGCGGAGCGAGCCACAGCGGCTGCCGGTAGTAGCGCAGCATCGGCACGTACGTCCCCGCCATCACGGACCACGCCAGGGCGCCGAGGACCGCCGTCGCCGCACCGGCGCCCGCCGCTCCGACGACCACCGCGGCGGGCGGCACCAGGTACACCAGCGCCAGCCCGGCGACCGTACCGAGGAGCAGCAGCGGGTTGTGCCGCAACTGGGCGTAGGCGCTGCGCGAGACCATCTGCCACAGGTCGTGCAGCCGCGGATACGGCCGCACGCTGTCCACCCGGTCGGCCAGCCCCAGCCAGACGTGCCCGCCGGCGCCCTTCACCGCACGCGCGAGCGCCACGTCGTCGATGACGGCGTGCCGGATGCCGTCCGGGATGCGGGCCTTCTCGGCCATCCCGGTGCGCAGCAGGACACAGCCGCCCGCCGCCGCGGCGGTCCGCGACCCCTTCCGGCCGATCCACCGGAAGGGATAGAGCTGCGCGAAGAAGTAGACGAACGCCGGGACCACCAGCCGCTCCCACACGCTCTCCACCCGCAGCCGCGCCATCTGCGACACGACGTCGAAGCCCCCGGCACGGGCCGCCGCCACCAGCGTGCGCAGGCTGTCCGGCGCGTGCGCGATGTCCGCGTCCGTCAGCAGCAGGTATTCGGGGTCACGCGCGCGTGCCAGGCCGATGCCGTGCCGGACCGCCCACAGCTTGCCCGTCCAGCCCGCCGGCGGTTCACCCGGCGCGCTCACCGTCAGCGGCAGCCCGCCGTGCCGCCGGGACAGCTCACGGGCCAGCGCCCCGGTGCCGTCGGTGCTCCCGTCGTCCACGACGAAGACCTCCGCCCGCCCCGGATAGTCCTGCGCCAGCAACGACGGCAGGCTCGCGGGCAGCACCGCTGCCTCGTCCCGGGCCGGTACGACCACACAGACCGACGGCCATGCGTCCGGTTCCCGGCGCGGCGGCAGCCGGATGTCCGTGCGCCAGAAGAAGCCCTGGCACAGCAGCAGCCAGCACCACGCGGCCAGCGACGCGACGGTGATCCACAGCAGGGCGCTCACGCCCGCAGTCTGCCCCACCGGACCGGCCCGCAAGGCCCCATCGTCTATCGTGGCCGGGTGAAGATCGCGCTCATGGACTCCGGAATCGGTCTGCTCCCCGCCGCCGCCGCGGTACGGCGGCTGCGGCCCGACGCGGATCTCGTGCTCTCCTGGGACCCGGACGGGATGCCCTGGGGGCCGCGCACCCCGGAGGACATCACCGAGCGGGCCCTCGCCGTGTGCGAGGCCGCCGCCGGCCACGGGCCCGATGTCCTGATCGTCGCCTGCAACACCGCGTCCGTGCACTCCCTGCCGGTGCTGCGGGCCCGCTTCGAACCGGATCTGCCGATCATCGGCACCGTCCCGGCGATCAAGCCGGCCGCGGCGGGCGGCGGGCACGTCGCGATCTGGGCGACCCCCGCCACCACCGGAAGCGCCTACCAGCGCAATCTGATCGAGCAGTTCGCGGACGGCGTG
Organism: Streptomyces sp. NPDC001852; assembly: GCF_042891825.1. Lineage (NCBI taxonomy): Bacteria > Bacillati > Actinomycetota > Actinomycetes > Kitasatosporales > Streptomycetaceae > Streptomyces > Streptomyces sp. NPDC001852. The sequence goes on from NZ_JBIATN010000001.1 coordinate 263,121, forward strand.
GCCGTCACCGAGGTGCCCTGCCCCGGCCTCGCGGACGCGGTGCACCACGCGGACGAGAGCGCGATCGACGCCGCGATCGACGCGGCCGCCGCCCGCACCCCCGAGGACGTGACCACCGTCGTCCTGGGCTGCACCAACTACGAGCTGGTCGGCGAGCGCATCCGGGCAGCCGTCCAGCGGCCCGGCCGTCCGCCGCTCGCGCTGCACGGCTCCGCCGGGGCGGTGGCCGCGCAGGCCCTGCGCCGGATCGGCGCGCAGCCGGCCCCGGCCGCCGCCGCCGACACCACCCTCACGGTGCTGCTCAGCGGCCGCGAGGCCACGCTCCCGGACACGGCGCTGTCCTACGAGGAGGGCCGTTTCCTGCAGGCGGTCAGCCCCGTCCGCTGACCGGTCGGGGGTGGCGGCCCGCCGTGGTCCACCCGGGTCAGTCACCCTCTGCCACGACCTACCCGCGCAGCGAAACCTGAGTAATCTCATAGACATGAGGGACCACCGCCACGCCGACGACGGCCCCGAGGTCTGGACGGGGCGCGCCACGAACCGGGTCCAGTGGCTGCTGGCGCTGGTCGGCGCGGCCTGCATGGCGCTCGGTATCGAGCTGGCCGTGGACTCGGCCTGGACCTCCGGCGTCGCCCCGCTGGCGATGTCCGTCGTGGGCTGCATCGCCGCCGGTCTGCTGGTCCTCTTCGGCACGCTCGCCTTCGTGCACGTCGACCTCAGGCTCGACGAGGAGTGCGTGGAGGTCCGCTGCGGTCACATGGGGCTGCCGCGCCGGCGCATCCCGCTCTCCCACGTCGCCGGTGCCGACTTCACCGCCCTCGTCACGCCCCGGCACTGGGGCGGCTGGGGCTACCGCTGGCGCCCCGAGAAGGGCACGGCCGTGGTCGTACGCCGTGGCGAGGGCATCGTGCTGCGCCTGTGGGACGGCCACACCTTCACGATCACCGTGGACAACGCCGAGTCGGCGGTCCGGGTCATCAGGGGCCGGCTGCGGACGATCACCCCGGGGTCGGGCCGCTGAGGCAGCGGGGCGCGCAGCGGCACAGGGGGAACACCTCCGCTCGCAGGGAACACGCCGGTCAGGGCCGGAGTTCCGCGCCCGCGCGCGCCCAGGGACGGGCCGTCGCCCACCCGGCCAGCAGCCCGGCGCCCACGGTCACCGCGGTGAAGCTGAGCGCGTTGCTCACCGCGGCGAACACCGTCAGTGCCGTCAGGGCCGCCCCGGCGGTCAGGGCGATCGGAGTGGAGCGGGGAGAGCGCCACAGCGAGTGCAGCAGCCAGCAGAACGCGGCGACGAACAGGAACACCCCGACGACGCCCTGCTCCGCCGCGAGCTGGAGCAGGGCGGAGTGCGGCCTGCCGTCCGGGGACAGCTGCGCGGCCGTGCCGCCCAGCTCGCCGAACCGTCCCGGGCCGATGCCCAGTCCGCGGTTGCGGGCCGACAGGTGCAGGGCGTCCTGCCACAGTGCGACCCGGTGTGCGCCCAGCCGGCCTTCGAGGACCCGGGCGAGCCCGCCCGGCAGTACGCCGGCGGCGAGAGCCCAGGCCGTGCCGGCCGCCGGCGCCGCCGACACGGCCAGGCCCAGCAGACAGACGCCCCGGCGGGACACCGAGCCCGCGGCGAGCGAACACAGCAGTACGGCAGCGCTCGCCACGCTCCCGGCCACCGACCCCAGCACGGCCGCGGTCAGCACGATCCCGACGGCCGGCAGCCGCAGCACCAGCCTCAGCTCCGGTACGGGCGTCGCCCAGGCGGCGCAGCACGCGGCAGCCGTGGCCAGCGTCAGCAGGGCCGCCGTGCCACCGGCGTGACCGAGCGGGGCGGCGTACCGGGGACCCGCGGAGAGACCGGGCAGGGCCAGGGCCAGCGCCAGTCCGGCCGCCGCGCCGGCGCACGGCGCGGCCACCGGCAGCAGTGCCCCCGAGACCCGGCCGACGGCATGACCGGCGGCCATGGCGAGCACCGCGAGCAGCATGCCCTCCGGCCGACCGTCATGCGCCGCCGCGGTGATCAGCGACCAGCCGGCGCAGGCGCCCAGCAGGACCATGCCCGCCCCGTCAGAAACGTTTCGCCTGACGTCGGCCGCGCCCGCGTCCACCCCGGCCGCGAACCCCGTCCCCCCGGCCGCAGATCTCGTCCCCGTCGACCCCACCGCTGCCCCTCGTTCCCGGTCCCCGACCCCGCGCCAGGCCACGGCCGGGTACGGCGCCGGATCCGGCCGCACTGCCGAGGCTGGGCTCACCGTAGCGGCTGATGACCGGTTTGGGCACGAGATGCGGCGGAACGTCGCGGTCGTGCGGTGGCGACGTCGTGCGCGAGGACGCGGCGTCGGGGCATTGCGCCGGCCCCGAGGACCGGGCCAGGCGCGCCGGCCGACCGGGATGCGCGGCGACCAGGGACGACCGTGCTCCGCGGTGCCGGTCCGGCCCGCGAACCGCGCTGTCGGCGGCCAGGGCAGCCGCCGTACACTCACCCGGGTGACCGTCACCGCAACTTCCGTGGACCAGCCGGACCAGCTCCAGCCGTCCCCCGCGCCCAGCGTGTTCCGCGGCCGCCTGCTGCGCCTGGTCCCGGCCGTCGCCTCCGCGCTCTGCGGAGTGCTGCTCTACGTCAGCTTCCCGCCGCGCACCCTGTGGTGGCTGGCACTGCCCGCCTTCGCCGGTTTCGGCTGGGTGCTGCGCGGCCGTGACTGGAAGGCGGCCCTCGGCCTCGGCTACCTCTTCGGGCTCGGCTTCCTGCTGCCGCTGCTGGTGTGGACCGGCGTGGAGGTCGGTGCCGGTCCCTGGCTGGCCCTCGTCGCCATCGAGGCGGTCTTCATCGCCCTCGTCGGCGTCGGCGTGGCCGCCGTCTCGAGGCTGCCGGCCTGGCCGGTGTGGGCGGCCGCCGTCTGGATCGCGGGAGAGGCGGTACGCGCGCGTGTGCCCTTCCGGGGCTTCCCCTGGGGCAAGATCGCGTTCGGGCAGGCGGACGGCGTCTTCCTGCCGCTCGCCGCGGTGGGCGGCACACCCGTGCTCGGCTTCGCGGTCGTGTTGTGCGGATTCGGCCTGTACGAGGCCGGCCGGCTGGTCGCCGAGCGGGGCCGGAGCCGGACCGTGCGGCGTGGCGCGGCGGCCGCCGCGCTGCTGAGCGTGGCCGTTCCGGTGGCGGGCGCGGTCGCCGCCCGGCCGCTGGTGAGCGACAAGGCCGAGGGCGGCACCAGGACCGTCGCGGTCATCCAGGGCAACGTGCCCCGCTCCGGGCTGGAGTTCAGTGCCCAGCGCCGGGCCGTGCTCGACTACCACGTGCGCGAGACGCTCAGGCTCGCCGCCGACATCAAGGCGGGCAGGACCCCGAAGCCCGACTACGTGCTGTGGCCGGAGAACTCCTCCGACATCGACCCCTTCGCCAACCCGGACGCGGCCGCCGTCATCGACGGGGCGGCCAAGGCGGTCGGCGTGCCCATCTCGGTCGGCGGCGTCGTGGAGCGCGACGGCAAGCTGCTCAACGAGCAGATCCTGTGGGACCCGGCCAAGGGACCGACGCAGACCTACGACAAGCGGCAGATCCAGCCGTTCGGCGAGTACCTCCCGCTGCGCGGGCTCGTCGGTGCGGTCAACAAGAACTGGACCGGTATGGTCCGCCAGGACTTCAGCCGCGGCAGCACTCCGGGCGTCTTCGACATCGACGGCGCCAAGGTCGGCCTCGCCACCTGCTACGAGGCCGCCTTCGACTGGGCCGTGCGGGACACGGTCACCCACGGCGCGGAGATGATCTCCGTGCCGAGCAACAACGCGACCTTCGACCGCAGCGAGATGACCTACCAGCAGCTCGCCATGTCCCGGATCCGCGCCGTCGAGCACAGCCGCACCGTCACCGTGCCGGTGACCAGCGGTGTCAGCGCGGTCATCATGCCGGACGGGAAGATCACCCAGCGGACCGGCATGTTCGTGCCCGCCTACCTCGTCCAGAAGGTGCCGCTGCGCACCTCCAGGACCCCCGCGACCGACCTCGGCATCCTCCCGGAGATCGCCCTGGTGCTGGTCGCCGCGGGCGGCGTCGGCTGGGCGGTCGGCTCCGGGCTGCGCCGTCGGCGCGCCGGTGGCGCATAGCCGTACGACCGGCGTACGCCCCCTGAACCGGTGCGTGCACCCGCTGAACCGACCGGAGGTCATGGGTCCGGCCCGTTAGGGTCGGGCCCATGGCTACTCCTGACTTCATCCGCACCCTCCGGGCCTCCGCCGGCCGGCAACTGCTCTGGCTCCCCGGCATCACCGCGATCGTCTTCGACGACGAGGGCAGAGTGCTCCTGGGCCGGCGGACCGACACCCGCCAGTGGTCGGTGATCGGGGGCATCCCGGAGCCAGGTGAGCAGCCCGCGGCCTGTGCCGTGCGCGAGGTCTTCGAGGAGACGGCGGTGCACTGCGTGGCCGAGCGTGTCGTCCTCGTCCAGGCCCTGGAGCCGGTCACCTACCCCAACGGCGACCAGTGCCAGTACATGGACATCACCATCCGCTGCCGCGCCGTGGGCGGCGAGGCCCGGGTCAACGACGACGAGTCCCTGGAAGTGGGCTGGTTCACGGTGGACGCGCTGCCCGAGCTCAACGATTTCGGGCGCTTCCGGATCAAGCAGGCCATGACTGAGGCACCCACATGGTTTGACCCGACGACTGTGGGCTGAAGTATGGGCGGCCACCACATGTGGTGACGAGTGGGTTCCGCTCAGGGTCGGCACATGACCTCGTCCAGCGTGCCGCCCACCGCTCACCCCGGGCCCCTCGACCTCGGCGGCCGCACCGCCCTCGTCACCGGTGCCGCGAGCGGCATCGGCCGCGCCTGCGTGCTGGGGCTGGCGGCCGCCGGAGCGAAGGTGCGGGCCGTCGACCGCGACACGGCCGGCCAGGCCGAGCCGGCCCAGCAGGCGGACCGCGCCGGTGATCTGCCGGGGGCCGTCGCACCGCAGGTCGTGGACCCACCGACCTCGACGCCGCCGGCGCCGATGCGTATGTGTCCGCCAAACACGGTCTGGAGGGCCTGTCGAAGACGGCCGCTCTGGAAGGGGCGGCCCATGGGGTGACCTCGAACTGTGTGAACCCGGCCTATGTGCGCACGCCCCTGGTGGAGAAGCAGATCGCCGACCAGGCGCAGGCGCACGGCATCCCCGAGGAACGCGTGCTGTCCGAGACCCTGCTGAAAGACAGCCCGGTCCTGCGGCTCATCGAACCGGAGGAGGTCGCCGAGGCCGTGGCCTGCCCGTGCAGCCCGCAGGCGTCCTTCGTCACCGGCACCTCACTGGTGCTCGACGGCGGGTGGACGGCCCACTGAAGCGTCCGGCGGCGCCCGGCCGCGGAGTTTTCCACAGGCCTGACGGGCCGGGCCCGCGATGCGGAATCCTGTGACCATGTCTCGCGATCACGTTCAGTCGGCACCCAGCGGCAGCGCCGAGGCCGCCTACCTCGAGCTGCTGGCCCGCGACGCCTCCGCGGAGGCGTACGAGCAGCCGGTGCTGCTCGCCCGTGCCGAGGGCCGACGGGCCGACCGGATCGCCGCGCTGGAGCGGGCCAAGCTGCTCGCCCTGCGGGTCCGGGCCGAGCTGGAAGGGCGCCGGCGCCGTGAGGCGGAGCTGTCCGCGCTGTTCGAGACCGCCCACGACCTCGCGGGACTGCGCGATCTCGACGCCGTCCTGCAGGCCATCGTGCAGCGCGCCCGCTCCCTGCTCGGCACGGACGTCGCCTACCTCACCCTGAACGACCCGGCGCGCGGCGACACCTACATGCGGGTCACGGAGGGCTCGGTCTCCGCCCGCTTCCAGCAGCTGCGCCTCGGCATGGGCGAGGGCCTCGGCGGCCTGGTCGCCCAGACGACCCGGCCGTACGTCACGGACGACTACTTCGAGGACGCCCGCTTCCAGCACACCCTCACCATCGACTCCGGCGTCCGCGACGAGGGCCTGGTCGCCATCCTCGGCGTCCCCCTCATGCTCGGCCCGCACGTCATCGGCGTCCTCTTCGCCGCCGACCGCAGGGCACGCGTCTTCGAACGCGAGCAGATCGCCCTGCTCGGCTCCTTCGCCGCGCTCGCGGCGGCCGCGATCGACTCCGCCAACCTGCTCACCGAGACCCGCGCCGCCCTGGCCGGTCTGGAGCGCGCCAACGAGATCATCCGGGACCGCAGCGCGGTCATCGAGCGCGCCTCCGACGTCCACGACCGGCTCGCCGAACTCGTCCTGCGCGGCGGCGGGGTGCACGACGTGGCCGCCGCCGTCTCCGAAGTCCTCGACGGCACCGTGGAGTTCGGCGAGGCCGACGCGGCACCGGCCGAGGCGCTCGAGGCGTCCCGCGCCGAGGGACACGCCGTACGGCACGGCGACGACTGGATCGCCGCGGTCGCCGCGGGCGGCGAACTCCTCGGCGCGCTGGTCCTGCGCGGACACCCCGGCCTGGACCCCGTCGACCAGCGCACCCTGGAGCGCGCGGCGATGGTCACCTCGCTCCTCCTGCTCGCCCGCCGCTCGGCGGCCGAGGCCGAGCAACGGGTGCGGGGCGAGCTGCTGGACGACCTGCTCGACGCGCGCGACCGCGATCCTCGCCTGCTGCGCGAACGCGCCGCCCGGCTGCGCGCCGACCTCGACGCCACCCAGGTCGTGCTCGCCGCACGCCTCGACGGCCCGGCCGCCGACGCCGACGAGGAGGCCGCGGCCCGCCGCCGGCTCTGGTCGGCCTCCTCCCACCTCGCCGCGACCCGGCACGGTCTGGCTGCGGCACGCGACGGCGGCGCCGTCCTGCTGCTGCCGCTCACCGCCGGCGACACCGCCACGGACCTGGCCCGGCGCACCGCCCGCCAGCTGGGTACGGCCGTCCACCAATCCGTCACGGTCGGCGCCTCGGCCCCGGTCACCGAGCTCACCACCCGTCCCGAGACCGTCGCCACCGCCTACGCCGAGGGCCGCCGCTGCCTGGAGGCGCTGCACCTGCTCGGCCGGGCCGGGGACGGCGCGGCGGCCGAGGACTTCGGCTTCCTCGGCCTGCTCCTCGCGGGCGAACGGGACATCGCCGGCTTCGTCGACCGCACCATCGGCCCGGTCGTGACCTACGACGAGCGACGCGGTACGGAACTGCTGCGCACCCTCGACGCCTACTTCGCCTGCGGGATGAGCCCCGCACGGACCAAGGACGCGCTGCACGTCCACGTGAACACGGTCGCCCAACGGCTGGAGCGGGTGGGCCGGCTGCTGGGCGAGGACTGGCAGACCCCGGCCCGCGCCCTGGAAATCCAACTGGCGCTGCGGCTGCACCGGTTGGCGGCCCCGGACAGACGCTGACCCCCGTACGGACGTGCCGTACGGGGGCCGGGCGTGCAGGCTCCTCTTCAGAGGCCCGTCAGACCGTCCGTGCCTCGGCGGCAGCACCCACGCCTGCGGACTCGCCGCCTTCGGCCTCGACATGGGCGAGAACCCGGTGCCGCGTCTCCCGGGCCACGCCCACCGCGACCAGGGTGAGCACCGCGGCGGCGATCACACGCGGGGCGATCGGGGTGGAGCTGCCGTGGTCGTCGAGCAGCGCGGTGGCGATGAGCGGGGCCGGCGCGCCGGCCGCCACGGAGGCGAACCGGGCGCCGATGGACGCGCCCGAGTACCGCATCCTCGCGGCGAACATCTCGGCGAAGAAGGCGGCATGGGGCGCGTACATCGCACCGTGGAACACGAGCCCGACGGTCACAGTCAGGACCAGATCGCCCAACGACCCGTGTCCACGAGGGAGAAGAAGGGGACCACCGCCCTGTGCTCCACGCGTCCCACGCCCGGCCGACGCCGGACCCACCCGGCGCAGAGCCAGCCGGTGGGCGTGCGAGTCGTGATGCTCAGGCCGGCCAACCACGGAGTCACACGCCGGCGTACGGAAGGTCGCCGGGAACCACTGACCGCGCTTGCCGCAGGCCCTCGCCGCAGTGTGTCGTCCAGCCAGTCGTGGGACCCTGGTCGATCGCTTCGAGGGCGCCGACGTGCACCGGAGCCCAGATACGGGCATTGGTAAATGGAACGGAGGAGATGCTCACGTGCACCACCAGGATTCGGCGCAGATTTATGCAACAGTGAGATGCACCCGCCTACCCCAACCTCATACGTAACATCGGAATTTCCTCTTGCGGCCCCTGCCCGGCTAACTGTAGCCTGCGGTACGCAAAGATGAGGGGCATGCCAGATGGCACACCCATCGCGTTGGAACGGTCTCGTCTCAGGCTGCTTCAAAATTTCTCGATGACGTTCAGCGAAAAGCTGCCATGAGGACTGCTGCCGAAAATTCTCTGCATCGCGCGCTTTCTTGAGAAAACGGGGGGACGAACGGATGTATTCCCTATTGACGCGATTATGGGAATGGCATCGACTCGAACATGTGATGCAGAGTGTCAGCGCAGGTCTGACGGTATTGTCGTGCGTCGCTCTCCTCGCCGCGTCCCCAGGGCGAAAAGTTGAGTCCGAGGCGATCGGTTCGCCTGCCCTCCCCGGCATGCGTGTGGCACGGACGCAGCCCCGCGGCACCGCGCGTCGCCGCGGAAGTTGCGTACAGGCACGGGTTCTGATGCTCATTCAGATCACTGCAACCGGTCGGGTCAGTGGAAGTCCCGTCGACCGGAGCGCGCCCGCGGCCCACTCAGAGGTACCGATAATTCCCGCATATCGTCCGTGTCACGGCCGTAATCTGCGCGCCAGGGGCTACCGGCAGCGATACCAACTCGCAGCCTGACACCATCGAAGTCCCCATGAACAATCTGCACCCAGGCAACTCATGGGCGCACACGGTTTCAAGCCTTTTGGGTCACACCACCAGGGCACCGACCGGATCCGATAGTCCCGTTCGAAAGACATCGGGGGAGTTCAGCATGTCCGAGCCCAACACCACGCCCGCCCGCACGAACCGGCCGGCCGACACTTCCCGAGCGCGGTCGAACATCCAGATCTCCTTTTCTCCAGAAGCGGTAGATCTGCCGTCGCTCGTGCCGACCATGTACACCTTCATGTTCCGGAACATCGCCAGTGACGGCTTCGTCTTCAGTGATCCGGAGTCGCCGGGCGACATCTCCCGGGACTCGAAGCCGGGTTGCATCATCGCCGCCCCGTCCTTCCCGGCCGACACCCCCGGCATCGACGAGGACTACGTCTTCAACTGGGTGCGTGACGGGGCCATCACGGCCATGGAGGTGGCCAAGGCCGGCTTGCCCACCCGCCCGGGCGGGACGGTGCAGACGCTCAACGACTACGTGCAGTTCGCCGACCTCTGCCACTCCAACGCCCAGCCGCCGTTGACCAAGGGTCACGCCTGCTTCAAGATCGCCGGCGACGCGCGCCCGTGGACCGAGCAGAACGACGGTCCGGCCCTGCAGACGATCACCATCCTGGCCGCCTACGACCAGCTCGATGTCGGCACCCAGAAGCGGGCGGTCGACCTGGTCAACTCGAACGTGGCCTACCTCCTCGGCGTCTACCAGGGCCCCACCACGAACCTGTGGGAGGAGCACAGCGGGTACAGCTTCTTCGCCCGCTCCGCCCAGCTGCGCTGCTTCGAGGAGATCCAGGCCTCGACCGTCGTCGGCATCGCCAAGCCGACCGGACTGCGGCCCGCCATCAAGTGGCTGCGCCAGGCCCTCGCAGGCCACTGGGACGGGAGCAAGTACGTGAGCATGCTGGCCGACCCCGGTGACGGGACCCAGCCCTCGCCCCAGAATCCGGTCGTCAGCGGTTACGACCCGAACATCGACATCGTCCAGTCGGCCGTCTACGGTGCCGTTCCCGTCACCGACACCAAGCTGCTGGCCACGGCGGCCCAGCTGCGCTCGCAGTGGGAGGAGGGCGGCATCGCCTTCTACCCGGTCAACAAGGCCGACAAGGAAGCGTTCGGTATCGGGCCGCTGTTCGGCCGCTACCCGGGTGACGTCTACGACGGTGACACCGCGCACCCGGTGCTCGGCGGCCACCCCTGGGCCCTCTCCACGTGCAACGTCGCCGAGCTGCACTACAAGCTGGCCGCCGGGATCAAGTCGAGCGGCAAGGTGCCCATGGACGACCTGTCCGCACCCTTCTTCGCCCAGTCCGGCATCGACGCCTCGACGGCCCCGGCGGCAGCCGCCGCCGCTTTGACGGCGACCGGTGACGCCATGGTGCGGGCCGTCGTCTACCACAGCGACAACTTGGAGCTCTCCGAGCAGTTCGACGGCACCACCGGCTTCGAGCGCAGTGTGCACAACCTGACGTGGAGCTATGCCGCCTTCCTGTCCGCCATGCGGGCCCGGGCCGAGGCCGAGTGACCCGTGGCCGACCGACTCGAACCACCCCCACCACGCCGGTCTGGGCCGCGCCTGGCAGCGGAGGAGTGACTGCCCCATGTACGCGAAGTTCCCCGAGGGGGCTGCGAAGCGCACCGACCCCGCGGCGGCGGCCGGGATTCTCTACGACGCCGTCATCGTCGGCGGCGGAATCGCCGGCGCCCTCATCGCCTCGCGGCTGAGCGACGCCGGCAAGAGGGTACTGATACTCGAAGCGGGCCCCGCCGAGGACCTCACCCTCAGGGGCTACGAGAGCTACCTCGACCGCTTCTACTCGGCCACCACCAAGGACAACCAGTCCCCCTACCCGGTCGTCGCCAACGCTCCGATGCCCCGCGGCACCGACGCCCGGCGCGTCTTCCCGGGCGCGCCCGACGCCTCGGCCTACATCGTCCAGAGCGGGCTCTTCGCCACCGACACCACCTATACCCGGGTCCTCGGCGGCACCACCATGCACTGGGAGGCCAAGACGCTGCGGATGCTCCCGGAGGACTTCCGTCTGCGTACGCTCTACGGCGAGGGGACCGACTGGCCCCTCACCTACGAGGACCTCGCCCCGTACTACAACGAGGCCGAACGCGAGATCGGTGTCTCCGCCGACGTGGAGGACCAGGCCTACCTCGGAATCACCTTCGACGAGGGCTACGTGTTCCCCATGAAGGGGCTGCCCCTGTCGTACCTGGACCGGATGGTCGCCAAGGACCTCGACGGGATGCCGGTCGAGCTCGACGGGGAGCGGTGCGAGCTGCGGGTCCGGCCGTTCCCGCAGGGGCGGAACGGAATACCGAACCCGGCCTTCGACGGTGGGAAGGGCTACGTGCCGCGAGGGGCGGTGAGCACGTACCAGGTCGAGGTCGGCGGGCGGTGCCAGGGCAACAACAACTGCGTGCCCATCTGCCCGGTGCAGGCCAAGTACCACGCCGGGAAGACCCTCGCGGTGGCCCTCCAGAGCGGCCGGGTCGACCTGGTGGCCCAGGCGGTGGCCCACAAGGTGCACGTCGACGAGCGGACCCGCCGGGTGACCGAGATCGAGTACCGCCGCTACGACCGGCCCGACAGCCCCGGCTTCAGCACCATGAGGGCACGGGGCCGGCTGTTCATCCTGGCGGCCAACGCGGTGGAGAACCCCCGGCTGATGCTGGCCTCCGGCCTGCGCGGCTCGAGCGGCCTGATGGGGCGGAACTTCATGGACCACGCCTACCTGCTGGCGTGGGCCCTGCTACCGGAGGTGGCCGGCACCTTCCGGGGCACGAACTGCACGGGCGGCATCACCGACCTGCGCGGCGGCCGCTTCCGACGCCACCAGGCGGCATTCAGCGTCGACATCCACAACGACGGCTGGGGCTGGGCCCGGGGGGCGCCGATGACCGACCTGATCGACCTGGTGGACGCCGGTGGCCGCTACGGCGAGTCCCTCCGCCAGGGCCTGGTGGACCAGGTGTCCCGCCAGCTGCAGTTCGCGTTCATGGTCGAGGTCCCCGCCAACCCGAGCAACCGGATCACCGTGGACCCGGCCTACACCGACCACCTGGGGAACATGCGGCCCATCCTCACCTACGACATCCCCGACTACACGATGCGGGGGGTGGCGTACGCCCGGCAGCTGTCGAAACGGATCTTCGCCCGCCTCGGAGCCGAGGACCACACCGAGTACGACCCGGACTTCTGGGGCTACGCCGTCCACGCCGGCGAGGGGTACGAGATCCGAGGGGGCAACCATCTCGCCGGCACCCACATGATGGGCCGCGACCCGTCGACCTCGGTGGTCAACCCGGATCAGCGGTGCTGGGATCACGAGAACCTCTACCTGGTCGGCGGGGGAAGCATGCCCACCGTGGGCACGTCGAACGTGACGCTCACCATCGCCGCCCTGTGCCTGCGCAGCAGCCGCGCCATGCTGGCCCAGCTCGACTCCGAGACAGCACCGATCGCCGTCACCTCGACCGGAGCCGGCCTGCGCCGCACTCAGGAGGTGGCCCGGTGACCGCGTCGACCATCAACAACCGTGACGACCTGATCAGCTATCTGCACGTGGCGATGGCGCTCGAGCACGCAACCATCCCGCCTTACCTGACCGCGTACTACTCCATCCGGTCCACCACCAACTCCGACGCCGCCCACATCATCCGGGTGGTCGCGGTGGAGGAGATGCTGCACCTGACGCTCGTCGCCAACGTCCTGAACGCCATCGGGGGGACGCCCGATCTGACCCGCCCCGGTTTCGTGCCGTCCTACCCGGCCTACCTGCCCGACGGGGAGAACGACTTCACCGTCGACCTGCGGCCCTTGTCCCCCGAGGCGGTGGAGACGTTCTGCAAGATCGAGCGGCCGGGCCAGGCCCCCAGTGCCGACGCACGGCTGCTGCGCACACCGGACAGCGGCAGTCGGGTACTGGCCTTCAGCCCGACGGCCGAGGGGATGCGCTTCTACAGCATCGGCGAGTTCTACGCAGAGATCATCGAAGGGCTCGAGAAGGTGGCGGCCGGCGACCCCAAGCTCTTCTGCGGAGATCCGGCCCTGCAGGTGGGGGCCGAGTACTTCTACTCCGGCGGCGGAGGGGTGATCGTCGTCTCAGACCTGGACTCGGCCTGCCGGGCGCTGCGCTTCATCGCCGCTCAGGGCGAGGGCCTCGATTCCGGCATCTACGACGCGGACGGGGAGCTGGCCCACTACTACCGGTTCCGGCAGCTGCAGCTCGGCCGCTATTACCAGGTGGGCGACGACCCCGATGCGCCTTCGGGGCCGCCGCTCGGCATCAGCTGGGACGATGTGTACAAGGTGAAGGTGAGCGCCCGGCTGGCCGACTTCCCGGCGGGTTCGGAACTCGCCCGTGCCGCCCGGGACTTCAACGCCCAGTACGGGGCCTTCCTCGCCCTGCTCACCAGAGCGTTCAACGGGCAGCCAGACCTTCTGCAGGACGCCGTCTGCGACATGTTCCGCCTGCGCGACGGGTTCAACCGGCTGGTACGCAACCCCCTGCCGGGCAGCGACGGCCTCCACGCCGCTCCTACCTTCGAGATCCCGACCGCGGTCGGCTCCGATCCGGAGGTCTCCCGGTCCGCCGGTGGGACAGCGCAGGCGGTGACACGGTGACCGCCCCGTCGTTCGAGGAGTTCCTCCGCCTGTCGGTCGACCTGACCGCCTTCGAGGAGACCGACCTGCTCGGCACCGGTCTGGCCCACCAGTACTGGGCCAAAGTGCGGGCCGCCTGCGGCGACGAGACCGTCACCGCCCTCCTGGACGCCCACCGGGCGGCCCGGGCCGACGCAGCCGGTGATACCGGTGGCCATGACCGGATCCCGCTCGACCGGGACCTGTTCGACCGGGCCCTGCGCCACCGGATCCTCAGCGACGAGCGCCTCGGCCCGGTGGCCCGCAACGTGATCAAACTCTGGTACGCCGGGATGTGGTACGCGCTGCCACCCGAGTGGACCGACTGCTACGGGGCTCATGCCGCGGGCGAATCCTCCACAGTCACCGCCGCTTCCTACCAGGAGGGGCTGCTGTGGCGGGCCATCGGGGCCAATCCTCCAGGCGCCAAGGGGCCCGGCTACGGCTCCTGGGCTCAGCCGCCCCGGATCGAGGACCGCTACCTGAAAGGGGCGACGAAATGACGGGATTGGCCGACCGCCTCGGCCCGGACAAGGTGAAGCTCGGCGTCTGCTGCACCCTGTGGTGGAACGACGACTTCCCCGCGATCGACGCCGACATCTCCTTCGGCCAGGCGGTGAGCGAGATGGCGCTCGCCGGCTTCCAGGGCTGCAGCATCGGGCACAAGTACCCCTCGGACGCCGCCGTTCTGAAGGCCGCCCTCGATCTCCGCGGCCTTCAGGTGTCCGAGCCCTGGACGAGCACGTACTTCACGATCAGCAAGATGCGGCAGAAGACGATCGCCGCCTTCGAGGAGACGCTGGCCCATATCAAGGCGCTGGGCGGGACCGAGCTGGTCGTGGCCGAGTTCGGAGCCTCGTCGCATCTGCTGCCCGTCGACGTGTTCGCCAACCGCCCGGTTTTCACCAACGCCCAGTGGGACGCCTTGACTTCGGGCCTGGACGAGCTCGGCAAGATCGCCGGCTCGGCCGGGATGAGGCTCAGCTATCACCATCACATGGGCACTGGCGTGATGACGCGGGCCGACATCGACCGGCTGATGGCTTCGACCGACCCGGACCTGGTCCACCTGCTGCTCGACACCGGCCACATGGCCTTTGCCGGCGACGATCCGCTGGACCTGGCCCGGACCTACGCCGACCGCATCGGCCACGTCCACATGAAGAGCGTCCGGCCCGAGGTCGTGAGCCGGGTGCGGGAAGAAGGCCTGTCGTTCCAGGAGGGCGTCGAGCTCGGCGTCTTCACCGTGCCCGGAGACGGCGCGATCGACTTCCGGCCCATCCTCGAGGCGCTGGCCGACGCCGACTACCGGGGGTGGCTGGTCGTGGAAGCCGAGCAGGATCCGAACAAGGCCACCCCGCTGGAGTACGCCAAGAAGGCCCGCGCCTACCTCGCCGACGTCTTGGGCTGGTAGTGAACGGAGGACACCGGGAATGAACGCGACATTCAAACGGGACGTGTTCTTCAGCTTCTTCATGTTCACGGCCGACTTGAGGCCGCAGGACTCACGTTACACAGCCGTCCTGATCAATCATCTGAAGGCCCTCACCGACATGGGCTACGACGGCTTCGACCTGCACATCGCCTCCCGGCCCGCGACCGTCGACCACAAGCTCGAGACCGACAGCTATGTCGCCCTCAAGAAGGCATTCGACCAGGCAGGGCTGAAGGACGTGAAGTTCACGACCAATGTCGGGACCACGCGGACCTTCGACCCGACTTCACCTTACGAGGAGCAGCGCCGGCAGGCTCTGTCCTACCTCAAGTCACGCGTCGACATCACGCGGGTCCTGGGCGGCGACTCGATCATGTCAGGGCCGTTCCTCTACCCCTACGGCGTCTTTCCGGTCACGGACGCTGACGAGCCGATATGGAGCGATGCCCTCCAAGACTGGATGGAGTCGCGCTACCACGCGGCGCGCTCCGTCTTCGAGGATCTGGCGGAGTACGCCGCCGCGCGAGACGTGAAGCTCGCCATCGAGCCCGTCAAGAGCTGGGAGACGCCCCCACCCAACATGGTGTCGGAGGCACTGGATTTCCTCGACGGCCTCGAGTACTCGCAGGCCGGCGTGACGATCGACATCGCGCAAGTCCTGATGGAAAGCCAGGGCCCGTCGGTCTTCAAGGAAAATGTCGCCAAAGCAGCCCGGCAGGATCGGCTCCACTACGTACACATATCCGCGCCCGACCGGGGTGCGGTGAAAGACAGCTGGATCCCGTGGGACATCATCCTGAACGAGATCGAGCCGGTGTATCGCGGGCCGTACCTGATCGAGGTGTTCAACGCGATCCCGCCGTTCGTCAGCTCCATGCGCATGGCACGCAGGCGCTTCTGGCGGCCAGGTGAGGACGACCCGGTGCCCGACGTCGACAGCGCCTACGACATCGCGAGGGCCGCATTGGAGGAACTGCGAGAGCAGATCATCGCTCCTTCCGCCCGAGTACCTCGGAAAGGTCCCGAATGCTAGCCCAGGTGTCAGATCCCATCATCATGGTCGTGAAGCGGACAGGCGATGTCCGTATTCACACGTTCGTGTCGTCCTTCGCATACAGCAATATTGCGAACGCCACGCACATCATCGAGACCAGGAACCAGCTCGTCCTCGTCGACGGGCAGTTTCTCGTTCCTTATGCAAGGGCGTTCAGGGACTACGCGGACAGCCTTGGCAAGCCGATCGAGAGGCTGTACCTGTCCCACCGGCACCCCGACCACTGGTTCGGTTTGGGGACGGCGTTCAGCGACATCGCGATCTACGCGCTGCCCGAGACCATGAGCTTCATCCAAGAGCACGGAGAAGCCTCGAGAAGTGACCACTGGAAACTCGGCGACCTCGCTCCGGACCAGATAGTCGTGCCCAAGCAGGCCGTCGGCCCCGGCACCGAGACGATCGACGGGGTCAGGTACGTATTCGATCGGGTGACAGAAACCGAAATCGACTTCCACCTGACCATCAGGCTTCCTGAGCTGGGTGTGTATTTCGCTCAGGACCTGATCTACAGCGGCACCCATCTGTACCTGACGACGCATATGGGCCACTGGATCAGGGTGCTCCAGGAAATGCTGCTGTCGGACTGCGATCTGTTCATGCCGGGCCACGGCCTGCCGGCCGACAAAAATGAAGTCGCTCGCAACATCGAGTACCTCTCGGCCGCTCGGCAGGCAATCGGCAACGGGCTGGCAGGCGACGCCTTCAAGGACTTCATGCTCCAGCGGTATCCCGAACGCAAGTGCCCGGGGATATTCGACATATACATGCCCCGGCTGTTCGGCGGCGCGAGCGACTACTGACCGCGGAGGTTTTCACGCCATGAACGAGACCTGCACCGTGGGACAGTACCTGGTGGACCGGCTCCGCCAACTGGGCCTGGAGCATCTGTTCGCCATCGCGGGCGACTACTCGATAGACTGGTTGAACCGCTACGTCACGCCGAGCAGCATCGAAATCATAGAAGAAGTCAACGAGGTGAATGCCGGTTATGCGGCGGACGGATACGCGAGACTGAAGGGCATCGGGGCCCTCTGTGTCACCTACTCCGCAGGTGCATTGTGTGCCGTGAACGCCGTCGCCGGTGCCTACGTCGAGAAGGTGCCGCTCGTACTGATCAACGGCACACCGAGCATAAAGAAGACCATCACCTTCGAGCAGACCGGCTTCAGCGCGCACCACTTCATCAGCGGACGCGAAACGGACATGCAGTCGTTCGAGCACATTACGGCCGCCACCGTACGCATCGACAACCCGGACCTTGCGCCGGCGCTGATGGATTATGCACTCACCCAGTGCATCACCGAACGGCGCCCGATTTACATCGAGCTGCTCCAGGACATGGTCGACATGGAATGCGAGCCGCCGAGGGGCGTTCTGAAGCCGGCCAGGACCTTGTCGGACGAGACCAGTCTGGAACAGTCGGTCGAACAGATCCGCGCAAAGCTTGAAAGCGCAGAGAACCCGCTCATCTGGGTGGGTGTGGAGGTCGACCGGCTCGGCCTGCAGGACAAGGTCATGAGTCTGATACAGCAGCTGAACATCCCGTTCGTCACGGAACTCCTCAGTAAGTCCGTGCTGTCCGAGGATGATCCGCTGTTCGTCGGCGTACTAGACGGCCAGGCATCAGCGCCGGCCGTTACAGATCTGGCCAGGACGGCTGATTTCGTCCTGGCCCTCGGCGTGTGGCTGACGGACATCAATTCGTTGGGCTGGGACCCGGACTACGACAAGACCGCATTTGCGTCGTTCGACGCGGTCAAGTTCGGAACCTACTTCGGCGCACAGGTCGCGTTGGAGCATCTGATCGACCGCATACTGGCGGAAAAGCTCACGCTCAAGGTGCGGGAGATGCCGCAGAAGCCGGCACATGACGCGCCGGTCGTACGCCCGTCGGATGTGATCACGTACCAGGGGTTCTACAACTTCATCCAGCAGTACATCGACAGGAAAACCATCGTCGGTGCCGATGCGAGCATGAACTACTTCGGGAGCCTGCTGCTGGACGTGCCGGGACCGGGCGGCTTCGTCGTTCAGTCGTCGTACTCATCGATCGGCTACAGCGCGCCGGCTGCGACGGGTATCTGCCTGGCGAAGCGGGCCGACCAGAGGGTAGTGGTCTTCACCGGTGACGGCGGCTTCCAGATGACCGCCCAATGCCTCTCGACGCAGACTCGCTTCAAGCTCAATCCGATCATCTTCGTCATCGACAACGGCGTCTACGCCGTGGAGCAGTGGCTCGCTGATGCATCGGTTTTCCATGCCGACAAACCGTTCTACAAGCCGTGCGTCCTGCACCGGTGGAATTACAGCCGTCTGGCGGAGGTGTTCGGTTGTCGGGGGTGGGAGGTCGGTACGTACGGAGAGCTGGGTGATGCCGTGATGGGTGCTCTGAAGAACTTGGACAGCCCGTCCGTCATCCAGGTCCGAGTGCCGGACAAATCGATTCCCGACAATGCGAAGTGGAAAGCGCAGTAGCGCATTCGACACAAGGAGAGAATGATGCCGACGAAGATCACTGCGATCTACGAGAACCCGAAATCTCCCGAGGCCTTCGAGGCGGGGCACCTGGAGCAGGTGGATCTGGCGCGGAAGATCCCCGGAGTCCAGCGGATCGAGAGCGCGAAGGTCTGGCCGAAGGAGGACGGCAGCGCGACCCCGGCCTATCGCGTACTCGACATGTACTTCGCCGACTACGACACGGCCAGCAGGGCCGTGACGACCGAAGAGGCATCGGCGTTCGTCGCCAAGGCTTTCGAACTGGCGACTGGCGGTGTGCGGCTCCTCTTCACAGATGTCGAGGAGGTCTGACCGCGGGCATCGCATGATGCTGCGGGGGCGTCGGGTGCCACGGGCCCGAACTGCCCTCAGAGGCCTCGGAGCGGTCGTGTAGCCCGGCGGGAGCCCGCTCTCGGACAGCCACGGCATCGCCGGCTCCAAGCCGTCCCCGTCGTCGGTGGACAGCCGCATCCGCTCGGCGGCCGTCAGTGTCCCCAGCGCGCTCTCGCCTGTCCGCCCGACGCGGGTGACCTTCCGCACCGCGCACAGACCGGGCAACGGCTGATGGAAGCAACCCGCCCCAGCCCGGTCCACCGCACGAGCGCGCGTACTCACCGTGTGGTCCTCGATCCGCTGGAGCCGGATGACCGGCGTCGAGGACGTGTCCGACGCGCGCTTGGCGGCGGCCTGGCCGACGCTGCCCGCGCAGGAGTTCCGCTGCCCCCGCGGCGGGACTTCCCGGGCCGGCAGCCTTCCACCCTCTCGGCGTCGCAGGCCGCAGGAGTACAGGAGAGGCGAGGATGGCGGGTGCGCCGCATGGCCGGCCCGCGCACTGTGGTGTCCCACCACATGTGCCCTGACCTGATTCTTCCTGCCTGTGCCGACACGTTGATCCGACGGTGCCGCTCCGGCTGACGAACTCCATTACGTTCCGGGGTGAGTCGGCTACTTTCAGTTGCCCTCGGCCGGGCCGTCGTCCGCATGCCGCGATAAGCTGTGGAAAAGTCTCTGTGCCCGCCTGCCCCTCGAGGCTCAGCCGCCCCGACGCGGCATGGCGGACAACACCTGCTGGGTCAGCGGGATCCAACAGCGCCAGGGGGCAGTTGCCTTCCCGTAGGTCCGTTCTCCCGTAGGTGGGTATTCATGGACCTGAACACCATCACCGAAGTGGTCCGGCGACCGTCCGAGCGGCCAGGCATGGACTGGCACGAAGGCGATGCCTGGCTCGCAGGTGGAACGTGGCTCTACTCCACGGAGCAGCCGGACCTGCGACGGCTGATCGACCTGACGGCGTTGCCTTGGGAGCCTCTTGTTCCGACGGACGAGGGCCTGGAGATCAGCGCCACATGCACCATTCGCGACCTGTACGCCTTCCCATGGCCGGAGAGCTGGACCGCCGGAATCCTCTTCCGGAGAAGCTGTGAGGCATTCCTGTCCTCGTTCAAGGTCTGGAACGCGGCGACCGTCGGCGGAAACATCTGCATGTCCTTGCCCGCAGGCCCGATGATCACGTTGACCGTCGCGCTGGAGGCGCAGTACGAGCTGTGGGCGCCCGACGGCTCCGTGCGCTTCGTCGACGCCCTCGATTTCGTCACGGGCGACCACCGCAACGTTCTCGTCCCCGGGGAGATCCTTCGGCGCATCACCATTCCGGAGCGCGCGCTGCGCAAACGCACCGCGCACCGTCGCTTCACGCTGACCCGCCTCGGCCGTTCGACGGTGTTCCTCGTCGGCACACAACGGCCGGGAGGGAACGACCTGGTGCTCACCGTCACCGCCGGCACCACGCGGCCGGTCCGCATCGCCTTCGACTCCCTGCCCGATGTGCGGACCCTGCGGCAGAGCATCGACGCCGTACCGGCCGACGTCTGGTTCGCCGATCCCAACGGAACCCCTGACCACCGTCGGCATCTGACACGGTACTTCGCCGAAGAGATCTGCCGCGAACTCAACGCTGGGGACCTGGCATGAGCTACATCGTCAACGGCAGGGCATTCGACCGGGAACCGGCCCCCGGCCAGTGCCTGCGCACCTTCCTGCGCGAACTCGGGCACTTCGGTGTCAAGAAGGGGTGCGACGCGGGCGACTGCGGCGCCTGCACGGTGTGGCTGGACGGCACACCGGTCCACAGCTGCATCACTCCCGCGTTCCGCGCGGACAGCCGGGAGGTGACCACCATCGAGGGCCTCGGGCGGCCCGGCGCCCCGCATCCCGTGCAGCGGCAGTTCGAGGACGCCCCGGGGTTCCAGTGCGGATTCTGCACCGCAGGGATGATCATGACGTCGGCCACCTTCACCGAGGACCAGAAGGCGGACCTGCCACGGGCGTTGAAGGGCAACCTCTGCCGCTGCACCGGATACCGGGCGATCGAGGACGCCGTGAAGGGTGTCAGTGCGGTGGAGACGGCAGCACCGGGCAAGGCCGTCGGGACGAGCGTCGGCGCGCCCGCGGGCCACGACGTGGTGACGGGTCACGCCGAGTTCACCATGGACACGCGGATCGAGGGCATGCTCCACCTCAAGGTGCTGCACTCACCCCACGCGCACGCCCGGATCCTCTCGATCGACAAGCGCGCCGCCCTCGCGGTGCCCGGCGTGCACCGGGTCTACACCTGGGAAGACGTACCCCGCAGACGCTTCACCACGGCGATCCACACCGACCACCTGGTCGACCCGGACGACACCTACATCCTCGACGACACGGTCCGCTTCGCCGGCCAGCGCGTCGCCGCGGTCCTGGCCGACACGGTCGGGGCGGCCGAGGAAGGGTGCCGGCGTCTCGCGGTCGAGTACGAGGTGCTGCCGGCGGTGTTCGATCCAGAGGCGGCGATGGCCGACGGCGCACCCCAGCTGCACGGCTCCCACGATCCGTTCATCCGCGATCCCGCCCACAACATCCTGGTCGAAATCCACTCGCGCATCGGCGACATCGACGCGGGATTCGCCGCGGCCGACGTGATCCACGAAGGCACGTACTTCTCACCGCGGGTGCAGCACGCCCATCTGGAGACCCATGGTTCCATCGCCTGGATGGAGGACGGCCGGCTGAACGTCCGTACCAGTTCGCAGTCACCGTCGATCGCGAAGGTCAAACTGGAGTACCTGTTCGCGCTGCGCCCGGACCAGGTGAGGGTGTTCTGCAAGCGCGTCGGCGGGGGCTTCGGCGGCAAGCAGGAGGTGATCGCGGAGGACCTGGTCGCGCTCGCCACCCTGGACACCGGGCGGCCCACCTGTCTCGAGTACACCCGTGAGGAGGAGTTCACCACGGCCTCGCCGCGGCATCCGATGACCCTGACGATCAAGCTAGGCGCGAAGGCCGACGGAACGCTCACCGCGTTCCAGGTCCGCAACGTGTCGAACACGGGCGCCTACGGCAACCACGGCGGCGAGACGCTGTACGCGGGCGGGGCCGCCGTCATGATCTACCGCTGCCCCAACAAGAGGTACGACGCGTACTCCGTCTACACGAACACCGTGCCGAGCGGGGCGCTGCGCGGTTACGGGATGACACAGCCGGCGTTCGCCGTGGAGTCGGCGATGGACGAACTGGCCCGCGCCCTGCACCTCGACCCGCTGGAACTGCGCCGACGCAACATCGTGCGGCCGGGTGAGCCCCTGGTCGCCATGGACGACGGCCCCGACGACGTGATCTTCACCGAGGACGGGCTCGCCCAGTGCATCGACCTGGTGGCCGACGCCCTGGCGCGTACGGCCGGCGGGCCGCCTCCCGGCCCCGAGTGGCTGGTCGGCACCGGCGTGGCGAGTTCCCTGCACGAGACCGCGCCCCCGACGGAGCACATCTCCGAGGCCTGGGTCACGCTGGGCGACGATCTCATCTACGAACTGGCCGTCGGGACCCCCGAGTTCGGGGAGGGAACCTCCACGGCACACGTCCAGATCGCGGCCAACCAGTTGGGCACGACGCCGTCGCGGATCCGTCTGGTGCAGTCCGACACGGACCGCACGGGATTCGACACGGGTGCCTTCGCGAGCGCGGGCCTCTTCGTGGCGGGCAACGCGGTCCTGCGGGCGGCCAATGCCGTGCGCGACCGCATCCTGGACTTCGCCGCGGCACATACGGGCGTCCATGTCGTGATGTGCACGATGGACGACGACGGTGTCGTCTGCGGGGACCGGCGGGTGTCGCTGGCCGAACTCGTCGCGCTCGCCCGGGCGCGTGGGATCCGTTTCACCGCCGCACGCAAGGCGTACGGCTCGCCCCGCAGCGTCACCTCCAACACGCAGGGGTTCCGGGTCGCCGTGCACCGGGTGACGGGTGAGATACGGATCCTGTACAGCGTGCAGGCGGCGGACGCCGGCGTGATCATCAACCCGGCGCAGGTCCGAGGACAGGTGGAGGGGGGTGTCGCCCAGGGAATCGGCTTCGCGCTGACCGAGAATCACCACGTCGACGACAGCGGCGTCATGGTCAACCCGAACCTCCGGAACTACCGCATCCCCACCTACGCCGACATCCCCCGTACCGAGGTCCTCCTGGTGGGTTCGGCGGATTCGGTGGGACCCATGAGGGCGAAGGGGATGGCCGAGTGCTGCATCAATCCGGTGGCCCCCGCGCTCGCGAACGCGGTGCATGACGCCACGGGCGTCTGCTACCGTGCGTTGCCGCTGACTCCGGAACGCATTTACGGCCGGCTCCCTGCGGAGCAGTCGGTGTCGACAGGTTGAGTCACCATGAACACCGCAAAGAACGTAGCCGCCGCGGCGACGGCGATCATCGGCCAGAAGGTCCTGCCCGGGATGGAGCGGGAGTTCGAGACATGGCAGGAGGACCTCAACGCCGCGGCCGCCTACTACCCAGGTTTCCTCGGCGCCGAGATCTCCCCGCCGACACCGCTGCAACCCGACTGGGTCGTCGTGTACCGCTTCGACTCGGTGGCGCATCTGCAGGCGTGGATCAACAGCGCGACCAGGCAGACGTATCTCGACGCCGGCGCCAAGTACTTCGACGGTCCGGCGACCCAGCAGGTGGTCAGCAGTGGCACGCAGTCACTGGATCCGCTGGTCACGGTGGTGGTCACCCACCGCGTCTCCCCGGACCAGGTCGACGACTTCCTCGCCTGGCAGCACCGCATGGTCCAGGAGGAGAGCAAGTTCGAGGGGTTTCGCGGTACCGAGCTCTTCCGCCCCATCGCCGGGCTTCAGGAGGAATGGACCACGCTGTACCGCTACGACAGCGCCGAGCACCTCGACGCCTGGCTGACGTCGCCCCAACGGCAGGCGATCCTGGCCGAGGGCGACAAGTTCAGCGACTTCAAACTGCGTACGATCGACAACTCGTTCGGCAGCTGGTTCGCCTTCGAGGGCAACGGGAAGGAGGCACCGCCGCCGCCCTCCGAGACCAGGACCTCCCTCGCGGTCTGGGTCGGCCTGTACCCGACTGTCGTGCTGCTGACGCTCGCTCTGTCCCCGCTGCACATGCCGCTCTGGATCGGCCTGCTCGTGGGCAACCTGCTGTCGAGTTTCCTCATGAGCTTCCTGACCATGCCCTACTACGTGAACCCGTTGCTCGGGCGATGGCTGCGGCCGTCGCCGGACGAACCGGCGGCAAGGACCAACCTCCGTGGCCTCGGTGTCGTCGCGGTGGCGATGGCCTTCTGGGCTGCCGTCTTCTACCTGGTCACGGTCCGGTTCTGGACGCTGCCGTGACCGGTGACCGCCCGGACGGTCGAAGGTCACCTGCTGCCGCAGTCGCGGCCGGTTCGAGACCGACTCCGCCGCGGCCGGCCACGGACAGCGGGGCATGACCCTGTCCGGGCCGTCACCGTCATTCGGTCCGCCCTCCCTTCGCACGCACCCCCACGAACGTCGAGACCTCTTTCCGCCACCTCCCACAACCTCACCGCGCCGTGCGCTGGAGCGTGCCTGTGCCCAGAACGTGGCGCGGTGTGCCCGTCGTACCCTCTCGTCGGCCCCGGAGACGGCACGGCGCCGCACGAGCACCACATGAGTGTGGCCGAATCGGCCATCTGACGTCTGTTCGGACACGGCCATACTCAGGGCTGGGCAATCCGCCCCATCCCTATGTCCGGAGGCCATCCATGCCCCAGACCCGTGTGTCCCACACCGCCGTGATCGAGGCCTGGCTGTCGGGCGCCGAGAGCGCGTACGGCCGGTCCAACCCCGCAGGGCCCCTGTATGTCGGCGGCACGGCTGCCGAGGCCGCACTCACCGACCCGAGCGACTCCCTCTACGGCTTCTGTTCCAGCCCGAGCGGTTCGCACGGCAGTTGGTGCTGCTGACAAGCCCGCCTCGCCCCTCGAGGCATGCGGTGCCCTGTGAGGGACTCCGATTGCGGAGAGCCTTCGCGGAGTGAGGATCTACGAGCAGGAGCGTGGGGAACCGGCCTGGTGAAACGATTCCCCATGCTCCGTCCGGGCGCCTTCGACGGCGCGACGCGGTGGGACGGGAAAGGTGGACGGTGGGCGGTTCGGGGCTGGAGACGCGAGACCAGGCGGAATGGTTCATCCAACCGGTACGGGGCATCGCCCGGCCCTGGCGGGACGAGCTGGCCCGGCGGCTGGCCGACGTGGACTCACTTGGCCGGGAAGAACGGGACGCCGTGGTGGAGGCCGGGCACACCGCCCTGCTCAGGTCCTTGCACGCCAAGCTCTCCCGCCTGTTCCTGATCGAGTTGCACGCACTGCGCCTGACGGCAGGTGAGGTGGGAACCGCGGGTGGCGGGGAAGCCGCCGCCGACAGGGAGACATGGTCCGCGTTCATCGAGCAGGCCGGCGAACCGGGCTACCTCGACCGGCTGGCCGGCCGGTACCCGAGCCTCGGCCGGCGGATCGCGTGCGTGGCGCGGCTCTCGGTGGCGGCAACGGCGGCGTTCGCGACACGGCTCGCCGCGGACCGTGCGTCGCTGGCGCCGTTGCTGGGCCGAGAGCCGGGAGAGATGCGCGCCGTCACCTTCGGTGCGGGGGACAGCCACCGGGGCGGACTGAGCGTCAGCCGGGTCGACTTCGCGGGTGGAAGGGTCATGTACAAGCCCCGGGCGTCCGGGATCGACGTGGCACTGGGCGCCCTGCTGGACGAGCTGTTCGCGGACTTCCCCGGTGCCCCGGCGGCGGACGAGCGCATCCGTGTGCCGCGAACCCTGACGCGTGAGGGCTACGGCTGGGCCGAGTTCGTCCCCCACCGGTACTGCGTGGACGACACCGAACTCGCCGCGTTCTACCGCGGGGTCGGACACTGGCTGGCCGTCCTCCGGTTCACCGGCGGCACCGACATGCACGCCGAGAACATGATCGCCGCCGGTCCGGTGCCGGTGATCGTGGACGCCGAGACACTCTTCGACGCCCCGGCGCCGTTCCCGCCCGGTGACCGGGGCGACGCGGTGGACGTGGCCGCGGCGGCGATCCGCCGTACGGTGCTGCGGACCGGACTGCTGCCCGTGCGCGGCACCGGTTTCGCCCTCGGCGGAGTGGACATCTCCGGAGTCGGGGCGCTGCCCGGTCAGCAGCCGCTGATCCCGAACCCGGTGATCGCGGACGGCGGCACCGCGGCGGCCCGCTTCCAGGTGGACCTGGTGGCAGTGCCCGCCACCGGCAACCACCCCAGCCCCACACCGGTCCTGAGCACGTACTGGGACCGGATCCTGGCCGGCTTCCGCGAGATGACCGCGCACCTGCACCGGCCCGGCCGGGACCCCTACCGGCTGCTGCACCGCTTCGAGGGCACCCAGGCGCGGCGTATCCGGCGGCCGACGCAGGCGTACGTCGACATCGGGCGGATGCTGTGGCATCCGGCGTCGTTGCACGACGAGGCGGCTGCCGTGGAGCGGGCCAGGGACATCCTGCGGCGCAACGCCGAGGTGCTGCCCGGCGCGCCCACCGACCGTGCGACCATCGACGGCGAGATCGCGGACCTGCTGGCCGGCGACGTACCGATGTTCACCTTCGCCGTGGACGAGACCGCCGTACGCGAAACGGTCGGGGACTGGCGCACCGCCGATCTGGCGCTCGAGGAGGCGGTGATCCAGGACGCGCTGGTGGGCGCCTACCTCAACGAGCGTTCGCTGCCCGCCCGGGTGCAGGCCGCCGCCCGCGACCCGCACGCCCACGACCGGGAGCGGCGCCGCCGGGACCTGGCCGCGCAGATGGTACGGCGGCTGTGCGACGGTGCGGTGCGCGGCGCGGACGGCACGGTCACCTGGATCAGCCCGGTCTTCACTCCCGCCGGATGGTCCATCCGGGTGCTGCCCGCCGACCTCTACACCGGGCAGGGCGGGGTCGTGCTGACGCTCGCGGAGTACCTGACCGAGGTACGGGCGGGCCGGGCCGACGCCGTGCCGGGCGTGGCCGAGACGTTCGAGGGCGCCCTGCGCGTGCTGCTCGGCACCGAGGACCTCACGCCGACACCGTCGGCCGGGGCGTTCAGCGGTGCCGCTTCCCAGGTGTGGACGTGGCTGGCACTGCACCGGGTGCTCGGCGAGGACTGGCTGCTGGAGCGGGCCGGCGAGCGGGCCCGGCTGCTCGCCGAGGACGCTCCACTTATCGAGGAGGACATCGAGGTGGACCTCCTCAACGGGGCCGCCGGCGCGATCGTCCCCCTGCTCGACCTGGCCACCGCGACCGGGCAGGACCGGTGGCTCGGCGCCGCCGCGCACATCGGGCGCCGGCTGGCCGGGCTGGCCACGCCCGACGCGAGCGGCGCCCGCTGGACGACCCGGCTCAACCCCGAGGGCATCGGAGGCTTCGCCCACGGCGCCACCGGCATCGGCTGGGCGCTGGCCCGGCTCGCCCTCAGCGATGCCGGCTCGATGGCCGAACGCTGCGGCTGGAGGCGCCTTTCTCAGCAGGCCTTCGCCTTCCAGGAATCCCTCTGGCAGCCCGGACAGGGCAACTGGCTCGACGCCCGGATCGGCGCCGAGGAGGACTTCTTCACCAGTTGGTGCCACGGCAGCGCGGGGATCGGCATCGGCATGTTCGACCTGCACCGGCGCACCGGCGATCCCGACCAGCTCGACATGGCCCAGCGCGCCGCACGAGCCTGTGCCGCCGAGGGCTTCGGCTGGAGCCACACCCTCTGCCACGGCGACCTCGGCCTCTGGGAGTTCCTCACCTCCCTGGGCTTCGGCGACCCGATGGACCTCGACGCGGAGATCCTCACCGGTCTCGAACAGCGCGGCCCCGTCGGCGGCCTGGCCCGTGAGGCGTTCTCACCCAGCCTCATGTCCGGTCTCGCCGGCGTCCTGCACACGCTCCTGCGCATGGATCCCGCGGCGGACCTGCCCAATCCGTTGCTCCTGGACTGAAGCCGGAACAGCCGCCAGGGACCGGGCGGTTCGACAGCGCGTTCCTCGGCCGGTCCGGGCGGCGGGGGCCGGGCGGCCCTCCGTGCAAATCCTGGAGTGATATCGGGCGCAAAGCTCAGCATCGGCGTCCACGACGGCCACGACACCTCCGGATTTTCGCGTCTCTCCGTGATTGGGTGTGAGCGCAGCGCGATCGAAGTGACGCGAAGTCCTCTTGAGGCGACCCGGGACCGGGAAAGACTGCTGCGGCAGCAAGGCCGCGCTTGCTTCGCGGGACCCGCGGCACAGCAGTCACGATCGCAATGTGAGGAGAACGTCGATGCCCGACGCCCGCCGTCGAGACGACGCACACTCGATCACACTGACCGACGGAACCGCCACCAGGACCCGGCAGGCGGCTCCCGTCGACCTGGTGCCGGTCCAGGAACTGCACCGCCGTTGCTCGCCGGGCAGCCGAGCCCTGCGATACCACGCGGGCAAGTCCGGCCTGACGCCCGCCGAATGGCGCCGGTTGTCCAGCCCGGAGCGCGGCACCACGCTGGTGACCGCTCCGGCCGGGCGTGCGGACCACATCATCGCCATGACGAACGTCATGCGCACCGATCAGCAAGGGGTGGGGGAACTCGCGATCCTGGTCGAGGACGGGTGGCAGGCCAGGGGGCTCGGCGCAGCGCTGGCCGAGCATGCGGCGGCTGTTGCCCGCCGCGAGGGACACCACGCGCTGGCCGCCGTGGTGACGGCGGGCAACAGGTCGATGCTCCATGTCCTGGAGAAACTGGACGCGAGGCCGGTCGCAGCCACCGGGTCCGTGGTCGACCTCCGCATTCTGCTCTAGATCCGGCCCGCTGGTGGGGATTCCTGTGTGAACCATCGAGATATTGAAGGCTCTACAGCGGCCGAAATACGCCCGCTGCGGGCGCACACGATGTTTTGACGGGCAGTGCTGTGAAACAGTCGGGCGAGGTCGACTCATACCCGTGAGTAACACCTTTGAAAGGGAAACGAGTTGTCGCCCAGTACGACGCCCGGACACCGACCCCTGAACGTTCTCACACCGGCCAGTGACCATTCCCTGATGGCCGCATGGGCCGGCGGAAAGGGGAAGAACCTCCACACCCTGACCACGTCCGGCTTTCACGTACCGAGCTGGTCCGTACTCGGCTTGGACGTCTTCGCGGAATTCCGCCGTGCCAGTGGACTGGACGAGCGGATGACACGACTGCTCACCGACGGCTGGCAGTCGAAGGCCAGGCAGGTCGCCGAGGAGATCGCGCTCCTGATCGAGGCCGCGCCGCTTCCCGGGCGCATCGCCGAGGTCATCGCCCGGGCCTATCGGCACGCCGGCGGCGGCGCGGTGGCCGTCCGTTCCTCCGGCGCGGAGGAGGACGGCGCCCGGCACTCCTTCGCCGGCCAGTTCGACAGCTTCCTCAACATCCGCGGCCTCGACGAGGTCACCGCCCATGTCCGCCGCTGCTGGGCCTCCGGGTTCTCCGAGCGGTCCCTGTGCTACCGCGCCCAGCGCCGGCTGCCACCCGGTGCCGGGGGCGTCGCCGTGATCGTCCAGCGCATGGTCCCGGCCGAGTGCAGCGGCGTGCTGTTCAGTGCCGACCCGGCGACCGGCCGTACCGACCGCCATGTGGTCAGCGCGGTGTACGGGCTGGGGGAGGGGCTGGTCTCAGGCGCGGTCGACGCGGACACCGTCGTCCTGGACGCGGCCACCGGCGAGCCGCTCACCACGGTGATCGGCGACAAGCGGGAACGCTACGAGGCCGGACCCGGACCCGGCTGCCGGGTGCGGCCCGTCGCCGGCGAGCACCGGTCGGCGCCGGTTCTGACCGCCGCCGGTCTGGCCCGGCTGCACGAGGCGGGGGTTCGCATCACCGCGTGCTACGGCACCCCTCAGGACATCGAGTGGGCCACGGCCGAGGGCACCCTGTGGATTCTGCAGAGCCGCCCGGTCACCGCCCCGGCCCCCGTGCCCGAACCCGAGGGCGAACTGCGGGTCTGGGACAACTCCAACATCATCGAGAGCTTCAGCGGCGTCGTCTCCCCGCTCACCTTCAGTTTCGCCGCCGACACCTACGCCAAGGTGTACGACAGCTACGCCCGCGCCCTGGGCGTCCGCGGCGAGCAACTGCGCGAGGTGCGCGAGTGGACCCCGCACCTGCTCGGCTATGTCCACGGACGGGTCTACTACAACCTGTTCCACTGGTACCGAATGGTGCGCCTCGCCCCGCTGTACCCGCTCAGCCGGCGGGTATTGGAGAAATCGCTCGGGGTCGCGGAGAGCATTCCGGACGAGATCGCCGACACACTCCATCCGTTCACACCGCGACCGGGGCTGCGCGGCCGGCTCTCGCGCATGGCCCGCACGACGATCTTCGCCACGAGGTTCCTGACCATCCGGAAATCCGTGGAGACCTTCCACCGGGATTTCTACCGGGCATACGCGATGTTCAACAATGTCGACTACGACAGCCTGCCCGGTGAGGAGACCTACCGCCGTTTCCGCCGGCTGCAGCGCGAACTCATCGAAAAATGGGGCCCGATGCAGGCCCTGGACGCCACGATCCTGCTCTCGGTGGGGCTGCTGGCGCTGCTCACCCGCAGCTGGCTGCCGGAGGCACCCGAATGGTTCACCTGGGCCGCCGCCGCCCCCGGCGGCACGGTGGAGTCCGCCGAACCGGTGCGGGCACTGCGCGAGCTGGCCGACCGGGCACGCGCCGACAAAGAGGTCCTGCACGTGCTGGAACACACACCCGATCCCGATTCCTACCGGGCGCTGCGCGAGGCCGGGCACCCCCGGTTCCTGGCCGCCGTCGACGCGTACATCGCCGACTACGGCTACCGCAGCCCCGACGAACTCAAGCTGGAGGTCCCCGACCTGTACGAGAACCCGGCAGGGCTGTTCGCCCTGCTGCGTGACGCGCTGTCGGACACCGGGGGAGACGGCGCGCCGGAGCGTGGCGGCGAGGCCGACGCCTATCTCGACGAGCACCTGCGCGGCCCGCGCCGCGTGCTGTACGAGCGGGTGCGGCACAAGGCCCGGACGGCGCTCGCCGACCGGGAACGGCTCAGGTTCTGCCGCACCCGGGCCTTCGGCGCGGCCAAGCGCATGCTGCGCGCCCTGGGCCGCGACCTGGCGCGCGCCGGCGCCATCGACGCCTGGGACGACGTGTTCCTGCTGCGCCTGGAGGAGATCAGCGGCGCGTACGAGGGAATGATCGTCCACACCGAGCTGCGGGAGCTGGTCGCGCTGCGTCGCAGGCAACTGGCCGTCGACACCGGCCTGCACGCCCCGTCCCGCTTCACCACCCGTGGCGCCCCGTACTGGTCGGGCAACCTGGACCGGGCGGGCTGGACCTGCGGCCCGGCCGCCCGCAGCGGCACCCGGGAACTGCGCGGCACCGCCTGCTGCCCCGGCGTCGCCGAAGGGCCCGCCGTGGTCACCGACAGCCCCCGCGACATCGGCGGCGGCATCCTGGTCACCTACCGCACCGACCCCGGCTGGGTCGCCGCACTGCCCTCGGCCGCCGCCCTCGTCATCGAGCGCGGCAGCCCGCTCACCCATGTCGCCGTCGTGGCACGCGAGTTGGGAATTCCGACAGTGGTCCAGGTCAGTAACCTGACCACCGAGATCCGCACCGGCACCCGCCTCCGCGTCGACGGCGCCGCCGGGACGGTCACCGTACTCGCCGACCCTCCCGACGACGGTACGACCGCCACGCAGGACGGCCCCGGAACGGAGACCCACCCGTGATCCTCACCGAGGAGCAGCTGCAGGACCTGCTCGACACGTCCCTCGACTCCCTCGCCGAACCGCCCCACGGCACCGAGTGGGCCGTAGTCCTCGAAGGCTCCATCGCGGAAGGGTTCGGCAACCCGTCCTCCGACATCGACTTCCTGCTCATCGGCCGCACCGAGGACGACCTGCCGACCATGCCGTCGCTGCTGTTCCTGGAGGGCCGGCGGGTGGAGATCCGCACCCGGTCGGTGCGCCAACTCACCGGCCAGTTCCAGGCGCTGGAGGAGGGAGCCGAGCGGCCCGGCCGGCTGTCCGAGGACCTCCTCAACCGCTGCCAGCGGCTGCTGCACAGCCACCCGCTGCGCGGCCACGCCCTGGTGGAGGAGGTGAAGGCGGTGCTGCCCGTCGAGCGGTTCCGCCGGATCACCGCCGACTGGTGGGCGCACCGGGCCCGCCAGTCCCTGCGGCATGCGATGGCGCTGCTGTGCCTCGGCGAGAGCGACGAGGCGGTCGACTGGACCCGCGCCGGACTCGTCCAGACCGTCAAGTCCTGGGCGGCCGGCCTGGGCGAGACCTACCTCGAACCCAAGTGGCTGTCCCTGCAACTGGACCGGGCCGGGCGGCCGGACGTACGTGACCGCTACTGGGAGCTGGAGGCCACGGCCCCCGCGTCCGCGGACGCCGACGCCGCCCGCGGCCACCTGACCGCCTGTCTCGCCTTCGCCATGGATCTCGGGCTGACCGGCGTCCCCTGGCGGCCCGAGCGGCTCACCGTCGAACGCGTGGCCGGGGTGACCACCTGGCAGACCGGCGAACGGGTCCACGTCGTCCGCGCCCGGCGGGAGCTGTTCGCCCTGGGCGACGACGCCGGTGCCCTGTGGCGCTCCCTCGTCCTCGGGCGGCCGTTGCCCCGCGTGCTGGAGGCGGCCGCGGACACCGGTGTCACCGGCCCCGGCCCGCTGCTGGCCGTCTTCCTGCGCTACGGGCTGATCCGCCTCGCCTGGAAGGGCGGCGGCACCGTCACCCCGTCGCTGCCGCTCGCCGCGCCGCCCGGCCCCGTCACCCCGCCGCCCTCCACCGCACAGCCGGTGCTGTCGGTGCGCGGCGCCGCTGTCACCGGCCCCCGAGCCGTCGATCTGATGCCCTTGCCCGCCGACCGGTTCGCCGCCGCTGCCATGGCCCTGGTGTGGTCCAACGTGGTCGTCGAGAACGCCGTCGAGGATCTGACCGGCGCCGTGCGACGCGGCCAGTGGCGGGTCGCCGAACTCAGCGTGCGGCGCGCCGTGCACGCCGCACTGCGCGGACTGTTCAGCTCCCACGGCGTGCATCCGCTGCCCGCCGACTGCGACCTCGTACGCCGCCTCGACCTGCTGCCGTCCGGCACCCGGCCGATCGGGGCACACGCCGGCGAACTGCTGCAGTGCACCGCCGGCCCGACGACGAACGGCGATGCCCTGCTCGCCGAGCTGCGTGGCTTCGTCGCCCAGGTCCGCGCCGCCGTGGGCGCCCACACCTTCCCGCTCTCCTTCGACTCCGCGGACACCTGGCGGGCCACCCTGCAACTCGGCCACGACTGGCTGCGCATCGGCGCCCACCTCGACGCGCAACTTCCCATAGAGGAAGCCCGCGACCTGCTGGCCGGCAACGGTGCCCAGCCCCACCAGGCCCGGTGACCGCACCAGGCCCCCTGCACGCACTCCCACCGACCCACCGCCCGGAGGACCCACCGATGCCCGACCCGATGACGGTGCTCGTGACCGGCGCCGGCGGTTTCGTGGGCGCGGAGGTGACCGCCCGGCTCACCACCGCGGGCCACACCGTGCTGGCACTGCTGCACCGCACGCCCGAGATCGTCCGCAACGACGGCAGCGAACTCACCCCCGGACCGGGCGTGTTGACCCCGCTCACCGGCGACATCACCCGCCCCGGCCTCGGCCTCACCCAGGAAGGCCGGCGGCTCGCCGCCACCGCCGACCGGATCGTGCACTGCGCCGCCGTCACCGACTTCGGACTGCCGGACGACCGCTACGACCGCATCAACGTGGCCGGCACCCGGCACGTCCTGGACCTCGCCCTGGCCGGCCGCATCCCGCTCGTGCACGTCAGCACCGCCTATGTGTGCGGGGAACGCGACGGCACCGCCCGGGAGGACGAACTCGACGTCGGCCAGCGTCCCGGCAACGGCTACGAGAGGAGCAAGCTCACCGCCGAGACCATGGTCCGCAAGGCCGCGGCGGACGGCCTGCCGGCGACCGTGGTGCGCCCCAGCATCGTCACCGGGGCCACCCGCACCGGCCGCATCCGCGACTTCAAGACCATCTACCCCGTGCTCCGGGTCCTCACCAGGGGCCTGGTGCGGACCGTGCCCGGCCACTACGACGGCGTCCTCGACCTGGTCCCGGTCGACCGCGTCGCCGACCTGGTCACCGAGGCCGCCCTCCGCTTCGAGGAGGCCCAGGGCAGCACCCTGCACGCCGTCGGCCACGAGCTGACCCTGCGGGACTTCTCCGACGTCCTGGCCGAGTACCCCTGCTTCCACGTACCCCGGTTCGTTCCGCCGTCCGCGTTCTGCGCCGGGTCCCTGACCGACCGCGAGCGCCCCTACTACGACCGCGTCGTCTCCCTGTACGACACCTACTTCCGGCGGCGCGTCCACTTCGACGACGCCCACGCGGCGGTCCTCCGGGGCCGTCCCGCAGCCACGGGCGCACGGCCGTACCTGCGCCGCCTCCTCGACCACTGCCTCACGACCGGCTACCTGGGCCCGGCACCGCGCCGGGAGCCGGCCACCGCCCGACCCGACGGGAGCCCACACCGATGACCCCCGACCATCTCGCGGACCCCTCGCTCGGCATACCCGTCTCCCCGCGGCTGACGTGCCACCCCGCCAAACAGCGGCTGTACGGCGCGGACACCTACTACCAGGAGGCCCACGAACAACTCGCCTCCCTCACCGACGACGTCACCGGCTTCGCCCACCGGCACGCCGCGCTGCTGCTCAAGCCCGACGCCGTGGTGTCCCGCAGGCTCGAGGCGGCGGTGGACTGGCTGACCGGGCTGGGGTTCGGGATCGTCGGCGCGGCGGTCACCCGGCTGACCCGCACCATGATCCGCTCCCTCTGGTACTTCCAGTGGAACCTCGCCACCCCCTACCGCAGGAAGCTCGCCGCCCTGTTCCTGGAGGACGCCGACGCCCTCGTCCTGCTCGTCCGCCACGCCCACGACACGGGCGTCCCGGCATCGGTCGAACTCACCCGGCTCAAGGGGCCCACGGACCCCGACGCCCGGCGGCCGGGCCAGCTGCGCCATCTCCTCGGTCGCCACAGCTATCTGCTGAACCTCGTGCACACCCCCGACGAACCCGCCGACGTCCTGCGGGAGCTGGCCGTCCACTTCGACGAGACCACGCGCGGCCGCCTCTTGCGCTCCGCCCTCGCCGACGAGGACCGCACCGTGGACGCCCTGGAGCTGACCGGCCGGCTGTACGCGGCCACCAAGCCACGGGACCTGGACTTCGAACCCGCCGTCGGCCGGCTGCGCGACGCGGTCTCCCGGCACACCGGCACCGACCCGACGGCCACCGCGCGCACGCTGCTGGAGACCGCGTGGGAGGAGGGGATCGCCCTCGACCCGTGGGACACCGTCATCGTCGGCTCGAAGGTGCTCCCCATGCGCGTGCCCGGCCGCGCCCCCGTGCTCGACGGGGCCGACGCCGGGACCTGGCGCCGCCACCTGGACACCCTCCGCGCCAACCCGACCTGAGGAGCGGCCCATGCAGTTCAGCCGGACACTCCCGAAGGAGCTGGTGCACCGCGCCGCGGTCGCCGAGGTCTTCCTGACCGACGCGGAGCGGCACAGCGAGGACGAACTGCTGCTCGCCGCGCAGCTTCCCCGCCGCCACGCCTTCTACCACGACACCCTCGGCCCCCGCACCCACCACGATCCACTGCTGCTCCTGGAAGCGTGCAGGCAGGGCATCTTCGTCGTGGCCCATCGGTATCTGGACGTCCCGACGGGATGGAAGTTCCTGCTCCGCGCGGTCGAGTTCAAGGTGCTGGACCACGCGGCCCTGACCTGCGACGACCGTCCCACCGAGGCCGTGATCACCACCCGGATCGAGCACCGGTTCCGCAGCCGGGCCACGGTGACGGGCCTGCGGCTGCGCTGCACCGTGACCATCGGCACCGGGGAAGCACTGCTGGCCCGCATCACCTACTGCTGGATGCCCCACGGGGACTGGACGCGGCTGCGGGCCGGACAGCGCGGTGCGCTGGGCCTGTCCGATGTGCCCGTCGCCCTGCCCGGAGCAGGCGTCGACCCCGCCCTCGTCGGCCGGCGCGACCCGGCCAACACCGTCATCTCCCCACCGCGCACCACCGGCGACGGCACGCGCACGGCACGGCTGATCGTCGACACCGCGCATCCGACCCTGTACGACCACTGGGTCGACCACGTCCCCGGCATGCTGGAGCTGGAGGCCTTCCGTCAACTCGCCCTCACCGCGGCCGTCTCCGCCGGCGCCGTCCGCACACCCACGGCGCTGCCCGTCGGCCTGGCCGCACGGTTCCGCTGCTTCGCGGAGATGGACCTTCCGCTGCGCTGCCGGACCGCCCCGGTCCTGCCCGGCGCCGACATCGAGTGCACCCTGCACCAGCCGGGCGCCGTCGCCGCCGAGGCCCGGATCAGGCTCGCCGACCCCGACCCGGAGGCCACGGCGGCCGCTCCCGGGACCTTCGCGGCCCACGGAGCCGCATGACCCCGGCCGCACTCATCCGAACAGGAGAGCCCCGCAGTGACCACCGTCGCCGTCCCTCAGGTACCCGCCCGACTGGGCCGATTCGTGCTGCGCATGTTCCGGCCGCACATCTACGTCACCTACGGAGTGCTGTGGGTGCTCGCCCTGGAGAGTTCGGCGGTCGCCGCCACCGGCGCGGCCTGGCGGCCGTCCGGCGCCACCTGGCTGCGGGCCGCGAGTGTCGTACTGGCGCTGCTGTTCCTGCGGATGCTGGACGAGCAGAAGGACCTCGCCCACGACCGTGTGCACCATCCGGACCGGCCGCTCGTCACCGGCGCGATCACCAAGGCCGAACTGCGCGGCGCCATGGCGGCGATCACCGTCGTGGCGACCGCCCTGAACGCCACCCTCTCGGCCACGGCCACCCTGCTGTTGCTCGCGACGCTCGGGTACGCGCTGCTCCTCGCCGCGCCGGCACGGCCGGCACCCGCGCTCCGCGACCGCCGGCTGCTCGAACTCGCGGTCACCTACCCGGTGCAGGTGCTGCTCGGCATCTACGTGTACGGCTCGCTCGTCGCCGCCGGGAACGTCACCGCCGACTGGCGCGGCGCGGCGCTGCTCGCGCTGTCCGCCTGCGTCTTCCTGCACTTCGAGTTCGCCCGCAAGACGACCTGGGAGCCGCAGCCCGGTGAACGCCTGTACTCGGCGGACCTCGGCCCCCGGCGCAGCGCGGTGGTCACCGCGGGCTGTGCGGCCGGTGCGGTCGGCTGCCAGGTGCTGCTGTTCGCGCCGGCCGGCCTGCTCGGACTGTCGCCCTGTCTGGCGGCGGTTCTGCCCGCATGGGGCACATGGCGGTTCCTGGCCGTCCGCCGCGGCGGGTGGCCGATGCCGGCCGCGACGGGATTCGTCGTGGCCACCTACCTCGCGCTGGTCGTCCGGGCGGTGCTGGGACCATGACGCATGGACCTGGGCTGTCGTGCACGGAGTTGCTGACCACCACGCGGAGCGTGCGGCGGGGCCTGGACCTGGATCGGGTGGTGGACCCGGAACTGGTCAAGGACTGCCTGCGCATCGCCCTGCAGGCGCCCAACGGCAACAACCGGCAGAGCTGGCGCTGGATCCTGCTCACCGACCCGCGGATCCGCGCCGACGTCGCCGAGGTGTACCGGGCCGCCTTCTACGACCGCAACGCCGACGCGCTCGACCGCCCGGCGGAGCTTCCCGAGGCCACGCGCTCCGTGCTCACCGCCGCCCGGGCGCTGGCCGACCGGCTGCACCGGGTACCCGTCCTGGTCCTCCCGTGCCTCGAAGTGGCCGACGGGCGGCTGCCGGAGGGCAACCAGGCCGGCCTGTGGGCCTCGTTGCTGCCCGCGGCCTGGAGTTATGCGCTGGCGGCCCGCAGCCGCGGTCTGGTCACCGCCTGGACGGCGGTCCATCTGGACCGTGAGCAGGAGGTCGCCGACCTGCTGGGCCTGCCGCCCACCGTCCGCCAGGGCGCACTGCTGCCGACGGCGTACCCCGTGCGCGACACGTTCCGGCCGGGCCCGCGGCTGCCGCTGGAGCAGGTCCTGCACCACAACGGCTGGCATGACGCCTGACCGGCGTACGGGATGCAGCGGGCCGCGCGCCACGGGCTTCCCCGGTTCCGGCTTCCTGCGGAGCGGTTGCTCCCCTGCAGGTCCTCGGGAGCCCGGCCCGCCCCGGAGGGCCCGCGGGCGGCGGAGCCGGCCGGCGCCACGTGCTCAGACGGCGCTCAGGCCTCCGTCGACCACCAAGCTCTGTCCGGTGATGTAGGAGGCGCGATCGGAGAGCAGGAAGGCGACGGCTTCGGCCACCTCCCAGGCGGTGCCCTGGCGCCCGAGCGGTATGCGGGCGAACGAGGTGGTGCGCGATGCCCGCCGGGCCGAGGCCTCGCGGCCCATCGGGGTGTCGACGAGACCCGGCACGACCAGGTTGGCGCGGATCCCGCGCGGCGCGCCCTCCTTGGCGACATGGCGGGTGAGACCGAACAGGCCGGCCTTGGAACTGTCGTAGGCGGGCGAGTCGGTGGCCGCGCGCAGTCCCGCGACGGAACCGACGAAGACGATCGATCCTCCGCCGGCGATCGCGGGCAGCCCGTACTTGGCGGCGAGGAAGGGAGCGCTCAGGTTGAGCGACAGCACGCGGTCCCACTGCTCCGGTGAGGTGTCCGCCAGGCCCGCGCCGAGTCCGATGCCGACGTTGACCACCAACGCGTCGAGCGAGCCGAGTCGGTGAACGGCCTCGGCGACCATGGCCGAGGACTGGCCGGGATCCGTGGCGTCACCCACCACGGGCACACCACGGGTACCCGACTCATCGACCAGGTCGGCGGTGGCCGCCGCGGCGGAGGGGGAGACGTCGGCGCAGGCCACGCAGGCCCCCTCGCGGGCGGCGAGCACAGCGACCGCCCGCCCGTTGCCGACCGGGGCCTTCGGATCGTCGCTGGGGCGGGTGCCCGCGCCGATGACCAGTACGTTCCGGCCGGTGAGGAGGCCGACCGGGCGGGTCGCGGGGTGCCGGGTCTCAGGCATCGCCGTGTGTCCCTTCCGCCGTGTCCGCGCCGGCTCGGGTGGGCGCGGGCAGGGTCTCGGTGTCGTAGCCGGGCTCGAGCGGGGTAGCGGCGGAATTCAGGAAGAACGCGACCATGTGGTACTGACCGACGAGCATGGTGATCTCGATCAGCTGTGCCTCGTCGTGGTCGGTGGCGAGCGCGGACCAGGTGGCAGCGGACAGGCGTGCGTTCCGGTGCAGTTCGTCGGCGGCACGCAGCAGGTGGGCGTCGGCCGGCGCCCACGCGGGGTCGTCCGGGCCCGCGCCGACCCGCCGGATCTCCTGATCGGTGACCCCGGCCGCCCTGGCCAGCGGTACGTGCCGTCCCCATTCGTAACCGGCCCGAGTGTTGTACGCGGTACGCAGGATCAGCAGTTCCCGGGTCCGGTCCGGAAGACGGCCGTCGCGCAGCAGATGGCTGCCGAACGGCAGGAAGTGCCGGAAGAGACCGGGGTGCCGCACCAAGGTGGTGAAGACGTTGGCGAGACGGCCGTCGGCGTCCCGGGGGATCGCGGCGAGCAACTCCCGGGTGGACGGGTCCCACTCGTGCTCGGGCAGTGGCGCGAGGCGCGGGCCGGTGTCGTCGGCGGCGTGGTGGGGTCGGTGATGGTGCTCGTCGGTCATGGCGGTCTCCGCACGGTGCGTCAGGGTGGTGGACGGTACGAGGGCGGGGCTGAGCACCGCCGATCGGCGCCTTGCCGGGTGCGCGCCGCTGTGCTCCCTCCGCCGCCGCATGCCACTGTGCTTTCGGCGGCGGGGTGTTGTCGACGGCCCGTCGGCCAAGGCCGGAACGCGGCATATTGTTCAGTCGTACAACGGCCGGCGCCAGGAGGGGCGGAGGTGAGGACCATGCCCGGACAGCCGTGCGCGGCGGCGCCTCTCGAACGGGTCATCGCCGCGATGGCCGCGCAGCAGGGACAGGTCGGCGGGCGGTTGCACGCGGAACTGACGGACCACATCCCGTCCTACCGCGCGGTCCCGCGGGAACTCCTGGACCAGATCTGGCGCCGGCACTTCCAGCGGGCTCTCGGCGTGGTGCGCGAGGGGGCGGTGCCCGCGCCGGAGGACTTCGGCGAGGCCGAGGTGGCCCGGGACCGGGTCGCCCGGGGCGTGCCGCTCGCCGACGGGCTCCGCGCCTTCCGCCGGGCACTGAGCGCGATACGGGATCTGTTCATCGCCGAGGCGACCGAACGCGGCCTGGATCCCCGCCTCATCGTCGACCGCACCACGTGCCTGTGGGAGCTGGCGGACGTCGCGAGCCTGCGGATCGCCGCCGTCCACCGGCAGGCGGAGGTCGAGTCCGCCCTGTTCGACGCCCGCCGCCGCGCCGACTTCCTGCGCGGACTGCTCCACGGAACCCTGAGCGCCGCGGCGATCCACAGCGGCGCGGCGATCTACGGGCTGGACCCCTCGTGGCCGTACCGGGCCATCAGAGCCGTCCCGCAGGGCAACGTCGGTCCGGACGCCCTGGAACGCTCCCTTGAGGCCCACGGC
This sequence comes from Streptomyces sp. NPDC001852, assembly GCF_042891825.1. NCBI lineage: Bacteria > Bacillati > Actinomycetota > Actinomycetes > Kitasatosporales > Streptomycetaceae > Streptomyces > Streptomyces sp. NPDC001852. The sequence goes on from NZ_JBIATN010000001.1 coordinate 303,335, forward strand.
CGCAGGAACGGCCGAGCCGCGCTGTTCGCCGTGCTGGACGAGGCTGTCGCAGGAGTCGTCGAGGCCAAGCCGGAGACCGGTGACCTGGAGGTGACGGCGGGGCTCGGCCCGCCGACGGACCTGGCCGCGGTGCACCGCTCCTTCCGCACCGCCGGCCGGATGCTGGAGGCCGCCCGTGCGTACGGTCTGCGCGGCGTGTACGACCTGGGCGACCTGTCCTGGCGGGTGGCGGTCGTCGCCGAACCGGAACTCGCCGAGCTGCTGCTCGACCGCTATCTGCGCCCGCTGGAGGCGGAGGGGGAGTTCGGCGCGCTCATCGAGGAGTCGGTGCGGGCATACCTGGCGACGGGACGGCACATCCGCGAGGTCGCCCGCAGCGCACACGTCCACGTCAACACCGTCCGCTACCGTCTGCGCCGTTTCGAGGAGCTCACCGGCACGAGCCTGGACGCCCCGGACACCGCGGTGGAACTCAGCTGGGCTCTGGCCGCACGCGAGTCGAGGACACCAGGGCGGGCTACGGCGGCGGCACCGAGGCCGCTCGCGTAACCCGCCCGCGACGCAGTGGTCACTCGGCTGCGGCGAGGAGCCGTGCCTCGCTCTCCTCGTACATCCGACGGCTCTCGAGGCCGTCGGCGGCGCGGCGCCGGTGCTCCCAGCGGCTGCCGAGCCAGCCCGCCAGGTAGCCGAACGGAACGGAGACCAGTCCGGTGGACTGCATGGGGAACCAGTGGAAGTCCGCGTTCGGGAAGACCGCCGACGGCGTGCCCGAGACGGCCTTGGAGAAGACCATCAGCACCAGCGCACAGGCCGCACCACCGTAGAGGCTCGCGAGCAGGCCCGTGCGCGTGAAGCCTCGCCAGAACAGGGAGTACGTCAACGCCGGGGCCACGGCCGAGGCCCCGATGCAGATCGCCAGCGTGGTCAGTACGGCGACGTCCCAGTTCTGGACCAGGGTGGAGAGTGCGATGGCCACGATTCCCACGGCCACGCTCGTCCACGCCGCCACCGTCATCTCCGTACGCGGCGCCGCCCGTCCCCGCCGCACGGCGTGGGCGAACAGGTCGTGGGCGAGCGACGAGGCCGCGGCCAGGGTCATTCCCGCGACCGACGACAGCAGCGTGATGAACACCGTGCCCGCCATGGCCGCGTAGAGAACCGTGGTGCCCACCGAGCCGGTGCCACCGCCGAGCACCCGGGACAGCATCAGCACCGACGTCCTTCCGTGGGGGTCGGCCGCGGTGATGTACTGCGATCCCACCAGCGCCGCCGCACCCGTGCCCATGATGATCACGAGCAGGCAGAAGGTCGTGACCGTACCGACCGCCCACGACATGGAGCGACGAATGGCGGGCACGTCCTGCGCGGAGTACAGACGCATCGTGATGTGGGGCAGACAGGCGGCGCCGAGGATCACGGTGATCTGGAGACTGGCGAAGTCCAGCCGGTCGAGGGCCGAGGTGCCCAGCTGAAGGCCCTGCCGGAAGAAGGCGGGGCCCGCTCCGCTGCCGTGCCGGGCGGCCTGGAGCACGGCGTCGGGGCTCCAGTCGAAGCGGTTCAGGACGAGGACGGCGACGGTGGCGCTGGTACCGAGCAGGAACACGATCTTGATCATCTGGATGAGCGCGGTTCCCCTCATACCGCCGAGCGCCGCGTAGATGATCATCAGGCTGCCGACGAGGACGATGCACGTCGTCCTCGCGCCGGCCACGTGCGGGATGCCCAGGATGAAGGTGAGGAGCGACCCGGCTCCGGACAGTTGGACGACCAGGAAGGGCAGGGTCGCGCTGAGCGTCACCGCACAGGAGGCGATACGGGTCGCACGCCCCGGCATGTTGCGGGCCAGAACGTCGCCCATGGTGAAACTGCCGGCGTTGCGCAACGGTTCGGCCAGCAGGAACATCAGCAGCACCAGCGACAGGGCGGTGCTGACCGCCAGGACGTATCCGTCGTACCCGGCGAGCGCGATGATGCCGGTGGTGCTCAGTACCGTGGCCGCCGAGATGTAGTCGCCCGCGATCGCCAGGCCGTTCTTGAGGGGCGTGAGCGAGCGGTAGCCGGTGTAGAAGTTCGTCAGATCGTCGCGGTCCGGTCCCGCCATCACGCACATCAGCAGGGTGAGGGTCACCAGGGTGGTGAACAGGACCAGGACGACGGCCTGGGTCCCCGTACCGAAGTCGTTCATCTCGCCACCCCGGCATCCTGGGCCGGCCGCCGGACCGCCCGCTCTCGCACGGCCTGCGCCAGCGGGTCCACGGAGCGTTGGGCGCTGCGTCCGTACCAGAGGACCGCCGCGAAGGTGACGACCAGTTGGAGGACCCCCAGGGCCATGCCCAGGCTCAGTTCACCGGTGATCTTGGATCCCATCAGGTCCGGCACACAGCAGGACAGCACGACGTACACCACGAAGGAGCCGAGCGCGGTGAGCGTGGAGACCCGGCGGAGCACGCGGTAGGCCGAGCGCAGGGCGGCCAGGTCGCCACCGTGCCGGTCGGTCTCGGGCGCGGACGGTTCGTGCCGGGCCATCCGGCCGTACGGCTCGTACGGCTCGTACGAGAAGACATGGGGCTCGGCATGCTGCTGCGGCCACCCGGAGAGCACGGGTGGCGGGGGCGGGTACGGGGTGTCGTCGGGGAGTGTCATCGCCTGGCCTTCCGGTGCGGCTCGGATGCTGGGACGTGGGTGGTGAAGGTCGGGTGAGCGGCGCACGATACCGACTGGTTGGAATGCCTGATAAGCCCGCTGAGCGTCACGTTTCGAGTTCGATGTGGCATCCGATCAGTGACCGCTCGACGGGTGGCGACCTCCGGACCGTAGCCCCCCGGGCGCGTGGATAACCTGTGGGGAATGTCACACCTGCAGGCGTACCTACTGGTCGGTATGGTCACGGGGAGCCGTGAACGACAGGAGGCGCGATGTCCGCGACCAACCGGCAGATCCGTCTGGCAGCCCGTCCCGTGGGCGAAGTGAAACCCGAAGACTGGGAGCACCATGGCGAGCCCCTCGAGGAACCGGGCCCGGGCCGGTTCGTGGGCCGGACGCGCGTCATCTCCCTGGATCCGGCCATGCGGGGCTGGCTGGACGACCGGCCCTCCTATCTGCCGCCGGTGGGCATCGGGGAGGTGATGCGCGCCGGGTCGGTCGTCGAGGTCACCGCCTCCGACCACCCCGGCTTTCAACCGGGTGATCACGTGGTCGGCACCTTCGGCGTCCAGGAGTACGTGGTCTCCGACGGCCGGGGAGCCATGAAGATCGACACTTCGCTCGCCCCGCCCTCCACGTATCTGGGAGCGCTGGGCATGCCCGGCATGACCGCCTACTTCGGTCTCCTGGACGTCGGGGCGCTGAAGGACGGCGAGACCGTTGTGGTGTCCGGGGCCGCCGGCGCCGTCGGCAGCATCGCGGGGCAGATCGCGAAGGCCAAGGGCTGCCGGGTCGTCGGCATCGCCGGGGGGCCGGAGAAGTGCGCGTTGCTCACCGGTGAACTCGGATTCGACGCGGCGATCGACTACCGGGCCGACGACGTCAGAAAGGCGCTGCGCGAGCACGCGCCCGACGGCATCGACGTCTACTTCGACAACGTCGGAGGGGACGTCCTCGACGCCGCGCTGACCCGGCTGGCGATGCACGCGCGCGTCGTGGTCTGCGGGGCGATCAGTCAGTACAACAACGCCACGCCGGTCAAGGGCCCGTCGAACTACCTCTCGCTGCTGGTGCGCCGCGCCCGCATGGAGGGCTTCGTCGTCTTCGACTACGCCAAGCGCTACGCGGAGGCGGCACAGCAGATCTCCGCCTGGATCGGTGCCGGCCGCATCAAGGTCAAGGAACACGTGGTGAGGGGCACCGTGGACGACTTCCCCGAGACGTTTCAGATGCTCTTCCGGGGCGAGAACGTCGGCAAGCTCGTGCTGGAGCTGGCGTGACCGCCGCCGAGGGCGGGGCCGCCGCCCCGCAGGAGGAACAGAACACCGCGCTCCAGGGGAAGGTGGCGATCGTCACCGGCGCCGCCAGCGGGCTGGGCCGGGCCACGGCGCTGGCACTGGCGCGGGCGGGGGCGCGTGTGGTCGTCGCGGACCTCGACGCGCGGGGCGGCCGGGACGTGGCCGACATGGCCGGCGGCCACTTCCGTGCCTGCGACGTCTCCGACCTCGAAGCCAACCGCGCGCTGGTGGAGTTCACCCAGGAGACGTACGGCGGGGTCGACATCGCGCTGCTCAACGCGGGGGTGGCGACCGGATGCGGCGTCGGTGAGGACTTCGACCCCGCGCGCTACCGCCGGGCCATGGGCGCCAACCTCGACGGCGTGGTCTTCGGCACCCACGCGGTGCTGCCCGCGCTGCGGGCCCGCGGCGGAGGATCGATCGTGGCGACCGCGTCCCTGGCGGGCCTGGCGGCCGTGCCACTCGATCCGCTGTACGGCGCCAACAAGCACGCGGTCGTGGGACTCGCACGCTCCCTGGGGCCGGCGCTCGCGCCGGAGAACGTGCGCTTCAACGCGGTCTGCCCGGGATTCGCCGAATCGCGGATCATCGACCCCCTGCGCGGCATGCTCTCCGAGCAGGGCCTGCCGGTCATCCCGGCCGAGACCGTCGCCGACACGGTGCTGCGGATCCTCACCGGCGACGGCACCGGGGAGTGCTGGTTCATCCAGGCCGGCCGCGAACCGGAGCCGTTCCGCTTCCGCAACGTTCCCGGGCCGGGCAGACCCGTCGGCGTCTGAGGCGTTTTTGGGGGTGGGTCCTGAGGACGATCGGGCCCACCTCGTCGCCGTGAGGAACCGACTCGGCCCACTACGCTGCTCGGTACACGTTGTGCGTAGTGGAGCACGGTCGGTTCCCGGCGCTTCGGCGGTCGGCCGGTGAGGGGCGATGCATGGACTATTACGATCTCGGCACCTACAGCCGCTCCGTGACGACGTCCTCGCCCGAGGCGCAACTCTGGTTCGACCGCGGACTGGTCTGGACGTACGCCTTCAACCACGAGGAAGCCGTCTCCTGCTTCGAAGCCGCCGCGGCGGCCGACCCCGGCTGTGCCATGGCCTACTGGGGCATCGCGTACGCACTCGGCCCCAACTACAACAAGCCGTGGGAGTTCTTCGACGAGCAGGACCTCGCCAGTACCGTCCGACGCACCCACGCCGCCGTGGAACTCGCCCACGAGAAGGGGCAAGCCCGCGCCACCGCCGTCGAGCGAGCCCTGATCGGCGCGTTGCGTGCCCGCTATCCGCAGACGCAGGCCGTCGAGAACTGTTCCGTGTGGAACGGGGCTTACGCGGACAGCATGCGCGCCGTCTACGAACTGGCCCCGGACGACCCCGACATCGCCACCCTGTACGCCGACGCGCTGATGAACCTCACTCCTTGGCGGCTGTGGAACCTGCGGACCGGTGAGCCGGCCGAAGGCGCCCGTACGCTGGAGGCCAAGGCGGTCCTGGACCGGGCGGTCGTGAGCGATGCCGGGGCCGGACACGTCGGCGTCCTGCACATGTACATCCACCTGATGGAGATGTCCCCGACGCCCGAGGTCGCCCTGCCCGTCGCCGACCGGCTGCGCGGCCTGGTGCCCGACGCCGGCCACCTGCAGCACATGCCCTCACACATCGAGGTGCTCTGCGGCGACTACCGGCGCGTGGTGTCGGACAACGCCGAAGCGATCGTCGCCGACGAGAAGTTCCACGCGCGGGCCGGAGCCATGAACTTCTACACGCTGTACCGGTCGCACAACCACCACTTCAAGATCTACGGCGCGATGTTCCTCGGCCGGTTCCGGACCGCTCTGGAGGCCGCCGCCCAGCTGGAGGCCTCGATCCCCGAGGAACTGCTGCGCGTGCAGAGCCCGCCCATGGCCGACTGGCTGGAGGGCTTCCTCGCCATGCGGGTCCACGTACTGATCCGCTTCGGCCGCTGGAGCGACATCCTGCGCATGCCCATGCCCGCCGACCCGGAGCTCTACAGCGTGAGCACGGCGATGCTGCACTACGCCCGAGGCGTCGCGTTCGCGGCCACCGGCCGCGTCTGCGAGGCCGAGGCCGAACGACGGCTGTTCGGCCGGGCGGTCACCCGGGTGCCGGAGACGCGCATGCTGTTCAACAACACCTGTGCCGACATCCTGGCGATCGCGTCGGCCATGCTCGACGGTGAACTCGCCTACCGCAAGGGCGACCATGACGCCGCCTTCGCCGCGCTCGAGCGGTCGATCGAACTGGACGACAACCTCCCCTACGACGAGCCGTGGGGATGGATGCAGCCCACCCGCCATGCGTACGGCGCCCTGCTCCTGGAACGGGGGCGTGTCGCGGAGGCCGAGGCGGTCTACCGGGCCGACCTGGGACTCGACGACACCCTTCCACGCGCTGGGCAGCACCCCGGCAATGTCTGGGCCCTGCACGGGCTGCACGAGTGTCTGGTCCGGCGGGGCAGGACGGGGGAGGCGCAGATCGTGGCTCAGCAGTTGAAGATCGCCGTCGCGATGGCGGACGTGCCGGTCCGGGCGTCCTGCTTCTGTCGCCTCGACGCCCTCTCGGACGCCGCCGGCGGAGACGGTTGCTGCACAGGAAGTGCGGTCGGCTCTGATACCGGTGCGAGTGGCGCCTCAGCGCAACACTGCCCTCCAGGATGAGGCAGGAGATCGAACTTGGCATATTCTGGGACGAGTTGGGACAGCTGCTGATCCGGCCCGGCTGGGCGCGGGCGGCGTGGCTCTGTGCGGGAGCCGAGTTCCACCGTCGAGGACCTGCCGACTTCGGGCCGCCCACCGGTCCAGGACTCAGGTCGGCTCACCCGGCCGGCAGGTTGACGGTGAAGCGTGCCCCGGGGGTGTGGACGGGGTCGTAGGACACCTCACCGCCGACGGCGCGGGCCAGGCGGCGTGCGAGTGGCAGCCCGAGGCCCGCGCCGTCGTGTCCGTCACCGGGGTCCGCGCGGCGGCCGGGCTGGAACAGTTCGGCGGCGAACGCGCCCGGCACGCCGGCACCGTCGTCGACGACGTCGATCCGCACGGCTCCGGGCAGGCGCCGAGCCGACACGGTCACGCTGGAGCGTGCGTAACGGGCCGCGTTGGTGAGGAGGGGACTGATGATGCGTTCGAGGAGAGCGGGCGCGGCTCCGGTCTCCAGCGTCGGCGCTTCGCTCTCGACCGTGGCCTCGACCCCCTGCGGTGTGTCGAGGTGGTGGATCAGCCGATCGAGGACGGGCACGACGTCGGTCGTCCCGGGTGCGGTGGCCGGCGGGTGGAGCGCGTTGTCCCGGGCGTCGTTCAGCAGCGTGTCGCAGATGGTGCGCATGGACTGGGCGGCCTCGCTGATCACCTCGTGGGTGGCGCGGGTCTCGGCCTCCGAGCGGGGGCGGGCACGCCACCAGTCCAGCTCGATGATGATCCGGGTGAGGGGGGTGCGCAGTTCGTGGGACAGTTCGCCGGTCAGCTGCTGTTCGTGGCGCAGTACCGTGCGGATGCGGTCCAGGAGCGCGTCCAGGGAGGTGCCGAGGCGTGCGAGCTCGGCCGGGTGCTCCTCGTCCCCGAAGCGGTCGTCGGAGCCCACGGCGCTCCACTCGGTGGCCTGGTCGGTCATCGTCCGCACCGGCCGCAGGGCCCGGCCGACGGCCAGACGCGTGAGCACGTACGTGCAGCCGAGCATGACCGCGTCCAGGATCAGCGATCCCAGGAGCAGGGTGCCGGCCGAACTGCGGTAGGGGCTGAGATCCAGTGCGGTGACGACGGTGGCGTTGACATGGCGGCCGCGCTCAGGCCGTGAGCACAGCCGGACGGGTTCGTCACCGTCGGCGTGGACGGTGGCGCAGGCATGCCGGTGCCGCGCGGCCAGCCGGTCGGCGGCCCGGGTCAGCGGGCTGTCGGCCGTGGCCGACGGGGGCTTTTCGAGCAGCCGAGTGCCGGCGTAGATCCACACGTTCGCATCGAGGAAACGGTCGTTGACGGTCTCCAGGACGCGCACTCGTGGCCCGCTGGTGTCGACGGTCGTGGCGACCGCGGCGGCCCGGTTGCGCAGTTCGTCGTCCGCCTGATGTTGCAGATGGCGGTCCATCACGGCGTTGAAGACGACGGTCAGCACGGTCATCAGCAGAGCCGCGGTGGTCACTGCCACGAGGGAGAGCCGACCGCGCAGGGTGCGGGGGGCCGGACGGCGCAGGACACGGCGAAGGTTCATGACATGTGCGGTCCGTCACGCAGAGGGCGGTCCTCGCCGGACAGGATCGTGTGACGCTTGGTTCTCCAGCAGCGCTCCGACCCCGGCACGCCGAGCGCGACCGGCCGTGACTGGGCGTCCAGTACGTCGACGGCCGACTGAGCGGCGAGGTGCAGCGGTGCGCTCATCGGGCTCGGGCCTTCCTGGAGAGTGACTACAGACATGTCGACGAGTCACGAACTCTAGACGAATGGCCGACGCGGTGGCTTCCCGGTGGTCCCACTGCAGGTCAGCGCACTGGCGCCAGAGGTGGGTCGTGGCGGTGCCGGCGGAACCGTTCCTCAGTAGCCGCCCAGGAGGGCCCGTACCCGGCGCAGGGTCTCCGGTCCGGCGGAGCTGTGCCACCGGTTCGGGTCGGCGGGGCGCCGTCCCCACAGCAGCAGCACTCGTACGGCCGCGTCGCTCTCGATCGTCGCGGGCCCCTCGGGGGCGGCGAGCCGGATGCTGCCGCCGCCGGCGTCGGCGGACACCACGACGTCGTCCATGCCCGGCGTGCGCAAGCGGCCCTCGACCCGTCCGTCGGGGCCCAGTTCCAGCCCGGAGCGTCCCTTTTCCAGCAGGGGGCGGCCGACCGACACCACGCTGTGCTCGGTCATCCACGGCTCGTTGAGGGCCTGCACCGCGGTCCGGTCGTCACCGGTCAGGTCCCAGCGGTGCAGGATCAGCTCCTCACGCATGTGCTCGGCGAAGAACGGGACCGTCACGGACCGGCCGGTCCACATCACCTCCGTGTCCGGTGCCAGGTCCTGCTCGGCGGCCGCGGCGACCTCCGTGAGCTGCTCGCAGCGGTTCAGGAACGTCGCCCACAGCTCGGAGTCGGACATCCGCCGGAAGGGCGTCTCACGGTCGAAACCCCTGGTCTCCACCGGCGCTCCCGCGTGGAACGCGCGGAGCACGCGGGCGAGTTCCTCGGCGTTGCCCGTCTGGTGGATCAGGACGTCCCGTACCGTCCACGCCTCACACCACGTGCCGTCGTCGCGCCTCCGCCCCTGCACCGCGTGCACGAAGGGCGCCAGCTCCGGCAGGGTCTCTTCGACCTTGGAGGGAATCATGCGGCATGGGTAGCCCGAACGGGGCATCGGTCAAACCAGCGTACGTCCGACAGTGGCCACGCAGGCCGAGCCGGCCGCAAGGAGCAACCGCAGCGCCACCATCCGGCGCGGGAACACCGGGTGACGCAACGTGGCGGGGCCCGGGAGTCGTATCCAGCTCCCGGGCCCCTGGGGATGCCACCCAATTGCGCACGCCGGCGGCGTTTAAGAGGACGGATCAGTCATCATGCCGTCGTGTTCTTCCTTTGAACTACCGCAGCACGAAAGAGCTGCAGGCGAGAGTCGAACTCGCATCCGACGGCGTTCGTCCGTCCTCGGTCGATCCGGCGATCGGCGGCGATGCTGAGACTGGAGCGAGAGTCTGAGACTGACCGCGGCTGCCTCTGCCATGTTGGGCTACCCCGGCCCGTTGCGAATGTGTGCCGGGGGAAGGACTCGAACCTTCACTGTCACCGTGTCTTCAGGCTGAACTTCAGTGTCAGCTTGCGCTCATCGCGCGAACCGGTCCTCAATCCGGCCCGCGCCTGTTGCGCACCCCCGCGCTCGCACGCGGGGGCGATCGTGGATGCTACCCGTGGCCGGCGTCAGCCGAGCAGGTAGCCGAACACCGCCTCGCCGACCCGCTGGTCGGTGACCTCCGCGCCGTTGGCCTCCTCGCGGGCGAACTTCACCGCCTGCTGGAGCTTCTCGACCCGCTCCACCAGCTCGTTCACCCGCCGCGCGGGGAGCGCTCCGGAGAACTTCACGGTCGTCCAGTACCCGATGGGCACGTCCTCGTAGTACACCTCGACCTGCGCCGGGTGCTTCTCGGTCGCCTCCGCCTTGACATGGTTGCGCGGGACCTTCTTCGTGCGGATCGTACGCACGGGGTCCGTCTTCCACCAGTCCGTGGACGGGTCGTGCGACCAGGACTCGGCGGCGTCGAGGGTGGGGAGCTTCCTGACGAACGTGTGCAGGTCGGTGAGCTGCTTCTCCAGGAAGAGCAGATAGCTGACCGGGACGTCGGTGAGGATCGTCCGGCCGTCGACCGTGACGTCCGCGCGGGCCGCGCAGTTAGCCCAGTCCTTGGTGGCGGTCACGTCGAAGAGCCGGGTGAGCGACGCGGACATCTCCCGCAGCACGTCCTCGGCCTGCACCTGTACCCGCGTGGACTCGGGCGGCAGTTGCTCGCCCTCCTCGTCCTTCGGCTGGTACGTACGCGAGATGCCGGCCAGCAGCGCCGGCTTCTGCACCTTGTGGTGCGCCGCGGTGATGTCCTGGAGCGACTTGCTCTTGACACCCTTCTCGACAGCGATGATCTGGTTCAGTTTCGCCACTTCGGGTCCCCCTTCGAACAGGCAGGAACGTACCTCGCCGGCTCGAACACGCGCACTTCCTTTTCCGGCGCGGCCCCGCCCGCGTCAGAGGTCCGCGCCGGTGCGTGGTGCGATGCGGAAGTCGAACGCGAGGGTTCCGGGATCCAGGGCCGTCGCCCCGCCGTCGACCGTGAGCACCGCACCGTTGACATAGGACGCCGCCGGGGAGATCAACCAGCCGATCGTCTCGGCCACTTCACGCGGGTCGCCCGGCCGGCCCATGGGCAGCGGCCTGGTCGCCTCCGCGTAGGCGGACTCCACACCGCCGCCCTCCAGGTCCGCCTCCCGGGCGAAACGCGCCATGCGCCGGTCGGCCATCTCGGTCCTCACCCAGCCGGGGCACACGACGTTGGCGCGCACCCCCGCGCGGCCGTAGTCGACGGCCACGGAACGGCACAGCGACAGCAGGGCGGCCTTGGACACGGCGTACGGGGCGTTGCCCGGGCCGGCCAGCAGGGCGGAGACCGACGCGACGGCCACGACCGCTCCGCGGGCCCGGACCAGGTGGGGGATCGCGGCACGCAGGAGCAGCAGCGGACCGGTGAGGTTGGTGCGCATCACCTCGTCCCAGTCCGCCGGCGACAGGTCCCCGACCGTGCCGCCGCGTCCGATGCCCGCGTTGAGCACGACACCGTCCAGCCGGCCGTGGGCGTCCAGGGCCGCACGGACAAGGCCTTCGGCGGCGTCGGGGTCGCCCGCATCGGACGGATACGCCAGTACGCCGGTCTCCTGCTCCAGCCGCCGCAGCGGTTCCACCCGGCGACCGGAGACCACCACCTGGTGCCCCTGCTCGCGCAGCAGCCGGGCGGTGGCCTCGCCGATGCCGGAGCCGGCGCCGGTCACGATGACAACTCGCTTGTCCATCACAGCGGTTCAGCTTTCTGTTCCGGGAAGGTGCGGAAAGCCGATCGTAGAAGGGGCCGCGCGCGGGACGTCCGGCCACCGGCGATCTTGAGACACCTTGGCCGCGGAACTCGGCCCCGGTGTGGGCGCGGTGGCGGAGGCCGGCTCAGTCCGGCGTGCCGTGCGCGGCGTACGAGCCCGGCCGCCCGCTCAGGCGTACGGCCTCCAGGGCGATGTAGAGCTCGGCGGAGGCCTCCGCGTCGGTGGTGCGGCGGCCGGTCAGTTCCGCGATGCGGTTGAGGCGGTACAGGACCGTGTTCCGGTGGCAGTGCAGCCGGCCCGCGGCCGCCGTCGTCGATCCGCCGCCGGCGAACCAGGCGTGCAGGGTCTCCAGCAGGGTGGCCTGTTCCTGCGGGGGCAGGGCGAGGAGGGGCCCGAGGACGGTCCGGGCGACTTCCTGCGCCGTGTCGGGGGAGGCGGCCGCCAGGAGCGACACCGGCGCGCTGCCGTACAGGTGGGTGCCGCCCGCGCCGTGGGGCAGGCACTGCAGGGCCAGTTGGGCCTGCCGCCAGGCCGCCGGGGCGTTCACGGGCGAGGTGAAGGCGCGGCTGACCCCGACCCGGGACAGCGCGATGTCGGACAGCCGGCCGACCGCATGCGCGATGGCCTGTTCGTCGGGGAGGGACAGCAGGCCCACCCAGGCTCCTATCGGCTGGATCCACTCGGAGCCGATTCCGGCGGCCCGCAGGCGGCCGCGCACGCTGGGCAGTGGCTCGACCTCGTCGTGGACCTCGGCGCAGACCACCAGAAAGGGGCCCTGCCGGTCGAGGTCCAGGACCCGTGCGATCTCCCATGCGCTCGCACTGGTGCCGGCCCTGCCGTCGAGCAGGGTGGTGAGCATCATGCTGCGGGCCGTGGTGTCGCGACGCGACTGTTCCTCGACGGTGGACCGGTAGGCGTCGGCGGCCGCGCTGGAGTAGTCGTCGATGGCCACCCAGATGTCGGAGGCCATGTGCAGCAGCTGGACGGTGCTCTCCTCGGCCACGGCGGTCGCGAGCAGCCGGTCCCAGACGAAGCGGCCGGCCAGCCGGTAGGCGTGCAGGAGCGCGGCCAGCGGGATGCCCTGTGCGGCCTTCAGCCGCCCGGCCGCCCGGGGCGCCTCGAGCGTCGTGGGCCGCCCCTGCAGCGCCGCGAACATCGTGGTCAGGTTGTCGCGCACCATGGCGCGCAGCTGCTCCCGGCCGAGCAGTGTGTTCTCGGCGTACGAGTGCTCGCCGCCGAGGATCTCGTCGGTGAGGTCCTCCGCGAGCCGGTCCACCTCGGTCAGCAGGCGGCCGACCAGTTCGACGACCCGGTCGGCGGCCATCGGCTGCGTCGTCACGGGCGCAGTGTAGTGCGGCGCGACTGTGCGCCGGCACAGTCCCGCGTCGCCTTTTCCCGCCCCCTGCCTATGGCCGAAACCGGTGGTGAGCGGTGGAATCACCGGCGATGTGTCTTGCCGTGGTCGCACGGGTCGGGCATGTGCACAAGTCGTGGCGGATCGAAGGAGATCGCATGGACAGCTGGGGACACGTACCCGGGACGGCCGGGATGGGGCGGCGCCGATTCCTCGGGTATGTGCTGGCCGCCTCGACGCTGACCGTGGCCGCCGAACTCGGCGAGGCCGTGCTCGCGCCGGAGGAGGCGGCGGCCGTCGTCCCCTCCGCGCCGGGTCCGGCGGAGATCTACGACCTCAACGACATGCTCACCGACGCGGCACTGCCGACCGCGAACCTGATCACGATCCGGATCGACTCCGACGGCACGGCCTCCTTCGCGCTGCCCCGGGCGGAGGTCGGGCAGGGCATCACGACGTCCAGCGCCATGCTGATCGCCGAGGAACTGGACCTGCCGCTGGAGCGGATCCGGGTCACGCTCGCGGACGCGCGGCCCGAGCTGCTGTTCAACCAGCTCACCGGTGGATCCAACACCACGATCTCGACCTTCACACCGATCCGGGTGGCCGCCGCGGTGGCGCGGGGCCGGCTGCTCAGGGCGGCGGCCCTGGAACTCGGGGCGGCCGTGGACACCCTGACCACCAGGGCCGGGGTCATCACCTCGACGGCCACCGGCCGCAGTCTCACCTATGGCGAACTCGCCGAAAAGGCAGCGTCGGTGACCACGGGTCAGGTGTCCGTCGCGCTCAAGGCGGCCGCGGAGTTCGAGGTCATCGGCACTGCGCAGCCGCGTATCGACGCCCGGGAAGCGGTGACGGGACGCAAGAAGTTCGCGATGGACCTGCACATCCCCGACGCCCTGCCGACGATGGTGTGCCGGCCGCCCACCGTCAACGGCACCGTGCGCTCGGTGGAGAACCTCGCCGAGGTGCGGGCGATGCCCGGCGTCACGGACGTCGTGGCCGTCTCCACCGGCGTCGCCGTCCGCGGCCGTACCTTCGGGCAGTGCATCGACGCCGTGCGCGCACTGAAGGTGTCCTGGGGCCCCGGAACGGCCGATGCGAAGAGCGACGACACCGTCCGCGACGAACTGAACAGGGCGGAACTCCCGCTCCCCGCACTGGACTTGCTGACCAAGTCGGTCGACACCCGGTTCACCTTCCACTTCGCGAGCAACAGCGCACTGGAGACCAACTGCGCCATCGCCGACGTACGGGACGACTCGGCCGAGATCTGGGGAAGCCTGAAGTCCCCGATCGTCGCCCAGGAGCAGATCGCGCTGAAACTGGGGCTGCCGGTGGCCGCGGTGAAGGTCCATGTCACGGAGGGCGGTGGCTCCTTCGGGCGGAAGCTCTTCTACGACGCCGCCGCCGAGGCCGCCGAGATCTCCAGGGCCATGGGCAAACCGGTCAAGCTGATGTGGCACCGCACCGACGACTTCCGGCAAGGCCGCACCCACCCGATGGCCACCTCGCGCGTGCGCGCCACGTACGCGCTCGGCCAGGTGCTCACCTACGACCAGCGGCACACCTCCGTCGCCACCGACTTCGGCCACGGCGTCGGTGAGATCATCACCGCACAGGCCGCCCGGCTGCCCGTCGGCGACCTGACCTTCTCCGAGACGATCTTCGCGCTCAGCCAGCAGACCCCGTACGACTTCGGTGTCGTCACCCAGTTGCTCGGCGAGGCCGACAAGGGCTTCAACACCGGCTCCATGCGCAACATCTACTCGCCCAATGTGCGCTGTGCCCAGGAGCTGGTCGTGGACGAGCTGGCCGGGCGGATGGGCAAGGACCCGTACCGGTTCCGCCGGGAGTTCCTGAAGGACGAGCGGGCGCGGGCCGTTCTCGACAAGGTGGCCGCCGTCGGGGCATGGGGCCGGAGCATGCCCGCCGGGACCGCCCAGGGCATCGCGCTCCATCCCGAATACCACGCGTACGTCGCCGTCCTCGCCGAGATCGACTGCCGGCCGGAGACCACCGGACGCACGGTCCGCGACGCCTACACCGGCCCCCGCGTCACCAAGGTGGTGTGCGCCGTCGACGTGGGTCTCGCGGTCAACCCGCGGGGCCTCGAGGCGCAGATGATGGGCGGCATCATGGACGGCATCGCGATCACCCTCAGCTCCGGCCTCCATCTGGACAACGGCCACTTCCTGGAAGGAAGTTGGGACAACTACTTCTACACCCGGCAGTGGAACACCCCGCCGGAGCTGGAGATCGTCGTCATGCCGCCCACCAGCGGGCAGCCCGGCGGTGCGGGCGAGCTGGCCGTGGCGGGTGCGGCCGCCGCCGTGGCCTGCGCCTACGGCCGCGCCACCGGCACCATGCCGACCAGCTTCCCGCTCAACCACGCCGGACCGCTCGGCTTCGAGCCGCTGCCCACCTCGCCGCCCATCCCCGCGTCCCCCACCGACGGACTCGACCGCACCTACTAGGAGACCACGTGCCCGAACACACCTTCATCCTCAACGGCAACCGGGTCACCGTCGACATCGAGGACGACGTCCGGCTGCTGTGGGTGCTCAGAGACGTCCTCGGCGTCACCGGACCGAAGTACGGCTGCGGTCTCGGCGTGTGCCAGGCCTGCACGAGCCACATCAACGGCAAGGCGTTCAATCCGTGTTCGGTGCCGGTGAAGGACGTCGGTGCCGACGACGAGATCACCACCATCGAGGGCCTGCCCGGCACCGTCGGCCGTGACCTGCATCCGATGCAGGAGGCCTGGCTGGAGTACGACGTCGCGCAGTGCGGCTACTGCCAGCCCGGCCAGATCATGGCCGCCGTCGCGAAGGTCCGCCAGGCCCGCGAGGAGGGCCGGGAGATCACCGAGGCCGACCTCGACGAGATCCGCAACGTGTGCCGGTGCGGCACCTACCACCGCATCCGGCAGGCCATCACGGCGGGCGCGAAGAAGTACTGACCGGCCGCGACGGCGCTATGCGTCACCGGCGGGCTTCAGCTGCAGTGCGTTCTCCCAGAGCTTGTTGAGTGTGGTCACCAGCCGTTCGAAGGGTATGCGCTGACCGAGCACGAACACGCCGTAGGCCATGCGGCTCACCATGCCGGACAGGGCGTGGGCCGTCACGAGCGGATCGAGCGTGGGGTCGGCCTCGCCGTTGTCCTGCAGAGTGCGGATCATCCTGGCGTTGCGTCGCGCGAAGGCGTTGCCGCGTTCGAGGCGCAGGGCCAGGAAGGTGTCGTCGATGTGGGCGACCTGCTCGAAGAGGGCCATCAGGCGCGCGTTCTTCTTGTACGAGCGCAGATAGTCACGGTTGGCCGCGTCGATGAGCTGCCGGGTGTCGGTGATGCCGGTGCGCCGGCGCAGGTGCGGGTGGAGCATCTCCTCCTGCACCATGTCCACCAGCGCCCGGAAGACATCCTCCTTGTCGTTGAAGTAGGTGTAGAACGAGCCCGACGCGACATGGGCGGCCGCGGTGATGTCGGTGATCCGGGCGTCGAGATAGCCATCCCGCTCGAAGACCTCGCGCGCCGCGGCGATGAGCGCGTTGCGCGTGCGCTCGCCCCGCGGGCTGCGCGGGGCGAGCGGCTGCCGGGAACCGCCATGAGCCGGGGCCTGGCGGCCCGTGCCCGTGCGTGGCGCCGGGTTCATCGTCCCAGACCGAGGGAGCCGAGGAAGCGGAGGAGCGCGGCGTTGACCTCCTCGGGGCGCTCCTGCTGGACCCAGTGGCCGGCGCCGTCCAGGACGACGTGCTCGCGCAGGTCGGTGAGGACGTCACCGAGGTTCTCGGCGGGCATGAACATGGCCACGGGATCCCTGGAGCCGGTGAGGAAGAGGGACGGCTGCGTGATGGGGCGGCCTTCGAGCTCGCGGGTGAGCTCCCAGTTGCGGTCCATGTTGCGGTAGTAGTTGAGCCCGCCCGTGAAGCCGGTCTCCTCGAACGTCTTGACGTAATGGGCCAGTTCGGCCTCGCCGAGCCAGGGCGGGGGCGCGAGTTCCGCCTCGTCGCGGGAGGCCCACTCGGCGGAGTAGATCTCCCGTGCCACCAGTGTCCTGCGCACGTTGCGGGCCAGCGCCTCGTCCGCGACTCCGGGCTCCTGGAACCACACGATGTAGAAGTCGTCGCCCAGACGCGAACGAAGGACGGGCAGCGGCGGGGCGGGGGAGCGCGGGGTGACGGGGACGCTCAGGCCGGCCACGGCGCGCACCCGTTCGGGGTGCAGCCAGGCCATGTGCCACACGACGTTCGCTCCCCAGTCGTGCCCCACGAAGACCGCGTCCTCGGCGCCCACGTCGTCCAGGAGGCCCGCGAGGTCCGCGCACAGGCTCAGTACGTCGTAGGCCTCGACGTCCCGCGGCCGTGAGCTGCCTCCGTAACCGCGCATGTCGGGCGCGAGGACCCGGTGTCCGGCCTCGGCCAGGGCGAAGACCTGGTGCCGCCAGGAGAAGGCGAGCTCGGGAAAACCATGGCACAGCACGACCGGCGGTGTGCCGGGCCTGTGCTCGCCGTGCTCGAAGACGCGCAGAGTGATGCCGTTCGTCGCGACGTCACGCGCCTCCAGGCGCTCCCAGCCCGCGAGTGAACCCTTCGTCGTCATGTGCCACCGCACCGCCCATCGGCCGGTCCCTTCGACCAACGCACCTGGTCGACGGGCCTTCTGAGTATTGAACTTGACGTTGGATTCAACTATACAGGGGCTGTGGCCCGCCCAGCGCGCCGACGCGCCGACGCCACGAGGAGGTCACTCAGGTGATGCGAACCACCCCGCCCGGGACCCGTGGTGCCGTCCTGTTCGACTTCGGAGGGGTGCTCACCACCAGCGTCCTCGCGGCCTTCGAGCAGCTGGGGTCCGACCTGGGCTGCGATCCACGGCTGCCGCTGCGGCTCCTGGCCGGGGACAGGGCGAGCGGCGCCCTGCTCGTGGCACACGAGGAAGGCAGGATCGGCGAGTTGCAGTTCGAACAGGGCTTCGCCGAGCGGCTCCGTGCCCACGGAGTGGACATCGACCCTGCCCGGCCGGGCATCGTGCGCCGCATACAGAGCGCGCTGGAACCGGACCGCGCCATGGTCGACCTGGTCGCCCGGGTGCGCGCGGCCGGGTACCGCGTCGGGCTGCTGTCCAACTCGCTCGGCGACGACTGCTACGCCGGGTTCGACCTGCCGGCCATGTTCGACGCCGTCACCATCTCCGCAGAGGTGGGCGTCCGCAAGCCCGCCCGCCGGGCCTACGAGATCGCCTGCGAACGGCTGGGTGTCCGCCCGCAGGACGCGGTGATGGTGGACGACCTGCAGCAGAACATCACCGCGGCCGAACGCGCGGGTCTCGCGGGCATCGTGCACACCCACGCGCCCGCGACGGCCGCGGCACTGAAGTCCGTACTCGACCCTCGCGCACAGCGTGAGGGCCCGGGCACGCCGGAGCCCACCGGGTGAGGGGCATCGCCGGGTACGGACGGTTCGGCCCAGCGTTCGCGATTCCGGCCGGACGGGGATCTTGATCTCGTGCCGGACCTGCGCGGGGTGAAGGCCGAGGTCGCGGCCGGCGCCGGCTTCGCCGTGCTGCCCCGCTGTCCGTGGTCCGCCGAGCCGGCCTCCGCGCCCTCGTTCCGCGACCACTGCCGCAGGCCCTCCGCGGCACCGGCACGCCTACCGGGGCAGGGCAGGACGGGTGCTTCCGCCGGGGGTCTCCTCGGCGACCGGGACCGGCTGCCGGTAGCGCGTGGAGGTGTCGATCCTCGGGGAGCTCCGGATGAGCCGCTGGGCCGTGGCCCGCGCCTCGGCGTCGTCCGGCACGGACACGGCGAGGAGCCGGAAGGGAGCCGAGGGCCGCAGCTCGACGACCACGACGGGCCTGCCGGGCCGCAGCGCCACGAAGTCCGTGCCGCCGGGGTGGCCGCGCGTGCCGACGGACCAGCCGCCCGGAATCCAGACGCCGCGCCGTCGCACTCCGCGCAGGGCCCGCCACCAGGCCGCTTCCACCGTCACCCGGCACACCGCCGTCAGCGGTGCACGCACGTCACTCCGGCTCGCGGCCGCCCTCTGCCACCACGACAGGCGGACGACCACGTCGTCCCCGTCGACGAGAATGCGTGCCATCGCCCAGTTCCTCCGTTCCATACTCCTCGCTCCCCGGGCGGCTGCCCGTGTCGCGGAGGTGTTGACCGGGTACCCGGCCGGGGCGCCGGAGGGAGGTGCCGTCACGTCCGTCCGGATCGTCCGAGTGCGCGCAGGCGCATCCGCCGGGCGCGAGGCGTCGTACGACCGCACGCCGTGGCCCGGTGACGGGCGCGGCGGAGGTGTGGGAAGGAGTCGACTGGGCATGCGGTTTCATGATCGCGTCCACGCCGGCCGGGAGCTGGCCGAGCGGCTGCGCATCCGGCAGGAGGCGGGGGCGCTGACGCATCCGGTCGTGCTGGCCCTGCCGCGCGGCGGGGTGACGGTGGCCCGCGAGGTCGCGCGGGCGCTGGAGGCACCGCTCGACGTGCTGGTCGCACGCAAGATCGGCGCGCCCTTCCAGGAGGAGCTCGGCGTCGGGGCGCTCGCGGGTGACGATCCTCCGCTCTTCGACGAGCGGACCCTGGACGAACTCGGTCTGGACGAGGCGGCCCTGGACGACGTGGTGGAACGGGAGCGGGCGGAGCTGCACCGCCGTGAGGAGCGGTACCGGGAGGGCCGTCCCGCGCCCGAGCTGCGGGACCGTACCGTCATCCTGGTGGACGACGGGGTGGCCACCGGGGCGACCGCGCGGGCGGCGCTGCGCTGGCTGCGCCGGCAGGCGCCGGAGCGGCTGGTGCTGGCGGTGCCGGTGTGCTCTCCGCAGGCGGCCGACCTGCTGCGCGGCGAGGCCGACGAGGTGCTCTGCCTGCAACGGCCGACCGTCTTCCTGGCCGTGGGGGAGTGGTACGAGGACTTCGAGCAGCTGACGGACGACGACGTGCTCGCCGCGCTGCACGGGCAGTGAGCCCCGGGCGCGCCGGGCCGGAGCGGAGGCCGCGATGGAGTTGGTCGAGGAACGTTCCTTCCGCTACCGCATCGAGCCGCACGCGGGCATGCGCGTGCCCGGGGTCGTCTTCGCGTCCCGGGATCTGCTCCGGGACGCCGAGCAGTCCCTGGAACAGGTCGTGCACGTGGCCACGCTGCCCGGCATCGTCGCCGCCTCGTACGCCATGCCGGACATCCACTGGGGGTACGGCTTCCCCATCGGCGGAGTCGCCGCCACCGACGTGGACGCCGGCGGGGTGGTCTCGCCGGGCGGCGTCGGCTTCGACATCTCCTGCGGGGTGCGGCTGCTGGCCGCCGACTGCGACGGCGACACCTTCCGGCCCGCGCTGACGGCGGTGATGGACGGCCTGGACCGGGCGATACCGCGGGGCGCCGGGCCCGGTGGCGTATGGCGGCCGGACGGCCCGGGCGAGCTGGAACGGCTGCTGGCCGAGGGCTCCCGCTACGCCGTGGAGCGGGGCCACGGGGAGGAACGCGACCTGCTGCGCTGCGAGGACGGCGGCGCCGTCGCCGACGCGGACGTGACCCAGGTCGGGCAGCGGGCCCGGGAGCGGGGCCTGGGCCAGGTGGGCAGCCTCGGCTCCGCCAACCACTTCCTGGAGGTGCAACAGGTCGCCGAGGTGTACGACGGCCCGGCCGCCACCGCCTTCGGGATCGGGCCGGGCCAGGTCTGCGTGATGATCCACTGCGGCTCGCGCGGCCTGGGACACCAGATCTGCACCGACCACGTACGGCTCATGGACCGTGCGATGGCCCGCTACGGCATCTCCGTGCCCGACCGACAGCTCGCCTGCACACCGGTCGACTCGCCCGAGGGGCAGGCCTATCTCGGGGCCATGGCCGCCGCCGCCAACTACGGCCGGGCGAACCGTCAGCTGCTGTCCGACGCGGCCCGCCGCGTGTTCCGGCGCACCGCCGGTAGCGGGCTGGCGCTGGTGTACGACGTCTCGCACAACCTCGCCAAGATCGAGACCCATCCGGTGGACGGTCAGCGGCGGCGGCTGTGCGTGCACCGCAAGGGCGCCACCCGTGCCTTCCCGCCCGGACATCCCGAACTGCCCGACGACATCAGCGAGTTCGGGCAGCCGGTGCTGATCCCCGGCACCCTGGGGACGGCGTCGTACGTGCTGGCCGGCGTGTCCCGGGGCGACGCCTTCCACTCCACCTGCCATGGTGCGGGCCGCACCATGAGCCGCCACCAGGCCGCGCGCAGCATCACCGGCAGCGAGCTGCGGGCGCGGCTGCGGCACGCCGGCATCGCCGCCCGCCCGAAGTCCTGGCGCGGCCTGACGGAGGAGACGCCGGAGGCGTACAAGGACGTGGACGCCGTCGTCGCCGCGAGCGAGGGGGCGGGGCTGTGCCGGAAGGTCGCCCGGCTGGTGCCGCTCGGGGTGGTGAAGGGATGACGCGGGCGCGGGCCCGCGCCGGCCCTGCCCGCACGGTCACACATCCATGATCCGGATGTCACACATCCACGATCACCGAGCAGGACCAGCCGTACGCGTCCGGGCCGATGTGCAGGTCCTGCCAGGAGACACCCTTGGGCACGGCACCGACGACGGCGACGTCGGCGAGGTCCGTGAGCGACAGCCGTACCGCCAGCCCACCGTCGTCGGCGGGCTCCGCCTCCACGTCGACGGGGATCCGGCCCGCCACCTCGAGCCGGTAGACCACCTCGTCCAGCAGCGCGACCAGCAGGTCCGCGTCGTCGCCGGGGGCGAGACGGATCCGTTCCATGGTGGTGGGGTGTGCCTCGGACGCGTCGGCGAAGGCCTCGACCATGGCGCGCACGGCCTCGGCCAGGCACTGCTCCCGGGTGGTGCCCCAGGCCTGCAGACGCGTGTCGGCCGTGTGCGGCATCGACCGGTGGCCGTTCTCGCCCTCGCGCCGTGCGCGTAGCTCGTCGCTGATGTCACCGACCATGGCTGCCCTGATCCCTTCTCCGGGCCCCCTTCGCTTCCGATTGTCCCGCCTCGGGCCCGATGGCGCCGACCGGATCGATAGCATGGCGGCGGTGGCGGATCGGGGGGAGTCCAGTGGAACCGTTGGCAGGCATGGTGCTCACCGCTGTCGGTACGGTCGCCTCCGGGGCCTTGTCCGGAGCGGGCGGCGAGATGGGCCGCCGCACCTCGGAGAGGCTGTGCGGGCTCCTCGGCCGCGCACGCGCCGAGCAGCAGGACGCGAGCGGCGACGCCGACGGGGGCGGCCGGCAGGCTCCCACCTTGCCGGGGACCGACTCCGAGCGCAGGCAGGCCGCGTTATGGCTGACCGAAGTGGCCGAACGCTCCCCCGGCTTCGCGCAGGAGCTCCAGGACTGGCTCCGTGAGGCGTCCTGGCTGGCACCGCGCGCCGTGCCCGCTGTGGCGCACGACGCCGCTCGTCCGCGGATGCTGCCGGCGACGACCGGCCTGTTCACCGACCGCGAGGACGTGACGGCCGCGGTCGTCGCCCTGCTGGACGAGCGGGGCCGCGCACCGGGCGCACCGGCCGTCGTCGCACTCACCGGGCCCGGCGGCATCGGCAAGACCGCCACCGCCGTCCACACCGCCCATGTGCTGCGGGAGCGGTTCCCGGACGGGACGCTGTACGTGGATCTGGCCGGAGCGTCCGCCGCCACGGCACTGTCGCCTTCCGAGGCGCTCGTGCGTTTCCTGGAGCGCCTCGGGGTCCGGCCGGCCGCGGTGCCGGGCGACGAGAGACGCCAGCGGGATCTCTACCTCGACTGCACGGCCGACCGGCGCATGGTGATCGTGCTGGACAACGCTCATTCCGACGCCCAGATCATGCCGCTGCTCCCGGCGGCGCCGCACTCCCTCGTGCTGGTGACGAGCCGGCACCGGCTCGACCGGCTCGTGGCCGAGACGGGGGCCCGGCACCACACCCTGCCGCCGCTGTCCACCGCCGACTCCGTCGTGCTGCTCAAACGCGTCGTGGGGCGCGGACGCGGGCGCCCGGAGGCACCCGAGGACGTCGTCCGCGCCGTGGCCGAAGCGACCGGCGGCATCCCGCTCGCCGTGTGCACCACGGGCGCGGGCCTCGCCGTGCGCGAGCATCTGCCTTGGCAGCGGGTGGCGGAACAACTGGCCGAACGGGTCCGTGCCCACGGGCGGGAAGGGGCCGGCGTGCCGGACGAAAACCGCGTCACCCCGGCAGGCGCGGACGACCCCGTGCACCGCGCGTACGACGTCTCGTACCGCGAACTGACCCCGCAGTGCGCCGCGTTCTACCGCTCGCTCGCGGTCTGGCCATGGCCGACCCTCACCGTCATGAGCGCGGCGCACGCCGCCGACGTGAGCCGGGAAGCATCCCGTGCGCTGCTCGAAGAGCTGGCCCGGGTGCACCTGTTGGAGGAGGTCGGCGAGGAGCGGTACCGGCTGCACGACCTCTCGCGCGCGTACGCCCACGAACTCGCGGTCACCGAGGACGGACACGGGCGCATGGCCGCCGCCGTCCGCCGGGTCGCCGTCGGGTATCTGCGCTTCGGTGCGGCCGCCGACTTCCGGGTGATGCCGCTGCGCTGGCGACTCGGTCCCGCCTACGCCGGCCTCCGCCTGCCGGAGCACCGCGCCGCTTCGGACGGCAAGGACGCGCTGGAGGACCTGCGCCGGGAACGCGAGAACCTGGCAGCGGTCGTCCGGGCGGCCGAGCACCACGGCTTCGACGACCTCGTGTGGCAGCTCTGCGAGGCGATGTGGGGTCTGCATCTGCTGCTCGGCTTTCACGTCCAGTGGATCGAAACCCACCGGCGGGGAGCCGAGGCCGCCCGCCGGAGCGCGGCCGAGTTCGGCGACCCCCGGTCCGTGGGCCGCATGCTGGTCCAGCTGGCCTTCGGCCACATGGGCGCGGGGCAGGCGGAGGACGCCGCTGCCGCCCTGGCCGGGGCCGCGGCCGCGGACGAGGCGTGCGGTCACCACCGCGGGCACGCCAGCGCGGTCGAGGCGCTCGGCCTGCTCCGCCTGAAGCAGTGGAGATACGCCGAGGCGGAGCGCTGCTTCGAGGAGGTACGGGAGATCCTCGAACGCATCGGGCCGGGCGACGACGGATGGGACGACCTGCCCCGGGCCCGCGCGCTGGTGGAACACCACGTCGGACGCGCGCTGGGGCGCCGGCAGCACGTCGCCGCCGCCCTGGAGCGGCTCAACGACGCGCTGGCACGCTTCCGTGCCCTCCCCGGCGGCGACCCCTACAACGTGGGCCGCGTCTACATGAGCCTGGGCGAGACCCATCTGGAGGCGGCGGACCCGGACCTCGCCCGGGTGTGCCTGGACCAGGCCGTCGAGGCCATGGAGACCGCCGGAGCCGGCCTCCAGCTCGCCGACGCCCTGGAACTGCGGGCCCGCTGTCACCGTTCGGCGGACCGCGCCGCGGACGAGGCGGCCGATCTGCGCACCGCCGCCCTCTGCCACGAGCGGAACGGGGACGCCTCAGGAGCGGCGCGGGTACGCGCCCGGCTGGCGGAACTGGAGCCGTGAGCGGTCCTCACCGTGGTGCGAGGTGCTCGACGGTGACGCGGTGCACGGCGGTTCCCGTGCGCACGGTCAGCTCGCGGCCGGCCTGGCGCAGGGGCCGTCCGGCGGAGACCCAGGCGTGGACGGCGGAGGCGTAGGCGGCGGGATCGCACAGGTCGGGCCGCCCGCTCGCATCCGGGGCCGCGGCAAGCCGTACCAGGTCTCCGGCCCGGGTGCGCACGACGCAGCGGTCCGGCCCGTCGACGTAGGCGGCCAGCCCGCAGTACGGATACCTGTCGAGCGTCTCCGCCGTCCAGGCACCCGGCGGACCGACCCGCGGGTCGTCCTCGGAGCCGTACCGGATGACGACGTCCGCGATGTGCAGCCGGTCGAGCTCCCCGGTGTCCTCGTTCACCGCCGTGTGGCACGCCTCGGCGTCGCCCTGGCTGCCGCCCGGCGGCCCGGGTTCGCCCGCGTCGGCGTACCGGACCACCGAGACCTCCGGCCGGTCCACGCCGACCACGCGGGTCAGGGCACGGACCGGCGCCGTACGGCGGGCCGGCTCGAAGCGCGGCAGCGGCAGCGGATCGAGCCGGGCCCGTCCGCCCGTGGGCTCGGCGATTCCCATGAGCCGGTAGAACAGGCGGCGCAGGAGTACGGCCGACTCGCCCGGGGACGAACTGGTCTGCTCCGCCAGTTCCTTGTACCGCTCGGGCCGATGCGCCGCGATCGCGTGGTCGATCTGGGCCCGGAGGCTGCCCCTGGCGGCGAGGACGGGCGCGGTACGGCCGAGGGACGCGACGGGGGAGAGCGGGTCGAGGTCCTGCTGCGGGAAGCCGCGGACGAGGACCGGGACGCCGATGGACGCCGCGTAGTAGGTGACGCTGCCGTGGTCCCCCACCACACAGTCCGCCGCGACCAGGGCCTGCCGCCAGCCGTCGAGCGGCGGGATCAGAGTGAGTCCGGCGCGTCGGGCGCCGTCCAGCCAGGCCCGGACCTGACCGGGACCGTGGCCGTGCCAGATGTTGGGATGCAGGACGGCGGCGGTCCGGTACTCGTCGGCGGGAAGCTCGGCGGCCAGGCGGGACAGCAGCCAGGTCAGCAGCTCACCGGCGCCGTCGTCCTGCTCGGTGGCATCGCCGCCGAAGAGCGAGCGCGGGGACCAGGTCGAGCTGATGACGATCAGCCGCCGGTCCGGCCCGACACCCAGGGCGCGCCGGAAGCGGTCGCGATGGGGCAGCGCCGCGAGGATCCGGTCGTAGCAGGGATCTCCGGCGAGGACGGCGGTGGGTACCGCCTCCGGGCAGGACGCGCGCAGCCTGCCCAGCTGTTCGGGGTGGGACAGCACGGTGGCGGCCGCGAGCGGCCGACCGTCCTCGAGGAGCCATTCCGGCGACATCCCGAAAACGGGTGTCCGGGTGTCCGGGTGTCCGGGTGTCCGGGTGTCCGGGTGTCCGGGTGTCCAGGTGTCCGGTCGCGAGCCTTTTATTGTAGCCGACGCCGTGCGACAAGATCGCCAAGTCGCCCTGGAGCCTTCCCAGTTCACCGCCGTAGCTCGCGGCGATCACCAGGTCGAACTCGAGCTCCCTGGCCTGTTCCCAGGGCAGTACCGGAAGGCCTGCCTGCGCCAGCAGCTCGGGCACCCCGGCCAGGAACGGGGACGACCCGGTGCACGTGGCGAACGACTGGACCCGCAGATCGCCGTGCAGCAGGGGCAGCACATCCAGCAGGCGCGTCGCGGAGGTCACGTTGTGCACGACGAACAGGACACGGCGGCAGCCGGCCCGCGTGACCCAGCGCTCGGCGTCCACCCCCGCCGGTACCCGCAAGCGCGTCGCCCCGCCCATAACCGCCGCCCCGTTTCCCCTGCTTGACCGACCCCGTGTGCCATTGCCGCAGGTCGATGCTATCGAGGCGGCCGCCGTGGCCGCGGGGACGGGGCGGGACCCGGTCAGGGCGCGAGCACCCGGGCGCGGCAGGCCGACGGTGTGCCCCAGGAGGAGCGCAGGGCGCGGGCCTTGCGGATCCAGAGGGACAGGTCCAGTTCCCCGGTGTAGCCGAGGGCGCCGTGCAGCTGCAGGGCGGTGCGCGCGGCGCCGTACGCGGCCTCGCAGGCGGTGACCTTCGCCGCGGCGATCTCGCGCCCGGACCCGGCGTCACCTCGCTCCAGCGCCAACGCGGCGGCGTGGACCAGCGGTTGGGTGAACTCCAGCGCGATCAGCGTGTCGGCCAGCCGGTGCTTGACCGCCTGGAAGGAGCCGATGGCAACCCCGAACTGCCTCCGGCGCCGGACGTGTTCGACGGTCCGGTCCAGCAGGGCGCGGCCCAGCCCGAGGGCCTGCGCGGCGGTGGCCAGCGCCGCGACCTCGGCGGCGTGCGCCGCCGCGGCGGCGACGGCCGGACCCTGGGCCAGGACGGTGCCCCCGAGCGGGCGGGCCGGCCGCCGGGCCGGGTCGAACGAGTGCTGCACGGGGCCGTGTGTCCGGGCCAGGCGCAGGGTGTCGCCCTCGACGGCGAACACCGCGTCGGCGGTGTCCGCGTCCAGGGCGTAGGGGCTGTCTGGGGAGAGCAGGCACACCGAGGCGACGACCTTGCCCGCGGCGATCCCCGGCAGCCAGGCCGCGGCCGTCGTCGCATCGCCCAGACGGTCCAGGAGGGCCGCCGCCGCGGCCGTCTCCGCCAGCGGTCCCGGCACCGCGTGACGGCCCAACTCCGCGAAGGCCACGGTCAGTTCGACCGGCCGTGCGCCCAGGCCGGCGTACCGCTCCGGTATCCCGAGCGCGAACACCCCGGCCTCGGCCAGCCTGGTCCACAGCGCGCGGCCGGGCCCGGTGTCCCCGGCTGCCCAGGACCGTACGACGCCCGGTGTGCCCGCCGCCGTCAGCATGGCGTCCAGGGAGCGGGCGAAGTCGCGCTGCTCGGCGTCGAGGAGGAAGCGCATCACCGGCGTCCCTTCGGCAGGCCGAGCAGCCGCTCGGCGATGATGTCGCGCTGGATCTCGTTGGTGCCCGCGTAGACGGGCCCGGCCAGGGAGAAGACGTATCCCTCGGCCCAGCCCCCGTGCGCGGGTGCGTCCGTGGCGTCGTCGGCGAGGTCGCCGTAGGGGCCGAGGAGATCGAGGGCGGTCTCGTGCAGGGCGATGTCCAGCTCGGACCAGAAGACCTTGTTGAGGCTCGACTCCGCGCCGATCGACCCCCCTGCCGCCAGGCGCGAGGCGGCCGCGTAGGCGAACAGCTGGTAGGCGCGGGCGCCGATCACCGCGTCGGCGACCCGGTCGCGCAGGGAGGTGTCGGAGGGGTCCGCGGCGGAGCGCCACAGCGCGGTGAGCCGGTCGGCGGCGGCCGTGAACCGGCCGGGGCTGCGCAGGGTGAGCCCGCGCTCGTTGCCCGCCGTGCTCATCGCCACCTGCCAGCCCTGCCCGGGCTCGCCGATGACGTCCTCGTCGGGCACGAACACCTCGTCGAGGAAGATCTCGGCGAAGGCGGGCTTGCCGTCGAGCCGCCCGATGGGCCGAACCGTCACCCCTTCGGCGTCCAGCGGGAACATCAGGTAGGTCAGGCCCTGGTGGGGCCGTCCGGCGTCCGGGTCGCTGCGGAACAGTCCGAAGGCGCGGTCGGCGAACGCCGCCCGCGACGACCAGGTCTTCTGGCCGTTCAGGCGCCAGCCGCCGGAGGTGCGTACGGCCGTGGAGCGCAGCGAGGCGAGGTCGGAGCCCGACTCCGGCTCGGACCAGGCCTGGGCCCAGATCACCTCGCCGCTCGCCATGTCCGGCAGGACGCGGGCGCGCTGTTCCGGCGTGCCGTGCTCGAAGAGGGTGGGCGCGAGGAGGCTGATGCCGTTCTGGCCGACCCGGCCGGGCGCACCGGCCGCGTAGTACTCCTCCTCGAAGATCAGCCACCGGAGGAGCGAGGCGCCCCGGCCGCCGTACACCTCGGGCCAGGAGACCACCGACCAGCGGTCGGCGAACAGGGTGCGTTCCCAGTCCCGGTGGGCCGCGAACCCCTCCGCCGTCTCCAGTGACGGCAAGGGGGAGCCGGGCACATGGCCGCAGAGCCAGGCGCGGGCCTCGGTGCGGAAGGCGTCGTCCGCGGCGGAGAGGTCGAGGTCCATCAGGTGCCCTCCTTGGCGCCCGTCCCGGTTCCCTAACAAGTGTTTGGTAGGCTACCGTGACGGACCGTCAGCCGTCGAGAGCCGTCCGGAGTCGCCCATGCCCGGGACCACGCCCCCGCCGCCCTACGTCCCCGGGCACGCCCTTCTCCAGGGCCGTACCGCCGTGGTCACCGCCGCCGCGGGCGCCGGCATCGGCGGGGCGACCGCCCGCCGGATGCTGGAGGAAGGCGCCCGCGTCGTGCTCTCCGACGCCCACGCACGCCGGCTCAAGGAGTCCGAGGCGGCGCTGGCCGCGGAGTTCGGCGCGGACCGGGTCGCGGCACTGCCCTGCGACGTCACCGACGGGGACCAGATCGCCGCGCTCCTCGACTTCGTGGCGGAGCGGCACGGACGCCTGGACGTCGTCGTCAACAACGCCGGACTGGGTGGCACCGCCGACCTGGTCGAGATGACCGACGCACAGTGGGACAAGGTCCTCGACGTCACCCTGGGCGGCACCTTCCGCTGCACCCGCGCCGCCCTGCGCCGGATGAAGGCGGCGGGCACCGGGGGCGTCGTCGTGAACAACGCCTCGGTGATCGGCTGGCGGGCACAGCATGGCCAGGCACACTACGCCGCCGCCAAGGCCGGGGTCATGGCCCTCACCCGCTGCGCCGCCGTGGAGGCCGCGGAGTACGGGGTGCGGGTGAACGCCGTCTCGCCCAGCCTCGCCATGCACCCGCACCTGGTGAAGGTCACCACGCCGGAACTGCTGGAGGAACTGACCGCACGCGAGGCCTTCGGCCGCTGGGCCGAGCCGTGGGAGGTGGCCAACGTCATCGTCTTCCTGGCCAGCGGCTACTCCTCGTACCTGACGGGCGAGGTCCTGTCCGTCAGCAGCCAGCACGCCTGAGCCGGGACCGCCCCGGGTGCCGCAGGGGGCCCCAGCATGAAGACGACGGCTCCCAGGAGGAGCAGCATGAAGACGACCGGGGGTCGAACCCGTAGTCGGATGCGGCCGCTGCCCGCGCGCATCAGGCGTCGCCCGGGATCCGGCGCCGCCCGTGCGCCACTCCTCGGAAGCCGCCGACGGCAAGCAACCATCAGCCACAACCGGCCCTCCCGGGCCGCCTGACAACGTACGGAGGGGCCATGGCCGAGGCATACATCGTCGAAGCGGTTCGCACCCCGGTCGGCAGGCGCGGCGGCGGGCTCGCCGCCGTCCACCCGGCCGATCTGGGCGCCCATGTACTGACGGCACTGATGGAGCGCTCGGGCGTCGACCCGGCCGCCGTCGAGGACGTCGTCCTCGGCTGCCTGGACACCGTCGGCCCGCAGGCCGGCGACATCGCCCGAACCTGCTGGCTCGCCGCCGGGCTGCCCGAGGAGGTGCCCGGGGTGACGGTGGACCGCCAGTGCGGCTCCTCCCAGCAGGCCCTGCACTTCGCCGCGCAGGGAGTGCTCTCCGGCACCCAGGACCTGGTGGTCGCGGGCGGCGTGCAGAACATGTCGATGATCCCGATCGCCTTCGCCACCCGCCAGGCCGCCGAACCCCTCGGGCTCACCCAGGGCCCCTACGCCGGCTCCGAGGGCTGGCGGGCCCGCTATGGCGACCGGCCGGTCAACCAGTTCACCGGCGCCGAGATGATCGCCGAGAAGTGGGGCATCTCCCGGCGGGACATGGAGGAGTTCGCGCTGCACTCCCACCAGCGGGCCGTCCGGGCCGTCGACGAGGGCCGCTTCGAGCGCGAACTCGTCCCCTACGGCGAGGTGACCTGCGACGAGGGCCCGCGCCGCGACACCACGCTGGAGAAGATGGCGGGGCTGAAGCCGGTGGTCGAGGGCGGCCGGATCACCGCCGCCGTCTCCTCCCAGGTCTCCGACGGCGCCTCCGCCCTGCTGATCGCGAGCGAACGGGCCGTACGGGAGCACGGTCTCACGCCCCGCGCCCGCATCCACCATCTCTCGGTGCGCGGCGAGGACCCCATCCGCATGCTGTCCGCAGTGATCCCGGCCACGGCCTACGCCCTGAAGAAGGCCGGGATGACCCTCGACGAGATCGACCTCGTGGAGATCAACGAGGCCTTCGCCTCCGTGGTGCTCGCCTGGCTGAAGGAGACCGGGGCCGATCCGGAGAAGGTCAACGTCAATGGCGGCGCCATCGCCCTCGGCCACCCCCTGGGCGCCACCGGCACCCGGCTCATGACCACCCTGCTGCACGAACTGGAGCGCACCGGCGGACGCTACGGCCTGCAGACCATGTGCGAGGGCGGCGGCCAGGCCAACGTCACCGTCGTCGAGCGCCTCTGACCGTTGCCGAGACCGTAGTCAGGTCTCAGCAATCCGGACGTTTCCGCCCGGAAGGTCCGTCTCGTCACCAGAGCGTGAGGGCTTCGGCTTGAGTACGGTCTCTCGCTTCCGTCTGCCGCTGGTGCGGCAGGGTTGCGCCACCAGCCCGCCCCGCCTCCGCCTTGCGGCGGGGGCGGGTGGTGCGGGTCTTGTGGTCGGCTCCACGAGGCTTCGACACCGCTTGGGTGTCCTGGTCTCCGGCCACTCCGGTACCAGTTGTTGCGGCTGCCGCGAGCGCGGCGAGGTTGAGTGCGGCGTTGTCGTCCCGGTCGATGACCAGGCCGCAGGCATCGCACTGGTAGGTCCTCACGTGCAGCGGCAGTTTGGCTTTCACCGCGCCGCACCCGGAACAGGTCTTCGAGGAGGGGTACCAGCGGTCCGCCGCGATGGTGCGGGTGGCGTGGCGCTGGCGGGTCTTGCAGGTGAGCTGGCGGCGGATCTCCCCGAGGCCGGCGTCGGCGATCCTTCGCGCGAGACGCCGGTTACGGAGCATCCCGGCGACATTGAGGTCTTCGACCACGACCGTGCCGTACTCGGCCGCCACGGCGGTGGTGAGCTTGTGCAGAGCGTCCGCGCGGAGGTTGGCCACCCGGTGATGCACCTTGTTGCGGGCGGCGTTGGCCTTCTCCCACCGCTTCGACGACTTCTGCCCGGTCCGCCGGTCGGGGCCCTGGCGTCGGGAGACGACGCGGGAGGCGCGGCGCAGCTGCTTGCGTGCACGGTCGTAGTGCCCGGGATTCGCGATGGTGCGGATCTCGCCGGTGCTGTCGGCCATGACCGCGAGGGTCTTCACCCCCAGGTCGATGCCGACCGCCACCTTAGGCCGCGCCACGCGTTCGAGGTCCCGCTTGACCTCGGCCTGGAACGAGACGAACCAGCGTCCGTGCTCGTGCCGCACGGTCGCGGACAGGATCCGGGCCGTCCCGGCCTGGGCGCGGGCGAGGAGTTTCACCGTGGGCTCGTGGGTGCGGAGCGTGCCCAGCCGGGGCAGGGTGACGTGACGGCCGTCAGCGTCCACGCGGATCACGCCGGTGGTGAACCGGCAGGCAAGGCGCGCCTTGCGCTTCGACCTGAACTGCGGCGCACCCATCCGCTTGCCGCGCCGCTTGCCGTTCTTGGACTTCGCGTAGTTGTCGAACGCGGCCGACGCGTTCGCCAGGCCGGTGGAGTACGCCTCCTTGGAGTTCTCCTCCCACCAGGCGGCGAACCTCGGATCGGTTTGCTTGGCCTCGTTGAACGCCTTCCGCAGCGCAGGCAGCGACCACGGCCGCCACTTGGTCAGCCCGGCCTCGCCGATGCCGTAGGACTCCTCCGCGCGGCGCTGCCACCAGGAGGCGGTCACCCAGCCGACGGCCCAGTTGTAGGCGGCACGCGCCGCGCCGCAGTGCGAGCGCAGAGCATGCTCCTGGGTGGCGTTCGGGTCCAGTGCGAAGCGATACGCCTGCACCACGAACCCGGGCTGCGGCTGAAACTTCTTCACTCGGCGGCCTCGCCGGTCGCCACGGCCACCGCGCGGGCGGCCCGGTTCTTCGCCGCCCGCCGCCCGTACAGGCGGGCGCACATGGAGGTGAGCACCTCGGTGATGTCGCGTACCAGGTCATCGGTGGTCTCGGTGGGGTCGAGGACGACCAGGCGCCGCCCGGATGCCGACAGCGCGGCTTCCAGGTGCTCGACGCCGAACCGGGCCAACCGGTGGCGGTGCTCGACCACGATCACCGCCGACTGCGGGTCGGACAGCAGCCGGTGCAGCTTGCGGCGGCGCCCGTTCAACCCGGATCCCACCTCGGTGACGACCTCCGCGACGGCCAGGCCCAGCCCGTTCGCGCCGGACACGACCCGGGCGGCCTGCCGCTCAAGATCGGCTTTCTGGTCAACGGACGACACACGGCAGTACGCCACCACACGCCCGGACGGCTGGATGGCGACCTCGTCGACCAACCACGTCCCGGACGGCGCCTGGCGAACGCGGACGGGCATCTTCCCGTCCTTCACCCACCGCCAGGCGGTCTGGTAGCTCACACCCTGCTGACGGGCCCACCCCGAAAGCTTCACGAGACCAAGGTACGTGAGACACACGACTAGGAATGACTATAAATGACCAGAAAATCTGTAGCAGCTTTCACCCCACTCGTGCGTTACTCGGCCGCGGGCAGCCCCCGGAGCGTGGCCCGGGCCTCCGTCATGATCCGGTCGACGAGCTCGGCGCAGGACGGCAGATCGTCGATCAGTCCGGCGACCTGACCGGAGGCCATCACACCGAGGTCGGTCCGCCCCTCGACCATGGACGCCCGCAGCAGCATGGGGGTGTTGGCGGCCAGCAGGACCTGACTCCACGACAAGTCCCTGCCGTGCCGCATGGCCAGGCCGTCGCGGACCATCCCTGCCCAACTCGTGCCGGACAGCGCTCGGAAGGACGCCGCATGACGTACGGCGCGCAGCAGCGCCCCCGCCCGGCCCGAGCGTTCGAGGGAGTCGACGAGTTCGGTGCGCAGCATGCGGTGGGGCAGCCCGTCGACCTTGGTCGTGACGGTGACGTCGTCCACCGTGGCGGCCAGGTACCGGGCCTTGACCGCGTCGGGGACGGTGCTGTCGGAGGTGAGCAGGAAGCGGGTGCCCATGGCGATCCCGGCGGCACCGTAGGCGAGCGCGGCGACCAGGCCGCGGCCGTCGTGGAAGCCGCCGGCCGCGACGACCGGGATGCCGACCGTGTCGACCACCTGCGGGAGCAGGACGGTGGTGGCGACCTTCCCGGTGTGTCCGCCGCCCTCCCCGCCCTGCACCACCACCGCGTCGGCGCCCCACGCGGCGACCTTCTCGGCGTGCCGCCGGGCGCCGATGGACGGGACGACGACCACGCCCGCGTCCTTGAGCCGGGCGATCAGCTCCCGGGAGGGCGCGAGGGCGAACGAGGCGACCCTCACCCCCTCCTCGATGATGATCCGCACCCGCTCGGCCGCGTCCGAGGCGTCCGCCCGCAGATTGACCCCGAAGGGCGCGTCGGTATGGGACCTGACCTCGCGGACGGCCGCGCGGAGCTGCTCGGTCGTCATGGTGGCCGAGGCGAGGATCCCGAGCGCTCCGGCGTTGGCGGTGGCCGACACCAGTCGGGGACCGGCCACCCAGCCCATCCCGGTCTGCACGATGGGGTGCCGTACCCCGACGAGTTCGGTCAGCGGGGTCGCGATCGCGATGTCGCTCACGCGGGCACCTCGCGGTCGCGCAGCGCCCCGGGGTCGATGACCTCGCGGATCAGCCGCAGCTCCACGGCGCTGGGTTCCCGGGTGTACGGCACCTCGTCCGGGACCGCGAGCGGGAAGCCGGTGGCCTCGAGGACCTGCCCGAGCGTGACCCCCGGGTGCAGCGAGCGCAGTCGCATCGTCCGGTCGGGCGTCCGGAAGTCGAAGACGCCCAGGTCGCTGACGACGTCCGCGATCCGGTGGTGGCGGGACGCGGAGGGGCCGGCCGCGGCGGCACGGTCGTAGCCGACGCCGCAGACCATGTCCACCCGCTCGACGAACACCCGCTTCGAGTGCCGCGGCACCCAGTAACTGGTCGGATGGTTGAGGGTGTTGGCGGGGGCACCGCGCACCCCCAGCAGCTGACGGGTGGGCCGGGCCCAGTCGCCGATGCAGGAGATGTTCTGGTTGCCGTACCGGTCGAGCTGGCTCGCGCCCATCATCACGTGCCGCCGCCCGGTCGCGACCAGGGCCAGGTGCTGCCGGAACGGCAGCCAGCCCTCGATCACCCCGGGGCCGGCGCCGAGGGCCGGGACGTCACGGATCAGCAGTGCCTCGCCGTCGGTCAGCAGCAGGTCGGGGGAGAAGGCCAGCTTCGCCAGCCGGGCCCCGATCGTCGGGACGGTGCCCATCGGGCTCGCCAGGACCTCCCCCGCACCCCGCCAGACCTCGGCGCAGGCCACCACGCAGTACTCGGCGCGCGTCGCCGCCGTGGTCGTACGAGTGTCATTCATGCGCCGCTTCCTCCTCGTGGAACGCCGCCACCGCCGCCTGGTACGCGTTCTCGTCGCCGGACAGGAACCGCTCGGCGAAGGCCCGCCAGGACTCCGGCTCCCGGGCGGCCCGGACGTAGGCCCGCTGGAACGCCTCGTCACGGTCGTGGTCGGGGGCGCAGGAGGTGAAGTGGGCGCCGTTCGGCGTCTCCACGACGCCGTTCACGAACGCGCGCTTGACCAGGAGGGTCTGCGGCCCGGCATCCTTGAGCAGGTCGGCGCTGTCCACGATCCGCTCGCAGGAGACGTACGCGGCGTCGGCGGCCTCGCAGAACAGGTCGTCGAAGTAGGGGTCCGGGCCCAGGTACTGGGCGTTGCCGTGCACGTCCGCCCGGTTGAGGTGCACCAGCGCGGCGTCCAGGCGCAGGGCCGGTACGGCGACGAGCTCCTCGCCGTCCTCGTACGGCGAACGCACCGTGCGCAGACGGGGGTTGACCCTCATCACGTCGGATCCGAGACCGGCCCGGACCGGCATGAAGGGCAGCCGGTGCGCGGCCGCCGTCAGCCCCCACATGAACATGGCCTCGTCCAGCTCGACCAGTTCCAGCGCGCCCCGCTGCCGGGCTGCCGTGAAGTGCGGCTCCAGGGGGACGGAGTCGAGGGTGGCGAAGGCCGCGACCAGCGTGCGGATCCTTCCCGCCGCCGCGAGCAGGCCGACGTCCGGGCCGCCGTAGGACACCACGGTCAGATCGGTGACGTCCGAGCGCAGCAGCGCCCGCACCAGTGCCATCGGCTTGCGCCGCGAACCCCAGCCGCCGATGCCGATCGTCATGCCGCTGTCCAGCCGGCCGACGACCTCCTCGGCGGTCATCGTCTTGTCCCTGCTCATGCCGCTCACGACCGCCGCTCCCGGTCCGTGCCGACGGATTCCCGGTCCTTGCCGAAGCTGTCGCGGACCCGGTCTGCGACGCCGCTGAGATTGGCCTCGAAGGTGAAGCCCTGCTCGAAGCGGTAGCTGCGGCGCACGTCGACCGGGTCGATGCCGTTGATCGCCGCCTTGGCCAGACGGATCAGGGACCCGTCCTTGGCGGCGATCTCCCGCGCCAACTCCACGGCTGCACGGGGGAGTTGATCACGCGGGACCACGCGCCACACCGAGCCGTGCCGGTGCAGCTCCGCGGCG
Organism: Streptomyces sp. NPDC001852; assembly: GCF_042891825.1. Classification (NCBI taxonomy): domain Bacteria; kingdom Bacillati; phylum Actinomycetota; class Actinomycetes; order Kitasatosporales; family Streptomycetaceae; genus Streptomyces; species Streptomyces sp. NPDC001852. The sequence continues at coordinate 339,203 of NZ_JBIATN010000001.1, forward strand.
GTGACGGTGCGCGAGGTGTAGTACAGGGTGCGCATCAGGTGCTGGGGCACCAGCCGGGCGAGATGGGTGGCCGCGCCCAGGGCCCCGCGGTCCAGCTCGGGCAGGCCGAAGACCGCGTCGTCGGCGGCGACGATCGCGTCGGCGTTCCCGGCCAGCCCGATGCCGCCGCCCAGACAGAAGCCCTGTACGGCGGCGACCACCGGGACCTCGCAGTCGTACACCGCGGCGAACGCCTCGTAGCAGCCGCGGTTGGCGCCGATGAGCGCCTCGTGCCCGGCCGTGCGCTGCATCTCCTTGATGTCGACGCCGGCGTTGAAGCCGCGGCCCTCGGCTGCGAGCACCACGCACCGGACCTTCGGGTCGGCGCCGGCGGCGCGCACCCGGGCGGCCAGTTCGTACCAGCCCCGCACGGGAAGGGCGTTGACCGGCGGGAAGTCCACGGTGACGACGGCGACGCCCTCTTCGGGGACGGAGGTGGAGACACCCATGAGCAGATCAGCTACCTTTCCACCAAACGTTTGTTAGGCGACGGTAGCAGCGGAGTGCGCGCTGCGGGAGGTGTCCTTTGGCGGCGGTTATCGATCTCACCGGGCGCGTCACGGTGGTCACCGGCGGAACCCGGGGCGTCGGCGCCGGTATCGCCCGGGCGTTCCTTCAGGCCGGCGCGGACGTCGTGACCTGCGCCCGCCGGCCCCCGGAGCAACCCGTCGGGGCGGCCGGCCGCACCGCCCGCTTCATCCCCGTGGACCTGCGCGACACCGACGCGGTGGACGCCTTCTTCGAGCGGGTGCGCAGGGAGTACGGCCGCCTCGACACCCTCGTCAACAACGCCGGGGGCACCCCCTTCCGGATGCTCGGCGAGGGCGGAGCCGGACGGCACGCCCGGGTCGTGGAGCTGAACCTGCTCACCCCCCTCACCGCGTCGCTCGCCGGGTACGAGGTGATGCGAGGTCAGCAGGGCGGCGGGTCGATCGTGATGATCGGCAGCGTCAGCGGGACGCGCCCCTCACCGGGAACCGCCGCGTACGGCGCGGCCAAGGCCGGCCTGGACAGCCTCGCCCGCTGCATGGCCGTGGAATGGGCGCCGCTGGTGCGGGTCAACACGGTCGTCCCCGGCATGGTCCGCACCGAACTGTCGCACCTGCACTACGGGGACGAGGACGGCATCGCCGCCGTCGGCCGCACCGTCCCGCTCGGTCGCCTCGCCGCACCCGCCGACATCGGCGACGCCTGCGTCTTCCTCGCCTCCGACCGGGCCGCCTACATCAGCGGGGCGAGCCTGCACGTCCACGGCGGAGGGGAGCGCCCCGCCTTCCTCGATGCGGCAGGCGTCAACAAGTGACCCGCTCCCGACCCGCTCTTCGACCCCACGAGAGGACTCTTCCCATGACCGGACTGTGCACCGGACGCGTGGCCGTCGTCACCGGCGCGGGCCGCGGCCTGGGCCGCGCCCACGCGCTCGCCTTCGCCGCCGAGGGAGCCAGGGTCGTCGTCAACGACCTCGGCGTCGGCCTCGACGGCACGGGCGGGACCGCCGGACCGGCTCAGCGGGTCGCCGACGAGATCCGCGCGCTCGGCGGCGAGGCGGTGGCGCACGGAGGCGACATCACCACCGACGCGGGCGCGGCCTCCCTCGTCACCACCGCGCTGGAGACGTACGGCCGCCTGGACGCCCTCGTCAACAACGCCGGGTTCCTGCGGGACCGCATGCTCGTCAACCTGGAGGAGGACGCCTGGGACACGGTCGTGCGCGTCCACCTCAAGGGCCACTTCCTGCCGCTCAAGCACGCCGCCGCACACTGGCGTGCCGAGGCGAAGGAGGGCCGTGTGCCCGAGGCCCGCGTGATCAACACCAGCTCCGGAGCGGGCCTGCTGGGCAGCGTCGGCCAGGGCAACTACTCCGCCGCCAAGGCCGGGATCATCGCGTTGACCCTCGTCGCCGCCGCCGAACTGGGCCGCTACGGCGTTCAGGTCAACGCCATCGCCCCGGCCGCCCGGACCCGGATGACCGAGCGGACCTTCGCCGAGACCATGAGCGCCCCGGAGGACGGCGGCTTCGACGCGATGGCCCCGGAGAACGTATCCCCGCTCGTGGTCTGGCTCGGCTCCGCCGCCTCCGCGGGGGTCACGGGCCGGGTCTTCGCGTCCGAGGGCGGCCGCATCACCGTCATGGAGGGCTGGCGCCCGGGACCCACCATCGACAAGGGCGCCCGCTGGACCCCGGCGGAGGCGGGCGAGGCAGCCCTGAAACTGCTCGCCGCGGCAGCGGCCCCACAGCCGGTCTACGGCGCGCGGTAGCACCCCGCCGGTCCGAAATTCCCATGGTGCCGGTCCGCGGCGTGACGGCGCGAGCGCGGCGCACCACCCGGGGAGGAGAGGTGCGCCGCGCGCGGTGGGCCCGGGTGCTGCCTAGCCCAGGGTGAAGTCGTCCGCGTGGACGTCGGACTGGCCGTACCAGCCGTGGACGTAGACGGTGACGGTTCCACTGCTTCCCGTGGTGAAGTTGACCGTCAGCTGGTTCCAACTCGTGTTGTCGGACCACGTACTGGCGGTGGCACCGCCGCTGACCCCGATGTAGGCGTAGGGGCCCTGGACCCAACCGGTGAGCGAGTAGCTGTGGTTGGGGGACAGGGTGACGGTCTGGTCGCATTCGCCGGTGCTGCTGGAGCTCGGGGTGACCTGGAGGGCGTGGCTGCCGCTGTGGACCGGGCTGGAGACCACCGAGCTGCCGCCCGCGCAGGTCCAGGGGGTCAGGCCGCCGGTTTCGAAGCCGGCGTTGGTCAGCGACCCCCCGCCGCCTCCGCCTCCGCCGCCACTGGAGGTGACGGTGAGCGTGTAGGTGGCGCTGTGCCTGCCACCGGCCGCGGTGCCGGTGACCGTGATCGGATAGGTGCCCGCGGCGACGGAGGAGCCGACCGTCGCCGTCAGTGTCGAGGTGCCGCCGGACGTCACGGAGCCGGGGCTGAAGGAGACGCTGACGCCGGAGGGCGCGCCGGAGGCGGCGAGGGCGACGGACTCGGCGCTGCCGGAGGTGACGGCCGTGGCGACGGTCGCGGTCGCGGAACCACCCTGGGCGACCGAGGCCGAGCCCGGTGACAGGGACAGGGAGAAGTCGCTCGTCGTGCCTCCGCCTCCGCCGCCCGAACTGCCCTCGTACGGCACGAACGCATCGGTGAACGCCAGGCTGTTCTGGCTGATCTCGCTGCACGTGGGCAGCGAGTTGGCGCTTCCGCTGCACGGCTGGTCCCGGGTGACGGCCCAGAAGGCGAGCCGTCCGACGCCGTTCTGCGCGGCGAAGTTCTCCACGGCCTGGGCGTCGGCCAGGGTGAACGTCGAACCGTCGTCGTTCTTGCCGATCATCGGGGTGATCCCGAGGTTGGCGTAGGAATATCCGGAGTCGACCGACTGCATCTGCGCCAGTGTGGCCTTGGCCGCGTCGACCGCGCCCTGGCCCATCTCGGTGCCCGTGCCGGCGTAGTAGTCCATGGCCATGATGTTGACCACGTCGATCCTGATGCCCGCGTTCTTGGCGGCCTTGAGGATGTTGACGCCGTCGTTGGTCAGGCCGCTGGTCAGGACCGGCAGGGTCATGGAGAACTGCAGGCCGGGATCGGCCGCCTTGAGGTCCTTCATCGCCTGCATCTGGCGGGCCGCGGCCGCGGTGTCCGCGACGGCGGCGCCCTCCACGTCGAAGTCGAGCTGCGTGACGCCGTAGTCGTTGATGATCGCCTGGTATCCGGCGTCGATGCTGCTCTGGGCGGAGCAGGTCCAGGCGAGCGGTTCGCCGCTCGCACCGCCGGAGGAAATGATGACGGAGGCGCCCTCGGACTTCGCCTTGGCGATCTCCGGGTCGGTGTAGGAGTCGTTGCCGATGGGGAGCGTGTCGCCCCAGATCTGGTTGCAGCCTTCGCCGAGCACGAACGCCGCGGTGTAGGCCTTGAGTTGGTGTCCGGTGACGGCGGTGTCGAGCAGTCCTTCCTGACTGTTGGACATGTCGACGTAGGGAGCGACGGAGTAGACGCTGCTCGCCGCCGCGGCGCTGCCGGACGGTGCCAGGGCGACGACGGCGCCGGTGGCCGCGAGCGCGAGCGCGCATGCGGAAGCCGCAAATCTTGCCAGGTGCATGACAGTGCCCCTTCTGGGGATGCCTCGGGCGTGGAGTGGTGGGGTGGTGCCGTGCGAGCCGAGTTGGTACATACCAAAGCGCCGGCGCGTCGGTCCGTCAAGAGGACTAGACCAAGGAGATCCATCCGGATCTCCGATGCCCGCAACCGCGTGAACCGCGTGCGGAGCCGGCCGAAGTCCGGTCGCCTGCGGGCCGTATTAGGCTGGGTGACCGATCAACCGGCACGTCGACGAGCGCGCCGGGCCCGAGCTTCAGGGAGTACCGATGACCGTGGGAACCGAGCGGGCCGTCCTGGCGGGCGGTTGTTTCTGGGGCATGCAGGATCTGATCCGCAAGCAGCCGGGTGTGGTGTCCACGCGCGTCGGCTACAGCGGCGGTGACACGCCGAACGCCACGTACCGCAACCACGGCGACCACGCCGAGGCGATCGAGATCCTCTTCGATCCCACGGTGACGAGCTACCGCGACATCCTGGAGTTCTTCTTCCAGATCCACGATCCGACCACGCGCGACCGCCAGGGCAACGACATCGGACGCAGCTACCGGTCCGCCATCTTCTACGCCGACGCGGAGCAGCACCGCGTCGCCGTGGACACCATCGCCGACGTCGAGGCGAGCGGGCTGTGGCCGGGGAAGGTGGTCACGGAGGTGGAGCCCGTGGGCGACTTCTGGGAGGCGGAGCCCGAGCACCAGGACTACCTGGAGCGCTACCCCAACGGCTACACGTGCCACTTCCCCCGGCCGAACTGGAAGCTGCCGAAGCGGGACTCGTCCACGACGGACTGAGGCGGCGGGTGACGACAGCGCCGGTGCTGACGGGTTGACCGGCGATCGGACACGGCAGCGCGGCGAGCACGGGGCGGCCGACGGACTGCCCATGGCTCTCAGGACAGCCGGTGCCCGACCTCGGGAGCCGGAGGCAGCGCGAGGTGGGCCAGGTCGTCCGGGCGGGGCGTGGTCACCGGCCACAGGGGAGGGGCCGCCCCGTCGGCGAGCGCGGCGGGCGCGTCGGTGAGGTTCATCCGCTCGCGCAGCCGGCCGTAGAAGTCCGTCGGGCCCAGCCGGACGGCCTTCAGCCGGCGGGGTGCGGCGTACACGCCGATCCAGTCCCCGGGGCTCAGCACTCCGCGCAGCTGGCCGTCGATGCTGACGGCAGCCTGGCCCGACCCTTCGAGGATCCGCAGCGCGACGGGCTCGTCCGGGGCGGCCACGACCGAGCGGTTGAACACCATGTGGGGCGCGACCGGCGTGAAGACCAGGGCCTCCGCGCGCGGCGAGACCACCGGGCCGCCGGCGGCGAAGCTGTACGCGGTGGAACCCGTGGGCGTGGCCACCAGCAGTGCGTCGGCCGAGTAGCAGGCCAGGAGCCGGCCGGCCAGATAGACACCGACCGACACCTGCCGGTCCCTGGCGAGCTTCTCCACGACGACGTCGTTCAGGGCGGTGACGTTCAGCGCCACGCCCCAGTCGTCGCCGACCTCGCACTCCGCCCGCACCCGGGGCGGCGGCAGCATGGGCCCGCGGCCGTACCGCAACAGTGCCTCCATCTGCGCGGGTACCTCCAGCCGGCACGATGCCCGCATGGTGAGGAGCATCCTGCTCTCCACGGTGATCCGCTCGGACCGGACCGCGTCCAGCGCCGCGCGCACGGCCGAGGCCGGGACCTCGGTGAGGAAGCCGACGCGGCCGAGGTCGACGCCGAGGACCAGGGCGTCGTGCACGGCCGCCAGCCGGGCGCCGCGCAGAAAGGTGCCGTCCCCGCCGAGGGTGACGATGAGGTCGGGATCGCCCGCCGCGTCGACCTCCTCCCGAGCACTGTGCCGCGCCCCTTCCTGCCACACGTCGATGTCCGTGCATCCCACGGCGTGCTCCGCGCACCACTCGCGCACGACACGCGCGGTGGCCACGGCCTCGGCACGGCCGCCGTGCACCACCAGGCCGATACGGCTCACCGTCATACCCACCTCCCAGCCGGCTGCTCCCGTTCGCCATCCTCACCACGAACCGCTCCGGAGCCGCACGCGCCACGCCGCCGACGCGGCTCTCCGGGCGGGCGTGCGGGGGAACGTGGAGCACGGCGCTCCCACGGCGCGTCGGTCCGCCGGCACCTGCTCGACCCCGATGCGCCACCGTCGTGACCGGTGTTCCCTCCGCCGGCAGGACCAGGGCGTGGTACAGCCGCACACGTCGGCTCCGCTCCCGTGACCAGCGGCGATCGACCGCATCCTGTCAGTCGTCGTAAAGGAGGCGAAACAGCGGAGCAATGACGTGGCGCGAACCTTCCCTGCAACGCCCCGGGACCCACCGAGGCGGACCACAGGAAGAGGGAGCAGCCGTGACGGAGACCGTCGACAAGCAGGCGCCGCCGGCCCCGCCGTCCTCCTCGGGCGGCCGGACGCACAACGGCCGTACCTACAACGGGTGGACGCGCAACGACACGCTGGAGGACTACTCGCTGCGCTACGCGCCCAAGTCCTTCCGCCGCTGGACGCCGTACGTCGTGGCCACCACCGCACTCGGCGGCATCGCCTACCTCGCGGACTTCGCCATCGGCGGCTCGATCGCCGTCTCCCACGGCTTCTCCAGCGCCATGGTGGCGATCCTGACCGCCGCGGTGGTCATCTTCCTCACCGGCATCCCGATCTCGTACTACTCGGCGAAGTACTCCATCGACATGGACCTGCTGACCCGCGGCGCCGGATTCGGGTATCTGGGCTCGACGCTGACCTCGGTGATCTACGCGAGCTTCACCTTCATCTTCTTCGCCCTCGAAGGCTCGATCATGGCCCAGGCCCTCGAACTGGGCCTGCACATACCGCTCGCGGTCGGCTACCTCATCTGCTCCCTGATCATCCTGCCGCTCGTCGTGTACGGCATGACCGCGCTGTCCAGGCTGCAGGTGTGGACCCAGCCGGTCTGGCTGGTCCTGATGGTCGCGCCGTTCGTGTCCATCGCGGTCCAGGATCCCGGGAAGTTCGGGGAGTTCACGCACTTCGCGGGTGACTCGCCCAGCGGATCGAGCATCAGCATGCTGGGGGTCGGGGCCGGCGCGGGTGTCGCCCTGTCGCTGATCGCGCAGATCGGGGAGCAGGTCGACTATCTGCGGTTCATGCCCGACAGGACGGACGGTAACGGCAGGCGGTGGTGGGCCGCGGTCCTCGGCGCCGGACCGGGCTGGGTGGTCCTGGGCGCGCTGAAGCAGATGGGCGGCGCCTTCCTCGCCTTCTGCATCGCGGCAAGTGTGGGACTGGCCAAGGCCGACGAGCCGATCCAGCAGTACGTCCACGGGTTCCGGACCTTCGCCGCGCCCGTCGCCCTGGGACTGGCCACCTTCTTCGTCATCCTGTCCCAGGTGAAGATCAACTCGACGAACGCGTACTCCGGTTCGCTGTCCTGGTCGAACTTCTTCTCCCGGCTGACCCACCGTCACCCCGGCCGCGTCGTCTACATCTTCCTCAACGTGGGCATCGCCCTCGCCCTGATGGAGGGCGGCGTCTTCGGCTTCCTCAACACCGTCCTCGGGTTCTACTCCAACGTGGCGATCGCCTGGATCGGCGCGGTCGTCGCCGACCTGGTCGTCAACAAGCCGCTGAGGCTGAGCCCGTCGTACATCGAGTTCAAGCGGGCCCATCTCCACCACTTCAACCCCGTCGGTTTCGGCTCCATGCTGATCGCGTCGGCGGTCTCCATCGCCGCGTACTTCGACGCATTCGGCGCCTACGGCAAGGCGTTCTCCCCCTTCATCGCGCTGTTCCTGGCCATGGTGCTCTCGCCGCTGTTCGCCGTGCTCACGAAGGGCAGGTACTACATCGCCCGCGTGGACGCCCTGGACGAGCCGCTGCTCGGACCCGACGGCCTGCCCTCGGCGGTCACCCTGACCTGCTCGGTGTGCACGACCGACTTCGAACGGCCCGACATGGCCGGCTGCTCCTTCCACCAGGGCGCGATCTGCTCGCTGTGCTGCAGCCTGGAGAGGGACTGCCACGACACGTGCAAGAAGGGCGGCCCCGTCGAGCTGGGCCTGCCCGCCGTTCGCACCGCGGAATGAGCCCAGTGGGGGGGCGACCTTCTTGAGCTGCTCCGTGTCGGCCGGGTATGCGGCGCCGGACAGGGCCTTCCGCAGGTCAGGGGCCGACTCCCGCCTTCCCGCCAAGGCTCCGCCAGGCGGTGTGACGGTGCCCGGCCCGTGCGCCGAGGATTCCACCCGGTCATGGGGCACGCGACGGACGGGTACTCGGGGTTTCCGGAACCGGTACGGACGGGGGTGGGAGGCCCCGATGAGCGAGAGCACCCCTTCGCAGGCCGAGGGCGAGCGGGAGCCGGGCGCCGCGGAGGCCGAGCAGCCCCCGCGTACGACTCCGTCCCAGGCAGAGGGCGAGGACACCGCGGACGAGAACACCGAGGAAGGCGACGCATGAGGAGGCGCCATGAGCACGGCACACACCAGCGTCCCCGAGGTGCTGGCCGCGCTGAAGGACGTGTCGTACCCGGCCGACAAGGACCGCCTGGTCACGGCCGCGCGTGAGGCGGGCGCGTCCGACGGGGTCGTCAAGGCCCTGCGCGGCATCCCCGCCGAGCAGTACACCGGGCGCGAGGACGTGGCGAGGTCGGTGCGGGCGGACCCGGACCTCGGCCGCACCGCCGCGCAGCGCGCGGAACAGGCACGGGAGGGCGGCAAGCCCGGGCTCTCCCTGCATCTGCGGGAGGAACCGAGGACACCGATCCAGGAGGAGTTCGACCGCTGAACCGTGAGCACCGGCCGGGCCGTTGCCAGCGGAGAGGTGCCTCGTTGACGGCCCGGAGTGGTGGCTCTACCGTGCCTGGACACGTCTGGACAGGTGGGGCAGGTGGCTCGGCGATGACGCAACCGCAGGATCCGCTCGGCACCACCGGCGGCAGATCCACCGCCCGCCCGATGCGGGTGGAGACGCACGGACTCGACGTCATCGGGGAGGCGGAGCGCAAGGGCACCCCGCGCACCCTGTTCTGGCCCTGGTTCGGCGCCAATGTCTCCGTCCTCGGACTGAGCTACGGCGCGTTCGCGTTCGGCTTCGGGATCTCCTTCTGGCAGGCCCTCGCCGCCGGCGGGCTCGGCATCGTCGTCTCGTTCCTGCTGTGCGGGTCCATCGCGGTCGCCGGAAAGCGCGGCTCGGCGCCCACGATGGTGCTCAGCCGGGCGGCGTACGGAGTGCGCGGCAACCGGCTGCCGTCGGTGATCTCCTGGATGCTCACCGTCGGCTGGGAGACCGTCCTCACCGCACTCGCCACGATGGCCACCGCGACCGTCCTCGGCCGCCTCGGCTGGGGCGGCGGTACCGAGACCAGGATCGCCGCCCTCGTGGTCGTGGCCGCGCTGACCGTCGTCGGCGGAGTCATGGGCTTCGACCTGATCATGCGGCTGCAGACGGCGATCACCGTGATCACCGGCGTCCTCACCGTCGTCTACGTCGGTCTCGTCGCCGGCCACATCCACTGGAGCACGGTCAGCGCCGTCCCGTCGGGTTCCGCGCAGGCGTTCATCGGCGCGCTGGTGTTCATGATGACCGGCTTCGGCCTGGGCTGGGTGAACGCCGCCGCCGACTACTCCCGCTATCTGCCCCGGAGTTCATCCGGGCGAGGAGTCATCGGCTGGACCACCTTCGGCGCCTCGGTGGCCCCGCTGCTCCTGCTGGTCTTCGGCCTGCTGCTGGCCGGTTCCTCGCAAGCGCTGAGCAAGGCCGTCGCGGCCGACCCGATCGGCGCGCTCACCATGATCCTGCCCACCTGGTTCCTGGTGCCGTTCGCCGTGGTCGCCGTCCTCGGCCTGGTCGGCGGCGCCGTCCTCGACATCTACTCCTCGGGCCTCGCCCTGCTCTCCGCGGGCCTGCCGGTGCCCCGCTTTCTGGCCGCCTTCCTCGACGGCGTCCTGATGATCGCCGGCTCGGTCTACATCGTGTTCTTCGCCGGCGACTTCCTCGGCCAGTTCATGGGATTCCTCACCACGCTCGGCGTCCCCATCGCCGCCTGGTGCGGCATCATGCTCGCCGACCTCGCCCTGCGCCGCCGCGACTACGACGACGGCGACCTCCACCGCCCCCGCGGCCGCTACGGCGACATTCCCCTGCCGCCCGTCCTCCTCACCCTCGCCGCCACGGCCGTCGGCTGGGGCCTGGTCACCAACACCGCGGCGAGCTGGCTGACCTGGCAGGGGTACCTCCTCGGCCCGTTCGGTCTCGGGGGCAGGACCGGGGCCTGGGCGTACGCCAACCTCGGCGTCCTGGTGGCGCTGGCCCTCGCCTTCCTCGGCACGCTGCTGACCGGCCGGGGCCGGGTCCGCGCCCAGGAGGCGCGGGCACCCGGTCCGGTCGGCGACGAGAGGGTGCTGAACCCATGACCGCCGGGCATCTCGCCGTCATCGACATGCAGCGCGTCTTCGCCGACCCGGCGAGCCCCTGGGCCACACCCCGGTACGCCGACGCGGCCGCGGGCGTGCGCAGCCTGCTGCCGGCCTTCGCCGGCCGCGCCACCTTCACCCGCTTCCTGGCCCCCGCGGAACCGGCCGGGGCCTGGCGCGCCTACTACGCCGTGTGGCCCTTCGCCCGGCAGCCCCCGGACGCCGGACTCTGGCACCTGTCCGACGAGTTCGCCGCCCTGGCCGGCCATGTCGTGGACGCCACCACCTTCGGCAAGTGGACTCCCGAACTCGCGGCCCGCGTCGGACCGGACGACCGTCTGGTCCTGGCCGGTGTCAGCACCGAGTGCTGTGTGCTCTCCACCGCCCTGGCCGCCGCCGACGCCGGCACCGAGGTGCTGGTGGTCGCGGACGCCTGCGCGGGCGTGGACGACGACTCCCACCTCAAGGCCCTGCAGATCATGGAGCTCTACCGGCCGCTGGTCCGCGTCACCACGGTCGACGACCTGCTCGCGGAGGACGGGCCGTGACGGGCGTCCCGCTCAGCACCAGCGGATCAGCCGGATCCTCGCCCAGGAGATCCGCTAGGGCAGCCGCCGGGCCGGTGGGCGGCCGCCCGGCGAACACGCCCTCGCCGAGCGGTTCGGCGTCAGCCGTACGACCGTCCGCGCGGCCCTGGCCGAACCGTCCGAGGAGGGCCTGATCGCCACCCGCACCGGCAAGGGCTCGTACGTCGCCCTCGACGGCCGTCCGCCGGGCGACCGGCTCGGCTGGGCCCGCGCCCGGGCCGCGCGGGGCGGGGACACCGCCGTGCGGACCCTCGCCGTACGCGAGACGCACGAGGGCACCCTTGCGCCGAACTCGGCCTGGAAGCGAACGAGTTCGTGTGCGTGGAGCGGATCCGGGAGCCGGCCGCGAACGGGACCGTGGTGTCGTACGAGCGCCGATACCCGCCGCCCGTGCCGGTGATCCGCGGGCTGCCCGCCCGCGGCCTCGGCGAGGAGGCGCTCACCGGATTGCTGCTGCGGGCCGGGCTGCGCCCCGACCACGGGGAACAGCGGGTCTCGGGACGGCCGGTCGACGCCCGGGAGGCGGAGCTGCCGCGGCGCGCGCCGGGGGACTGGTTCCTCGAGACACGGCGGACCCGCCGCGCGGCCGACGGCTTCCTTGGTCGAGCATGTCGTCGGCCTGCTCGACCCCGGCCACTACGAGCTGACCCGCACCTTCGGCTGATCCACCACGCGAGGCCCTGGCACACGGCCCGGCCCAGGCGACCGGAGCCGGGCCACCACCCGATCTCCCGATGATCCTCACGCATGTCCCGCGGCCCACCGGGTACGCGAGGCGGAGCACGCCGGGCGCGGTTCCGCCCCGGGGTGGCCTGTACGACCGTCGCTACCTGGGGATCTGCCATGGAGACACCCGCACACAACGACCTGCCGACGCCCGCCCAGCAGGCGCTGGACGCGTTGACCGTGAACGCCGAGGACCAGGCCGCGCTGGACGTCCTCGCCCACAGTGACGTGCTCGTCCCCGTGCCGGACGACGCGGTCGACGGGGAGGGCGCCGACGCCACGACCGTGGCCCTGCCCGTCCTGGAACAGCCCGGAGGCGACCCGGTCGTCCCCGTCTTCACCACCGAGGGCGAGATGGCCGAGCTCCTGCCCTTCGTCTCCCGCTACCGCCTTATCCCCCTCGGCGCCCTGGCCTCCCAGTGGCCCGACGAGGACCTCTCCCTGGCCATAGACGGCAACTCCACCCACGCACTGACGCTCACGTCACAGGGGGTACGCACTCTGCTGGTCCGGTGATCCAGCGCCCCTGAGCGAACACTCCGCCTCCTCAGGCGACACAACGCCCGCGCCCCGGCCGAGGACGGCCGGATCTGTCCCCTGCCAAGGGGTGGTCACACGTCTCCGTAAGGGGAAGATCCCCGGCGAGAGACAGAACGCGGCGCGCGAAGGGGTAGGGGTCGTGAGGGTGGTCCTCCTGGGCACCGCCGCCGGTGGCGGCTTCCCGCAGTGGAACTGCGCCTGCCCCCTGTGTACGGCGGCAAGGGACGGCAAGCTGCCCTCCCGCACCCAGGAGTGCGCCGCCGTCACCGGCAACGGCCGCGACTGGTGGCTGCTGAACGCCTCGCCCGATCTGCGCACCCAGCTCACCGCCACACCGGCGCTGTGGCCCGGCCCCGGCTCCCGCGACACCCCGATCCGTGGCGTCCTGCTCACCGACGCCGAGGCCGACCACGTCACCGGGCTGGGCGAGCTGCGCGGAGCGTCGGGCCTGAAGGTCTACGCCGCCCCGCCGGTCCGCGCCGTGCTGGCCCCCGCCCGCGCCGCCCTGGACCGCTACGCCCCCTGGGAGTGGGCGGACAGCCTCGCGGCCGGCGGGTTCGTGCTGGCCGGCGGGCTGGTGGTCACGGCCCATCCGGTGGGCGCGAAGATCCCGAAGTACGTGCCGGTGCAAGGGCCGGAACCGGCCGGCCCGTGGGTGACGGCGTACCGCGTCGAGGACCTGGCCAGCGGGGGAGTGCTGGTGTACGCCCCCTGTGTGGGCGCCTGGAGTCCGGAGCTGGACGAGCTGTGTGCCGAGGCCGACTGCGTGCTGCTGGACGGCACCTTCCACGCGGCCGACGAGATGGGCACGACGGTACGGTCCGGCGCCCGTCAGGCCGCCATGGGGCACCTGCCCGTCACCGGCCCGGACGGCACTCTCGCCGCCCTGGCCCGGCACCCCGGCGCACGCCGGATCTACACCCACCTCAACAACACGAACCCACTGCTCGACCCCGCGTCACCGGCACGCGCGCGTGTCGCCGAGGAGGGCGTGGAGGTCCTGCCCGACGGGGCCGAGCTGGTGCTCTAGTGGTCCTGACCGCTGCTCCGGCACTCCTGCCCCGTCAGCATCCGCTCCAGAACGGCCCGCTGCAGCGGCAGCACCTCGGCGTGCAGCGCGCGGCCCCTGGCGGTCAGCGCCACCCACACCCCGCGGCGGTCCTCCGCGCACACCGAGCGCTCCACCAGGCCGTCCTTCTCCAGCCGGCCGATCAGCCGGGACAGCGCGCTCTGGCTGAGGTGAACCCGGCCGACCAGGTTCTGCACCCGGCACTGGTCGCCCGTCGCGGGAGACTCGGCCGCCAGGATGTCCAGCACCTCGAAGTCGCTGGCGCCCAGCCCGTGCGGATGCAGGGCCCGGTCGATCTCGCACATCGTGCGCGCGTGCACGGCGAGGATGTCCCGCCACCGTTCCTCGAGCCGGGCGTCGGCCGTGTTGACTGCCATACCCGCACCGTAGCACCGATCCGGCCAATCGTTGAGTGTGCAACTAGTGCGGGTGCATGGGAAGGCGCGCGCTCAGGCGACCGGGTCCTGGAGGAGGCCGATCAGGTTGCCGTCGGGGTCCTTCACCGAGGCGATCAGCCGGCCGTTGCCGACGTCCCGCACGTCCTGGACCACCTCGGCGCCCGCCGCCAGCAGGGCAGCGAGGCGCTCCCGGAGATCGGTGACGTGCCAGAACGGCACGGGCCCGGTCAGGCCCTGGGCATGCCCGTTCGGGTCGAGGCCGACGTCCTGGCCCTCGGCCTTGAAACCGACGTAGTAGGGCTGGTCCGCGTACGGCTCGACACCCAGGAGTGCGGTGAACAGGGCCTTGGCACGGTCCTTGTCCTTGACGGGGTAGATGATCGTCTGCACGCCGGCGGTCATGGGACTCTCCTTCTGAGGTGCGTGGCCCGACGGGTTTTCCGTCGGTGCACTTCACGCTAGGCCCGGGGAGACCGCTGCGGCTTCTTCGATCCTGACCGGTTGCGGGCTCCCCGGCGGCGCTATTCGTTGTGCAGCACCTCGGCGACGGTCAGGCGGGCCGCGCGCCGCGCGGGGACCAGCGCGCCCACCACGGCGATCACAAGACCGGCCAGCGCCAGTTCCGCCAGCTGCGGCGCGTGCCAGACGTCCGTCATGTACGACGGCAGGGTGATGTCGACCCCCGCGGCCATCCGCGGGACGACCACCTCGTAGGCGGCGATGCCCAGCGGCACGCCCAGCACCGACCCGAGCACGCCGAGCACCGCCATCGACGTCACCGTCATCACCGTCACCTGGCATGGGGTCATCCCGATCGACTTCAGCATGCCGAGGTCGCGGCGCCGGTCGTGGGTGTTGAGCACGGCCGTGTTGAAGACACCGAGGGAGGCGACCAGGGCCAGCAGCAGGGTGAGGGCGGTCGCCGAGCCGCTGATGGTCTGGGTGACGGTGTCTGGGCCTTTCAGCTCCGTACTGAGCCCCTTGTCAAGGTCCCGGGCGGCGCGCGCGTACGCCTTCGCGTCGGTGGCCTTGTGCAGTTTGACGCGATAGGTGAACGCCTTTCCGCCAGGGTCCAGGGCGGCGAACGTCGGCCACGTCCCCGCGACCACCCAGTCGTTCTGCGACATCAGCTCGCCGACCACGGTGACCTCCTCCTCGTGGCCCTGCTTGCGGAGCCTCAGATGATCCCCGATGCTCACTCCCCTGCGGCGCAGGAAGGCCGAGCCGACCACGACCTCTCCCGGACGGTGCATCCACCGCCCTTGTACGAGCACGTCGTTCAGGGGCAGGTCCGGCCCACGCCTGCCTTCGATCCAGACCTTCTGCGTGGAACCCACGAGCTGTGCGTCCTCGTCCGCAAGTGCCGTCACCCGGGCCGCACCCCGCAACGAGCTCAGCAGCGACTGGAGTTCCCGGTCGCCGTGCACCGGCAGCAGCTGCTTGCCGTGCACGTAGTTGCTCGCGTACACCGAAACGTCGAACGCGCCCTTGCCGGCGTCCCCGAAGAGGGTCATCGTGGCCCCCAGACCTGTCGCGAACGTCACGGTCGTCACACCCAGGACGACGGCCGCCAACGTGAGCGCGCTGCGTGCGGGCCGGGCGAAAGGAAGCCCCACCCCGAGGCTCACCGATCGCGGCAAACGCAGCCCCGCGAGCCGCCGTTGAACGCCGAGCGCCCGCCCGGCCCGGGGCGCGGTGCCCGCGCTGATCGCCCGGGCCGCCGACAGCCGCTGTGCCCGCACGGAAGGGCCGAGCGCGGCCAGTACACAGACGAGCGGCATGCCTGCCAGGGCCAGCGCGTTCACCCAGGGCGCGATGCCCGTCTGGTCGTGCAGCATCCCGGAATCCGGTCCCGTGAACACGAACCGGAAGAACGGCCCGGCCAGCAGGTTGCCGATGAGCGTGCCGAGCGCACAGCCGAGAACGGCCGGCAGGGAGGTCATCACCAGGTAGACACCCAGTACCTGCCCCGGGGAGAACCCGAGGGCCTTGAGGATGCCGATGTGCCGGAAGCCGGACACCACGGCACCACCGACCACGTTGGCGACGATCAGCACCGACACCAGAATGCCGAGGATGCCGAAGGCCATGAGGTAGGGAGCGTAGGCGCGGGCGTTGCTGCCGACTTGGTGCTTGAGCGACAGATAGGTGTGCGATCCGGTGAGCGCGCCCTTCGGCAGTCCCGCGGTGACCCCGGCGAGTCCTGCGCGCAGTGCGCTCTGCGACGAAGCGTTCCGGAACCGGTACAGCATCTGCGTGGCGTCCGGGTGCAGAGCCGCGATCTGGCCCGGTGCGACCCACACGTCGGCCGTGTGGCTCAGGCCGAAGGCGAACCCGACGATGGTCAGCGTGGGCCCGGACGGCACATGGAACTTCTTGCCGAGATCGTCGGCGGTCCAGGCCGATGGCCGGTTCATGACCATCTCGCCCGGCCGGGTGGCCCAGCGGCCCGCCCAGACGTTCACCCGGTCCACGGCGCCGCCGGGTCCGGCACGCCCCACGAACCTGACGTCGCCGCCGAGACCGAGGTCCTGCGCGGCGCGCGGAATCTCCACCGTCGCCTGCGGGAACGGCCCGGCCACCGCCTCCACACCCGGCTTCCGAGCCGCATCGGTCAGTTGCGCGTCTGCCACCTTGCCCCGATCGAACTCGGCGACCACATGCGGCCCGTGCTGCTTGCCGAAGATCCGGTCGAACGGTGCCGACGCCGCGTCCACGAGCCCGAGCGCGACCACGATCGACCCCGTCGACACCAGCGTGACCAGCCAGATCACCAGCGTCTGAAGTCTCCGCCTGCGTACGGCCGCCCGCGCGGCCTTCCACACCGCCCTCATGCCGAGTGCTCCAGGGTGTGCTCACCGGTGATCCGGCCGTCGGCCAGCTGCACCAGCCGGCTCGCACAGCGCTGCGCAAGACGCTCGTCGTGCGTGACGATGACGAGGGTCTGCCCGATCTGGTTCAGGTCGATCAGCAGATCCATCACCTGCTCCCCGGCCCGGCTGTCCAGCGCGCCGGTCGGCTCGTCGGCCAGCAACAGCGCGGGCCGGTTCATCAACGCCCGTGCGACGGCGACCCGTTGCCGCTCACCACCGCTGAGCACCGCGGGGTAGGCGTTGCGCCGGTCCGCGATGCCGAGTTCCTCGAACAGCTCCAGGGCCCGCCGCCGCGCCTGCCGGGCCGGAGTGCCGGTCAACTGGGCGGCCAGCGCCACGTTGTCCAGGGCCGACAGGTCGTCGATGAGGTTGAAGAACTGGAAGATCATGCCGATCCGGCGCCGCCGGTACAGCGCGAGCCCCTTCTCGCTCAACTCCCCGACGTTCTCGCCGTGTACGACGACACGGCCGGCCGTCGGCCGGTCGAGGCCGGCGATCATGTTGAGCAGCGTGGACTTGCCGCACCCCGAGGGCCCCATCACCGCGACCGCGTCCCCGGCCCGGATCCCCAGCGACACCCCGTCGAGCGCGACCGTCTCGCCGTACTCCTTGCGCACACCGTCGAGCCGAACGACGGTGTCTTCCGTTCTCACCTCGGTGACCATGGTCAGGACGCTAGACCTGGGACGACGCCCCTGGCATCCCTCTCCCGATGGCACTCCGCCGCCGGACTCATCCTCCGGATGCAGACGGCTGAATCCCCAGGTCGATGCGGATGTCAGTGCCGTCTGCGACCATGAACGGCATGGGGGAGTACGACGTGCTGACGGCGGCGCTCGCGGTGGCGTGCGCGGCCGTTCTCGGGCTGACGGCGGCGCTGGTGCGCACCCGGCGCCGCTGGCAGGCGGCGGTCGGGGAGCGCGGCTGGCTGCTGGAGCGCGAGCGGGAGAGCGCCGCGGAGGCCGCCATCGCGGCCGAACGGGACCGGATCGCCCGCGAGTTGCACGACATCGTCAGCCACAACGTCAGCCTCATGGTGGTCCAGGCGAGCGCCGCCCGTGAGGTGCTGGGCACGATGCCGGACGAGGCGGCGACGGCCCTGAGAGCCGTGGAGGACGCCGGACGGGGCGCGATGACCGACCTCAGACATCTGCTGGGACTGCTGGCCCCCGCACCGGACGGCACCGACGGGGACACCGACCCGGGAGCGGGAGCGGGCGCGGGCGCCGTGAGCACGCCGCTCGCCCCGCAGCCCGGCCTCGACCGGATCGGCCCGCTCGTGGACCGGATATCGTTCGCCGGGCTGCCGGTCGAGGTCCGCATCTCCGGCGAACCGCGCCCGCTGCCCCAGGGGATCGACGTGACCGCGTACCGCATCATCCAGGAGTCCCTGACCAATGCGCTCCGGCACGGCGACGGCGGCAAGGCGGAGGTGACCGTGCGGTACGCCGACCACGCCCTGCGCGTCGAGGTCCTCAACACCGGCCCCAGCGTGCTGACCGGCACCGCCCCGGCCGCCCCGAGACCGACGGCCGGCGGCACCGGCCGAGGCCTGCTGGGGCTGCGCGAGCGGGTCGCCGTCTACGGTGGTGACCTCGACGCCCGCCGCAGACTCGGCGGCGGCTATCGCGTCCGCGCCCGGCTGCCCCTGGACCGCCCGTGACGCCGGACGCGCCCGAGCGGGCGCCCCGGGTGCTGATCGCCGACGACCAGACACTGATCCGGACCGGCTTCCGGCTGATCCTCACCGCCCGCGGTATCGAGGTGGTCGGCGAGGCCGCCGACGGCGCCCAGGCGGTCGCCGCGACCCGCGAGCTGCGCCCGGACGTCGTCCTCATGGACATCCGCATGCCGGCCATGGACGGCCTGGAGGCCACCCGCCGCATCCTGGAGCAGACACCCGGCTGCCGGGTGCTCATGCTGACCACGTTCGACCTGGACCGGTACGTGTACGAGGCGATCTCCATCGGGGCCAGTGGCTTCCTGCTCAAGGACGTCACCCCGGAGCACCTGGCGGCGGCCGTACGACTCGTCGGCACCGGCGACGCCCTCCTCGCACCGCAGATCACCCGGCGCCTGGTGGAGCGGTACGCGGCCGAGGCCGAGCGGACGGCCCAGACCGCCGTGCCCGCCGACCTGGCCGCGCTCACGCCCCGCGAGCGCGAGGTCCTGACCCTGCTGGGCCGCGGCCTGTCCAACACGGAGCTGGCCACCGAACTGACTTTGAGCGAGGCCACGGTCAAGTCCCACGTGGCCCGCATCTTCGCCAAGCTGGGGCTACGCGACCGTGCCCAGGCGGTGGTCCTGGCCTATGAGACGGGACTGGTCCGCCCCGGGGCGGGTCAGCGCCAAAGGGGCGCAGGGCTGTAGTGAATCCGCGGCTCCGCCGCGTGGGCGCGACCAGCCCCGACGCCGCAGACGCCTGACAACCTTTCCCGGCACCCCGGTGGGCGCCCCCGCTCACGCGGAAGCGCGCGGCACCAGCTCCGTAGGCAGAATCACCGCGGCCGTGTCCTCCCCGGCGATCTGCCTCCGCCCGCGTGTGCCACGACAGCCGTGGGCGGAGGGGTTCTCCTCCGGCCCCACCGGAGGACCCCTCCCCGTTCACCTCGAAGGGACGACGGACGATGAAGTTCCATCCCAGACGCACCCTCAGGGTCCTGCTGCTGCCGCTCACGGCCGGGCTCGCCCTCACCTTCCTGCCCGCGCAGGCCGCGCACGCCGCGAGCACCCCCACCAACGGCGGCTTCGAGTCCGACGGCACCGGCACGGCCACCCCCGCCGGCTGGTCCGAGTACGGCGACACCGGCGCCTCGTACACCGAGGCCGGTGGCCACAGCGGGAGTTACCGCCTGACCCAGTACTCGTCCTCGGCCTACAAGGTCGAGACGTACCAGTACCTGTCGGGGCTGACCAACGGCGTCTACTGGGAGGCGACGTGGACCGCCGTCTCCGGCAACGGCTGGGACCCGACCGATGCCACCTCCGGCAACGGCTGGGAGAACCAGGCCCTGTTCGGCTACGACGACAAGGCGCTCTCCTCCATGACGTGGTTCAGCCACCGCTGAACCACCGGTGACGGGCCCGGCCGTCTGGGGCGGCCGGGCCTTCGCCGATTTTCCGGGGTCATATGCCCTCGCCTCGGTCGCACGGCCGTTCGGTACCGGACAACGACCGCCGAGTCCCGGACGCGACGGAGTCGGCCGCGGGACAGTGGGAACACTGCGTACGAGGAGGTCGGGGACGGAGGCGGACGGATGATGGGAACCCCCTCGGGCCGGATGCGGCAGACGATTCTGGAATGGCTCAAGGACCCTGCGGCCCACTTCCCGGCGCCCCGTCGCCGTGACCTCGCCGAGACGGGAGTCACCGCGCGCGCCGTGGCCGCCAAGCTGGGCGTGCCCCGCCGGACCGCCGAAGCCCACCTGGACTTTCTCACCCGGCTCGGCCTGCTGCGCACCCGCCGCAGCTGCTGGGGCACCTGCTACCGGCGCGACGAGATCCGCATCGCCGAGGTGGCCCGTGTTTTCGAGAAGGGCTGGTGAGGGGACGACACAGGGGGCACGGTCGGCCGGTGACGGGCCGCCGGCCCGCCGAGCGGGACGAGGGCCGCCGGTCGCACCGGGCGACCGGACCGGGCCCGGACACCGTACCGCCGGCCGCAGGACGGACCGGCCGACCGCGAAGGGCACCTGCATGGACCGACCCACGGCACTCGTTCCGCTGCACTACGTCTCCCTCGGCGCCCGCGGTCCCGAGGACGTGGTGGTGGACGCGCACGGGCGTGTGCTGACCGGCGTGGAGGACGGCAGGATCCTGGGCGTCCACGACCTCGGCGACCCGCGCACGGCCCGGGTGGAGGTGCTGGCCGAGACCGGCGGCCGTCCGCTGGGACTCGAACCGCTGCCGGACGGCGGCCTGCTGGTGTGCGACGCGGAACGCGGCCTGCTGCGCGTCGATCCCGTCGCGGGCGCCGCCGGGACCGTCCGCGTGCTCGCGGACTCGGTGGCGGGGGAGCGGCTCCGCTTCTGCAGCAACGTCGTCGCCCTGCCGGACGGCAGTGTGTACTTCACCGTCTCCAGCCGGCGCTACCCACTGGAGCAGTGGATCGGCGACATCGTCGAACACACCGGCACGGGACGGCTGCTGCGCCTTCCACCCGCGGGCGGCGACCCCGAAGTCCTGCTGGACGGGCTGCAGTTCGCCAACGGCCTGGCGGCCGGCGCCGACGGCTCCTTCCTCGTGATCGCGGAGACCGGCGCCTGCCGCCTCACCCGCTACCACCTCACCGGCCCGCGCGCCGGCCACGCCGACCTCTTCGCCGCGCTGCCCGGAATGCCGGACAACCTCTGGCGCGAGGGCACCGACGGCCCGCTCTGGGTCGCGCTCGCCAGTCCCCGGGTTCCGCCGCTGGACCTCCTGCACCGCACCCCGCCCGCCGTGCGCGGTGCCGCCGCGCGGGCCGCCGTACACGCGCCGTACCGCCCGAGCGGGGCGACCGGGGTCATGGCCCTCGACGACACGGGACGGACCGTCCGGCACCTCGCCCGCCGTCGCTCCGGCTTCCGCATGGTCACCAGCGTCTGCGCGACCGCGGATCACCTCGTCCTGGGTAGCCTGTGGGAGCCCGGCGTCGCGGTCTGCGCGCGGACCTGGGCCCGCTGACGCGGCGGTACCCTGGTGCCCGGCCGTGATCACCCGTCGGGGCAGGCCGAACAGGAGACGCAACCGCATGACAGCCCCGGAAGCCCAGAGCCTCCGTGTCCGCCCCACCCCACGGCGGCGGTCCGAGTGGCGTGCCCAGACACCCGTCGTCGCGGTGGTCGCCCTCGGCGGCGCGCTCGGCGCGTGCGCCCGCTACGGCCTCGCGCTCGCCTGGCCCACGCCACCCGGCGGATTCCCCTGGGCGACCTTCATCACCAACGTCACCGGCTGCGCGGTGATCGGTGTCTTCATGGTGCTCATCACCGATGTATGGGCCGCCCACCGCCTGGTACGCCCCTTCTTCGGCACCGGCGTGCTCGGCGGCTTCACCACCTTCTCCACCCACGCCGTCGACATCCGCAACCTGGTCGACGCGGGCCGCCCGGGCCTCGGGCTCGCCTATCTCGCCGCGACACTGTGCGCCGCCCTCGCCGCGGTGTGGCTCGCCTCGGCCGCCGCCCGGCGGGTGCTGATCGGGAGGAAGCGATGACGTCACTCACGGGCCGGGCCCTCAGGCTGACCGTCTACATCGGCGAGGACGACACCTGGCACCACAGGCCCCTCTACTCCGAGATCGTGCACCGTGCGCACGCGGCGGGACTCGCCGGGGCGAGCGTCTTCCGGGGCGTCGAGGGCTTCGGCGCATCCTCCCGCATCCACACCTCCCGCCTGCTGTCCCTGAGCGAGGACCTGCCCGTGGCGGTCGTCGTCGTGGACACCGAGGAGCGGGTACGGGCGTTCCTGCCGCAACTCGACGAACTCGTCGGCGAAGGGCTCGTGACCCTGGAGGAGTGCGAGGTCGTCCGGTACGTGGGGCGCACGGGCGGCCCGGCCGGCACGGATCCGAAGGGCAGGGGTTCATCGTGAACTGGCTGCTCGTCATCGCGGGCGCCGTGGTCGGTGCCCCCTTGCGCTACCTGACCGACCGTGCGGTGCAGGCCCGTCACGACTCGGTCTTCCCCTGGGGCACCTTCGTGGTGAACGTCACCGGCTGTCTGGTCCTCGGGCTGCTCACCGGAGCGGCCTCCGCGGGGGCCGCCGGACCCCATCTGCAGCTTCTGCTGGGCACGGGGCTGTGCGGCGCCCTGACGACGTACTCGACCTTCTCCTACGAGACCCTGCGGCTGACCGAGGCCGGCTCCGGACTGTACGCCGCGCTCAACATCGTGGCGAGCCTGGTGGCGGGGCTCGTGGCGGCCTTCGCCGGGGTCTCGCTCGCCGCCGCCGTGTGGGCGTAGGCGTTTGCCAGAGCGCCGGGCGCAGCAAGTACTGTCTACAACAATGTCGACCAACTCTCCTCAGAACTGGATCCCATGAGCGCCATCTCCGTCGGTCAAGCCGTCGTCCTCGGCATCGTCGAGGGGGTGACCGAGTTCCTCCCGGTGTCCTCCACCGGTCACCTCAAGATCACCGAGGGGCTCATGCACATCCCCGTCGACGACAAGTCCGTCGTCGGGTTCTCCGCCGTCATCCAGGTCGGTGCCATCGCCGCCGTGCTCGTGTACTTCTTCAAGGACATCAAGCGGATCGTCTCCGCCTGGTTCCGCGGTCTGACCAACCGCGAGGAGCGCTACCACCACGACTACAGGTTCGCCTGGTGGGTGATCGCCGCCACCATCCCGATCGTCCTGGTGGGCCTTGCCGCCAAGCCCCTGATCGACGGCGCGCTCGGCTCCCTCTGGGTGGTCGCCGGTTCCCTGATTGTCGGCTCCGCCGTGATGTGGTGCGCGGACCAGATGGGCCGGCACAAGCGCGGTGAGGACGACACCTCGTTCAAGGACGCGATGTGGGTCGGCTGCTCGCAGATCCTCGCCCTGCTCTTCCCCGGCTTCTCCCGCTCCGGCGCCACCATGTCCACCGCGCTCATCCTGGACCTGGACCGCGTCGCCGCCACCCGTCTGTCGTTCTTCCTCGGCATCCCGGCCCTGACCGGCGCCGGCATCTACGAGCTCAAGGACGCCCTCGGCGCGGGCGTGGGGGCCGCCCCGCTGGCCGTCGGCACGATCGTCTCCTTCGTGGTCGCCTACGCCTCCATCGCCTGGCTGCTGAAGTTCGTCGCCAAGCACTCCTTCAACGCCTTCGTGATCTACCGGATCGTCATCGGCGTGGGCCTGCTCGGCCTGCTCGCCACGGGCGTGCTGAGCGCCTGACCGAACCGTCCTGATCACCCACGGGGTGCGGATGCCTGCATTCAGGCGCCGCACCCCGTGAATGTTTGTTTACGGGACGCCTTGACAGTCCCGGCGCGCAACCCGCAGGATCGCTCCGTGAACCTGTCAGACAGCCAGACAGGTGGTCCTGCACCGCGGCGCGTCAGCGCCATGGAAGCGGTGCTCGCCCACCTCCGCGGCGCCATCGAACGCGGCGAGTACGCCATAGGCGACAAGCTCCCCTCCGAGGCCGAGCTGTGCCGCACCCTCGAGGTGTCCCGGCCCGTGCTGCGCGAGGCGCTGCGCGCGCTGCAGACGATGGGCCTCACGGTCTCCCGGACCGGAAAGGGCACCTTCGTCGTCGCGAACGCCGTCGAGGACCCCACGTTCGGCGACTACGCGGCCAGCGACCTGCTCGAGGTGCGCCGGCACATCGAGATCCCCGTCGCCGGGTACGCGGCCGTGCGCCGCACCCCGGAGAACCTGGACCACCTGTCCCACCTGCTCGACCGCATGGAGCGGGAGACGGACACCACGGCCTGGGTCGCGATGGACACCCTCTTCCACCTCGCCGTGGCCGAGGCGGCCCAGAACCCGGTGTTCCGCCGGGTCATCGAGGAGATCCGCGACGCACTGGCGCGTCAGTCGGCCTTCCTCAACGAACTGGGCGGCCGCCGCGAGCAGTCCAACCGCGAGCACCGGGCCATCGTCGAGGCGCTGATCGACGGTTCCGAACACGACGCGGTGGAGGCCATGAGCCACCACCTCGACCGCGTCGAGACGACCCTCACCGACATCGTGCGTCCCCAGCGGACGGACGACCTCCCCACGGAAGGCGGACCCGAGGCGTGAGCGAGCAGCACCTCAAAGACGAGACGCGCCCCTCGTCCGGCCATGTCGACGCCGGAGACGCCGGCTACAGCAAAGGCCTGAAGCACCGGCACGTCAACATGATCGCCATCGGCGGAGCCATCGGCACCGGCCTCTTCCTCGGCGCGGGCGGCCGGCTCGCCGACGCCGGGCCCTCCCTGTTCATCGCCTACGCCGTCTGCGGCGTCTTCGCCTTCCTGGTCGTACGCGCCCTCGGCGAACTCGTCCTGTACCGCCCGTCCTCCGGCGCCTTCGTGTCGTACGCCCGGGAGTTCCTGGGCGAGAAGGGCGCCTACACCGCGGGCTGGATGTACTTCCTGAACTGGGCGACCACCGGCATCGCCGACATCACCGCGGTCGCCACCTACACCCACTACTGGGGCATGTTCTCCGACATCCCCCAATGGTTGATCGCATTGATCGCCCTGGCGGTCGTCCTGACCGTCAACCTGATCTCGGTCAAGATGTTCGGTGAGCTGGAGTTCTGGTTCGCCATCGTCAAGGTCGGCGCGCTCGTGGTCTTCATGGCGATCGGCATCTTCCTGCTGGTCACCCAGCACCCGGTCGCCGGCCACCACCCCGGACCGTCCCTGATCACCGACAACGGCGGCGTCTTCCCCAACGGCCTGCTGCCGATGCTGCTGATCATCCAGGGCGTCGTCTTCGCCTACGCCTCCGTCGAGCTGGTCGGCGTCGCCGCCGGTGAGACCGAGAACCCCGAGAAGATCATGCCGAAGGCGATCAACTCGATCATGTGGCGCGTGGGCCTGTTCTACGTCGGCTCGGTCGTCCTGCTGTCCATGCTGATGCCCTGGAACAGCTACAGCGCCGGCGAGAGCCCCTTCGTGACGGTCCTGTCGCACATCGGCGTCCCCGCGGCCGGCGACGTGATGAACCTGGTCGTGCTCACCGCCGCCATGTCCTCGCTGAACTCCGGGCTGTACTCCACCGGCCGCATCCTGCGCTCCATGGCCATGAGCGGGTCGGCCCCGAAGTTCACCGCGCGGATGAGCCGCAGTCAGGTCCCGTACGGCGGCATCCTGCTCACCAGCGGTATCTGTGTCCTCGGCGTGGGCCTCAACTACGTCGTCCCCGCCGACGCGTTCGAGATCGTCCTCAACTTCGCGGCGATCGGCATCCTCGCGACCTGGGGCATGATCATGCTCTGTCACCTGCTCTTCTGGCGGAAGACCCAGAGGGGCGAGCTGACCCGGCCGTCGTACCGGCTGCCGGGCTCCCCCTGGACCGAAGTCGTGACGCTGGCGTTCCTCGCCTCCGTCCTGGTCCTCATGTACGCCGACGGCGGCGCCGGACGCACCACCGTGCTCTGTCTGCCGCTGATCGTCGCCATCCTGGTCGCCGGCTGGTACGGCATCCGCGGCCGGATATCCCGCACATCCACCGGCGCCGACGCGTGACCCGCGTACCGGCCGACCCGACTCATCGATGCAGGCAGTGATGTACAGCAGTTCTCCCGTCGACGCACCCGTCGTCCGCGAACCCCTTCACGCCCCGGTCGCCCACCTCATCCGCGGTGGAGTCGTCGAGGGCATCCACTACGGCTCCGTCGTCGTCCTCGGCGCCGACGGCACGGTGGAGTTCCAGCTCGGCGACATCGAGGCCGCGTTCTACCCGCGCTCGGCCGTCAAGCCCCTCCAGGCCGTGGCCATGCTGCGGGCCGGGCTGCCGCTCGACGGCGAACTGCTCTCGCTGGCCGCCGCCAGCCACTCCGGCGAGGAGCGCCACCTCGCCGGCACCCGGCGCATCCTCGAACTCGCCGGCCTCACCGAGGACCACCTGCGCAACGTCCCCGACATGCCGTTCGACCCGGTCGTCCGCGACTCCTGGGTGCGCGAGGGCCGCCTGCCCTCCCGGCTCGCCCAGAACTGCTCCGGCAAGCACGCGGCCATGCTGTGGACCGCCCGGCTCAACGGCTGGTCCCTGCAGGACTACCTCGACCCGGAGCACCCGCTCCAGCAGGCGATCCAGGAGATCGTCGAGGACCTGACCGGCCAGCGGGTCGCCCGGGTCACCGTGGACGGCTGCGGCGCGCCGCTGTTCTCCATCTCCCTGCACGGCCTCGCCCGCGCCCTGTCGCGGATCACCACCGCCGCCCCCGGCACGCCCGAGGCCCGGGTCGCCGAGGCGATGCGCTCGCACGCCGAGATGGCCTCCGGCTCGGGGCGTGATGTCGCCGCGCTGATGCGGGCCGTGCCGGGGCTGCTGGCCAAGGACGGGTTCGAGGGCGTGCAGGTCGCCGCGCTGCCGGACGGCCGTGCCGTCGCCGTGAAGATCGCCGACGGGGCGAATCGGGCGCGGGTTCCGGTCGCGGCGGCGGCGCTCGCTCGCGCGGGCGTGGATCCCGAGCTGCTGACCGCATTTGCGGGTGAGCCGCTGCTGGGTGGTGGAGAGCCGGTGGGGTGCGTGCGAGCTGTGCGTGCGCTGGATCCGGTTCCGTTCACTGCGTGTGCCTAGTTCGCCGAACACCAAGGGGGACTGCGGGTCGTCCGCGGTCCGCGGGCCGTTCGTGGCTGGTCGCGCCCATGCCGCGGAAGCCGCAGATCGTCAACGCCCCGCGCCCCCTTCGACACCTCCGTACCTGAGAAAGAGGACCCACCCCTCATGACCGCCACCACCCGCAGCGAACACGATCTGCTCGGCGACCGTGACGTACCCGCCGACGCGTACTGGGGTGTGCACACCCTGCGCGCGACGGAGAACTTCCCCATCACCGGCACCCCGATCTCCGCCTACCCGCATCTGATCGACGCCCTGGCCGCCGTCAAGGAGGCCACCGCTCTCGCCAACGAGGAACTCGGCCTGCTGGCGCCGGAGAAGGCACGCGCGATCGTCGCCGCCTGCCAGGAGATCCGGGCGGGCAAGCTGCACGACCAGTTCGTCGTCGACGTCATCCAGGGCGGCGCGGGCACCTCCACCAACATGAACGCCAACGAGGTCGTGGCCAACCGTGCGCTGGAACTCCTCGGCCACGCCAAGGGCGAGTACGCGTATCTGCACCCCAATGAGGACGTCAACCTGGGGCAGTCGACCAATGACGTCTACCCGACCGCCGTCAAGATAGCGACGGTTTTCGCGGTCCGGGGGCTGCTCAAGGCCATGTCCGTCCTGCAGGACGCCTTCGCCCGCAAGGCCGTCGAGTTCCGTGACGTGCTCAAGATGGGCCGCACCCAGTTGCAGGACGCCGTGCCGATGACGCTCGGTCAGGAGTTCTCGGCCTACGCCGTCATGATCGAGGAGGACCGCAGCCGTCTTGCCGAGGCCGTCGAGCTGATCCATGAGATCAACCTGGGTGCCACGGCGATCGGCACCGGGCTCAACGCGCCCGCGGGATACGCCGAGGCCGCCCGCCGGCACCTGTCCACGATCACCGGACTGCCGCTGGTCACCGCCGCCAACCTGGTCGAGGCCACCCAGGACTGCGGTGCCTTCGTGCAGATGTCCGGTGTGCTGAAGCGGATCGCGGTCAAGCTCTCCAAGAGCTGCAACGACCTCAGGCTGCTGTCCTCCGGTCCGCGTGCGGGCCTCGGGGAGATCAACCTGCCGCCGGTGCAGGCCGGTTCGTCCATCATGCCGGGCAAGGTCAACCCGGTGATCCCCGAGGTGGTCAACCAGGTCGCCTTCGAGGTGATCGGCAACGACGTCGCCATCACCATGGCCGCCGAGGCCGGACAGCTCCAGCTCAACGCCTTCGAGCCGATCATCCTGCACTCCCTGTCGGAGTCCGTCACCCACCTCCAGAGCGCCTGCCTCACCCTGGCCGACCGCTGCGTGTCCGGCATCACCGCCAACACCGAGCGGCTGCGCGCCACCGTGGAGAACTCCATCGGCCTGGTCACCGCCCTCAACCCGCACATCGGGTACACGGCCGCCACCGAGATCGCCAAGGAGGCGCTCGTCACCGGCCGGGGCGTGGCCGAGCTCGTCCTGGAGCGGGGCCTCCTGCCGGCCGAGCGGCTCGCTGAGCTACTGCGTCCCGAGGTCGTCGCCGGCAGTGGGGCACCTGTCGCCTGACCTGCGGTTACGGGCGGATATCAGCTCGTACGCGAGTGGGCTCCAGGGCCGGTCCGGAGGCACAATGGTGATCATGACAACGACGTCGTCCCTCACCTTCCTGCCGGTCCTGGAGCGCATCGCCGAGGAGATCGGGCGCACACCCGGCCGCGGCCGGGCCGCCGACTACATCCCGGCCCTCGCCGCCTGCGATCCCCGCCGCTTCGGCATGGCCGTCGCCGAGCTGGACGGCACGGTGTACGGGGTGGGGGAGTGGCGTGAGCCGTTCTCCACGCAGTCCATCACCAAGGTCTTCACCCTGGCCCTGGACCTGGCCCGAGAGGGCGACGAACTCTGGGAGCACGTGGGCCGCGAGCCCTCCGGCAACCCCTTCAACTCCCTGGTCCAGCTGGAGTACGAGAACGGCATCCCGCGGAATCCTTTCATCAACGCGGGGGCCCTCGTCGTCACCGACCGCCTCCAGACCCGTACCGGAGACGCCGCCGGGGAATTGCTGACCTTCCTGCGCACCGAGAGCGGCAACGCCACCCTGGACTTCGACAAGGAGGTCGCCGCCTCCGAGACCGCCCACGGTGACCGCAATGCCGCCCTCGCGCATTTCATGGCGTCCTACGGCAACATCGACAACGACGTGCCGACCCTGCTCGACCAGTACTTCCGGCAGTGCTCCATCACCGCCTCCTGCGCCGACCTGGCCCTCGCCACCGGTTTCCTCGCCCGGCACGGCATCCGCGCCGACGGCGGCCGGCTCCTCACCCGCAGCCAGGCCAAGCAGGTCAACGCGGTCATGCTCACCTGCGGCACGTACGACGCGGCCGGGGACTTCGCCTACCGCGTCGGCCTGCCGGGCAAGAGCGGGGTCGGCGGCGGCATCATCGCGGTCGTACCCGGCCGCTGCACCTTGTGCGTGTGGAGCCCAGGCCTGGACGAACGCGGCAACTCGGTCGCGGGGGTGGCGGCCTTGGACCGCTTCACGACGCTGACGGGCTTGTCGGTGTTCTGAGCCGCGATCGCGTGCGTTCCCTGGCCCCGCAGGCGCAGGGGACGCCCCTGACGTGCCGAGGTCACCGTTCCTCACACGCCGGTCACGTGCAGGCCGCCCCCGCGTGAGTGGAGCGTCGTCTTCCGGCCACCCGGCGTTGACACGCTGAACCAGTGTTGGCCATGGCATTCCCCGTCGATCTCCGCCGCTGCCAGGTGCTCGGGCTGGCCGGCACCGCCTTTCTCGCGCTGGGCGGTGAGACGGCCGGTGCCCTCCCCGTGCAGGATCTCCTGGCCCCCGCCTCGGTGCAGGCGGCGCTCGGCCTGGTCGGGGTGTACTTCGGTGTCGTCCTGCTGATCGCGGCCTGGGTGCTGCTCGGCCGTCTGGTGCGCGGGCCCCGGCCACCCACCCCGCGCGCCCTGCTGGTGGTGCTGGCCGTGTGGACGGCCCCGCTGCTGCTCGCACCGCCGTTGTTCAGCCGGGACGTCTACAGCTATCTCGCGCAGGGCGCCATGGTCGACGCCCACCTGGACGTCTACGCCCACGGCCCGGCCCAGCTCGGCGGCCCGCTCGCCGACGAGGTCGCCCCGATGTGGCAGCACACCGGCGCCCCCTACGGCCCCGCCTTCCTGGTCCTGGCCTCCGCGCTGTCCGGACTCACCCGCGGCCAGCTGCCCGCGGGCCTGCTCGGCATGCGCCTGGTCGCCCTGCTCGGCGTGGCCCTGATGGCCGTGGCGCTGCCCCGCCTCGCCCGGCACAGCGGCGCCGACCCGGCCGCCGCCCTCTGGCTCGGCGCCCTCAACCCGCTCGTCCTGCTGCACCTGGTCGCGGGTGCCCACAACGACGCCCTGATGCTCGGCCTGCTGGGGCTCGGCCTGGTCGCCGCGCGCGGGGACCGACCGGCCGGCGGTGTCCTCGGGGCGGTCCTCGTCACCCTGGCCGCCCTGGTCAAGGCGCCCGCCGCGCTGGGCCTGGCGGCGGTCGTGGCCCTCCAGGTCCGCGCCGGCCGCCGCCCGCTGCCGGCCGTCCTGACCGCGGCGGCCACCTCCGCCATGACGACGGTCGCCGCCACGGCCGTCGCCGGCACCGGCTACGGCTGGATCGGCGCCCTGGCCACCCCCGTCTCGCCGCACAACTGGGCCCTGACCAGCCTGCTCGGCCGCGCCACCGGGGCCCTGCTGGAGCACCTCGGCAGCGGCCTGGCCCCGCTGGCCGTACCGGCCTGGCAGCTGTTCGGCCTCGCCGCCACCGCCGTCGCCGTGGCGCTGATATGGCTCCGGCTGCGCGTCAGACCGGTGTACGCCCTCGGGCTCAGCCTGCTGACCGTCGCCGTGTTCGGCCCGGCGATCCGCCCCTGGTACGTGCTGTGGGGCCTGTTCCTCATCGCCGCCGCCGCGCCCAGCACCTCGGTACGGCACCGGGTCGCGGCCCTGGCCGCCGTCCTCGCCCTCGCCGTCCTGCCCAGCGGCGGCCCGGCCGACCTCGGCCAGTTGGTGCTCGCCGTCTCCGGCGGGGCGCTCGGCGTGGTCGTGCTGTGGCAGGCCCACCAGGCGGCCCAGGCCCCGGCCCCGGGACGCATGGCGTGAGCGGGCCGCGCACGACCAGGGGCCGTCTGCTGCTGGTGCTCGCCCTCGCGGCCGCAGTCACCGTCTTCACGGCCACCGTGCCGCTGCTGCGCGGATTCTTCGACCTGCGCGTCTACTACGGCACCGTGCACACCTGGGCGCACCACGACGGCCTGATCTACGACTACCGGGTGCCCGGCACCACGTACGGCTTCACCTATCCGCCGTTCGCGGCGCTCGCCATGCTGCCGCTGGCGCTGCTGGACCGGGCCCAGGCGATCGTGGCGTCCCTGCTGGTCAACCTGGCCGCGCTGGCGGTGATCCTGCGGATCCTCACGGGACCGGACTGGCGGCGGCACGGCTGGTACCGCTGGGCGCTGTGCCTGTGCCTGCTCGCGCTGTTCGAGCCGCTGCGGGACACGTTCAGCTTCGGCCAGGTCAACCTGGTGCTGCTCGCGCTCGTCCTCGGCGACTGCCTGCTGCTCGCGACCGGCCGGGAGCGCTGGGCCGGCGCCGGGATCGGGCTCGCCGCCGCCGTGAAGCTGACGCCCGCCCTGTTCATCGGTCTGCTGCTGCTCGCCGGGCGGCGCCGGGCGGCCGGTGTCGCGACGGCCGTGGCGGGTGCGGCGACCGCGCTGGCCGCCTGGGCGGACCCGCGGGCATCCCGCTTCTACTGGACCGAGGCGCTGTGGGACACCGGCCGGGTGGGCCGGCTCGACTATGTGTCGAACCAGTCGCTCCAGGGGGTGCTGGCCCGCCTCGGTGAACCGGGCCGCCCGCTGTGGGCGACGGCGGTCCTGCTGACCCTGTGCGTCTGGGCGTGGCGGGCCCGTGGGGCGGTGCGGGCCGGTGACTGGACGGCGGCCTTCGCGCTCACCGGGGCGGCGGCCTGCCTGGTCAGCCCCATCACCTGGGTGCACCATCTGGTGTGGCTGCTGCCGTCGTTCGCCGTGCTGCTGCGCGCCGGGCACCCGCGGACCGCGGGCGCCCTGTACGCGGTGCTGTGCACGAGCGTGGTCTGGCTGTGGTTCGACGACGCCTCCGGCCTCGGCGGCTTCCTCGGCAGCAACACCTACACGTGGATCACGCTGGGCCTGCTGCTCGGCCTGCCGACGGGTCAGCCGCGCGGGGTCCGGTTGCCCTTGCCCCGCGTCGCCACCGCGGCGACGCCCGCGGCGAGACCCGAGCACCCGACGACGACGGCGACGTCCGTCCAGAACGAGTCGTCGCCCTTTGCCCGCGACGCGGCAGCCGCGGCCACCGGTGCGGGCCTCGACACCGGCCGGGACCTGACGCGCAGCCCGTCCAGCGAGCCGACCGGATCCACCCGGCCGGCCGCCGCGAAGCCCCAGTCGAGCAGCTCGCGCGCCTCCTGGTACACCGCCAACCCGCCGCCCACCTGAGGGTTCATCACGGTCACCAGCAGCGTGCGGCTGCCATGGCGGGCCGCGGCCACCAGGGTGTTGCCCGCTTTGGTGGTGTAGCCGTTCTTGATGCCGATCAGCCCGGGGTACTTCTCCACGCCGTTCGCGCCGGTCAGCAGCCGGTTGGTGTTCCGGATGCCGTACGACGCGCCGTCCCCGGGGAAGTACGCCTCGGCGGTGGAGCAGTACCGGGCGAAGTCGGGATTGTGCAGCCCCTCCCGGCCGAAGACCGCCAGGTCGTAGGCGGAGGACACCTGGCCGTCGGCGTCGTAGCCGTCGGGGGAGACGACATGGGTGTCCAGGGCGCCGAGCGAGCGTGCCTTGGCCTGCATCCGGGCGGCCGTGGCCGCCCAGCCGCCGTTCAGCGAGGCGAGCACGTGCACGGCGTCGTTGCCGGAGTTGAGGAAGACCCCACGCCACAGGTCGGCCACCTGGTAGCTGTGGCCCTCCTTGACGCCGACCAGGCTGCTGCCCGGCCCGATGTCCGCCAGTTCCTCGTCGCGCACGGTGTGCCGCATCGTGGCCGGCAGGGACGGCAGCACGGTGACGGCGAACAGGGTCTTGAGGGTGCTCGCGGGCGGCAGTTTGCGGTGCGCGTCGCTCGCGGCCAGCACCGCCCCGCTGCCGGCGTCGGCCACCAGCCAGGACAGCGCCGACACCTCGGGCACCTCGGGCGCGTCCCGGTGCGGCCGGACCTGGACGCCGGAGCGGTAGAGCCAAGACGGTGCGGGCATCGCGGCCCGGGGGCCGGGCGGGGCGGGTTCCCCGGCCCGGGGCCCGGCGGAGGCGGCGGCCGGGGTGAGTACCAGCACGCCCGCAGCGCACAGGGCACACGCCGACACGGCCACCCGATGAGAAAGTCCGCTGATCATATGATCAACGTACGGACGGGATCGTCGTTCCTCGCGCCGAAGCGGCCGTTCGGCTCACGCGAGCAACCCGGATGCCGCACCGGGGCCGCCTGCGGGCGGGCTCAGCCGGTGGGCAGCGTGGGCCGGATCTGCCGCAGGAACGCGGCGTTGTCCGGGGTGGCGCGCAGCCGCTCCAGGAGGGTCTCCAGACCGGACGGGCCGCCCTCGCGGGGGCGCAGGACGCGGCGCAGTCCGTGGACGGCCGTCAACTCGCCCGGAGTCAGAAGGAGTTCCTCGCGGCGGGTGCCGCCGGCGTCGAGGTCCACGGCCGGGAAGAGGCGCCGGGCGGCGGACTCGCGGTCGAGGCGCAGCTCCATGTTGCCCGTGCTCTTCAGCTCCTCGAAGTAGTAGCCGTCGGCGCGGGAGCCGGTGTCCACCAGGACGCTGGCGAGGATGGTCATGGAGCCGCCCTCCTCCGCCTGGCGGGCGGCGCCGAAGAACCGCTTGGGCCCGAGCAGCGCGCCCGCGTCGACACCACCGCTCAGGGTGCGGCCGCCGGCGGCGGAGGCGTTGTTGTGCGCCCGGCACAGCCGGGTCAGCGAGTCCAGCAGGATCACGACGTCCTCGCCGGCCTCCACCAGGCGCTTGGCCCGCTCGACCACGAGCTCGGCGAGGGCGATGTGCTCCTTGGCCGGCCGGTCGAAGGTGGAGGCGTACACCTCGCCGCGCACCGAGCGGCGCATCTCGGTGACCTCCTCGGGGCGCTCGTCCAGCAGCAGGACCATCAGCCGGCACTCGGGGTGGTTGCCGGCCACGGCGGCCGCGAACTGCTGGAGGAGCACCGTCTTGCCGCTCTTCGGTGGGGCCACGATGAGTCCGCGCTGGCCCTTGCCGACCGGCGCGAAGAGATCGGTGACGCGCCCGGCCAGTCCGGACGCGGGGTGTTCGAGCCGGATGCGCTCGTGCGGGTGGAGCGGGGTGAGGTCGCGGAAGTGGCGCCGGGCGCGGAGGTCCGCCGGGTCGCGACCGTCGACGCGGGTGATCTCGGTCAGCGCGCGCCGGTCACCCCGGACGCCTTCGACGAGGTCACCCTTGCGCAGCCCGTGGCGCCGGATCAGGTGGGGCGCGACCTGGGGATCGGCGGGGGAGGGCAGCAGGTGCGGTGCCCGCAGATGCCCCTTCCCCTGCGCGTCGATGTCGAGGACACCGGTGACGATCCGGGCGGCCGCGGCCTGCTGGACCACGGGAGGGTGTTCGAGTGTGGTGGTCATGGTGGAAGGTCCTTTCACGGACGGAAGAAGAAGGCGGGAAGGGGGGAGAGGCCGCGAGCGGGAGGCCCTGACAACTGCCTCCGGGCGGCGGGAACGGCACCTCGGGTACGGCGGAAACGCCCTCGTCACGAGGTGGTGCAGGGAAGAAGCCCGGGCCGGTCGGAAACCTCGGCCGAGGGGCTGGTGGAGAGAGGAACGGCGCCGGTGTCCGTACGACGGGACACGCACACGCGCTGATCGCACTATACCCGTGCGCTCGGTCGGGTCAACATGATGCCGTCCGCGTCCATTCCCGTCCCGCACCCCGCGGCAATCACGTCCTGGACACGTCCCCAGACCACAACGATCCCGGACGTGCGGGGACTTGACCGTCAACCGTGGACTATGTTCAGGAGATGTCCACGCCACCGCAGCCGGCCGACCAGCCGCCTTCGCAGCCCCAGCAGCCCGCGTCGGCACCGGCCGTCCCGCCGCAGCCGACGGCCTATCCCTACCCGAACCCGCAGTCCCCGCCGCCGGGCGGCTTCTACGCCCAGCCCACGCTGGTCGGCTCGCCCGCCGCCCAGCCGCAGCCCGGACAGCCGGGCCAGTTCGGGCAGCCGGGTCAGCCGCAGCCCGGGAACCCCTACGCCCAGGCTCCTCAGTTCGGGGCCGCGGTGCCGCCCGTGCCTCCGTCCGGTGGCGGCGGGGCCGGCAAGGCGGTGCTGTGGGCCGCGGTCGGCGCGGTCGTCGCCTCCGCCGCCTGGGCGGGCGGTGTCTTCCTCATCGGCGGCAAGAGCGACAGCGCGGATCTGCGCGGCTACTCGGCGCCCTCCGACATGTGCTCCAGTGCCGACTACTCCTCCTTCAAGGCCGAATATCCCGAGGGCGACTCCTCGCCGACCAAGAGCTCCCTCAAGAACCCCGCGCTGGACGAGAGTTACTGCTACACGGGCCTGAAGAAGACGGGGTCCTCGTATGCCGACGCCTATCTGTCCATGCAGCTCGACGCGCACAAGAAGACCGATCCGGGGCCCGAGTTCACGGCGCTGTGGAAGAACTACGCCGACAGCCACACCGGTTACGACGTCTCCCCGGTCAGCGGCATCGGTGACGAGGCCTACCTGGTCAGCCAGGACACCACCGGCGGCTCCTCCAGCAGCGGTACCCGCTACGCCACGCTCGCCGTGCGCGACGGCTGGGTGACGTACACGATGAGCTACAGCGCCTACCTCACCTCGTACGACCAGGACAAGAACCCGCCCGCGCTCAGCGACGTGGAGGACTGGCTGAAGAAGGACGCCAAGGCCACGCTGGGGCAGCTCAAGGGCTGACCCGGTTCGGCCCTCAGGCGTGGTCCACCGCATCGGTGATGGCGGTGGCGACGACGGTCGCGCCCTCGCGGGCGCATGCCGTCACCTCGGCGGCGCCCTGACCCTGCGCGGCTCCGGTGGCGACGACGGTGCGGCCCGCCAGACGCATACGGCTCACTGCTTCCTGCCGGCTCGGGTCTGCTGCGACCCACGCCAGGAAGCCGCGCCCGGCTGCGGAAACTCATGTTCCTGATGGCTGTCATCCACGGCGTCGATCTCCTGCCCGGGCCGCCCTCACGCCGACCGGGCCTCCGCCTCCTTCACGATCTCGTCGAACCGCGCGCCCATGGCCTCGGCGAGGGCGTGCGCCCCGGACAGCGGACGGACCATGACCATCAGCTCGTCGATCAGGCCGTCCTCGTTCACGTGCAGGAAGTCGCAGCCGGTCAGCTCGCGGTCGCCCACGCGGGCGGTGAAGACCAGTGCGTGGTCGGGGGCGGCCGGGTCGCCGATCTCCCGGACGTACCGGAAGTCCTCGAAGACCTGGGAGACCGCGCGCAGGATCGCCGCGGTGATCGCCTTGCCCGGATACGGCTTGAAGACGACCGGGCTGGAGAAGACGACGTCCTCGGCCAGCAGCGCCTCGACGGCGTCGATGTCGCCGGCTTCGACGGCCGCACGGAACGCGTGCATCGGATCACCTCGTATAATCAACTAATTGAATAGGTGCAGATGAGATTAATCAATGGCTGCTAGCCTGTCCATATGTCGCTCAAGTACGCCGTCCTGGCCGCCCTGCTGGAGGGTGAGGCCTCGGGCTACGAGCTGTCGAAGTCGTTCGACGTCTCGCTCGCGAACTTCTGGCCCGCCACCCCGCAGCAGCTCTACCGGGAGCTGGAGCGGCTGGCGCAGGACGGACTGGTCCGGGCCCGGACGGTCCAGCAGGAACGGCGGCCGAACAAGCGGATGTTCACGCTCACCGAGGCCGGCCGCGCCGAGCTGGACGCCTTCGCCGCCGAGCCGCCGAAGCGGCCCACCGCCATCCGCGACGAACTCCTCATCAAGATCCAGGCGATGGACGGCGGCGACCCGGAGGTCACCCGCGCGCTGATCGAGGAGCGCATGGGCTGGGCGCGCGGAAAGCTCGACCGCTACCGGCGGGTGCAGGGCCGCCTCCTGGACGGCCGGACCGAGGAGGAGTACCTCCGCGGCGCCGACCGCGTCGGCCCGTACCTCACCCTCATGGCCGGGATCGCCTTCGAGGAGGAGAACCTGCGCTGGTGCGAGCGGGCGCTCGCGGTCCTGGCGCAGCGAGTGGCCCTGGGCTGAGGAGATGTTCGGTCCCGAAGGCCCCAGCCTGCGTGAACTCGCCGTACAGGCACTGTCGTCCGTCGAGCACGGTTACGACCTGCTCGCCCCGAAGTTCGATCACACGCCCTTCCGGACACCCGACGGGGTGCTGGAGTCCGTGGCGAAGGCACTCGCCCCGCTCGGCCCGTTCGAGGACGGACTCGACCTGTGCTGCGGCACGGGCGCGGGCGCCGAGGTGCTCACCGGGCTGTGCCGCCGCAGCGTCACCGGGGTCGACTTCAGTGCGGGCATGCTCGACGTCGCCCGGCACCGCGTACGGCCCGCCGACGGGCCCGGGGTCGCCTGGGTGCGCGGCGACGCCCGTGCCCTGCCGTTCGCGGCCGCCTTCGACCTCGTGGTCTCCTTCGGGGCCTTCGGCCACTTTCTGCCGCGGGAGCTGCCCGGGCTGTTCGCCCAGGTCCACTCGGTCCTGCGGCCGGGCGGCCGGTTCGCCTTCCCGGTGCTCGCCCCGCCCCGTCCGACGCAGGCCGGCTACTGGATGCTGCTCGGCTTCGACGCGGTCATGCGGGTGCGCAACGCGCTCTGGCGGCCGCCGTTCGTCATGTACTACCGGGCCTTCCGGCTCGGCGATGTGCTCGGCGCGCTGGGCCGGGCCGGGTTCACCGTCGAGCTGCACGCCCTGCCCGAGTTCGGGCGGCGCGGCGACGGCGGGCCACGGGCCCGGCTGGTGGTGGCGCGGCGGGCTCAGACCGCCGCGGGCAGTGTGAACTCGTAGACCAGCGCGTCCCGTTCGGCGTTCACCACCAGATCGGTGATCTCCAGCGGCCGGGCGTACTGGTCGTGCACCCGCCGGGTCACCCGTACCGAGGCCGCGCCGTCGACCTGGCTGATGGAATCCCGGTGGTGCAGGGACAGCCCGGCCTTGCGCATCCAGTCGTAGGCCCGGCGCAGCTGCGCGGGGGTGGTGCCGTCGGCCCGGTTCCGGTAGCGGGCCAGCTCCGCGACCTCGGCCAGTGCCACCGCCGAGAACGACGTCACGGCCGTCCGCAGCGACCGGCCGTCCGGCGTCGCCGACCGGTACCGGTGCACCAGTGTCGGCCGGTGCGGCGCGAGCCCCAGCGCCCGCGCGTGCTCCTCCGGCGGCGCCTCCCAGGTCACCGTGGCCCGGTCGACCGCCGAGGGGCCCGCCGGGCGGGCGCCCAGCGGGAAGGCCGGTGTTCCCGGCGCCGCCACCGGCCGGGCGGGCAGCGTGGCATGGCTGCCCCGCCGGTCGGTGGAGACGGCACCGCTGCGCCGCAGCATCTCCAGCGCCTGCCGGATGGTCTCCCGGCTGACCTGGAAGTAGGCGGCCAGGTGCCGTTCGCCCGGCAGTCGTTCGCCCGGCGGGATCGTGCCGGTGCGCAGTTCGTCGAGGAGCAGCGCCGCGATCCGCCCGTACAGGGGCCGGTCGTCGCTGTGTGCGGGTTCGTGTGGTGCGGGTTCGTGCGGGGTGGTGCGGGCCATGCCGCGCCCTCCTGTGGTGACAAGGTGTAGTCGTGCGGGCTCGTTGCGCGACCACAATTAGCATTGGTCTAAACCACAAGGGAAGAGCGGCCTGCCGGTTCGGCCGAAACCCACCCGCGCCATCGCGCCGTCACAGGGCGCTGTACAGGGCGTCGATCAGCGCCATTTTCCGCGGGTCGTCGGCGATGCGCGGCCCCATCCGGTTCATCACGTACCCCAGCGACACGCCGGCCTCCGGGTCGGCGAGCCCGCACGAGCCGCCGAACCCGTCATGACCGAAAGCCCGCGGGTTCGGGCCGTACGACCGCTGTGGACCGCTCAGCCACAGCCCGAGCCCGACCTCGGTCTCGCCCTCGAAGCCCGCGCCCAGCACCAGATCGCGGCAGCTCCCCTGGCCCTCGCGCACCCGCTCCGCCGCCCCGGGCGACAGGAGGCGCCGCCCGCCGTGGCGACCGCGCCCGGCGAAGACGCCGTACAGCGCCGCGACGGCGCGTGCGGTGCCGTGCCCGTTCGCCGCGGGGATCTCCGCCGCGCGCCACTCGGGCGTGTTCGCCTCCGCCGCACCGACCAGCGGATTCGCCAGCGCCGCCAGCGCGGCCGGTGCCAACTGGCTGAAGACCGCCGCCTGTTCACTGCGAGAGGCGGCCGGCGGACGCACCAGCTCGGCCGCCCGGTGCGCCTCCTTCGCCGGCAGCCCGACCGTGAAGTCGATCCCGAGCGGGCCGGTCACCTCCCGCTCCAGGAATTCACCCGGCCGCAGCCCGGAGACGCGCCGGACGACCTCGCCGACCAGGTGGCCGTAGGTCAGCGCGTGATACCCGGAGACGGTGCCCGGCTCCCACCACGGCTCGGTCGCCGCCAGCCGGGCGGTGGTCAGATCCCAGTCGTACAGGTCCGTCAGGGAGTGCGGCTCGCGCAGCCCGGAGAGCCCGGCGCGGTGCGACAGCAGATGCCGTACGAGCACCTTCTCCTTGCCGGCCGCCGCGAACTCGGGCCAGTACGCGGCCACGGGCGCGTCGAGGTCGAGCAGCTCCCGGTCGGCGAGCAGATGCGCGCACAGCGCCACCGGGCCCTTGGTGGTCGACCACACGTTCACCAGCGTGTCCTGCTCCCAGGGCCGGGTGGCGGCCGCGTCCGCCCAGCCGCCCCAGAGGTCCACCACCGTGGCGCCGTCGACGGTCACGGCCATCGCGGCGCCCAGTTCCCCCCGCTCCCGGAAGTTGTCCTCGAAGGCCTCCCGCACCGCCGTGAAGCGCGCGTCGCAGTGGCCGTGGACCTGTGTCTCGTGCGCGGACATGCAACCTCCGTCGTCGCCCGGAAACCCGGGCCGCGACGCTGCGACCCGGGTGCCCCGAACGTACCGACTGGTCGGACTGGAGGGAAGAGCGGAGCGTGCGTCAGGCGTACGACCGCAGCCAGCGCACCTTCTCCGCATCGTGGAAGGGGCCGCCGCCCTCGTGGTCGTTGAAGTCGTAGACCTCGATCTCCTTGTCCTCGTGCGCCCAGGCGTTGAACGCGGCGAACACCGTCGACGGCGGGCAGGTCTGGTCCTCCAGCGCCGCCGAGAAGAGAGCCGGGGCCCGGCCGCGGGCCGCGAAGTGCACCCCGTCGAAGTAGGACAGCGTGCGCAGCACCTCCGCCGAGCGGCCGCGGTGCGTCTTGAGGAACAGGCCGACCTCGCGATAGGGGTGCCGGTCCGTCAGGGTGGTCGCCCGCGGGAAGTCGCACAGGAACGGCACGTCCGGCGCCACCGCGACCAGGTCGGGGACCAGACCGCCGACGGCCAGCGTGATGCCGCCGCCCTGGCTGGCGCCGAGCGCCACGGTCCGGCCCGAGTCGGTCAGCGGGTGCGAGCGGGCCGCCTCGACGGCGCGCACGGCGTCCGTGTACACCCGGCGGTAGTAGTAGTTCTCGGGCGCGTCGATGCCCCGCGTCATGAAACCGGGATACGCCGGGGCCGCGCCCACCGGGTCCGCCGTACCGCCCCCGGCGCCCCAGGCGCTGCCCTGGCCGCGGGTGTCCATCACGAAGTGCGCCCGGCCCGTCGAGGCCCACAGCAGGTTCTCGTGCGGCAGCCCGCGCCCGCCGCCGTATCCGATGAACTCCACGATCAGCGGCAGCGGTTCGGTCGTGCCCGCCGGCAGCCGGAGCCAGCCCTTGACCGGGTGGCCGCCGAATCCGGCGAACGTCACGTCGTACACCCGGACCGTCGACAGCCCGGTGTCCACCGGCTCGAAGCGGGCGTCCAGCTCGTGCTCGCGTGCCTCCTCGAGGGTCTTGTCCCAGAAGGCGTCGAAGTCCTCGGGCTCGGTGGACTCGCTGCGGTGCGCGCGGAGTTCGTCCAGAGGCAGGTCGAACAGGGCCATGTACAACCACCTTTGCGAAGGGAGACTGCGTCAGCTCACCGTACGTGGGTGTACGAGGGCTGGCCAGTAAGCGTTTGTTCCCTCGCGGCGGCCGGGCACCCGCCCCTCACGCCCGCGGCTGGGTCCACCGCGGTCCGGTCCGCGCCCACTCCCGTTCCCACTCCGCCAGCCGGTGGCGCAGCGCGATCCGGCGCTCGACGGCGTGTCCGAGGAGTACGACGGCGGCCGCACCGCCCGCCGCGACCAGCCCGACGGTCACCGTGTGCTGCCAGACGGCCGCGTCGTCCGGCGGCGGTGCGACACTGCGGCCCCGGGCGTCGAACCACACCGAGACCGTGTCACCGGCACGGGTCCCCGACGGCACCCGGGCCCACGCCGTGCGTGTCCCCTTGCCGGGCTCGGTCCAGCGGACCTGGGCGCGGTACGCGTAGGCACGGTCGCCCTGCTCGGTGGAGAGCCGCTCGGGCGGGGCGCCGATCACCCGCGCACGCACCTGGTGGCGCTCGGCCCGCTGGGTGGCCGCGATGCTCCGGGCCGCGTCATGCGCGCGCAGCCCCGCGGCCACACCGACCAGCGGTGTGACGACGAACAGCAGGACGGCGACGATCAGCACCGTCCATGCCTCCACGACATCCGAGCGGCGCCGCAGCGGATTGCGCCGCAAGCGCCAGCCACGCACCCCGGTACGCATGTCCACCTCCTCGCACCGTCGGAGCCGGCGAGCCGACGAGCCGCTCCCCGCGGCCCGTCACCCCCCGCCGCTCACCCACACGAGCGTCCACACCCGTCTCGTACCCCGTACGGAGCACCTCGCTCACGCCGCGAACCGTGACTTCAAGCCCACCTGGAGCACGGAACGCGCCATGCGCCCCACGGTCGCGCGAACGACCCCGGCGCGCGACCCGGACTGTCAGCCGAAGCGCTCGATCCGGATCCGGTCCACCGGCTGGCCCGCCGCGACGAGCAGCCGCGACGCGTGCTCGGCGAACCCGTTCGAACCGCACACATAGGCCTCCCACCCACCAGGAGGCCGCTCGGCCAGGAGCGGCGCCAGATGTGCGGCCGCCATACGTCCCACGGGCACACCTTGTGGGGCGCTGCGTGTGAAGACGGGCGTCGTCTCCGCGCCCAGCTCGGCCGCGTAGATCAGCTCCTGGGGACTGCGCGCGGACACCAGCATGCGCAGCGGCACGGCGAGACCGCGCCTGCGGTGGTGCCGCACCATCGACATCAGCGGGACGATCCCGGACCCGGCGCCGACCAGCAGCGCAGGCCGGTCACCCGGCCAGGCGAAGAAGCCGCTCAGCGGCCCGCGCACCTCGACCGTGTCACCGGGGCGGGCGACCGTGTGGAACCAGCCGGAGACCTCGCCGTCCGGCACCTGGTCCAGGGTCAGCTCGATGTGCCCGGAGTCGTCCGGCGCCGACGCGATCGAGTAGTGGCGCTGCGCCACATACCCGTCCGCCGCGGTCAGCCGCAGCATCAGGTGCTGGCCGGGCAGATGCCCCGCCCAGCCCGGCACCGCCAGCCGGAAGGTGGCCGCGTGCGCCGTCTCGCGCCGGATCTCCACCACCGTGGCGATCTGCCACACCGCCGCCACCTGCTCACTCACCGCGATCCGCCCGGGCACGGCGAACCGCGTGGCGGGGCCGGCGGGGCGGGACAGAGGGGCAGCGGCATGGTACGGGGCCGTGGTGTCGGCCGCGTTCGGGATGGGGCTGGTTGGGACCGGGGGCGTGGAGAGGGCGGCCGGATTCTGGGCCGGAACCTTCGGGTTGGGGGTTGCCGTGCTGTCGGTCGGCTCGGGGCTTGTGGAGGGAACCGGGTCCGGAGCCGTGGGCGGAACGCGCGGGGTTGTGGCGTGGGGGTCCGGGGGCGTCGTCACCGTGTCAGTCACCGGAGTACCGCTGTTCCTTCCAGGGGTTGCCGCGCTCGTGGTAGCCGTTGCCTTCCCAGAAGCCCGGCTCGTCGTGGTCGAGGAGTGTGAGGCCGGCGATCCACTTGGCGCTCTTCCAGAAGTACAGATGAGGCACCAGCAGCCGCGCCGGACCACCGTGCTCGGCCGGCAGTGGCTCGCCGTCGTACTCCCAGACGATCCAGGCCCGAGACCCGGTGAGATCGGCGAGCGGCAGGTTGGTGGTGTAGCCGGTGTGGGAGCGGGCGACCACATGGGTGGCGGACACATGGGGCCGCACCACATCGAAGAACGCGTCCAGCGAGACCCCGCCGAAACGCACGCCGAACTTCGACCAGCCGGTCACACAGTGGATGTCGCCGTCGTACGCCGACGCCGGCAGCGCGTGCGCCGCGTCCCAGTCCCAGGTGTGCGGCCGCTCGACCAGGCC
The DNA here is from genome assembly GCF_042891825.1 of Streptomyces sp. NPDC001852. NCBI lineage: Bacteria > Bacillati > Actinomycetota > Actinomycetes > Kitasatosporales > Streptomycetaceae > Streptomyces > Streptomyces sp. NPDC001852. The sequence goes on from NZ_JBIATN010000001.1 coordinate 382,561, forward strand.
GTCGATCCGGAGGGACCAGTCGGCCGGTGCGAGGTCGGGGGTGACCTCGGCGGACAGGACGGGCCAGTCCTCGCCCGCGTCGTACTGCCCGGGCGGCAGCCCCGGATGGTGGACGCGCGGGCGGCCCGTGAAGCCTCGCGTAACGTTCATCCTTCAACCGTACTGGTCGTTCCGCGTGATCCGTCCCTGGTCACCGCCCGTCACGCCCGGATGATTGCGGCCGCATGAACTCTTTCGGGCCAGGGGAATAGCTCTGCGGCGCTTCTCCTTTGCGCTCGATGGCGGCACCGGTAGACCGGTGACAGCGCGAGAGAAGCGAGGAATGAGCATGCCCAAGGCGTATGTCTACACGCGGCACGGAGGACCGGAGACCGAGGCGCTGATCGACCTGGACCGCCCCGGCCCGGGCCCCGGCGAGATCCTGATCGCGGTCCGCGCGGCAGGCGTCAATCCCGTCGACTGGAAGCTGCGCCAGGGGTTCCGCCGCCCCGGCGAGGGCGAGCCTGTCTTTCCGGCGGTCTTCGGCAGCGAGGCCGCCGGCGTCGTCGTGGAGGTCGGCCCGGGGGTCACCGGCTTCGCCGCCGGCGACGAGGTGTTCGGCAGCGCCCTCCACGGCGCGTACGCCGAGTACGCCCTGCTCGCCGCCGACGTGACCGCCCACAAGCCCGCCGCGCTGTCCTTCCGCGACGCCGCCACCCTCCCGGTCGCCGCCGCCACCGCCTACGACGGCGTCCGCCAGCTCGACCTGCCCGGTGGCTCGACCCTGCTGGTGACGGGCGCCGGCGGCGGCGTCGGCAGCGCCGCCGTGCAGATCGCCCGCGCCTTCGGACTGCGGGTCGTGGGCGTGGCGAGCGAGGGCAAGAGGGAGTTCGTCCAGTCGCTGGGCGCGGTGCACGTGTCCTCCGGGCCCGACCTGGCCGCGCGGGTGCGGGCCGCCGCGCCGGACGGGATCGACGGGGTGTACGACCTGGTGGGCGATCCGGTGCTCGCCGAGGTCGCCGAGCTGCTGAAGGACCGCGGCAAGCTGATCACCGCGGGCTCGCCGCAGCAGGCCGTGGCCGCGCTCGGCGGCGCCCCCGTCAGGCGGGTCCGCACCGCCGCCGTCCTCGAGGCGGTGGCCGACCTCGCCGTACGCGGCGCCCTGAAGCCGCACATCGCCCGCACCTTCCCGCTGGACCAGGCCGGCCGGGCGCTGCGCACGGTGGAGGACGGGCACGCCCTCGGCAAGATCGTGATCGAGGTGACCGCGTGAGCGTCATAGCCGGAGCGGGCGTCGGCGACGGGCCCGCCGCCGACGCCCCGCACGTCCTCGACAACCCCGCCCTCGCCTCCCTGACCGGCCCGCACGCCCACTTCGCCGAGCGGCGCGGCCGGGTGCTGCGCTACCCCGTCGACGTCTCTCCGTGGCTCGCGCTGCCCGACGAACCGGACGCGCGGGACTGGGCGGACCTGGCCGCGCTGGCCGGTCCCGGCGCGGAGATCCCGCTGGCGGGGTACTGCGGTGAGGTGCCGGACGGCTGGGAGATCACCTTCCGGGTGGACGGAGTGCAGTTCGTGGACGACGGCCTCGCCGCCGCCCCGGACGCGGAGGCGGTCCGCCTCGGCCCGGCCGACGTACCCGAGATGCTCGACCTCGTGGCGCGCACCCAGCCCGGACCGTTCCTGCCGCGCACCGTCGAACTCGGCACCTACCTCGGCATCCGCCGCGGCGGCGCGCTGGTCGCCATGGCGGGGGAGCGACTGCACCCGCCGGGCTGGACGGAGATCAGCGCGGTCTGCACCGACCCCGCCTTCCGCGGCGAGGGCCTCGCCACCCGGCTGATCCACGCGGTCGCACACGGCATACGGGAGCGCGGCGAGACACCTTTCCTGCACACGAGCGCCCGCAACACGGGTGCCATCCGGCTGTACGAGTCGCTGGGCTTCCGGCTGCGCCGCCCTACGGCGTTCCTCGCGGCCCGCGCCCCGGAGCGGCTGGCGGGCGGACGGGCCGCGGTACCGGTGGCATGATCGGCCTCGGACCCTCGGGGGTTCAGTCGGCCCCGGTGTCGCCCGGACCCGCGTTGTACCGCTCCAGGTAGGCCGCGAAGCGCACCAGGTCCTCCTCCGGCCAGTGCGCGAGCCGTTCGCGGAACGCGGCCCGGCGGCTCCGGGTGACCTGGGCGAGGATCTCCCGGCCCGCCTCCGTCAGATGCAGTACCTGGACCCGGTGGTCCTCCGGGTCCAGGCGGCGCTCGATCAGCCCGGTCCGCTCCAGCGCGCCGACCTGGCGGCTGACGGTGGACTTGTCCAGCGCGTAGTGGGCGGCCAGGTCGGTCGCGCGGCAGCCGTCGCGCTCCTCGAGATGGCCGAGCAGGGTGTACGACACCAGGGACAGCTCGGGATGCATACGGCCCGCCGAGGCTCGGGCCCGGCGGGCGAAGATGGTCATCTCGCGCTGGATCGTCTCGACGGCCGACTCCGCTGCGCTCACGGGAATACCTCCTCCGGCGTTCTAGTTGTACAGTACAACTTGATGTGGAAGTTGTATAAGCCAACCTTTTGGAGGTCGCGCGCAATGAGGTCACCGGCACTGCGCCATGTGCTCACGCACCTGATCACCCCGCTGCTGATGTGCATGGGCATGGGGCTCGCGTACATGGGGGCCTTCGTGACCCCGGAGCCGCACCACCTGCCGGTCGCCGTCGTCGGTAGCGCCCCGCAGGCGAAGGTCTTCGCCCAGACGGTCAAGGACACCGCCGGGGAGAAGCTCGACGTCCGCACGGTCGCGACCCGCGCCGACGCCGTCGGCCTGCTGAAGTCCCGCACGGTGACCGGCGCCTATGTACCGAGCGCCAAGGCGCCCGAGCTGCTCGTGGCGAGCGCCGCCTCCGACATGGGCGCGACGGCCGTCGAGAAGGTCTTCACGCCGGTCGCCGCCAAGGAGGGCGTGCCGCTGAAGGTCACCGACGTGGCCGAACCGGTCACCGACGACCCCACGGGCCAGGGTCTGTTCTTCCTGCTGATCGCCCTCAGCATCGGCTCCTACGCCTCGGTCGCCGCCCTCGGTGCCGCGGGCGCCGCCCTCCCGATGCGGGTGCGGGCGCTGCTCACGCTCGGTGTCTCCGCCGTGGTCGGCGGCATCGGAACGCTGCTCGCCGGACCGGTGTTCCACCTCGCCCACCACGACCTCGCGGGCGTGTGGGGCATGGCCTGGCTGTACTCGGCCGGCATCCTCTTCATCGGCGTCGGCCTGCACACCTTCCTGAAGCGATGGACCACGCTCACCATGATGGTGCTGTTCGTGATGCTCAACTTCACCAGCTCCGGCGGGTTGTTCCGCCCCGAGCTGCAGAACGGCTTCTTCGGCACGCTGCACGCCTTCTGGAACGGCGCCGGCTTCGTCGAGGGTGCCCGCAGCCTGCTGTACTTCGGCGACGACGGTCTCTCGCGCAACGTGTGGACACTCGTCGTCTGGCTGCTGGCCGGCCTGGTCGTGACGGGCATGGCGGCCCTGTACGAGCGGCCCCGCCCGGCCCGGCACGCGGCCGGCCACACCGGCCCGGCGACCGCGACCGAGTCGGCCGCCACGCCCGCCGTGGCCCCGGCCGAGCGGAAGGCGGCGCGGGCGGCCGGGGAGGAGACCGAGGAAGAAGTCGAAGAAGAGGTCGAGGAGACGGTCGGCGTCTGACCCGATGCCGCCGGGCCCAGGGAGCACGCCCAACGCCGGGCGGTGCTCCCTGCCGGCTTTCACCAGGCGTCCGCTTCCGGTTCCGCAAGGGTCTGGACTTGCTTCGCGCGCTTCACCGGACTCGCCCTCTGGCCCGCACTCCATCGGCCTGGGCCGACTTGGCGGCGCATCACCCCGTCACCCCGCCCCCGACCCGATCGTCACCACCCGCGCCCACGCCGGCGGCGTGGGCGGCCGGAAGTCGGGATCCTGTTCGTCGTACGACCCGCCGGACCGCGGAAACAGCCCCACGACCGTCCGGCACGGTGGCCGTTCGCCCGGCCACGGTGTCTGACCGTCGGTCAGGACCACCACCGCGTCGGGCCGTGTCCGCAGCGCACGGGCGAAGCCGGTGCGCAGATCCGTCCCGCCGCCGCCGACCAGCTCGATGCCCTCCGTCCGGCACAGCGGCTGCACGGTCCGGGCCGCGGCATCGCAGGACAGCACGGAGACCAGGTCCCGCCGGCCGCCCACGGCCCGGCAGATCGCGGCCACCTCCAGCAGCGCGCTGCCCAGTTCGGCGTCGCTGACCGACCCGGAGGTGTCGATGACGACACACACCCGGGGCGGCCTGCGCCGCAGACTCGGCAGGACGACCCCGGGCAGCCCGGCCGAACGCCGCGCCGGCCGGCCGTAGCTGTAGTCCTCGCCCGCGCCCGGGGCGGAGACCGCCGACCGCAGCGCCGAGCCCAGCAACTGCCGCCACGGCTGTGGCGGATGGAACACCTCCTCCGCCCACCGCCGCCAGCCCTGCGGTGCGCTGCCCGGGCTGCCCTTGATGCCCTGCGCCACCCGGAACCGGATCGCGTCCCGCTCCTGCTCGCTCAGCCCGTGCGCGCCGTCCGGCCCCAGCTCCCAGCCCCGGTCCAGCCCGTCGGCTCCGCTGCCGCAGTCCAGCCAGGCCATCCTTTCCAGTCGAGAGCCGAGCCGGAACCCGGGCAGGTAGTCCTCCATCAACCAGCCCGTGGGCAGCCCCAGTTTCCCCGGCGTCACCGCGTCCTCGGGACACACCAGACCGTCGCCGTACACATCGTCGTTGATCTCGCAGTCCGCGGCGAGGTTCATCCGGAGGCGCTCCGCGGGCCCGCTCAGCCGGTGCTCGCGGGCGTACCGCTCGCTGCGCCCGTGATGGTCGCGCAGCAGATGCGCCACCTCGTGCACCCACACCGCCGCCAGTTCCTCCAGCGGTGTGCGGTCCACGAACGCCGGGGAGACGTAGCACCGCCAGTACCTGTCCACCCCCATCGTCGGAACCTCCCGCGACTCCACCGGCCGCAGCGCGAACAGGGCCGTCGCCAGATACGGCCGGACGCGGGCCGCGTGCAGCCGCGCGGCGAACAGCTTGCCGAGGTCGAGCGCGCCGGGCGCGTCCACCGTCATCGGCGCGTCCCGGCCCCTCGCGCGGCCTCGTCGGCCCGCCGGGCCAGCGACACCGCCCCGGCCAGCCGCTCGATCGCCGCCGGCACGTCCCAGTCCTCCCGGCGCAGGGACGCCAGCGTGGTCGCCGGCACGACCACCACGTCCGGTGCCCCGGTCTCCATCGCCCGCACCAGCACGGCCCAGGCCGCGTCCCAGCGCGCCCGCTCGGGGCGTTTGCGTACGGCGTCCACCACGCCGTCGAGCACCGCCTGCCGCAGATCCCCGCGCTCGGGCAGTTCGCCACCCGCCGGGTCGGCGAGCAGCGTCTCGGGGTCGGGCAGCTCCATCCGGTCCAGGCTCGCCAGCAGCTCGAACCCGGGACCGTCCCCCACGGTGCCCCGGACCAGCAGCGACAGCACGTCCCGCGAGGATCCGGCGGCGGTCGCGAAGGCGATCAGCCGCAGGGTCGCCTCCCAGCTCCGGGGCGACGGCCACGCCCCGCCCCGGCGGCTCTCCCCGCTCGGCAGCCGGTGCACCAGCCCCGGCCGGGCGACGAGGAACTCACACACCGCGCGCCGGGCGAAGGCCACGGCCTCGGGCAGCCGCTCCGCGTCGAGCCGGGGCAGGGTGGCCCGCGGCCAGGTCCCGCCGAGGCCCCGTACGACGACGTCGTGGTCGTGGGCCCACTGCAGATGCACGAAACGGTTGGCCAGCGGCGGGCTCAGTTCCCAGCCGTCGGCCGCCGAGGAGCGCGGGTTGGCGGCGGCCACGATCCGCACCCCGGGCGGCAGCCGCAGCGCGCCGATCCGCCGCTCCAGCACGAGCCGCAGCAGGGCCGCCTGCACCGCCGGGGGAGCGGTGGACAGCTCGTCCAGGAACAGCAGTCCCCGCCCGGCCCGCACGAGCCGAACCGCCCAGTCCGGCGGGGCCATCGGGACGCCCTGCACCGCCGGATCGACTCCCAGGACCGGCAGGCCGGAGAAGTCGGACGGTTCGTGGACGCTCGCGATCACGGTGGTCAACGGCAGGCCCAGGGCGTCGGCGAGCTGGTTCAGCGCGGCCGTTTTGCCGATGCCGGGCTCGCCCCACAGCAGCACCGGAAGATCGGCGGCCACGGCCAGGGTCAGTGCCTCCAGCTGGACGTCCGAGCGGGCCTCGGTGGTCGAGTCGCGCAGCAGGGCCGACAGGGCGTCGGCGACGGCGAGTTGGGAGGCGAGGGGCCGGCCGGCGGGCAGGGTCGTGGACACGTACGAAGTCATGAGGCATCACCTGGGGTGTGTGAACTGGGCGGAAGGGAAAGGGGGTTCAGAAGAAGGTGACGGTGCGGGTCTGCCGTCGGGTGGGGCGGCGGCCTCGGCCGGCGCGGCGGCTCGGACGGTGGGTGGAGGTGTCGCCGGAGCCGGTCAGACCCGCCCGGTACAGCCCGTAGGCGATGCGCCGCTCGGCGACCGCCGTGAGCTCGTCCCGCAGCGGCCCCTCGCGCAGCACCGCACCGCGGCCCAGCAGGCCCTCGACCACGGCCAGGGCGCCTTCGACGTCACCGTGGTCCAGCCGGTCGCGCACACCGGCCAGGCAGTCGGGACGCCGGTGCGCCTCGTCGATGGCCCGCAGACAGGGCAGCGGCGGCCCGCCGAGTGCGGCCAGCAGCTCCTCGCGCCGGATCTCGTCCGGATCGTGGTCCAGCGGTACCAGCACACCGTCGACCAGGCCGATCCGGTGCGTGGTTCCCCGGCACTCCACCTGACGCGCCCGCTCCACCGGATCCGGATCGCGGACGGCGCCGGGCGCGGTGTGACCGGGCACCAGGGCTGCGGCGACCAAGGGATGCAGCCGGTCCGCGCCGATCAGCCCGGCACGCAGCAACTCCAGATCGGGCGCCACCCAGGTCGCCGCATCGGGCAGCACCGGCACGGCGGAGAGTCCGCCCGGCGGCACCTCGCCCACGATCCGCAGGCGCGGCGCTCCACCACGCTCGGCGCCCCGGCACGGGAGACCGGCAGGGCCCGGCGTCCCGTCCCCCGTGCATGTTCCGCGCGGGGACCGGGCCGTTTCCGGCGGGTCGCTCCCGTATGCGATGTGGTGCGCTCGGCCGTGATGGCGTACCTCGGGTGGGCCGTGGGTCCCGTCGGCCGGGTGTGCGTCGCGCGGGGACCGGGCCGTTTCCGGCGGGTCGCTCCCGTATGCGATGTGGTGCGCTCGGCCGTGATGGCGTACCTCGGGTGGGCCGTGGGTCCCGTCGGCCGGGTGTGCGTCGCGCGGGGACCGGGCCGTTTCCGGCGGGTCGCCCGAGTCTGCGATGTGGTGCGTCCGGCATGCGTGCCGCGCCCCGGCCGGGCCGTGGGTCCCGTCGGCCGGGCGGGTTCTGCGCGGGGGTTCCGGCGGGCTGCCCTCGTCCGCGTCGCGGTGTGCTCGGCCGGGATGGCGCACCCCCGCAGAGCCCGGTGTCCCGGCGGCCGGGTCGGACCCCCACCCGTTCTCGGTCGGATCCGGCGCGTCGCCCCCGTCCTGCGTCACCGCAAGAAGCAAGCGGCGGCCGCCCCGGAGCCGTACGGCGAAGGTTTCACCGGTGTGTCCGTCGGCGCGCAGCAGGAGGTCCGCCTCGGCCGCCCACCGGCCGACGGCGCAGCCGGTCCCGGGTGGGGCGAGGCCCAGCGGATCGCGGTCCGGTGGCGTGAGACCGCCGGCGCCCGACCGGTCGCGCAGCTCGCCGGCCCTGCTCGCGTCCCACAGGTGCCGGTGCAGATCGAGCCGGTAGCGGCGGTTGGGGCGGGGATGCGGATGGTGGCCGGTGGGCGCGTCGGCCGGGTCGAACAGGGCGAGGCTGATCCGCTGGCCGGCGTCCGCCCAGGCCGGTGGGGTACGGGCCACCAGGTGCAGCGGGCCGGACCGGCCGGGCCGCTCGTACCGGGCCAGCGTCAGGGTCAGGCCGGGGCGCAGCAGCCCGTCGGGCGCGATCCTCGGCATGTGCCAGCGCAGCAGGTCCGGGGCGAGACGGCGGAGGTCGGCGCGGAGCCGGGCCGCGATGTCCCGGCCGTGGGCGCGGGCGACGGAGCGCAGATCGAGGTCGACGTCGATCCGGGCGGCGGCGCAGGCCCCTGCCCAGTCCCCGGCGGCACGGCGGCCGGTGGCGAGCTCGATCATGGACGGTGGCACGGCGTACTCCCGTACGCGCTGCCACATGGAAAGCTGGGGATCCCCGTACGCGGTGGAAGGGAGCATCAGCGCTCACCTTGTGCGGACGGGACCCCCCATCTCTGCGAGGCGTGAGTCGTCATCGCGGCGAGCCTAGCCACCCGACCGGGACGGCGCCAGGCGTTTTTCCCGCCCCGGACCGGGCGCCCCCTTGGGGTAGGGTGGGCGTCCGGTCGCGGACGGTGCACCGGCAGCGGTGACCGCGAGAGCGCCCTGAAGTCCCGCGCTCCGAAAGGCTTTCGGCCTCCATGTCTTCCCCTGGTTCCCTCTCTTCCCCCGACATCGTCGTCTCCGCCCTGCGCGCCGCCGGGTGCGTCTTCGCCGAGGACGAGGCGGAGTTGATCCTCTCCACCGCCCGCACGCCCGAGGAGGCGGCCTCGATGGTGGAGCGGCGCGCCGCCGGGCACCCGCTCGAACACGTCCTGGGCTGGGCCGGGTTCCACGGGGTGCGGGTCATGGTGGAACCGGGGGTGTTCGTGCCCCGCCGCCGTACCGAGTTCCTGGTCGACCAGGCGCTGGCCCAGGCGCCGCGGGCGAGCGTCGTCGTGGACCTGTGCTGCGGCTCGGGCGCACTCGGCGCAGCCCTCGCCGCCGCCCTGGACGGAGCCGAGGTGCACGCGGCCGACATCGACCCGGCCGCCGTACGCTGTGCGCGCCGCAACCTCGCCGCCTTCGACGGCCGGGCGCACCAGGGCGACCTCTACGACGCCCTGCCCGCCTCGCTGCGCGGCCGCATCGGCATCCTCACCGCCAATGTGCCCTACGTCCCCACCGCCGAGCTGCCCCTGCTGCCGGCCGAGGCCCGCGACCACGAACCGCGCGTCGCCCTGGACGGCGGCGCGGACGGCCTGGACGTGCTGCGCCGGGTCGCCGCCGGGGCACCCGAGTGGCTCGCACCGGGCGGCTGCGTGCTGACCGAGACCAGCGAACGCCAGGCACCGGCCGCCGTACGGGCCTTCAGGGACGCGGGTCTGACGGCCCGTCTGGCGGAGTCGGAGGAACTGTTCGCGCACGTGGTGATCGGCGTACGGCCGTAACCGTCAGGGCAGTTCCTGCGCCCGGGCGATGAGCAGGGCCACGTCGTCGTGGTTGTCGGGGTGGTGCAGGGTCCGCAGGAGGAAGTCGCAGGTCTCCTCCAGGGGGCGGGCGGGGTCGTCGAGCAGGGACAGCAGGGAGTCCAGGCGTTCGTCCAGGGAGTGGCGACGGGTCTCCACCAGCCCGTCGGTGTAGAAGACCAGCTCGTCACCGGGCTCGAAATCGACGGTGACGGTGGAGAAGCCGACCCCGCCCACGCCCAGCGGCACCCCGGTCGGCAGGTCCAGCAGCACCGGCGGCCGGCCCGGTCGGAGATGCGCCGGCGGCAGATGGCCGGCGTTGGCGATCCGGCACTGCCGCAGATGCGGATCGTGCACGGCGTACACGCAGGTCGCGATGGAGTGGTCCAGGGCGGACGTCGTCTTGTCCAGGTGCTCCAGCAGCAGCGCCGGGTCGAGGCCCAGGGCGGCCAGCGTGGTGGTCGCCGTGCGCAGGCGGCCCATGGTCGCGGCCGCGCTGAGCCCGCTGCCCATCACATCGCCCACCACGAGCGCGGTCTTGCCGCCCTCCAGCGGGATGACGTCGAACCAGTCGCCGCCGACCTCGCTGGTGGCCCCGGCGGGCTGGTAGCGGGAGGCGACCTCCAGGCCGGTCGTCACCGGCGGACTGCTGGGCAGCAGACTGCGCTGCAGGGTGAGGGCGGTGTTGCGGGCGTTCTGGTACCAGCGTGCGTTGTCGATCTGCACGGCCGCGCGGGCGGCCAGCTCCCGGGCGAGCACCACGTCGTCCTCGTCGAACGGCGCCGGATTGCGGGTGCGCTTGAGGTCCAGGGCGCCGAGCACCTCGCCACGCGCGATCAGCGGCACCGCGAGATACGAGTGCAGGCCCGCCCGGCCGAGCAGCTCGGCCGCCTCGGGGCAGCGGGCGATGCGCGGCAGGTCCTCGTCCTTCACCTGCCGCACCAGCACCGCCTCGCCCGTGCGCACGCACTCGGTGACCAGCCGGTCGGGTCCGTACCGGGCGATCCGGCCGGGCGAGTCGGCGGCCTGTACGGCGTCCGTGTCGTCCTGCGGGCGTACCGCGAGCGCCCGGATCACCGCCTCCTCCGAGGGGCCGAGGGTGCTGGGCCGGCCTTCCACCACCGCGTCCAGCAGATCGACGGCGGCCACGTCGGCGAGTTCCGGCACGGCGACCTCGGCCAGCTCGCAGGCGGTGCGGTCCAGCTCGAGCGTCGTACCGATCCGGGCGGAGGCGTCGGCGATGACCGCGAGCCGGCGCCGGGCGGCCTCCGCCTCCAGCGAGGCCCGGTGCTGCTCGGTGATGTCGACGACCGAGACCGCGACGCCGAGAACATTGCCCATGGCGTCGTCGAGCCGGTAGAGCGAATGCGCCCAGGTGTGGTCCTCGTCCGGGTCGGCGGGGGTGCGGCCGACCAGCGTGTTGTCGATGACCGGCACACCGGTCTCCAGCACCCGCCGGGCGTCGATCTCCACCGGCTCGGGGTTCAGCATGGGCAGCACCTCGCGCAGCGTCCGCCCGATGTGCTCGGCGGCCGGTACCCCGTTGATCCTCTCCAGGGCCGGGTTGACCGAGACGAACCGCAGCCGGGTGTCCAGGACGGCGTACCCGATCGGTGACTGCTTCACCATCCGCTCCGACAGCGCGACGTCCTGTTCCAGGCGCCGAACCGTCGACTGGTCCGCGGCGAGTCCGAGCGCGTACACGTCACCGCGGTCGTCCAGCAGCCGCATGTTGCGGAACTCCACCACGCGGGTGCTGCCGTCCTTGTGCCGGATCGGGAAGCCGCCGGCCCAGCTCTGCCCGGTGCGCATGACATCGGCGAAGAGTTTGCCGACCAGCTCGAAGTGCCGCTCGTGGACCATCAGCCGGGCGGCGTACTCGCCCAGGGCCTCCCGCGCGCTGTACCCGAACAGCTCCTCCGCCTGCGGGCTCCACAGCACGATCCGGCCGCTGGTGTCCAGGACCACCGACGCCACGCGGAGCACGTCGAGCAGACCGCCCGGCCGTACCGGCCCGCGCACCGGCTCGCCGCCCTCCGTCACCGGAGCCTCGGCTGCACTCATGCCATGCACCGCCTTCGCATGTCCGCACGGCACGTCGTCCCCCGTGCCGACTCCCCTAGATCCACCGCGCTCACACCCGACTCTCCGACGCCGTCGCCGGTTACCTCCACCATCTCTCACCCCAGCGGTGTGCGTCCGCCGAGGCCGTCACGCCGGGACCGGACTCCTTCCCGGACATCGTGCACGTCCCTTCGGCGGACCGGGAGAGTTCACGCTCATGTTGCTGCATTGGCCTGTACATGACTATCGCGCCACGCCAGACTGTCCGCCGACCGAGTGTTCCCGCCCTGCCCTGCGTCCCCATTCCTCGTCCAAGGAGTCGGCCATGCCCGCGTCCGCCCGGCAACGTTGTCACGCTGTTCTCGCCGGACTCGTCACCCTCGCCACCGCCGCCGTCGCGTCCCTCGCCGTACCCGGGTCCGCCGCCGCGGCCGACACCTGGACGGAGACCGGCTCCGACCACGCCCGCGCGCTGGACGAGAGCCAGGGGCTGACCTCCGTGGAGGTCCCGGCGAACAGCCCCAACCGGTACACCGGGATCGGCACCATTCCCCTCGGCGTCTCCAGCCGGGGCTGGAACCACGTCGGCGATCCCGACGCCTCGTACAACGGCTACTACATCGAGCCCTATCAGCGGGACTCCGGCAACTCGAAGATGTACCGCGTGCAGGCGCCCGACGGCACCTGGTCGGAGTACGTCCACACGCTGAGCCCCGGCGAGGCCCTGAACAACTCCTGGGACGCGATCTCGCCCGACGGCCAGTGGATGCTCTCGGGTGAGTGGGGCACGATGAACCGTCTGCTGGTCTTCCCGACCCCCGGCGTCAACCCGGCCACCTCGCCCTCGGCCGATCTCCCGCAGGTCTCGCAGGTCACCCTGGACCACGCCGTCCGCGACGTCCAGGGCTGCGACTTCTCCGGCCCCACCACGCTGCTGTGCTCCTCCGACGACCCCGACGGCAGCCTCTTCGGCATGACCAAGCCGCTGCTCCAGATCGACCTGTCGGCCCCGCCGAACGGCTCGGGCGACGTCACCGGCCATGTCACCGCTCTGCGTCAGCTGCCGCTGCGCAGCGCGTGCTCCGGCACCTTCGAGGCGGAGGGCATCGACTACGACCGCCGCACCGGGATCCTGCGGGTGATCGTGATGTCGCCGGGCTTCTGCATCCTGACCGACAGCAAGACGTACAAGTTCTCCCGCGGCTGAGCCCCCTGGGGTGTGCGGACCGGCCGCTGGTGCTTTCCTGGGGGTGGGCGCGGCTGGGCGGGGTACTCCCTTCCACCGCGGCGCGGCACGAAAGGAGCGATCAATGGCACACACGGAGCGGTCGCACCCGGAATCCGTCACGGTGGAGATCAGCGGTTCCAAGGAGGACGCCCGTCTCGTCTTCGACGCGCTGAGCTCCTGCTTCGCGTCCGACCGGGGCCCGGACGAGATCCCTCAGCAGCTCCACGAGGTCCGGCCGATGGTGTGGCTCGGCACGTACGACGTCGCGGACGCCCGGGGGCCGGGCTGCCCGCCGGTCCACCTCGACGCGTCCGTCCAGGCGGACGTCCAGGGCGGCTACTGGGCCGTGGACCGGTTCCGGCACACCCTGGACGCGATGTTCACCGTCGAGGAGACCTGCACGGCCTCCGGCGACCAGGAGAGGGACCTGCATCTGCGGCTGCGCAGCCGCTGACCCCCTCGCGCGCTACGACGGCGCCCCGGCCGGCTCCGCGTCGGCCGGGGCGTACTGCGCCTCACCGTCGCCGAAGGACCAGTCGACGGACGTGTTCTCGGTGACCGTGACGACGACATTGCGCGGTGCCGTGCCGGTGCGCTCGTGCACCAGCCCGGCGATCCGCCGGTAGAGCGCGCGCTTCAGCTCCGGGGAGCGCCCCGTGCGCATGGTGACGGCCACGAACACCACGGACTCGTCCTTGCGCAGGCCGAGGTGGTCGCCGTACCGCAGGGTGCTGGTGGTGCCGTCGTGGCCGGTCAGCACCTGGAAGCGGTCCTCGGGCGGGACGCCGAGCGTCTCGACCAGGGCGTCCTGGACGGCCTGGCCGAGCGCGTCGAGCCGGGCGGGGTCGGTGCCGAGCGCGTCTATCCGGACGAAGGGCATGATGGAACGTCCTTTCGGAGCGGGGTACGCCGGTATCGGCTGTACATACTAGTAGGTACAGAGTGGTCGGTGTCACCCCGCCCGCTTGTGCAACTAGTTGCACAAAGGCTCGGGCTTCCTCTACAACAAGAGGCGACGACACCGCGCACGGAGGGCCCGATGAGCCGTTACCCGCACCTGATGACCCCGCTCGACCTGGGCTTCACCACCCTGCCCAACCGCGTGCTCATGGGCTCCATGCACGTCGGCCTGGAGGAGGCCGAGCGCGGCTTCGAGCGCATGGCGGCGTTCTACGCGGCCCGCGCCCGCGGCGGCGTCGGCCTCATCGTCACCGGCGGCATCGCGCCCAACGACGAGGGCCGGCCGTACGAGGGCGGCGCCAGGCTCACCACCGAGGCGGAGGCCGAGCAGCACAAGGCGGTCACCGAGGCCGTGCACCGCGAGGGCGGCCGGATCGCGATGCAGATCCTGCACTTCGGGCGCTACGCCTACCACCGGGACCTCGTCGCCCCCAGCCCGCTGCAGGCGCCCATCAGCCCCTTCGTGCCGCGCGAGATGACCGACGCCGACGTCGAGCGGACCATCGACGACTACGCCCGCGCCGCCCGCCTCGCCCGGCAGGCCGGCTACGACGGCGTGGAGATCATGGGCTCCGAGGGCTACCTCATCAACGAGTTCATCGCCCTGCAGACCAATCGGCGCACCGACCGCTGGGGCGGCTCCTACGAGAACCGCATGCGCTTCCCCGTCGAGATCGTCAAGCGGGTCCGCGAGGCCGTCGGCGAGGACTTCATCGTCATCTACCGGCTCTCCATGCTCGACCTGGTCCCGGGCGGCTCCTCCCTCGACGAGGTGATCACCCTCGGCAGGGCGGTCGAGGCGGCCGGGGCGACGATCATCAATACCGGCATCGGCTGGCACGAGGCGCGCATCCCGACCATCGCCACCTCCGTGCCGCGCGGCGCCTACACCTGGGTCACCAAGAAGCTCATGGGCGAGGTGTCGGTGCCGCTGGTGACCACCAACCGCATCAACACCCCGGAACTCGCAGAGGAGTTGCTGGCGGGCGGGTATGCCCACATGGTCTCCATGGCCCGCCCGATGCTCGCCGACCCCGACTTCGTCGCCAAGGCCGCCGCCGGGACGCCCGAGGCCATCAACACCTGCATCGGCTGCAACCAGGCCTGCCTCGACCACACCTTCAGCGGCAAGATCACCTCCTGCCTGGTCAACCCGCGCGCCTGCCACGAGACCGAGCTGGTGCTCGCCCCGACCCGGCTGAAGAAGCGCGTCGCCGTCGTCGGCGCCGGACCGGCGGGCCTCGCCTGTGCGGTGAGTGCCGCCGAGCGCGGCCACGAGGTCACGCTCTTCGACGCCGCGAGCGAGATCGGCGGCCAGCTCAACGTCGCCCGCAGGGTCCCCGGCAAGCAGGAGTTCGACGAGACGCTGCGCTACTTCCGCCATCAGCTCGACGCTCACGGGGTCGACGTACGCCTCGACACCTGGGTCACCGCCGAGACCGTGGCCGGCTACGACGAGGTCGTGGTCGCCACCGGTGTCACCCCGCGCACCCCGGACATCCCCGGCGTCGACCACCCGCGGGTCGTGGGCTACCTCGACGTGCTGCGGGACGGCGCCCCCGTCGGCGACCGGGTCGCGATCCTCGGCGCCGGCGGCATCGGCTTCGACGTCGCCGAGTACCTCACCGACGGCGGGGACAAGGCGAGCGAGGACCCTCAGACCTACTTCCGCGCCTGGGGCGTCGACATGGACTACCGGACACCGGGCGGCCTCGCCGCACCCCAGCGCCCCGCCCCGCCCCGCCAGGTCCACCTGCTCCAGCGCAAGACCACCAAGGTCGGCGCCGGCCTCAGCAAGACCACCGGCTGGATCCACCGCACCGAGCTCAAGCACCGCGGTGTGACCATGGTCCCGGGCGTGAGCTACGACCGCATCGACGACGCGGGCCTGCACATCACCGTCGGCGAGGAGAGCACGGTCCTGGAGGTCGACACCGTCGTCCTGTGCACCGGGCAGGAGCCGCGCCGCGACCTCTACGAGGAGCTGGCCGCCGCCGGGCGCAGCGTCCATCTGATCGGCGGTGCGGACGTCGCGGCCGAGCTGGACGCCAAGCGCGCCATCAAGCAGGGCACGGAGCTGGCGGCGGCGCTGTAGGGCGCCTCCTGGCGATCCCTAGGATGAGGCCATGTCACTCCCGCACGCGATCCTCACCGCCCTGCTGGAAAAACCGTCGTCGGGGCTGGAGCTGACCCGCCGGTTCGACAAGTCGATCGGCTACTTCTGGTCCGCGACGCACCAGCAGATCTATCGCGAGCTGGGGAGGCTGGAGGCCGAAGGCCTCATCCGCACCCTGCCGGCCGAGGCGCCGGCCCGTGGGCAGAAGAAGAGCTACGAGGTCCTGCCCGCGGGCCGTGCCGAACTGGCCCGCTGGACCGCCGCCGCGCAGGACCCCAAGCCCCTGCGGGACACGCTGCTGCTGCGGCTGCGGGCCGCGGCGGTGGTCGGCACGGCGGGCATGGAGGCGGACCTGCGCCGCCATCTCGAGCTGCACCGGCGGCAGTTGGCCGAGTACCGGGAGATCGAGAAGCGCGACTTCCCGCCGGACCGGGACGCCCCCGAGGACCGGCTGCGCCATCTCGTGCTGCGGGCCGGCATCGATCTGGAGACCTTCTGGACCCAGTGGCTCACCCACGCCCTGGCGGAGTTCGCCGAACTGCCCGAAGGCGACTGAGAACGGCCCGAGGCCGGCTGAGCCGGGCCGGCAGCCGGTGCGCGGTGCCGGTACGGCTCCGCCTCAGAGCCGGTACGGCTTCGAACGCCGGCGCAGGTACCAGCCGGTGGCGATGACCCCGCTGCCCACCAGGGCCGCGCCGATGCCCAGCGTCAGCGGGCCGTAGTCCCGCGCGGCACCGCCCAGGCCGCCCAGCACACCGCGGGAGGGCGCCGGCGAGGCCGCGGGTGAGGCCGCCGAGGAGGTCGTCGAGGCCGTCGTCGACGAGGTCGTCGGCGCCGAGCCGGACGAGACGGTCACCGCCTGGGTGCCCGCCGTGCTGCCGCTGGAGCAGACCACGACCACGGTGTACGTACCCGGGCTCACCCCCCTCCAGGCCGCGGACTGGCTGACGGACGTGCCCGAGAGGGCCGACTGCCGGCCCTGGGAGAAGTTCGCCTGCTTGCTGGTGAGCAGGGCCGCGTTGCCCCAGCTGCCGTTGATCTGCGAGCACGCGCTGGTGACGACCGAGACGGTGGACCCGGTGGTGCTGACGGAGATGCCCGAGGCCGCGGCGGCCGGTCCGGCGAGGGCGGCGGGGAGCGCCAGGGCGGCCGCCAGGATCGGGCCGGAGCGGACGAGAAGTCGCGAGGTGTGCATGGGCAGCAGCCAATGTGGCCGCGGGGGAGCCCGCACCTGGGGGGCGGCCGGTCGGGTGAGAGCTTCCTCCGCGCGGCGGAGCCGCATGCCGGCACGGTCCCGCGCTCCTCACGGGGCTGCCGTGGTCACCGTCCGCTCCGGCGACCAGCCGCCCCACGTGCCGTCCGGTAGCCGTGCCCGCAGGCGTACCCGGTGCTCCTCTCCCGCGCTCCGGCCGACGTAGAAGCTGTAGCGCGCCCGCCCGCGCGGGGGAGTGCCGCCCCACACCAGCGAGGTCGCGGCGGTGCCGTCGAGCCGGATCCGGTACTCGGTGATCACCCCGTCCACCCGCGGTGGGTCCCAGGACAGGTCGATGTAGTACGCCCCTTCGGCCCGGTGCGTCGCCGCCGTGAAGCCGGTGGGCGCGGTGTTCCGCCCGTCGTCGGTGCCCGGTGTCGTGAGGCGGACCGGGGTGCTCGCCGGGGAGAGGTTGTCGGCGGCGTCGCGGGACCGCACCGTGAAGAGGTAACCGGTGCCGGGGCGCAGCCCGGTGAGCACGGTCGCGGTCTGGTTCCCGCCGACGCTGTGGATCTCCGCACCGCCCTGGTACACGTCGTACGACACCACACCCCGGTCGTCCCGGGACGCGCCCCAGGACAGCTGGACCTCCCGGGCGCCGAGCACCCGCCCGGCGGGGTGCGAGGGCCGGGTGGGCGCCGAGCGGTCCGCCGCCGCCCTGGCCGGTGTCCGCGCCCGCACCGTACGGCTCGGCGGCCCGAGCCGCCCCGCGGTGTCCCGGGCCCGCACGGTGAAGGCATACACGGTGGACGGCCTGAGCCTGGTGACGTCCACCATGTGCTGTGAACCCGGCACGTCCTCCACCTTCGTGGTGCCGCGATACACCTCGTAGGCGCGGATACCGGGGCTGTCCGGCACCGCGTTCCACATCACGTGCACGCTCGTGGCGCTGCCCGCCTGCGCGGTGACCCCGGTCGGAGCGCCGGGTTCCCGGCCCTCATCGCCTTCGCCGGCCTGGCTCCAGCCGCACGACGCGACCAGGAGCAGGGCCCCGCAGACCAGCACGGGCGGGCACGGCACGCGTCGCACGGCTCTGCCTCCCCGGGGACGGCGGCATCGGCGTTCACGTAAAGGTCCGTACCAATATGGCGCGGCGGGTGCGGGCACGGCAAGGGGGCCGTGCGGGGGACCGGTACGGCCGCGTGGGTGCCGATCGGCGTCCGCTCGGGTGACCGATGCGGGGCCCGCGTTGGTGACCATGGCGGGGCGTTACGTATGCTGAGCCTTCCTAGGGATGAACTACCCGTGAGGACAGGGAAGTTCATGTCGCAGGCGCGGACACGCTGTCGTCGCCCAAGCCGCGCCGACGCGGGTGGCCGGGGGATCCGGGGCGGGATGCGTCCCGGATCCCCGGCCCCTGTTGTCCCGCACGGGTCCTCTTGTCCCTCATGCGGCGCCGGTTTGTCCCTCATGGGGCGTCAGATGCGTGCTCCATCCAGCCCCTTCTGGGCGGCCTCTACGCTCGGGCGCCCGGGCCCGCACCCACAGTGAGCTGGATGTCCGCCCGTCCCCGACGAGAGGGTCCCTCACCGTGCGTGTCCCGTCGCTGACGCCGGCCCTGGCCGGAGTCGTCCTGCTCGCCCCGGCCGCACTGCACGCTCCTGTCGCCCCGCACACCCCGGTCGCCGCCGACCCGCACCGGGACCGGCCCGTGGTCCGCGGGGAGGGCGCGGGAGCCGGTGCCGATCCGCCCCGGGAACGGCCCGGGGCCCGCAGGAAGGGCGCGGGGGCCGATGCCGACCCGCCCCGGCAGCGGCCGGGGGCCCGCAGGAAGGGTGCGGTGGCCGCCGCCGACCTGCTGGGCCGACTGGGGGCATGCCACCAGATCTCCCACGGCCGGTACCGCACCGACGCCGGCCGCCGTGCGACCGTGCCCGTCTGCGGCACCCGGAACGCCGTCTTCTGGAAGGCCGACCTGGACATCGACTGCGACGGACGGTCCACCGCCCGCTGCAACCACCACACCGACCCGCAGTTCGCCACCATGACCACCTACCAGCAGTCCGACGGCCGCAGTCTCAACGCCGCGACCCTGCCCTACATCGTCGTTCCGGCCCCCAGCCGCATCTGGAACCCCCGCGCGTACGGCGTACGGGGCGGCTCGGTCGCCGCCGTCGTCTACCGGGGCCGGGTGCAGTACGCCGTGGTCGGCGACACCGGTCCGCGCGACCTCATCGGCGAGGCCTCCTACGCCACAGCCCGGGGCCTCGGCATCCGGGCCGACCCGGACGGCGGCGGGGCGCCCTCCGGGGTCACCTACATCGTCTTCAGGAACTCCCGTGTGCACCCCATCGAGGACCGCGCGGCGGCCGCGGCAACAGGAGCGCGGCTGGCCAGGCTGTTCCTCACGAACAGGTGACCAGCCGGCCCGCGGCCGTGTCACACCTTGCGGTAGCCGTACGCCTCCGACGCCGCGGCCTGCACGGCGTCCAGGTCGGCCCCCGTGGCGGCGGTGACCACCGCCGCCACCGCGCCCTCGACGAACGGCGCGTCCACCAGCCGGGTGCCGTCCGGCAGTTCGTCCCCCTCGGCGATCAGCGCCTTCACGGTCAGCACGGCGCTGCCGAGATCGGTGAGCACCGCCACCCCGGCCCCCCGGTCCACCGAGGCCGCCGCGGCGCAGATCAGCTCGGCGCTGGTGCCGAGCCCGCCGCCCTCGGTGCCGCCCGCCGGGGCCACCGGCACCGCCGGAGCCCCGCCCGCCAGGCCCTTCGCCAACTCGGCGACCGAGGCGGCCACTTCCGCGCTGTGCGACACCAGCACGATCCCGACCACCTTCGCTTCGCTCACCGTCCGCCCTCCGCCGCCTCGTGCAGAGCGGCGATGAGCAGCGCCGACGAGGTCGCCCCCGGGTCCTGGTGGCCGATGCTGCGCTCGCCGAGATAGCTCGCCCGGCCCTTGCGGGCCTGCAGCGGCGTGGTGGCCTCCGCGCCCTCCTCGGCGGCGGCCCGCGCGGCGGCGAAGCCGTCGCCGAGCGCGTCCACGGCCGGCACCAGGGCGTCGATCATGGTCTTGTCGCCGGGGGCCGCCCCGCCGAGCGCCATCACCCCGTCCACGCCCGCGCGCAGCGCCTCGGCCAACTGCTCCTCGCTGACCTCGGCGGCGTCGCCGAGCGCCTTGCCGGTCCGGCGGAGCAGCGTGCCGTACAGCGGCCCGGACGCGCCGCCGACCGTGGAGATGAGCTGCCGCCCGGCCAGCACCAGGACCGCGCCCGGGGTGTCCGGCGCCTCCTTCTCCAGGGCGGCCGACACGGCGGTGAAGCCGCGCTGCAGATTGCTGCCGTGGTCGGCGTCCCCGATGGCCGAGTCGAGAGCGGTGAGCCGCTCCGCCTCGCGGTCCACGGACGTGGTGGTCGCCGCCATCCAACGGCGGAAGAAGTCGGCGTCGAGCACTGGATCTCCTTGCGTGGTAGGGATGTTGACCGGCGGTGCTGCGGGTGAAGGTCGCCTCGTCCGCCGTATCACATCCCCCAGCGCAGCGCGGGAGTCTTCACCGGCGCGTCCCACAACCGCAGCAGTTCCTCATCGACCTGACACAGCGTCACCGAGGTTCCCGCCATGTCCAGGGAGGTGACGTAGTTGCCGACGAGCGTGCGGGCCACGGCGACCCCGCGCTCGCGCAGCACCCGCTGCACCTCGGCGTTGAAGCCGTACAGCTCCAGCAGCGGGGTGGCGCCCATGCCGTTGACCAGCACCAGCACAGGGTTGCGCGGCGGCAGGTCCTCCAGGATCGCGTTCACCGCGAAGTCGGCGATCTCCCCGGAGGTCATCATCGGCCGCCGCTCCCGGCCCGGCTCGCCGTGGATTCCGATGCCCAACTCCAGCTCGCCGTCGGGCAGATCGAAGGTGGGGCTGCCCTTCGCCGGTGTCGTACAGGCGCTGAGCGCGACACCGAAACTCCGGGAGTTCTCGTTCACCCGGCGCCCGATGGACTCGACCCGCTCCAGCGGCTGCCCCTCGGCCGCGGCGGCGCCCGCGATCTTCTCCACGAACAGCGTCGCACCGGTGCCGCGCCGCCCGGCCGTGTAGAGGCTGTCGGTGACGGCGACGTCGTCGTTGACGAGCACCTTGGCGACCTGGATGCCCTCGTCCTCGGCGAGTTCGGCCGCCATGTCGAAGTTGAGCACGTCGCCGGTGTAGTTCTTCACGACGAACAGCACGCCGGCGCCGCTGTCCACGGCCGCCGCGGCCCGCGCCATCTGGTCCGGCACCGGGGAGGTGAACACCTCTCCGGGGCAGGCGGCGGAGAGCATGCCGGGTCCGACGAACCCGCCGTGCAGCGGCTCGTGCCCCGACCCGCCACCCGACACCAGCGCGACCTGCCCGGCCACCGGAGCGTCCCGGCGGACGATCACCCGGTTCTCCACGTCCACGGTCAGATCGGGATACGCGGCCGCCATCCCGCGCAGCGCGTCCGCCACGACGGTCTCCGGCACGTTGATGAGCATCTTCATGGGTACCTCCCAATGAGGCTAGCAGGCGGGCCTCTGACCTGTGTTTTAGCTGGTCAGGCTAGGTATGGTCAGTTCTCGATGTTGGCGGTCCACGGCGGGCGGAAGCGGGTTCCGCCAGTCCTGATGCTGACTCAATGCTGACTTTCGTGACGGAGTGCCAGGTGTCCGTCGGTGATCGGTGGCGTCGCGGTCGGAGTTCTGCTGTCGGCAGTATCGACCTTGCGGCAGCGAAGGTCACGTGGAGTGGAGCAGATGCCCGCGCATGCCGTCCGGCGTCATCGGGTGGTCGCAGGCCGGTGTCCGTCCTGGCCCAGGAGGTCACGGTCCCGTAGAGCCGCGGTCAAGCGCCGGTCATGGATTAGGAGGGCGGGGCGGCGCGGGCGTATCGTTGATCCGGTTTTGATGAGACACCTCGTTCGGTGAGGCGTCTTCACGGACACAGGCCACTGATCCCACCCGTCGAGAGACGCTCCGGATCAGGACAGGTCTCCCCGGCCGAAGGGGTGACCCCAAGTGGCTTCCCCGCGGGTGCGGGGACACGCCGTGGAGTGCCAAAGCTCTGACGAGTTGGGGTGCGCCGGGCCGATTCCCCCGGTTGCCCTCGCCGTATGGCCGTGGCGCCGTGAGCGCGGCCGGGATCGGGAGGAGGCGAGCATGGACAGTAGTCCGGGCCATAGTCGGCCCCTCTCCGCGTTGTCCTCGCCGTCCCTCCGCGGCCCGAGGCAGCCCGCCCTCTTCCCCTGACCCGACCCCGCCCGGTGAGTCGGGCCCGGTGTGCCCTGCCCTGGTCCTGGGGCAGGGCAGAGTGCGCTGCCGTGGCCGCCCGCTGCCCCGTCATCCCGGGGCAAGGGGGTGTTCACCTTGTCCGTCAACACTCTGCTCATGTCCACCTCGGCCCGTCTGCGCGACCGCCGGGTGACCCTGGAGCGCCGCGCCACCGCCTCCAGAGCGGTCCGTACGTCCCTGGTCTCGCTGGCGGGACTGGTCGGCGGGCCGGTCACCAACCAGGCCGGGGAAGAGGTCGGCCGCGTCGTCGACGTGGTCGCCCGCCTGTACGGAGAGGAGCCGTACCCGCCGGTCACCGGGCTGATCCTGCGGATCGGGCGCCGGCACACCTTCCTGGCGTCCGACGCCATCGGCAAGGTGCACGCCGGACACGTACGGCTGCGCACCGCGCGGATCGACCTGCGGGACTTCGCCCGGCGCCCGGGCGAGGTGCTGCTCGCCCGGGACGTACTCGACCACCAGCTCGTGGACGTGGACGGCGTGCAGGTCACCCGTGCCGCCGATCTGTACCTGGCGCCGCTGGTGGACCGGGTCGTGCTGGTCGGCGTGGACGTCTCCCTGCCCACGCTCCTGCGCCGGCTCGGCCCCCGCCGCTGGCAGGCCCGGCCCACCCCGGAACGCGTGCTCGACTGGCAGGCGGTCGCCCCGTTCGCGGAGCAGGCCACCGACGGACCCTCCGAGGTACGGCTGCGCGCCTCCCGGACCGCACTGCACCGGCTGCGCCCGGCCGACCTGGCCGACATCCTCGAAGACCTCGGACGCAGCGAGCGCCAGCAGCTGCTCGGCTGGCTGGAGCCGGAGCGGGCCGCCGACGCCCTGGAGGAGATGGAACCGGCCGAACTGGAGAACCTGCTGCGCGAGGCACAGCCGGATCACGCCGCCCGCCTGGTCGACGAGATGGAACCGGACGAGGCCACGGACGCCCTGCGCGACCTCACCCGTGAGGAGCGCGAGGCCCTGCTGACGCGGATGCCGAAGAAGGAGGCGGCCGAACTGCGGCGGCTGCTCACCCACCGCGAGGGCACCGCGGGCGGCGCCATGACCACGCTGCTCGTCACCGCCCACCGCGACGAGACCATCGCCGAGGTCCGGGCCCGGCTGGCCGAACAGGCCGAGCACCGCACCGAGATCGACGCCGTCGTGTGCGTCGACACCGACGGCCGGCTGCTGTGCGACATCTCGCTGTTCGACCTGGCCGTGGCCGAGGACGCGGCACCGGTGGCCGACCTGGTGGCCTGGCTCGCCCAGTTCGGCCCGCCGGTGACCGTCCACGCGGACACCGCCCTGCCCGAGGCCGCCGACCAGCTGGTCGCGGCCCGCGCCTCGTCCCTCCTGGTGGTCGACGACGGCGACCGCCCGATCGGCCGCATCCTGGCCGACGACCTGCTCGACGCGATGCTGCCCGAACGCGGGCGCCTGCACTTCCGGAGGTTCCTGCAGTGACCCGCGACCTGGACACCACCGAGGCGGTCCCGGCGGCCGGTGCGACGGCACCCCGCCGCACCGGCTGGCGACGCCTCACCATGATCGCCGCGGTCGCGGGCCCCGGCCTGGTCGCCGCGAACGCCGGCAACGACGCCGCCGGCATCGCCACCTACGCCTCGGCCGGCTCCCAGTTCACCTACGGCACCCTGTTCTTCATGGTCCTGGTCACCGTCGCCCTGGTGATGGTGCAGGAGATGGCCGTCCGCCTCGGCGCCCACACCGGCAAGGGTCTGGGCGCCCTGATCCGCGAGCAGTTCAGCCTGCGCCTGACCGCGCTCGCCGTCTTCTGCCTGCTGCTGGCCAACACCGGCCTGGTCGTGTCCGAGTTCGCGGGCATCGGCGCGGCCTTCGAACTCCTCGGCGTCCCCAAGTGGGCGGTCATCCCGCCGGCCGCGATCCTGCTGTGGGCGCTGGTGCTGTTCGGCTCCTACCACTGGGCCGAACGCGTGTTCCTCATCATGTCCCTGGCGTTCTTCGCCTACCCGATCGCCATGATCCTCGGCCACCCCGACTGGGGCGCCGTCGGCCATCATCTGATCGTCCCGCACATCGAGCCCAGCAAGGACTTCATCCTCCTCGCGGTCGCGTTGATCGGCACGACGGTCAGCCCGTACATGCAGTTCTACGCCGCCGCCGGAGTCGTCGACCGGGGCGCCAGGCCCGCCGACTACCCCCTCATCCGCGCCGACGCGATCCTCGGCGCCGTTTTCGCCTGCGTCATCAGCCTGACCATCATCATCGCCACGGCCTCCGCCATCGGCGGCACCGGCCCGCTGGACTCCGCCGCGCAGGCCGCCGAGGCCCTCAAGCCGATCGCCGGCCAGAACGCCGAACTCCTCTTCGCCGTCGGCCTGCTCGGCGCCTCAGCCCTGGCCGGAGCGGTCGTCCCGCTGTCCGCCAGCTACGCCATAGGAGAGGCGGCGGGCGTGGAGCGCTCGGTCTCCCGCAGCTTCCGTGACGCCCCGCTGTTCCTGGGCCTGTTCACCGCCCAGATCTTCCTCGGGGCGGCTGTGGCCATGACCCCGGTCGACGTCATCCAGTTGCTGATCGGCACCCAGGTCCTACAGGGCCTGATCAGCCCGGTCGTCCTCGTCTACCTGCTGGTGCTGACCAACCGCCGCTCCGTCCTCGGGCAGGCCGCCAACGGGCCGCGCTACCGCATCGCCGCCACCGTCGTGGTCGTCGGCGTGGCCGCCATGTCCACCATCCTGCTCGTCCAGACGGTCCTCGGCTGGTTCGGCCTCGGCTGACCGGGCAAGGTGACCGGCCGGACCACCGGGATCGCCGCCGACGACCAGGGGTACGTGTACGCGGGCGGTGCCGACAGCGGGTGGCTTCCTGACGTGCCTCGGAAAAAAGTTGCGGGCCGCTGTCGATCCGGCCACGTCCCGTTCGACGCCATGGTGTGGGGCGCCTCGCCACACGATGACGCGACAGGACCTGAGGAGGAAGCACATGGATCAACTGCTGAGAGTCATGAACTTCAACGTCTCGAGTGACGGAATCGGTGCCGGTGAGCACCAGAGTCTCGAGCGGCCGTTCGGTGTCGACCACCCCGAGAGGCTGTTCGCCTGGGCCGGAGCCACGGCGAGCTGGCCCATGCGCACGGATTCCGGCGGGAGCCGGGGCCTCGACGACTACTTCACGCGAGACTTCGCACGCAACATCGGTGCCGAGATCATGGGCCGCAACAAGTTCGGGCCCCAGCGCGGGCCCTGGCAGGACCATGAGTGGCGCGGCTGGTGGGGGGAGGAGCCCCCGTTCCGTACACCGGTGTTCGTCATGACCCACCACGAGCGTCCGTCGTTCACGCTCTCCGACACCTCGTTCCACTTCGTCGACGGCGACCCGGCCACGGTCCTCGAACGGGCGCGGGAAGCGGCGCAGGGCAGGGACGTCCGACTCGGCGGCGGGGTCTCCACCATCCGGCAGTTCCTCGATGCCGACCTCGTCGACACCATGCATGTGGCGGTCTCGCCGGTGAAGCTCGGGTCCGGACTACGACTCTGGGAGTCTCCCGATGAGCTGCTCGACCGGTTCCACCTGGAGGTCGTGCCCAGCCCGAGTGGCGTGACGCACCACCTGTTCTGGCGAAGGTGACGCGAGGACCCACTCGAGTGCAGGCTGCGATGCCGGGCGGGTGAAACCGCAGGCCCGCTCGGCCCTGGTCACGTGGAGCGCGAACGAGGCGTACCAGTGCTCGCGCCGTTCTCGCCGCTCACAACCCTGCTGTCGGGTTGCTGAGCCACCCTGCACAGGGCCCGGCCGGTCAGCGAGGCGTGGTGGCGGAGTCGGCCGTCGGCCTCGCAGGAGGGCGTTCGACGCGGGATGCGGGGTCGAGGGTGAAGCCTGTGACCGCGCCGCCGCCGGGGCGGTTGCCGGCGAAGGCGTTGCCGCCGTGGGTGACGGCGACGGCGTGCACGATCGCCAGGCCCAGCCCGGAGCCGGGCAGGCTGCGGGCACTGTCGGCGCGGTAGAAACGGTCGAATACGCGGGGCAGGTCGGCCTCCGCGATGCCCGGTCCGCGGTCGCGCACCTCCACGCGCGTGCCCGTGATCGCGACCTCTATCGGTTCGGTTCCGTCCTGGTCGAACTTGGCCGCGTTCTCCAGCAGGTTGGACAGCGCCCGCTGCACCGCGGACGCCCGGACCCGTACGACGGTGCCGTCCTCGGCGACAAGGATCTCCCGGCCGGTTCGGCGCCGGGCGAGGGCGGCAGCATCCTCGGCCAAGGCGCCCAGGGCCACCTCCGTGGGCCGCTCGGCGTCCCGGTCCCCGGCGGCCAGCTCGACCAGCTCGTTGACGAGGTTGACCAGTTCACGGGTCTCGCTCTTCATGTCCGCGATCAGGTCCGCCTTGGCCTGCGGGGGCAGTCGGTCGATCCGGTCCAGGAGAGCCGCGTTGGCCTGCAACGAGGTCAGCGGGGTGCGCAGTTCGTGCCCGGCGTCCTGGATGAGGCGACGTTGGATCTCCTCGGACGCGGCGAGCCTGCCCAGCATGCCGTCGAACGCCCGCCCGAGCCTGCCGACCTCGTCCTGCCCGGCCACGGGGACCTCGGTGTCCAGCCTGCCGGTCCGGGCCACGTACTCGGCCACCCGGGTCAGCCGGACCAGCCGCCCGGCGATCCTGCGCGCCAGCCACCAGCCCGCCAGGCCGGCCACCACGATGACGATGGCGCTCAGCTCGACGGTGCGTGCCTTGAGCTGCCTGAGCAGGTCCTCGGTGTCGCTGTACTGCTGGGCCACCTGTACGGCGCCCCGGCCGCCGCCGAGCGCCACGGTGGCGACCCGGTAACGCTCTCCTTGAATCTGGGCCTTGTAGTAGATGGTGTGGCCGGCCTTGGCGTGGGCGGCCGCGGCCCGGTCGAGGGCGCGGACCTGCAGCGCCGGATAGCCGTGTTCCTCGATACGGCCGGCCCTGCCGAGGACCTGGACGTCGGTGCGGATGCGGCGCGAGAGGTCGTCGCGGGGGCTGTCGCGGTCGGGGCCCACGCTGAAGTAGTCCGACGGCGACAGACGATGCTGGGCGACCTGCTGGTGGAGATCGCTGACGACGCCGCGGAAGACGTCGTCCTGGTCGACCCGCACCATCCGCGCCGCCGCGTTGTAGCTGAGGAAGCCGCCGAGGAGGGTGGTGGCGGCGGTGACGCAGGCGAAGGAGACGGCGAACACGGTGCCCAGGCTGCGACGGGGACGCAGGATCGCGAAACGGTGTCTTGTGCTGTCCATGGGCGGTGCTTCCTCCGGGGCGGTCGGCGCCGCCAGTGTGCCCGGCCGACCACCGCCGACGGCAGGGCCCGGGCGCCTTCGGTGACTGCTCTTACTGGCCTCTCACCAGCAGCTTCACCGAGACCACCGCAGGGCCACGCCGCTACACCGCCACCGCGTGCGTGACCCGGATCTTCGACTGGCCGTGCGGGCGCCGCTCCCAGTCGTCCATGAAACGCGCGGTCAGGCCGTGTCGCTCGGCCAGCGAGAGCAGGGTCTCGGTGCGGTAGTAGAAGTCCTCGCGGAGCACCTGGTGCTCGGTGCCCTCCGTCCGGTCGAAGGTGAAGTCGAAGAAGCCGCCCGGCGCCAGCACCCGCCCGACGTTCGCCAGGCACTCGTCGATCACCTCCAGCGGCGAGTGCGAGAAGACGCTGTGGGCGTGCACCACGGTGAACCACCCCGAGGGCAGGAAGTCGAGCGTCAGGTTCTCGACGAGCGCCAGGCGGGGAAGCCGGTCCTGCAGGCCCCGGCGTACGAGGGTGCGCTGCGCCTCGATGAGGATGTCCGGCGAGATGTCGATGCCGTAGTAGTGGCCGGGGCCGAGGTGGTCGATGAACCGCCAGCCCGCGCGCAGGTTCCCGCAGCCGATCTCCAGCATTTGGTCCTGCGGCTTCAGGCCGTGTTCGACCAGGTAGTCGAACTGCATCTGCCCGAGCGCCAGCCAGTGTTCCTCCGAACCGCTGCCGACGGCACGCCCGGGGCTGCGCGTGGTGTCGGAGGCCATCACGGCGCGGTAGTACGCCACGTGGTCGCGGTGCCGGAGACCCAGCCAGCTGTCCCGTGCGGCGCGGCGGAGATGGGCGGGGATCCGGCCGGGGTGCCGCAGGGCATAGCGCAGCTTGTGCCCCAGGGAGGAGCGGTTCCTCGACAGCTCGGACTTCGGCATGCCTGCCTCCGTGATCCACGTCGGCCCCCGTCCGGCAGCGTAGCCGGGCGCGAGCGGTACGGCCTCCCCACAGCGTGGTGTGACCGGGCGGGGGTGTCCTCGTTCCGGTCGTCGTTCCCGGCAGCCGTGACCTCGCCGTCGGCCGCGTCGTCGGTGGCCTCGTGGCCGGTGCCGCCCCTCGAAGTCAGCGGGCGGAGCTGCTGTGGGTGGTGTGGTGACGGCGGTGTCCTGCGCGGTCGGCGTCCGCGGAGGGGGCCGGGCGCTCGCGGCGCGTGCGGCTCTCGGCGCGCCGGAGACGGACGACGGCGTCGAGCCCACCGCCGGGTGCTGCCTCGAGGGTGACCTCACCGCCCCCGGCGCGGGTGAGTTGCCGGGCCATCGGCAGGCCGAGGCCCGTGCCGTCGTGGTCGGCATCAGGAGTCCGCCAGAACCGGTCGAAGGCTCGCTGCCGTTCGGCCTCGGTCATGCCGGGACCCTGGTCGATCACATGCAGCTCGGCCACGGGCGGGGTGCGGCTGCCCTCCTTGGCGGTGGCGACGGTTGCCAGCGTGATCGAGGTACCCGGCGGGGACACGCGCAGAGCATTGGAGAGCAGGTTGTCGATGATCTGCTCCAGTGCGCCCGGGACCGTCCATACGCGAACGGCCGTGGCCCCGGAGACGGTGATGCCGACCTGCTGTTCGTCGGCGAAGGCCGTCCAGATGGCCGCGCGGTCGGCGACGACGGCGTCGAGATCGACCGCCTCCGGCCTGATCGCGGAGTTCTCCAGCCGGGCCAGCGCGAGCAGCCCCTGCACCATGCGACTGAGCCGCTCCAGCTCCCCGAGCGCCGTGTCGAGGCTGTCCCGGGCGCAGGGGGCGAGGTGCGGCTCGAAGTTCTCCAGGCGCAGGCGCAGTGCGGTCAGGGGCGTCTTCAGCTGGTGCGATGCCTCGGAGGCGAATGCCTGCTGGGCCTGGAGCAGGTGCTGGAGCCGGGTCGCGGTCCTGGTGAACGACGCGGCGAGGCGTCGTAGTTCCGGCGGCCCGTGATCGGTGGCAGGGGGATCGGTGATCCGGCCTTCGGCGAGTTGTGCGGTGGCGCGTTCCAGGGCCTGGACCGGGCGGGTGATCGAGCGGGCGAGAGCGAAGCCGATCAGGGAGACGGCCGCCAGCAGCCCCAGTCCGACGGCGGCGAGGGCCAGCCAGGTGGCGTGGACCTTGGCCCTGAGCGGGTGCAGCGCATACACCGTGCGCACCACACAGGCGACGGTGGCGTTGGAGCCCCCCGGCACGGTGACCACGAGGACCTCGCCGCCGGTGGACGGGGCGCTGCGGGTACCGACGGAGGGCTGGTCGTGCAGTGCGGTGGAGATGTCCGGCTCGGCGGACAGGTCCTCGCCCACCAGGGCACGGGCGGCGGTGTCGGTGAGGACGACGCCTTGGTGGCCGGCGACGAGCACGCGGCTGCCCGTACGCTGCCCGTAGGCTCGGGCCAGCTCGGGCAGGTCGGCCGTCAGTCCGTGCTCCATCTTGTCCTCGCAGACCTCGGCGAGCGTCATCGCCTGCTGCTGCGCCGCATGGGAGAAGCGGGACAGCTCGCTGCGGGCGTAGAAGATGCCGAACGGCACCTCGAGCGCGAGCAGGACGAACAGCATGACGCTCAGATGGCTGAGCAGCAGACGACGCGTCACCGGGATCCTCCGCCGCGCGTCGGCTCTGCGGCGGACGTGGCGTCGACGGGTGCCGGGGGGACCAGGCGGAAGCCGATTCCGCGGATGTTCTCGATCCAGGAGGAGTCCCCGAGCTTTCGGCGCAGCGCGGCGATGTGGACGTCCAGGGTCTTGGCAGGCCCGAAGTAGTTCGGCTCCCAGACCGTGTCGAGAATCTGCCGGCGGGAGCAGACGGCCCCCGGGTCTTCCGCGAGACAGACGAGCAGATCGAACTCCTTGGGCGCGAGGGCGACGGGCGACCGGTGCAGATGGACCTGGCGAGTCCGACGGTCGATGGTCAGCGGGCCGATCCGCTGGCCATGGGGCGTCCCGGGTGCCGGATCGTCCGGGGAGCCCGGCTCCTCACGGCGTGTGTCCAGCACTGAGGGGCGGGTGCGGCGGGTGACGGCACGGATCCGGGCGACCAGTTCCCGGACACCGAAGGGCTTGGAGACGTAGTCGTCCGCGCCCAGTTCAAGGCCGAGCACCCGGTCCACCTCGCTGTCCCTGGCGGTGATCATGATGATCGGCACGGACGAGCGGGCCCGGAGCGCACGGCAGACGTCGATGCCGTCCATGTCGGGCAGCCCCAGGTCCAGCAGCACCATGGCCGCTTCCGGCGCGGCGAGGCCGTCGGCCCCCGTTCCGGCGTGTTCGACGGTGAATCCGAAGCGGCGCAGTCCCTCCATCAGCGGTACGGCCACCCGGTCGTCGTCCTCGATCAGCAAGACACGCATGGCGCAAGGCTCACAGACCCCGCCCGAAGGGTGTGGGGCAAACGCCGGAAGCTCCCCCGAGCCGGTGATCTTCCACGGACGGCGTAACCGCCGCGGCCCGCTTTGACAGCGCGGAGTAAGCCGAGAGTTAAGGCCGCGGCCGGCGGTGTCCCATCCCCCCAGGTGACAGCCGAAAACTCATCCAAGGGCAGGGCCGCATGCAGGGAAGGCGTTTCCGGCGCAATCGGCTGTGGGCGAGGGCGGAAAAACGCTTCATCGGAGGAATCCGAGCCCCCTGCTGTATGTGCTCTGGCAATCCGCTTGATCGTCTTCCCGTAGCTTCGCCTGCACGGCCGCTGCCGACGGAGCACCGCGCGCCGAGCACCCGCACCAGCACCTGGGATGCCCCATGCCCCTTGATGAACTACGCCTCACGCGCCCCGACTTGGCGGAGCCCTTCACGGCCGCGCTGCCGGGAGCACGCGCCACCGTACTGGGCCGGCTGTGGGGCGCCTTCGCACGAGAACCCCTGCCTGGAGTGACCGGGCACCGCAGGGAGTCCGGCGCCCTGGTGGTCGAGCTGCAGCGGGGCGGCTCGCTCTCGGCGGCCGAGTCCGGTGCGCGGCGGTTCGCCGAGGTGCCCGAGGACTTCACCGTGTCCGGACCGGAGGGGCCGGTCAGCGGCCCGGCGGAGCTGCTGGCCCAGCTGGGCCTGCGTACCCCCGCCGCGAAGCGTTTGGCGGCCGAGCTGGACAACAGCGTCGTCAACCTGGCCCTGGCCAGGGCCGCGAACGCAGGCCGGGCGGCCTCCCCGAACGACTCCACGGATGCCGAGCAGGCGGTCGTCGACGGCCACCCGCAGCACCCCTGCTGCCGGACGCGTACCGGCATGTCGATCGCCGACGTACTCGCCTACGCGCCCGAGCACCGCCCCGTCGTCCGGCTGGCGCTGCTCCGTGTCCCGGCCGATCGCTGGCAGGGGGCGGGCGACTGGCCACGGCCCCTGTGTGACGGCGACACGGTCCTCCTCCCGCTGCATCCCTGGCAGCGGGACCATGTGCTCGCGCGCCACCCCGACCTGGCGGTCGTGGAGGAGACCATCCCGGCCCGGCCGCTGCTGTCGTTGCGCACCCTGGCACCACTGGGCGTTCTGCCGGGCTGCCACATCAAGACGGCGCTGGACGTGCAGGTCACCAACTACCGGCGCACCATCTCCCCGGCCGAGGTCGCCGACGGGCCCGCGCTGTCCGACCTGGTCGCGGCCGTCATCGACAAGGCCGGGTACGGCGCGAGCCTGCGCGTTCTGCGGGAGCTCGGCGGCGGCTCGGTGTGCGTGGACGGACAGCCCTCGGCGAGCCTCGCGGCGATGATCCGGGAGTCGAGCGAGTGCCACCTCGACGCCGGGGAGATCGCTGTTCCCCTCACCTCCGTCCACGCGACCGGCGCCGCCGCGGTCTCCGGTGACCCGGTGCGCTGGCTCGCGGACTTCGCCGGGATCGTGCTGCCGCCCACGCTGACGCTGCTGTCCATGGGGGTGGCGCTGGAGGCGCACGGCCAGAACACCCTGGTCGTGCTCCGCGACGGACGGCCGGTGCGCGTGCTGTACCGGGACCTGGACGGCGTACGGGTCAGCCCACGCCGCCTGGCCCGGTGCGGATTCACTCTGCCGCCGCTGCTCGGTACCCGTGCGGGCGACGACGTGGGCGCGCTGCGCACCAAGCTGTTCGGCGGCCTGGTCAGCGGAGTCTTCAGCGAGCTGGTCGACGTCCTGTCGCGGACGCGGGCGGTCGAGCCCCGGACGTTGTGGGGGGCGGTGGCCGAGGCGGGCCGCCGGGTGTACGCCGGCCTGCCGGAGGCGGGGGACGCGGCGGCGTTCTTCGGCGACACGATGCCGTTGAAGGCGACCATCGCCATGCGCCTGGCCGAGAACCCCGGCAAGGCGCAGTGGACACCGGTTCCCAACCCCCTGGCCGACTGCCGATGAACTCCGAAACCGCCCCCCGCCCCACTGGAGCGACCGCATGACCACCGGCACCGCATCCCCCACCAGGACCGCCGCCCCGGCCGCCGAACCGTCGCACATCGCCGACACCGTCACCGCCCACACGCTGCTCAACTGCCTGATCCGAGAGGTGTCCGCCCCGGAGCACCAGGTGACGGTCGATGAGGGCCACCTCCTGCTACGGCTGCCCCGCCGGGGCGTCCTGCTGCGTTCTGCACTGCGCCGGGTCTCGCTGATCGGAGCGCACCGCTTTCAGGGTCCGGTGCAGCGGCTCGCCGACGACGCCTGGGTGGCAGTCGGCTGGAAGGAGCTGGCCGGATACATCGAGGACGAACTGGAACTGCGCACGGGGGTCGCCAACGAGGAGTTCCTCAGCCAGGTCGCCGACAGCCGAGAGACGATCCGCACCGCCCTGGAGGAGCGGGCGGGCACCACCCGGCACGCAGACCCGTACGTGGCATCGGAGCAGTCCCTGGTGTTCGGTCACCGCTTCCACCCCACGCCCAAGGCCCGCACCGGCGACCCGGCGGACTGGCTGACGTACGGCCCGGAGACCGGTGCGCGCTTCCGCCTGCGCCACCTGGCCGTGCGCCGTCATCTCGTCCGCGAGGAAGGCGAGTTGGGGGAGATGGACGCGCTGTGCCCCGCACCCGATCCGGGATTCGCCGTACTGCCGGTCCATCCCTGGCAGTACCGGCTGCTCCAGGATCACCACCGGCTGCGGGAGGCAGTGGCCGCCGGCGATGTCGTCGACACCGGAGTGAGCGGACCCGAGCTGGTGCCGACCGCGTCGGTGCGCACGCTGTACCACCCCGACAGCGACACCTTCCTCAAGTTCAGTCTGAACGTCCGCCTCACCAACTGCGTCCGCAGACACGCAAGTTACGAGCTGTCGGGTGCCGTCGCCCTCAACCGGCTGCTCCAGCCCCTCTTCGCCGGGCTGGCCGGCCGATTCCCGGGGGCCGCCGTCCTGGCCGAGCCCGGCTACCGCACACTCGACACCGCCGGCGACACCGCCCTCCTGGAGGGTCTCGGCGTCATCGTCCGCTCCGGCCTGCGCCACCACCTGCGTCCCGGGGTGACACCTCTGCTCGCCGCCGCGATCGCGGACGAATACCCCACCAGCACGGCCCACGTCTCCCACCTCCTCGCCCGCGGCGACGGGGACGTCCTGGCCTGGTGGGACGCGTACCTGCGACTGCTGCTGCCACCGGTGCTGGCCGCCTACTTCGACCACGGCGTCGTCCTGGAACCGCATCTGCAGAACGTCGTCGTCGGTGTGCACCCCGACGGCACCCCGGCGCAGATGCTCTTCCGCGACCTGGAGGGGACCAAGCTCCTGCCCGGGTACCACCGGCACACCCTCGACGCCCTGCCGGACGACGTCCGAGGCCCCCTCACCTACGATCCCGAACACGGCTGGAACCGGGTCGCGTACTGCCTCCTGGTCAACCACACCGCCGAAGTGCTCAGCGCCCTGGCCGACCTCGACCCCACCCTGGAACCCGCCCTCTGGGGCCTGGTCCGCGACCACCTCGCCGCCTACGCCCGCACCGCCGCCGAACCGCCACGCCTGCGCGCGCTGCTGTCCGGCGTACCGCTGCCGGCCAAGGCCAACCTGCTGCTGCGCTGGGCTCGCAAGGCCGACCGGCACGCCGGCTACGTCCCCCTGCCCAGCCCACTCGGCGCGGACTTCCCCCGCGAGGTGATCCGATGAGGGCCGCCCTGCTCGACCACGTCGGCCGACTCGCCGACGACGACCTGCCCGCCTATGTCTACGATCTGCCCGGCCTGCGCGAGCACGTCCGGGCGATCCGGGCCGCACTGCCGGACCGGGTCGAGCTGCTGTATGCGGCCAAGGCCAACTCCGATCCCGCGATCCTGCAGACCCTGGCCGGGCACGTCAGCGGGTTCGAGGTGGCCTCCGGCGGCGAACTGGGCCACGTCCGCCGGCTCGCTCCCGACGCGCCGGTCGCCTTCGGAGGTCCTGGCAAGACACAGACGGAGCTGGCCTGTGCGCTGGACGCCGGAGTGGAGCGCCTGCACGTCGAGAGTGAACACGAACTGTGTCTGCTGACCACCTTGCTGGGCGATCGGACGGTCGACGTCCTGCTGCGCGTCAACCTGCCCGTCGAACCCGGCCAGGTCGCTCTCGCCATGGGCGGCCGGTCCAGCCCCTTCGGCATGGATCCCGCGCAGCTGGACAACTGCCTGGAGCTGATCGCCTCCGACCCGCGTGTCCGCCTGCGCGGTCCGCATCTGCACCTGGCCAGCGGACTCCAGGCCCAGGCCCAACTCGCCCTGGTCGAGAAGGTGTTGACGTGGGCCGAGGACTGGTCCCACGACCGCCGGATCGACCTCACCGAGGTCAACGTCGGAGGCGGCATGGGCGTCGACTACGCACAACCGCACAGGACGTTCGACTGGCCCGTCTTCGGTGCCGGACTGCGCCGGATCCTGTCCCGGCGCCCCCGCCTCACGCTGCGCATCGAACCCGGCCGCTCGGTCACCGCCTACTGCGGCTGGTACGTCACCCAGGTCCTGGACATCAAGTTCAGCCGCGGGCAGGCGTTCGCCGTGCTGCGCGGAGGCACCCATCATCTGCGCACCCCGGCCGCGAAACAGCACGACCAGCCCTTCGAGGTGATTGCCGACGACGTCTGGCCGCGGCCCTGGGCCCGCCCGGAGGTGCGCGACGAGCCGGTGACACTGGTCGGACAGCTGTGCACGCCCAAGGACGTCCTGGCGCGCCGGGTCATGGTGAGCCGGCTGCGCGTCGGTGACCGGGTCGCCTTCGCCATGGCCGGCGCGTACGCCTGGAACATCTCCCACCACGCCTTCCTGATGCACCCACACCCGACCTTCCATCACGTCGACGATGCGCCGGTGTCCGGAACCGGCGACACGTACGCCCGTCGGCCGTCATGAGCGCGGGCTCGCGCACGCCGATGACGGCCGCACTCGCCGTCCGGGACTTCCGTCGCTATCTGCTCGGGCAGCTGGCCTCCAACGTCGGCACCTGGATGCAGCGTGCCGCGCAGGACCTGCTCGTCCTCCACATCACCGGCAACAGCGGCAGTGCGGTCGGTATCGTGACCGCACTGCAGTTCCTGCCCCAGACCCTGTTCGGCCTGACCGGAGGCGTCCTGGCCGACCGGTTCCCCAAGCGGCGGCTTCTGCTCCTGACCCAGACGGCCATGGGAATGCAGTCGCTCCTGCTCGGGCTGCTGACCGTCACCGGCGCGGTCAACCTGCTGTCCGTCTACGCGCTGGCCTTCGCCCTCGGCACCGCCACCGCCGTGGACAGCCCCGCCCGCAACGCCTACATCTGCGAACTGGTCGACCGGGAGCGCGTGGCCACCGCGGTCAGCCTGAACTCCGCCCAGTTCAACGTGGCCCGCACCCTCGGCCCCGCCCTCGCCGGCCTGACCGTCGCCGCCTTCGGCACGGGCCCGGTGTTCCTCGCGAACGCGGCCTCGTACCTCGCCGTCCTCTACGGCCTGGTCACCATCCGGACAGAAGAGCTCGCCGACCGCGGCCGGTCGCGACCAGGGGGCCGTGTCCGACTGCGCGACGCCTTCCACGCCATCGCGTCCACCCCGGAACTCCTCCTGCCGATCACCCTCATCGCTTTCGTCGGCACCTTCGGCCTCAACTTCCAGGTCACCATCTCACTCGTGGCCATCACGGCCTTCCACACGGGCGCCGCCGCCTTCGGCTGCCTGTCCGCCGCATACGCCCTGGGCAGCCTCGCCGGCGCGCTCCACGGCGCCAGGACCGGGAAGCCACCCACGGCACGCCGTCTGATCTCCGCCGCGATCGTCTTCGGAGCACTGGAAGCCGCGCAGGGCCTGATGCCGGGCTACGGCACGTTCATGGCCCTGCTGATCCCCACCGGTTTCGCCGCGGTGATCGTGACCACCACCGCCAACGCGCTGACCCAGCTTCATGCCGGCCCGCACCTGCGGGGCCGCGTCATGTCCGTCTACTTCCTGGTCCTTCTCGGCGGCACCCCGGTCGGCGCTCCGCTGGTCGGCCTGGTGTCGGACACCCTCGGCGCCCGCTCCACCCTGGTCCTGGGCGGTGTCGTCTCCGCGTCCTCCGCGCTCGTGCTCTGCGCATGGAGCACAGGCCGGATCCACAGGCGCACGCGAGCTGCAGGAGCGGCCTCCGCAACCGGCTCGCCCCTCGCGTCGGCCCGGCCACCGGGCACCGGCGGAGCGACCTCCGACGCATCCGCGGCGGCAGCCGTCCCTCGAAGCTCGCAGGAGCGGGGCAGGTGACGGTGGTTCCAGAGGCAGGCACCCAGCAAGGAGACCACCAGCGGGTCGCCCAGCAGCCGGCCGGGGCGGCCTCCCACCGCCGCTCCTCCGGGAGTCTTCGGACGCCTGCCAGGCAGGTGTCCTGGTCACCTTTGCCCTCGGCACCGCCACCGGCGACTGGACCCTGGGCCTGACCGGCCGGACCGCGGGCGTCTCCGTGCTCCTGCCCCTCGGGTCGATCGTGGCGAACGTCCTCGGCTCCCGCCCGCTCGGCGCCAACCTCGGTGACTGGCTCGGCTCGCCCAGCGGCGACGGCGGCCTGGGCCTCGGCACCGCGGTGACCAGCGTGATCTTCCTGGCCGCCATCCTCGCCACGGTCGTGTACCTCACGCTCAGCCGGAGCGATGTCATCGAAACCCAGGACCTGAGCGAAGCCCAGGGAGCTCTGAATCCGGCGCGTGAGCGGATCATGCTCGGTTACTACGCCGTCGTGGCGGTCGCGACCGCGGCGCACGATCACAGCAGACACTCCGGCCAAGCTCAATGCGGGCGATCAGCGAGGCGCGACCACCCGGCTGACCGACCTGGAGACCGCTTGGGACGACGACCAGCCCAGGCTGGAGCCGAAGAGCGAGAAGCGCGCCCCGAACCCCGACAAGGCCACTGAGGTCAAGGCGCTCAACACGCTCCTCACCTCACTCGGCTGAGCAACCGGGACGACGGGCTGCCCCCCACCCGTCCCCTGCGTCGGGGGCAGCCGGCATCCTCGATGTTCATGGAGCCAGGTCATCCATTCGGGTGGTGTCCTGGACGGGTTCCAGACGCGCTGATCACGTTTCCGGGTATCCCTGAGCCGGCCGCATCCCCACCGGTCGCCGGCCTTCACTGGTAGTCCTACACATCGTAGGACTACTCTGTGCTCGAGGCCGCCGCCATTCCCAGCGCATACGTGTGCCCGGCGACGCGAGCCGGTGGAATGCGTCGGGTCGGCGCGAACGGCATGACATTCCGTCCGGCACGCGCATCCCACGACCTTCGCGGGACCTGCGGGGGATACCGTCCGGGCGTTGGGTCGGTATCAGGTCCGGTCGCGCAAGGCAGACACCGTCACACCCCTGGAGGACACATGGCAACAACGGACAGCCTGGCCACCCAGCCGTCCGAGGGGGAGGTGCTCATCAGTGTCGTCCTGCCGGTGTACCAGGTGCAGGAATTTCTGCCGGAATGCCTGGACTCCCTGCTCGGAGCGGCGCAGTCCTTCGGGGGCGTCGAGGTGGTGGCCGTGGACGACTGTTCCCCCGACGGCAGCGGCGCCCTGCTCGACGAGTACGCGGCCAGGGACTCCCGGCTGAGCGTCGTGCACCTGCCGGAGAACGTCGGACTCGGCCGGGCGCGCGGTGAGGGTCTGGCCCGGGCCAAGGGCGACTACGTCTGGTTCGTCGACAGCGACGACCGGCTGACGACCGGGGCGCTGGCGGCGGTCGCCGAGCGGCTGCGGCAGACCGCTCCCGACGTGCTTCTCGTCGACCATGGTCTGGTCAACCCGGACGGAAGCGTGCAGCGGAACGTGCGCGCGCACCTGTTCCGGGACGCTCCCGAGACGTTCACGCTCGGGGAGCGGCCCAGCACCCTGGACCTCATCATGACCGCGTGGAGCAGAGTGCTGCGCCGGGACTTCCTGCTCGGCCTGGACCTGGACTTCGGGCACGGATACTACGAAGACATCTCCGTCACCTATCCCACGCTGCTCGCAGCGCGCCGGATCAGCATGCTCGACCGGGTCTGCTACCACTACCGGCGTGGACGGGACGGCGCGATCACGAACACCTCCAGCCCCAAGCACTTCGATCTCTTCGGCCAGTACGAGCGGATCTTCGCCTTCATCGACCAGGAGACCACGACCGCCGAGCCGTTCCGCAGGGCGGTCTTCGACCGCACCGTGCGCCATGCGACGACCGTGCTCGCCACCCCCGGCCTGGTGCCGCGGAACCTGCGGCGCGACTTCTTCCTCCGGGCGGCGGAGCACTTCCGGCGGTTCCGGCCGAGTGACTACACCTACCCGTCCGGGCTGCGCGGCCTGCAGTACCGGCTGGTGGAGCGAGGAGCCTATCCCGCGTACGCGGCGCTGGAGCCGGTGAACCGGCTTCGCCTCGCACTTCGTACCGCCCTCGGCCGGGCGCGCGGTGCGGCCCGCCGGACACCCCGGCTCGCGGCAACGGCGCTGCGGCGGGCCTACTACCGCGCCTGCCTGCGGCTGCCCGCCGACGACACCCTGGCCGTCTATGCCGCCTACTGGAACCGCGGTTACGCCTGCAACCCCGCGGCCA
Source organism: Streptomyces sp. NPDC001852 (assembly GCF_042891825.1). Classification (NCBI taxonomy): domain Bacteria; kingdom Bacillati; phylum Actinomycetota; class Actinomycetes; order Kitasatosporales; family Streptomycetaceae; genus Streptomyces; species Streptomyces sp. NPDC001852. The sequence continues at coordinate 421,866 of NZ_JBIATN010000001.1, forward strand.
TCTACGAAAAGGCCCGCGAACTCGCCCCCGGCATCCGGGGAGTGTGGGTGGTCGCCAGGGACAGGACGGCTTCCGTCCCGCCGGGCGTCGAGTACGTGGTGGAGGGAACCCCCCGCTGCCTGCGCACCATGGCACGGGCCAGGTACCTGGTCAACAACGTCAACTTCCCGTACGAGCTGCCCAAACGGCGTGGCGCGGTGCTGGTACAGACACAGCACGGCACCCCGCTGAAGAAGATGGGCACCGACCTGCGGGACCACCCCGTCGCCGCACGCGGCATGAACTTCGACCGGCTGGTGGAGCAGTGCGGCCGGTGGAACGTCCTGGTCTCGCCGAACCCGCACACCACCGAGGTGTTCACCCGGGTCTACCCCGGTGGTTACGAGGTGCTCGAAACCGGCTATCCGCGCGTCGACCGGCTGGTCAACGCCTCGCTCGACCAGGTGAACCGGGTGCGGGGCGAACTCGGCATCGCACCGGGGCAGATCGCGGTCCTCTACGCCCCCACTCACCGTGACCACCAGGACGAGACGGCGTCCGTCCTGGACGTGCAGCGGTTCGCCGACCAGCTCGGCGACGACCATGTCCTGCTGGTGCGCTCGCACTACTTCGACCTCCCGAGGACCTCCTCGTCACGGGGCGTCGTGGACGTCTCGACCCACCCGTCCATCGAAGACCTGTGCATCGCCTCCGATGTCCTGATCACCGACTACTCCTCCGTGATGTTCGACTACGCCGTCCTGGACCGGCCGATCGTGATCTACGCGCCCGACTGGGAGGCGTACCGGCGCTCACGCGGGGTCTACTTCGACCTCCTCGCCGAGGGGCCCGGCGCGGTCGCCACCACGCAGGAATCACTCGTCGAGGTGTTCCGGAGCGGCGAGCACACGGGGCCGCGGGCGGCGGAGCGGCTCGCCGGGTTCCGGGACCGTTTCTGCCCCCATGACGACGGACGCGCGGCCGAGCGCGTCGTGCGCAGCGTCTTCCTGGGGGAGTCAGCCGACTCGAACAGCCTTACCCCGGCCAGAGGTTGAACACGTCGCCGGTCAACGGCGCGTGTGGCGGGCGAGTCGGCCTGCGACAACCGTGCGCATTCCGGCGAGGCCATCGGCGACGCGCAGGGCGAGACATCCGCTGTGGGTGGCATGGGGCTGGATCAGCAGCACCCGCCCTCGCCGGCCGAGCCGCACCAGTCGTCTGAGCCCTGATCCGGCGCGCAGGGGCCTCGTGACCGTCTCACCGTCCCGGAAGGTCACGGTCACCCAGGCGTCCCATGTGGTGATCGCGCCGTCTTCACAGAGCGCCCCCGCGTCGACGGCGACCACGGCACGCCGGCCCGCGCCGCCGGGCACCGTCTCCCACACCCCCTCGCACCGGTGTGCCGCGTCCGTCACCCGGTGCCGGAGCTCGACGGTCGCCCTCTGCGGGCCGGCGTGCGCGGTTCTGCCGTAGAGCTCGGGCAACCGTAGTTCGAGCAGGAGCCGACGGCCTGCCTTCACATCCGCGGCGACGTACCACGGGAGCCGCTCGATCGGGGCGTCCGCGAGACCGTCGAGCACGATCTCGTCCGCCCCACCGGGGGTGGAGGGGACCTCGTCCCACAGCGGTCGCCGCGGGTCACCGGCGTACGGCGGCGGCAGCCGCGGCGGGTCGGCCGCCAGCTCGGCCAGCCGGCGCAGGCCGGCGGCCTGCCGCTCGCGTCCGAGCAGGACCGCGGTGCGCCAGCGGGCCGCGGGCGTGGCCCGGGACACGGCCTCCTCCTCGAAGGCGCGTACATGCTCGCGGGAGATCCGCCACCACAGGTCCTGGTACTCCGGCGCGCGCTGGGGCAGCTCACGCAGGTAGACGGCGAGATCGAACTCCAGGAACTTGGTCTGCGCCGCGACCAGCAGATCCCGTTCACCGCTGTCCCGCATGATCTCCAGCACCTGCTGATGCGCGGTGACCCGGTCCTGCCAGTTCTGGATCCGGTCCCGGCGCAATGAGATCGAGGCCTGGCCGGCGCCGTAGCGCACATGCCAGACGTAGACCGTCTCAGGGGTGACGGCGAGGCGCGGGCCGGCCGCGTAGACACGCGCGGTGAAGACGAAGTCCTCGTAGTGCGCCGCGCCGTCGGGGAAACGGATCCGCCGGGACAGCAGGAACTCCCGGCGGTAGATCTTGTTCACCGACAGGGTGTCCCACAGTGTCTCGGGGCGCCGGGCCACACCGTCGTGCACCGACTCGGTGGTGAACAGCTGTTGCTGCCAGGGGATCTCACGTCCACCGGGCAGCTCCCGCCGCACACACAGACCCGCTGCCACATCGGCGTCGTGCCGCCGTGCGACGGCGAGCAGCGCGTCCACGGCCTTCGGGGGAAGCACGTCGTCGCTGTCGAGGAAGACGAGCCACGGGAAGCGGGCCGCGTCGATACCGTCGTTGCGTGGGGTTCCGCACCCGCCGCTGTTGCCGGCCCGGCGTACGACGCGCACCCGGGGGTCGGCGGCTGCGAGCCGTTCCAGTACGCGGGGCGTGTCGTCGGTGGACGCGTCGTCGACCACCACCACCTCGCCGACCGCATCACCCTGGGCCAGAGCCGAGGTGACCGCCTCCGAGACTCGTTCGGCGTCGTTGTAGGTGATGACCACCACCGTCACGACGCCCTCGTTCACGCTGGACACCTCTGCTCCCCTTCGCGCAATGAACTCCTACACTATGTGAGACCAATGGGTGATGCCGAGCGCGACCGGATCCGCAGGGCCGACGGCCGGCGCTTCACTGCTCGGTGCATCACGTGTTCGAGGCTGAAGAACTCACTCGGGTCTTACCCGACGCACGTCGAACGAGTGACCAACCGTGCTCTACTGGGCCGCCACATGTAATCGGCCACTCGATGGAAGTGCAGCGTGGTGAGGATCGAGCGCGTCCCGGCGGGCGCCGACGCGGAAGCCGCCCGTCAGGGGTCGCTCCGGGCGTCTGCGCCGCGTGCCTCCCGCGACGTCCGGAACTGAATCCGACCGGAGCCGCCGTGCACATCACCGTCTACCTGCTTCTCCTGGCCTCGGTCGTCCTGGCACTGCTCGGTCCGCAGCTGGGACGCCGGCTGGCCCCCGCTGCCGCGGTGCGCGCACTGACCCTGCTGAGCGTCATCGCGACGACCGCCATGGTGTGGGGTATGACAGCCGTCACGGTGGGCGGACTGGGCCGCACCGACGCCTTCCAGGACCAGGCTCACAGCAGCCCTGTCGCCCTGGCTCATGACGACCCGGTGCCCAACGTCCTGGGCGCGCTGGCGGCCGGACTGCTCGCGGTGTCGCTGCTCAGGGCACTCACGGTGCTACGGCGCCGACGGTCCGCGCTGCGCGAGCTCGCTCCGCTGAGGAAGCGGCCGGCCGCCGGTGACCTGGTGGTGATCGAGGCGGAGAGGCCGGACGCCTACGCGCTGCCGGGCAGGCCAGGGCGAGTCGTCGTGACCTCCGCCATGCTGCGCGCCTTGCCCGCCGACGAACAGGCGGTGCTGCTCGCTCACGAACGGGCCCATCTGCGCCACCGGCACCACCTCTACGCGGCGGTCGCCGAGACGGCCGCCGCCTGCAACCCCCTGTTGCGGCCGGTTCGCGACCTCATCGCCTTCCACATCGAACGCTGGGCGGACGAGGAAGCCGCGCGGACGACCGGCAGCCGCCTGCTTGCCGCCCGTTCTCTGGCCCGCGCCGCACTTGCGACCGCCGATGCCGCTCGAGCGCGAGGGACGCAAGGCGTCCTGGCCTATCTGCGGCACAGGGTCACCGCGCGCGTCGGCGCTCTGCAGGCCGAACGCCCGACCAGTCACTGGGGCGCGGTCTCGCCCGCCGTGGCGGTCACGGCCCTGACCGGTGCGGCCTTCGCCGAGGTCACCTCGGACTTCGCCCGCTGCCTGCACGTCCTCCATCTGTTCTGACACCGAGCGGGGCGTACGCAGGGCACCCGTGCCACGCAAGGGGGCCTTCCCTCGCAGGATCCGTCACTCGCCAGGGCCGAGCAGGGCGCGCAGCGCGGCCTCGTCCGCGGGGTCGAGGGTCTCGAGGAAGCGCTGCAGCACGGCGGTGCGATCGTGGCCGCGGTCCAGCGCGGTCTTCATCTGCTCGGCGGAAGCCTCGGCAGCTTCCCGGCGCGGGAGATAGGCGTGCGCCCGGCCGGCGCGCTCGCGTTCGAGCATCCCTTTGGCGTGCAGTCGCCCCAACACGGTGAGCACGGTCTTGTAGGCGAGCCCCGGTGCGAGGGCGGCCTGGACGGCGCCGGCGGTCATCGGCTCGCCGGAGCCCCAGAGCACGGCCATGATCTCGGCCTCCAGAGCCCCGCTCGCCCGGCGGTCGGCGTGCTCGCCATCGCTGTCGTGAGCCATGCCCGACCCCTTCTGTGCCGCCCGTACGAGCGCCCGCCTCCCGTACGCGCGCCACGATCGATCCTACGCGTGGTGCTTTACCCGGAGGCGGTTGCCGCCGCGGTCCGGGCACCGGTTAGTCTTACAATTTGTAGGAAATTGGAGCTTCAGTCCGCGCCGGCCCAGGGCACCCGTCGCAGACCACAGCGGTGTGGCGAGTGCGGCTTCGCGGCGGCGTGCGGGCTCGAGCCAGGTCGAGGAGTGGCGAAGATGGGCGGACACCGGCGCAGACCGTCCGGCAGGACGGGGCCGTACGGCACGGACGACTCGCGGTACGGAGTCCGGACCGCCCACGCCGATGGCGGACGAGCGGGACGCCGGAGGGCGGACAACCGGCGTCCGACCACCGGGCGTTCCGGCCGGCGCGGCCTCATCGACTACCCGCGGGCGGGCAAGCGGGGCCTGCGGCGCTGGCTGCCCTCCTGGAAGCAGGTGCTCGGCACCTTCCTGCTGTTCCTCGGCGGCCTGCTGGGGCTGTTCGGTTACGCCTACGCCACGACGACGATCCCCAGCGCGAATCCCAGCACCCAGCAGCAGAGCAACACCTACTACTGGTCCGACGGCTCGGTGATGGCCACCCAGGGGTCGACCAACCGGCAGAACGTCGACCTCGCCCAGGTCCCGAAGCTGGTCCAGTGGGACTTCCTCGCCGCGGAGAACGCCACCTTCTACACCGACCCCGGCGTCGACATGCAGGGCATGCTCCGCGCCGTGTACCACATGGCCACGGGCGGTGAGGTGCAGTCCGGGTCCACCATCACCCAGCAGTTCGTGAAGAACACCTACCTCAGCCAGAACCAGTCGGTCACCCGCAAGCTCAGGGAGATCATGATCTCCCTGAAGATCGGCGGCCAGATGTCCAAGCAGCAGATCCTGCAGGGGTATCTCAACAGCTGCTACTACGGGCGTGACGCCTACGGCATCGAGGCCGCGGCCCGGGTCTACTACCACGAGCACGCCTCCGAGCTGACCGTCAGCCAGGGCGCGTTCATCGCCGCCACGGTCAACGAGCCGAGCCTGCTGATGCACGCCGACACCGACCCGCAGGCCAAGGCCCAGGCCACGGCGCGCTGGACGTACGTCCTGCAGCGCATGGCCAAGATCCACAAGATCACCGACGCCCAGGAGCAGCAGTACCTGGCCGCCGGGTTCCCCACGCCCAGGCCGGACACGCCGTCGGCGGGGATGTCCGGGCAGACCGGCTATCTGGTGGACACCGCGAAGAAGTACGTCGAGGCCCACTCGTCGGTCACCGAGCAGCAGCTCGGCCGCGGCGGTTACCAGATCTACACCACCTTCGACAAGAGGAGGGTGAACGCGCTGTCGGCGTCCGTGGCGGCGATGGAGAAGAAGCACCTCGACCCCGCGCACCGCTCGGCCGACAAGGACGTCCAGGTCGGCGCCGCGTCGATCGATCCGTCGAGCGGCGCCGTCGTGGCCCTGTACGGCGGGCCGGGCTGGGACAAGGGCCACTGGACCGACAACGCCGACGCCACCGGCGTACCAGTCGGCTCCACCTTCAAGCCCGTCGACCTGGCCGCCGCCCTCGACCACGGCGCCGTACTCTCCCCGGGCCAACCGCCCTCACCGATCACCCCGGACTCCAAGTTCAACGGCGACGACGGCATCACCATCAAGAACCAACAGGGCCAGGAGCTGCCCGACTCCGGCGACCCCACGGGGCTCCTGCACCAACGCAACGACGTCCCCACGAAGTGGGGTTACATCACGCTGCGCAAGGCCATGGAGCAGTCGGTCAACACCCCCTACGTCCAGCTCGGCGAGTACGTCGGCTACACCGACGTGGAGAACGAAGCTCTCAAGGCGGGCCTGCTGCGCAAGAGCCTGCAGTACGACACCCCCGGCTTCTACATCGGCACCTCCACCCCCTCCGCGATCCGCATGGCCGACACGTACGCCACCTTCGACGACGGCGGCGTCCAGCACGAGCCGTACTCGGTGACCAAGGTCATCGCCGACGGCCAGCCGCTGCCCGGCTTCGACAAGCCCAAGGGCACCACGGCCATGCCCGCCTCGACCGCCGACACTGTCACCGACGTCCTGCAGGGCGTCGTCAAGAGCGGCACGGGCACCAATGCCCAGGCCCTGGGCCGCCCGGTGGCCGGCAAGACCGGCACCACCGACGACTACAAGTCCGCCTGGTTCATCGGCTACACACCCCAACTGGTCACGTCCGTCAGCATGTTCAAGGAGGACCCGAAGAACTCCGGCCTGCAGTCGATGAAGGGCGTCGGCGGGTTCTCCAAGGTCTTCGGCGCCGACATGCCCACCGAGGTGTGGACCGGCTACATGACCACCGCCCTCCAGGGCCAGCCCGTCCAGCAGTTCCCGCCCGCGCCGCAACTGGGCAAGGGCACCGACGAGAACGGCGCCCCCTCGCCCACCCCCACCCCCACCGCGAGCACGCCGCAGGCCACCCCCACCGCACCGGCCACGCCGAAACCCTCCACCGGAGCGTGCCGCCACCACAGGAAGCAGTGCCCCGGCCCTGGCCCGACGGACACCTCCGGCACCAGCACCGGCGGCACCGGCGGAGCGACCGGCGGAGCGGGTGGTGGCGGGCTGATCGGCGGCACCGGCGGCGGCGGCACGTCGGGCGGCGGCACCGGTGGCGGCGGTACGACCGGCGGTGGCACGACCGGCGGTGGCACCACGGGGGGCACCTCGCCCACGCCCGCTCCCACCTTCGGCGGCCAAGGCCGGCGTGCGTAGCGGGACGCTCACCGCTCTCGGGCGTCCGCATCGCCCTGTGGTAGTTGACCGCACACAATGCTGCCGGGCCGGCCTGCTCGCTCCCCACTCTCGGTACGGTGGGGCAGCGGGTCGATGCGGCAGCGGCGCCCGGAAGGGCGGGCTCTGGCCCGTACACAGCGTGCCGAGGGCGGGCGGCGGGGATCGGCGTACCCGGCTCTGTCATCGCCGCGACGGCTGCACAGAACCCGCCCTCGTCCAGGGTGACTTGCCTACAGTCGGTGCTCCCTGCGCTTGTGCCGCTCATGGCCGCCGCAGCAGGGGCCGGACGGGTGCCGATGCCTCATCGGCGAGCCGGCGGGACCGGCCTGGACCACGCACTGTGCCCACTGCGCGCTGTCCACCATGTGGTCGCTGTCGGATGCGGCGTTGGCCAAGCTGGCACAGCAGACGGCCAGCAGCAGGCCCCCCGTGACCAGGGGCAGGCTTCGACGTACGGGAGGCGGGGCCAGCAGGGCCCGCACCCGCTGCGGCACCGCCCCGCCGGTCACGGCCAGGGCGACGGGACGCGGTACTCCGGCCGATGCGAGAGCCGCGCGCCCGACGGCATGAGCGACGACCCTGCGGTCACCGACCCGCTCGGCGGCCTCCTCGTCGGCCCAGCGCTCCAGTACGAAACCACCGGCGGCGACCAACGGCCGCAGCAGCGGGTTCAACGCCGCGGTGAGCCGCCACACGCTCTGGAAGAGATGGTGCCGACCGCGCAGATGCGCCCGCTCGTGCGCGAGCAGTGCCTCGCGCTCGGCGTGGCCGAGACAGCGCAGCATTCCCCGGGAGACCACGATCCGCCCCGGGGCCCCGGGCAGGGCAAAGGCCAGCGGGACGTCGTCGTCCACCACCGCCAGCTGCGTGTCTCCGGGAAGCTGGACGCACTCCCGCCGCGCCCGCACGAGGTGACGGACCTGCCGGACGGCGGCCACGACCAACGAGACGACACCGACAAGCAGCACCAGCGTGCTTGCCGCCGCGACGATGCGGTACACCGGGTCCTCGGCGCGCAGCGCTGCCACGGACCAGCGGCCCTCGGCGGCGACCTCCGGAACCTGCGCCACACCCGTGAAGGCGAGCAGGGCGAGTGACCCTGTCCAGCCGATCGCCGTCACGAGCGCGGCACAGGCCAGCGCCCAGGCGGCGGGGCGCGGGGGCAGCCGGCGCGCGAGCCGGGGCCCGAGTGCGGCAAGCACGGCCGTGACCACGAACGGAATGTAGACGCTGATCAGCATCCGGCTCACCGCTTCCTGCGGGAGCGCTCACCCTCGGCGGGCGTCTCGTCGTGCCCGGACAGCAGCTGGTGCAGCAGGTGCTCGTCCTGTGCCGACAGTTCCGACACGAACCGGGCCAGCACGGCCTCGCGGTCGGAGCCGCCCTCGAGCAGGGAGTGCATGCGCCGGGCGGTGTGGGACGCCTCGTCGCGGGCGGGCTCGTAGGCGTATCCGCGACCCTCACGGTGCCGCACGAGCATGCCCTTCTCGTGAAGCCGAGTCAGGATCGTGAGCACGGTCGTGTAGGCCAGGTCGCCCGGCAGCTGCTCCCGGACCTGGCGTGCTGTCAGAGGTCCGTCGGCGGCCCAGAGAGCGGCGAGCACATCGCTCTCCAGCTCACCGCGCGCCCGCCTGCCGGCTGCCCCTCGGGTGCCCCCGTGCCTTTGGTCCTCCACCGTCCGCCTTCCTCCGTTCGCTTCCGTACAGGCTACCCGTCGGCCAACTACTACTTGTAGGAGGTATGCTCCGGCTTCAAAGATCGGACTACTACATCTCGTAGAGTTCTCTCGCTCCCTTCACGCCGCGGAGGAAAGCCCATGCCCCACGCCGGAAGCACGGCGCCTGGAGTCGCCCTGGCGGGCGCGATTCCGCAGCAGCGGGCCGCGACGCATCACGCCGGCAGGATCGCCGTCGTCTCCGCGAGCGTCGGAGCCGGTCACGACGGCGCCGCCGCCGAACTCGCCCGACGCCTCACGGCGGACGGCTTCACGGTCGACCGGTTCGACCTGCTGGATCTGCTGCCGGCCCATCTGGGCCGTGCCGTCCAGGAGGGCTACCACCGGATGCTCGTCCGCGCGCCATGGGTCTATCAGCGGATCTACTCCAGCACCGAGCGGGCCGGAGGTGGCGGCCCGCTCGCACGTGCACTGCTCCGCACGGCCGAGGACCGGGTGTTGCGTGCCCTTCCCCAGGGCACGGGAGCGGTGGTCTCCACCTACCCGGGGGCCAGCCGGATCCTGGGCAACCTGCGCCTGAAGAAGCGACTGCACATTCCCGTCCTGACGTACCTGACCGACTTCTCCGTGCATCCGCTGTGGGTCGCGGACGGCGTGGACGTCCACTTGGCCGCCCACGCCGTACCGGCCGCCCAAGCGCGGACGGCGGGGGCGCGGGACGTGCGGGTGTGCGGGCCGGTCACCGACCCACGGTTCCGCCCCAGCGGCCCGGAACAGCGGGCCCGGGCACGCGCGGCCTTCGGGTTGCCGCAGCAGGCCCCGCTCGCCCTGCTGGTCGCCGGGTCATGGGGCGTCGGACCGGTCCGCAGGGTCGCGCTCGAACTGCGCGACTGCGGCGCCGCCGTCCCGGTCGTCGTGTGCGGCCGGAACGAGACCCTGGCCGAGCAGTTGCGCGCGGACGGCATCGAGCACGCCTACGGCTGGGTCGACGACATGCCCGGCCTGATGCACGCCGCGGACGTCCTCGTCCAGAACGCCGGTGGGCTCACGTCGCTGGAGGCGTTCGCCTCGGGTCTGCCCGTCGCCAGCTACCGCTGCATACCGGGACACGGGCTGACCAATGCGGCCGCCCTGGACGAGGCGGGTGCGGCCGTATGGGTTCGTGACCCGGCCGACCTCAAAGCGGTGCTGTACGACCTGATCGGCGGCCCCCTCGGCGAGCAACAGCGCGCGACCGGCCTCGCCTTGTTCGCCCGGACCCCGGACCGTGGCCCGGCGGCAGAGATCGCACGCGTGCATCGAACGGGCCTCTCCGACGGGGAGCAAAAGCCCCCGCTGCCGCGGCGGAGGCGAGCGCGCAGACTGGCTGCCACCGCCGCGACGGCCACCGCTGTGTGGGCATGCGCCGTCGGCATGGGGATGGCGATGACGTACGACGGTCCGGGCCTCATGCACGCCATCGGCAACGGCCTTGTGGACCGCCTCGCGGGCCACCACGACCACCGGCAGGGAGAACAGCACTCGTGAACATCCCCCGGACGCTGCGCTCGGCCGCGCTCGCGGCTCTGCCCGCTCTCGCCGCCGCCCATGCCGCCCCCGTGATCTCCACCTTCGGGCCGCTGCGCAACCGTCTGATGCCCCGTCTGTCGGGCCGGGGCCGCCCCGACCACGTCGCGCTGACCTTCGACGACGGACCCGACCCCCGCTCCACCCCGTACTTCCTGCGGCTGCTCTCCGACCGCGGGGTTCACGCCACCTTCTTCCTCCTCGGCAGCCAGGCACGGCGATCTCCCGCCCTGGTCCGGGAGATCGCAGCCGCCGGTCACGAGATCGGCATCCACGGCTGGCTGCACCGCCCCCTGCTCCTGCGTGGACCGCGTGCCACCCGCGACGATCTCGCTCGGGCCCGCGACCTCGTCGCCGGCCTGACCGGCCGGCCGCCCACGCTCTTCCGCCCCCCGTACGGAGTCATGTCCACCGCCGCCCACCTGGCGACCCGCCGCCTCGGACTCACCCCGGTCCTGTGGACCGCCTGGGGAGAGGACTGGACCGCACGGGCCACCCCGGCTTCCGTCCACCGCACCGTCACCACCGACCTGGACGGCGGCGGCACCATCCTCCTCCACGACTCCGACTGCACGTCCGCCCCCGGCGCCTGGCACTCGGCACTCGGCGCACTTCCCCTGATCCTCGACACGTGCGAGGAGCGGGGCTACGACGTCGGACGGCTGAGTGACCATGGATGGCCGCTGTCCGGGGCGATCCGTCACGAACCGCCCTCGGCTGCCGATCGTCCGCAGTCCCGTGGACGATCTGCTGCGTCGTAGTCGCACACCCCTCCGCCACCGGCGGTAACACCGTTCCCACAGAAAGGCTTGGGCCTTATGACCCCCACGCTGCACCTCGCGTCGCAGCTCGCCGTGAACGTGCTCGACGCCCAGTCGCTCCTGGCCGCCTTCGGCGTGCTGGGCGTCGGCATGGTGCTGTTCGCCGAGACGGGGCTGCTGATCGGGTTCTTCCTACCGGGCGATTCCCTGTTGTTCACCGCCGGCCTGCTGTGCACGGGAGCTGCGGACCGGCCGGTGAAGCTGTCACTTGCACCGCTGCTGGTCGTGGCGGCGGTCGGCGCACTCACCGGGGCGCAGTGCGGGTACCTGATCGGCCGCAAGGCGGGCGGGGCGCTGATCTCCCGCAGCCGGTCGCCGAGGTTGCACGAGGGAGTCAAAAGGGCCGAGGAACTGCTGGAGCGGTACGGGCACGCCAAGGCGGTCGTGCTGGCCCGGTTCATCCCGGTGGTGCGCACGGTGCTCAACCCGATCGCCGGCGCGCTGGAGGTTCCGGCGCGGACCTTCACCCTGTGGCAGGTGGCCGGCGGCCTGGCCTGGTCCGTGGGAATCATCCTCGCCGGATACGCGCTGGGTTCATCGATCCCGAACGTCGACCACTACCTGCTCCCGCTGGTCGCGCTGATCGTCGTCGTGTCACTGACCCCGCTGCTCCTGGAGTTCCTGCGCAGCCGCCGGAGTACCGAGCCGGAACAAGCACATCGGTGATCGTGTCCCGACGGGTTCGAGGACTTCGGCCGCGGCGTGCACGCGGCCGGCGGCAGCGCTGAGGACCTCCCCGCCGTGATACCGCAGCGCCGCACCGCACACATGCTGCGCAGCTCTCCGGCGGCCATGACCAAGTTTTTGAACAGCGCGCAGGCATGCGAACAGGGGTACTGGCGAGCATCCCGACACATGATCAAACGGCTCACTCGTCGCCTGTCGCAACGTTGTGGCAGCGGCGACCGTTGTGCCCGTCAGCGGGAACGGCCGAGAGTTCGGCCCGCGGGTCGGTCGCTGCCCTTCTGTGGAGCAGCCGACCCGGCGGCGCCGTGCACGAAGCCGCCCTGACGCATACCGCCGCGCCGGCAAGGCGATTCCAGGGATCGTCCGTGCGCGGAAGAGCCATGACCGAGTACGACCCAGAGGCTGACCTTGACGACTGACAACCACGGATGGGTTCTTCGCCCCGCGCGCCGAGGCAGGACAGCCGCATCCGGGGCTCTGACCGGTGACGGACCGCCCCGGCCCCGCGCAGCCCTGTCGATGGCCGGGGCGGGCGTCCTGCTGTTCGGGCTGGTCGGTGCCAGCGCGCCCAACCGCAACACGCTCAGGACGCCGATCACCTGGTTCCACCTGTCGTCGATGTCCGGTGCCGTCTCCGAGGCGGCCACGTCCGTCGCCATAGTGCTGTCCTCGGTCGGAACGCTCCTTCTGCTCCACGCCCACACCCAGGGGTGGAGGCCCGACCCCCGTACTCTGTTCCGTGCCGGAGCATGCGCCGTGCTGTTGGTCGCGGATCTCACCCCGATCGGCTCGTCCGACACCGCCAGTTACGCCGCCTACGGCCGGATCGCCGCTCTGGGGGGCGATCCGTACGTGACGACACCCGCCCAACTGGGCGGCCTGTACGCCCACCTGGTGAGCGATGCGTGGCGCAACACGCCGTCGGTGTACGGGCCGGTCGCCACGTGGTGGCAGGCCACTGCGGCGTTCGTCGGCGGTGACCAGCCGTGGCTGACGGTATGGGCGCTGATGCTCGCCAACGCAGCCGCGTTCCTCGGCACCGGCTACCTGTTGATCCGCGCCGCCGACGACCCGGTCCGGGCGGCGCTCCTTTGGAGTGCGAATCCCCTGCTGATCGGCGTGCTGGTAGGGGGCGGCCATCTGGACACCCTCGTGGCGGCCTTGGCCGTCAGCGCCGTCCACCTGGCGCGCAAGGCAAGCGGATGCCACGCGGACCTGGCGGTCGGCGCACTGGTCGGCCTCGTCTGCGCCGTCAAGATCAGTGCCGCTCTGGTCGGCGTGGGTCTGATGTGGCCGTTGCTGCGCGGCGGCGCCTGGCAGCGGGCCGTCCGAGTGGCGGGCGCGGCCGTGCTCACACTGACCGTCCTGTACGCCACGTACGGTCTGCATGCCCTTGATCCGCTCGCCGCGGCCTCGCACATGGTGTCCAGGCCTTCGTTGTGGGCGGTGTTCGACGACTCGGCCACCGCTCTCATCGGGCCTGGTGGCGCTGCGGCAAGCGTCAGTGTCCTCTGGCCCGCGCTGATGCTGGGGCTGGCCGTGCTGCTGCACAGACACGTCCCTGCGGAGGCTCCTTCCGTTGTCACCGTTCCGTTCGCGCTCGCCTTCGCCTGGATTCTCACGGCACCGTGGTCGATGCCGTGGTACGCGGCGCTCGCCTGCGCCCTGACGGCGCTGTTCTGCGAACTCCGCCTCACCCAGGCGCTCATCGTGGCCACCACTGTCCTCGCCCTGTTCCACAACAGCGGCGGTCACGGCTGGTGACAACGTGGCCCGCGAGGGTGCGGTGCAGCCGCCGAGCCCGCGGTGGCGTGGTCGGCGGGGGCGGGGGCCGGAGTGTGAAGGATGGAGCTCGGGTACTGGCTGTCCGCCTTCCTGTTCGCGGTGGCCATCGCGCACTTCTCGCTGGACCTGGACGCGGTGTGGAGTTTCTGGATCGCCTACGCCCTCACCCGCCCCCTCGGCGCCTCCGTCGGTGACTACCTCTCCCAGGCCACCGGCGACGGCGGCCTCGGCCTGGGCACCGTCGTCACCAGCTCCCTGTTCCTCTCCGTCACGCGCAAGGACGTCACCCGACCGGAAACCGGGGCAAGGAGCAGCGCACCCTGCCTGAACCGCGGGAACTCCGGTTCCAGCACGTCTTCATGACACTCTGCCAGCGCTCGGTCGACGGGATGTGGCTGGAACAGCGGCCGCCCCTCTCCGACGCGCCGACCGCCCGCTCCGCGGCGCGATGGCTCGGGACCTGGCAGGCTCCGCCACGTGCGCGCCAGGAGCTTTCGCACGCCCCGGATCGTGTATGTCCAGGGGAAGCGCCGGCCGATCCCAAGGGAGCCGATCATGAAATTCCTCTACGACGACCAGTCCTTCTCCTTCGAGGCACTGCGCGCCGCGGGCTACGCCGCGTATGCCGGCGCCGACCTCGGCGAGGTCCTGGTCACCTGCCGGCAGATCCCGGAGGGAGACGAGGAGGCCTGGTCGGCCCAGTGGGCCGCGACGGCGGCGCGCATCGAGCGCATCGGCCGCGACGCGCTGGCTGCCGGTCACCGCGTCAGCGCCCGGGAGGCGCTGCTGCGCGCGTCCAACTACTACCGCACCGCCGACTTCTACCGCCGCGAGAACCCCGCCGCCGACGCCGAGTCGGCGCGGCTCGCCAAGGCCTCCCAGCAGACGTTCGCCGACGCGGCGGCCCTGCTCGACACCCCGGCCCGCGCCCTGCGCATCCCCTACGAGGACACCACGCTTCCCGGCTACCTGTTCCTCACCGACGACGCGGGCACCCCGCGCCCGACCCTGCTCTTCCACGGCGGGTACGACTCCACCCTCGAGGAGGACTACTTTGCGCTGGCCGCAGGCGCGCTGCGGCGCGGCTACAACGTCATCGCCTTCGACGGCCCCGGCCAGGGCAGCACCGTCCGCGAGCAGGGACTGCACTTCCGGCCGGACTGGGAGGCCGTGGTCACCCCGGTCGTCGACTTCGCGCTCACCGTGCCCGAGGCGGACGCGGAGCGGCTCGTGCTGGTCGGCATGAGTCTCGGTGGCTGTCTCGCCGCGAGAGCGGCCGCCTTCGAGCACCGCCTCGCCGCGTGTGTGCTGTACGACGGCGTCTACGACTTCCACGCGGTCATCGCCGCAACCGCCGGCCGTGCCGCTGCGCTGCCCGGCGGTATGGAGGCGCTGATGGCGCAGAACACCATGGTGCGATGGGTGGTGCGCAACGGCCGGTGGACCTTCGGCGTGTCCGGCATCGACGAGCTGGTCAAGGCAACCGAGGCGTACACCATGGCGGGTATCGCCGACCAGATCACCTGCCCGACCCTCGTACTGGAAGCCGAGAACGACCAGTTCTTCAAGGGACAGCCGCAGCGTCTGTTCGACGAGCTGACCTGCCGGAAGGAGCTGATCTCCTTCCGTGAGGACGAAGGCGCGGGCGAGCACTGCCACGAGGGTGCGATGCTCCTGTTCCACCAGCGCACCTTCGACTGGCTCGACACCCTGCTCGCCGGCTGACGAGCCCTCTGCAGGAGCCCAGGGCTCACCGGAAGAGAACGACCCATGGCCTCCCGGGGCCTTCTGCGGCCCCGTCCGGGCTGTCAGAATGCCGACATGCACGTTCGGGGGGATGCGCAGCCGTGCCTTCGGCGGTTCGCGGCCGGGCCGGTCGGGGGGATCGCGGCCGCGGCCGCGACGCTGCTGATCGCACTGTCGGGCCGCTACGGCTTCCACCGCGACGAGCTGTACTTCCTGCTCGTCGGCCGGCACCCGGCCTGGGGCTACCCGGACCAGCCGCCCCTCACCCCGCTGCTGGCCAGGCTCGGCGCGGAGCTCTTCGGTGCCACCCCGACCGGCGTGCGGATCGTGCCCGCGCTGCTCACCGCCGTCACGATCACGCTCACCGCGCTGATCGCCCGAGAGCTGGGCGCCGGACACGGCGGGCAGGTACTCGCGGCAGCAGCCGCGGCCTGCTCGGGCTATACGCTCGGAATCGGCCATCTGCTCTCCACCGCGACCTTCGACCTGATGGTCTGGCTGGCGATCGTTCTGCTGACCCTCCGGCTGTCGCGCACGGGCGAATTCCGCTGGTGGCCCTCGCTGGGAGCGTTGGCCGGGATCGCGCTGCTGAACAAGCTGCTGGTGCTGGGGCTGTTGCCGGCCCTGGCGTTGGGCGCGCTGACGGCAGGACCGCGCGGCTTCTTCGTGCCGCGTCCACGCGCGCTGCTGGGCCCGCTGACCGCCGTCCTCGCCGCGCTGCCCTTCGCGATCCCGACCCTGTGGTGGCAGGCCGTGCACGGTTGGCCCGAGCTGACGGTGGCTCACGGAATCAGCGCCGATGTCGGAATCGGCGGACGCCTGCTCGCCCTGCCGATGCAACTGCTCCAGTTCTCGCCGGTGTTGGCACCCCTGTGGCTGACCGGGCTGAGCCGGCTGGTGCGCCGGCCGGAGCTGCGCTGGGCCCGACCGGTCGCGGTGGCCTGGGTGGTGCTGTGCCTGCTGGTCCTGGCCGGCGGCGGCAAGGGCTACTACCCGATTCCGCTGCTGTACGCGATCAGCGCCGCCGGCTGCGAGCCGTACGCCCACTGGATCCGCGAGCACCGCGCCAAGCTGGCAGGCGGACTGCTCGCGGCCCTGCTCACCAGCGCCCTGGCCGCCCTGCCGGTGCTGCCCGCGTCGGCACTGACCGTGCCGATGGCCGTCGACCCCGACCTCGCCGAGGAGGTCGGCTGGCCACAGCTCACACGCGCCACCGCCACCGGCTGGGAGGCGATCCCCGCCGGCCAGCGGGCCACCGCCGTGCTGCTGACCGCGAACTACGGCGAGGCCGGGGCCATCGCACGGTACGGGCCCGCGCTCGGCCTGCCCGCACCGTACTCCGGCCACATGGGCCTGCACGCCTGGGGCCCGCCGTCGGACACCGCCACCGGTCCGGTGCTGCTCGTCCACCCGGCGGGCCACGCCGAGTTGGAGCACCACTTCACCGCCTGCCGCACCGTGACGCACGTCGACAACGGGCACGGCGTCGCGAACCAGGAGCAGCACGCGGCCGTGCTGCTCTGCGCAGGGCCGGACCGGCCCTGGTCCATGCTCTGGCCGCTGCTGCGCCGATACTGAGCAGCCACGTTCGAGCGGGAGGTGGGCGAGTGGAACGTCGAGGCACGCGCGACGCTCGTCGTCACGGACCAGGCAGAGCGCGGACACCGCTTCGGGGCACGGGCAGCGGGCCTCCGGAGGGCGCGACTCCGCGTCGGCCGTGCCGTACGGGGAACTCGGGCGTCCGGGGACGGAGACCGCCCGTCGGCGGAGGAGGTGCCGTTGCCGTGGACGACTGGGAGACTTGGGAGAAGCACGACGAGGTACGGCTGTCGCTGCGTGAACGGGTCGTGCTGCTGCAGATCGAGGCCCGCCTCAGGCAGGACCACAGGTTCGCGCGCCGCATGGGCGACGCGCATCGAGAGGTGTGGCTGCCAGTGGCGGTGCTGCTGCTGGGCGTCGCCTCGGCGTTCGCCGCCGTCATGGGTGTACGTACCTCGGACCCCGCACTGCTGTGGTGCTTCGCGCTGCTCTGGCCGCTGACCCTCTTCCAGACGTTCCGCCTCCTGTGCCGAGCGGTCCGCCGCCGCGCCGGCGCCCGCTCCGGAGGAGGGAAGAACGCGCGGCCGTGGTGCTGAGGGGGAGAGGGCGGCGGGTCGGCACGGGTTGTGCGGGAGGCAGGTCGTGCATACACGCATCCACAGGCCCCACCCGCCCTCACGGCACACGGCCACCGGGGACCGCAGGCCATGGCCGTGAGCCGAGCGGGAGCGCGGGAGCCGAGCCGCGTGACCACCCTCGGCTCGGCCGCCCCCGGCCTGACCGGATGACCCCTCCGCTTACAGGCCGACCGTCGGCCTCCGGCACCGGACCAGCCAGTCGGCCACCGGACCAGCCAACAGTCGGCCCCCGCGGCCCGACCAGCAGGCCTCCGCCCGACGAGCCAATCCCCGCCCCCAGACCCGACCAGGCGGCCGCGTCCTGGGTCCGGAACCCTGTCGGACCTCCCGGGCCCGGATCCAGACCGTCCCACCCCGTCCCTCAGCTCTCCTTCCCCCGCCCCGACAGCGCGTCGCGCATGCGGTCGACCAGGCCTGTGCCCGGGGCCAGCAGCTTGTCGACGGGGGGCGTGTCCGGGGCCGAGGGGTGCGGACGGGTCGGAGCGGTCTTCTTCGCGCGGCGTACCTTGTCGCCGAGGTCCATCAGCGCGTCCGCCGGACAGGCGGCCTCCAGCTTCGGGAAGAGGTTCTGTTCCTCGTCCATCACATGGGACCGGATCTCGCTCATCAGCTGTGCCATGAGCGTGTCGAACCGGGAATCGTCCGCTTGCAGGCCTTCCAGCTCCTTCATGATCTGCTCGGCCTTGGCGTGGTCCTCGAGTTCCTTGTCGGCCAGGGCATCCCCACCCGTGATGCGCTCGCGCACCGCCGGGTACAGATAGGCCTCCTCCGCGACCGAGTGCCGTACCAGCTCGATCGTCGCCTGGTCGGCGAGGTTCTTGCGGTCCTTCGAGCCGGGCGGCAGCGCCTCGATACGTCCGAAGATCTCCTCGACCTCGCGGTGATCGGTCGTCAGCTCCTGGATGACGTTTCCGCCGTGACCCATGTCGTCACCTCCTGCGATACAAGCGGCGGCCATGAGCGGCCTGCCGTCGCCGCGCCGAGTGCCCCGCGCACACCGCGCTACACGGCCCGCCCGCGTGGGGTCGGCGCGTCGAGTGGCGGGCCGCGGCCCGCCGGCCGGTCCCGGACGGCGCCCACCGCCACCACTGGTCCAGCGGTTCTTCGCTCAGCGCCCCGGCGTCCACCGGCGCCGACCGGCCACCACCCCGCGCCTGCGCCCACCTTGGCGCGCCCGCGACAGGATTGACGGCGATGACCGGGTGCCGGTGCTCAGGGTCGACGCCAGGCCGAGCAGCCGCGTGGTGACGACGTGACCACGGGGTCGCAGCGAGAGAGCGGCGCCGGAACTGTTCGGCCGTGGCGCACGGCCGCCAGTCGTCCGTGGCCGGGCGGGTGTCGGCCGGGCGGCGTGCGCCGTACTCGCCCTGTCGTGGGAGAACACCACCCCGGCCACGGACGGTAGTGGCCCCGCCGCGGCGGTGGCCGCGAGGGCGTGCCGGGCCGGGGCGACGAACGCGACGCCGGCGGATCCCGCGGCCGACAGATCCTGAACCTGCATGCAGCGCGGCCACCGTGGACGACCGGCCCGGGTGCGACGGCCACCTGCCGCTAACGGCGGCCGGGCCACTGCTCGACCGTGTGTGCTGCGCCGACCGCTCCGGTGTCGCCCGGCCTCGGACGCCGGCCGGCGGAGCTGGAGCGGGCCCGCCGGGCCTCACCCGCCCGGCGGTACGTCCGGCTGAACGGCCCGGGGTGCGACACGCCCGGGGAGAATCGTTGCATCAGGCGTGGGGCGGGGGCACAGTGAACCTCCCGGTCAAGACGCGGCTGGCTGATCCTTCCCCATCCAGGAAGCCCGATGTCCATGGAAAAAGGTCAGCTGTCCCGTGCCCGGGGCCGCCCAGGCGGTCCGGCTCCGCTGCTGCTGCAGACCGTGCACGAGCACCGGTCCGAGGCCGGCGCCGTCTGCGTCCTGAAGGCGCGGGGTACCGTCGACGCCACCAACGCCATGGAGTTCTCCGAGACGCTCGCCGAGCACATCGCCCAGGCCGACCGGGCCGGTGAACACGCCGTGCTGGACATGACCGACGTGTACCTCGCCTGCGCGGCCGCGGTACGGGCCGTGGACCGGGCCACCGGGGTCCTGGCCTTCTCCGGGCGCGCCCTGCCCGTCGTACAGCCCCGGCCGCACGTGCGGGAGGCGCTGCGCGGCGCGGGGCTGCCGGGCGTCCGGGTACACGCCACCATGGCGTCCGCCCTGAGCACCCTGGAGGCCCGGAGACGCGCCGACCCGCGGCCCGGCGGCACCGCTTGGTGAGCACACCGGTCCGCCCCGTCCGGCGCGGTGGGAGGGGCGGACCGCGGCCGGTCGCTTACCGTGCCCCGTGGTCAGGAAGAGGCCGCCCGAGTTCGTCGCACCGTCATGTCCGGGTGATGCCGTGAATCCCTCTTCCGACCCGTCCGCCGCCCCGGCACCGCTCGTCATCGAGTCGTCCGTCGTCGACGGACTGCCCGCCGAGGCGGCGCTGCTGCTGCGCATGTCCGGCACCCTCGACGCCGCGGGCGCCCAGGCCTGGTCGGTCGAGCTGCGGGGCCACCTCGAACAGGCGGACCGCGCGGGGCTGCGGCCCGTCCTGGACATGGCCCATGTGCAGCTCGGCGGCGCCGCCGTGCTGCACACGCTCAGCGAGGCGACACGGGCGCGCACCGGACGCCCGGACCTGGTCATCGTGCGTGCCCGGCCCGGGGTGCGCGAGGCGGTGCACCTCGCCCGTCTGGACGGTGTCCGGCTCTACGCCACCCTCGACGAGGCGCTGCGGGAGCTGGCCCGGGCCGCCTCGCGGGTGGAGGAACTGCCCGCCTGGCGGTCGCAGATGGCGGATCCGCTGCGGCCGAGCTACGAGGACCTGCGCAAGGAAGTCCGTGCGCTGCGCGCCCGGGTGCGCACCGCCCCGGTCATCGGCATGGCGCAGGGCGTGCTCATGGTCCGCTACGGCCTGCCGGACTCCGGCACCGCCTTCCGCGCGCTGCGCGAGGCCTCGCAGCGGTTCAACGTGCCGTTGCGCGTCCTCGTCTCCGCCGTGGTCGCGGCCCGGCCCCCGGACGGCGAGGTGTGGTTCCCGGGCCGCCGCTCCCTGCCCGTGCCGCAGCTGCGGATCCTGGCCCGCGACGGCCGCGACCCCCGCTACCGGCGGCAGATGATCGACGCCGTGCTGCACGAGGCGCTGGCCGCCGGGCAGGCGCCGGCCGGTTACGTCCGGTTCGCGGACCCGGCCGTGAACGCGCTGATGCTGGAGACCCACCACGGCTGCGCGGAACCGTTTCTCGACCATCTGGTGCGCGGTCGGGACGAGGGCACGCCGGACGCGCTCGCCCGGCTGCGCGGACGCCGGGTGAGCGTGCCGGACGTGGCCGCCGACGCGCTGCTCTCCGAGGAGGCCCGGCGCGTCCTGCTGAGCACGGGCACCGGCGCCCTGCAGAGCATCCCGGTACTGTCCTCGGCCGGCCCCTGCACCGGGGTGATCACCCTGCACTGGCCCGATGCCGGGCACCGGCCGACCGCCGCCCAGGCCGAGGCCCTGGAGCTGCTGGCCTCCGACGCGGCGGTCTGGCTGAGCTGGTACCACCGCTCGGTGCTCCTCGACGCCCTCGAGCACCTCCACCGGACGGTGACCGGCTCCGCCGCGCCCGCCGAGGACGGTGGGGGTGACCCGTGTCGTCCCGGGAACCCGGACCTCGCACACACCACGCACCACCCGGAGGGAGTCCGGCGCAAGTCCACTCCGCAGCAGCCCGAACGGCGGCGCAGTGACAAGGGGGGCGCCACCTCGCAGGACAGCGGCGAGGGCGGAGGGGTGCCTCCGGCACAGCGCCCGGATCACCCGTGAGTACCCGCGCCCCGAAGGGGTGCGGGGCGCGCCCCGCCACAGCCGATCCGCACCCGGCGTCCGGCACCATCCGACAGGGGGTCTCCGACCGCGGCCCGACTACGCTCTCCCCATGCGCATCTCAGTCTCCTCCGACATGGACGAACCCGTCGCCCGCGCACTCGTAGAGGACTTGCGGCGGCGTGGCCACGACGTGCGCCCGCACGGTGCCCTGCGCCCCGGCGCGGACGCCCGGTGGGCCGCCTGCTCGGAGGCGGCCGCCCGGGACGTGGCCGAGGGTGCCGCCGATCAGGCGGTGGTGTGTTGCTGGACCGGCACGGGCGCGTCCATCGCGGCCAACAAGGTGCCCGGTGTGCGCGCGGCGCTGTGCACGGACGCCGTCACGGCGGACGGCGCGCGCCGCTGGAACGACGCCAACGTCCTCGCGCTGAGCCTCCGCCTGACCTCGGAACCCCTGCTGAAGGAGATCCTCGACGCCTGGTTCGCCGGCGAGCCCAGCCAGGATCCCGAGGACCGGCAGAACGTGCACCGCGTCGGCCGCCTGGACGCCGCCCGGAACTCCTAGGCCCCCGTCAGTGGGCGCCGAGTCCGCCGCCGCCGAACGAGCCGCTGGAACCCCGGCTCCAGCGCGGACGGTCCTTCGACGCGCTCGGCCTGGAGTCCTGGTTGCGCAGCTCGTACGGGGTGAGGGGACGGCCGCCCTCGGGGGTCTGGGGGACCTCTTCGAAATCCCTGTTCTCCCGCACCTCGCGCACCGGGCCCTCGGGCGGCAGCGTGGGCTGTTCCTCGGGCCGCGGCCGAGGGGACTCGCGGTACCTGACGCGTGAGGTCATCCAGTAGCCGCCGGCGAGCATCACCACCACGCCGAGGCCGATCACGACGAACAGCACGAGGACTATCAGGCCGCTCGTCGCGGCCAGCTGCATCGATGCAGTGTTCATAGGACAGGAATACCCCGCACAGAACCGGACGAACCGGACACTATGCGTGACCGGTGGCGGACGGACGGCGACCTGGCTCCTGCCGGCAGCCCGTCCGGGCGCGTCGGGGCGCCATCCGTTCCCGCGCAGTGGTTTGTGGCTCTGCGCCCCGGCTACCCGCACGGTGTGACATCGCCGACTGCGCAGCAGCTCTACCGGTTCCTGGAGGACCGCTTCGCCTGTGCCCAGGCGTGCACCGAGTGCGCCCGGGCCTGTGCGGTGCGCGCGAGCCTGGTCGACCCGGACGGCAGCGACCGCCACGAGCGGGTCCGCAGGCTGGGCATCATGTGCGCCGAAGTGTGCGACGCCACCTGCCACGTGCTGAGTGAGGAGGGCCGGCAGGACGAGGGCGAGATCCGGGTCCGCCTGGAGTGGTGCCGCTCGGTCTGCCTGGAGTGCGCGGGCGCTTTCGACGAGCAGCCCGGCGCCGAGTCGGCGGCGGCCGGCTGCCGCTCCTGCGCCGAGGCCTGCTCCGAGTTCCTGCGGAGCCTCGCGTGACCTTCGGCGGAATTCCCCCGTGGCGCGTCATTCCCTATTTCTGAAACACGTTCTACGGTGTGCGCCGTCAGGACCGCCCTTGGGGAGCCTGGAGGCGCCGTGCATCTCGACCACACGCCCGAGCAGCAGCGACTGCGCGCCGAACTGCGCGCCTACTTCGCCGAGCTGGTTCCGGACAACGCCTACGCCCGGTATGCCGACCCGGTCGCGCAGAAGCGGTTCTACCGCGACACCATCCGACGGCTCGGCACCGACGGCTGGCTCGGCGTCGGCTGGCCCGAGGAGTACGGCGGGCGCGGCATGACGGCGATGGAGCAGTTCATCTTCTTCGACGAGGCCGCGCAGGCCGGCGTACCGCTGCCGCTGATGGCGCTGAACACGGTCGGCCCGACGCTCATGCGGTACGGCACCGAGGAACAGAAGGCGTACTTCCTGCCCCGGATCCTCGCCGGCGAGATCGACTTCGCGATCGGCTACAGCGAGCCCGATGCCGGCACCGACCTCGCCTCCCTGAGGACCCGGGGGGTGCGGGACGGGGACGAGTACGTCGTCGACGGCCAGAAGATCTGGACGACCAACGGCGACACCGCGGACTGGGTGTGGCTGGCCGTGCGCACCGACCCGGCCGCCCCGCCGCACAAGGGCATCACCATGCTGCTGGTGCCGACGTCCGACCCCGGCTACTCCTGCACCGTCATCAACACGCTCGCCTCGCACGACACCACCGCGAGCTACTACGAGAACGTCCGCGTCCCCCTCTCCCGCCGCGTCGGCGAGGAGAACCAGGGGTGGCGGCTGATCACCAACCAGCTCAACCACGAACGCGTCACCCTCGCCGCCCACGGCACCATGGCCATCCGTGCCCTGCACGACGTGCAGCGCTGGGCCATGGAGACCAAGCTCGCCGACGGCCGCCGGGTCGCCGACCTGCCCTGGGTGCGCCGGCTGCTCGCCCGCACCCACACCCGGCTCGACGCGCTGAAGCTGCTCAACTGGCAGATGGTCGGCGCCGTCGAGGACGGCACGCTCACCCCGCAGGACGCCTCCGCCGTCAAGGTCTACGGCTCCGAAGCCCGCCGGGACGCCTACGCCTGGCTGATGGAGATCGTCGCGGCCGCGGGACCGCTGAAGGAGGGCTCGGCGGGCGCCGTCCTGCACGGAGAACTGGAGCGCGGCTACCGCTCGGCGGTCATCTTCACCTTCGGCGGCGGCAACAACGAGATCCAGCGCGAGATCATCTCCTGGATCGGTCTGGGGATGCCGAGGGTGCGGCGCTAGCCTGCGGACATGGGCGACCCCGGGCTGTTCACGCCGAACTCCGTGACCTGGCAGATGCACGGCGACCCGATGATGTGGGTCGCCGGCGTCCGTGCCCTGTACCTCCAGGCCCTGCACCCGCGCGCGGTGCGCGGCGTCATGCAGAACTCGGACTTCCGCCGCGACGCCTGGGGCCGGCTGATGCGCACCGCCCATTTCGTCGGCACGACGACGTACGGCACCACCGAGGCGGCCGAGCGCGCCGGCGCCCGCGTACGGAAGATCCACAGCATGCTGACGGTGACCGACCCGGACACCGGCGAGCGGTACGGCGTCGACGAACCCGGGCTGCTGCTCTGGGTGCACTGCGCGGAGATCGACTCCTATCTGCACGTCCTGCGCCGCTCCGGCTTCCCGCTCACCGACGCCCAGGCCGACCGGTACATAGCCGAACACCGGGTCAGCGCCCGCCTGGTGGGCCTCGCCCCGGAGACCGTACCGGCGAGCCGGGCCGAACTCGCCGCGTACTTCGAGAAGATACGGCCGGAGCTGGCGGCGGGACCCGAGGCACGCGCAGTGGACGACTTCCTGCTCCGGCCGCCGACGCATCCCCTCCTCGTCCCGGCGCGCGAGGTGCTGTGGCGGCGCGTGGCGCACCTGGCGTACTCCGCTCTGCCGCCGTACGCCCATGAGCTGTACGGCAGACCGGCCCCCGCGCCCGCCGTCGTCACCCGCCGGCTGCGGGCCACGGGCGCGCTGCTGCGGCGCGTTCCCGCACGTGTGCGCTGGCAACTGCCGCCCAAACACATCCTGCGGGCCATGGCGCGGCTCGGACCTCAAGCACGTCCGGCACCATACAAAGTCGGGCGATAGGCCGCCATACTGGACGAGCAGGGGGGTGTGGCGCGGATCGGGCCGGCGCGTGGGGCGCGGCTGCGAACGGGCCTCCCGGCGGCGGGGCGGGCGGCGACGGGGGCGGCGGATCGCTATGGGGGAGAACACGCTGGTTCAGGGCCGGTACCGGCTGCTCGACCTGATCGGGCGGGGCGGCATGGGCGAGGTGTGGCGGGCCCGGGACGAGTCCCTGGGCCGGCAGGTCGCCGTGAAGTGCCTCAAGCCGCTCGGTCCGTACCACGATCCGTCCCTCGCCGGCGTCCTGCGCGAGCGTTTCCGCCGCGAGGCCCGGGTGGCCGCCGCCCTCTCGCACCGCGGAGTGACCGTCGTCCACGACTTCGGCGAGTCCGAGGGTGTTCCGTATCTGGTGATGGAGCTCCTGGAGGGCCGCGATCTGAGCCGGCTGCTGCAGGACAACAAGGGCCACCCGCTGCCGGTGGACGACGTGGAGGACATCGCCGCGCAGCTCGCCGCCGCTCTCGCCTACACCCATCAACGGGGCGTCGTCCACCGCGACCTGAAACCGGCCAACATCGTCCGGCTGGCCGACGGAACGGTGAAGATCTGCGACTTCGGCATCGCCCGCCTCGGCCACGACATCGGCTTCACCGCCCGGCTGACCGGCACCGGCGTCGCGCTGGGCACCCCGCACTACATGTCCCCGGAACAGATCGGCGGCGACGCGGTGGACCAGCGCAGCGACCTGTACTCGCTGGGCTGCG
This sequence comes from Streptomyces sp. NPDC001852, assembly GCF_042891825.1. Lineage (NCBI taxonomy): Bacteria > Bacillati > Actinomycetota > Actinomycetes > Kitasatosporales > Streptomycetaceae > Streptomyces > Streptomyces sp. NPDC001852. The sequence goes on from NZ_JBIATN010000001.1 coordinate 447,660, forward strand.
TGCTGTACGAAATAGCCACCGGTGCACCGCCCTTCGACCTGGAGGACGCCTGGGCGATCCTCATCGGCCACCGCGACACCCCGCCCCGGCCCCCACGCGAGCAGCGCCCCGAGCTCCCCGGCCGCCTCGAGCGCGTCATCCTCGACCTGCTGGCCAAACGGCCCGAGGAACGGCCGTGCGACGCGGGGGAGTTGGTCCGCAGGCTCCGTGGCCGTACCACAACCGCCGCGCGTGCCACGGCCGTGGAGATCCCTGAGGCGGGAGGAGCAGCCCGGCTGCCCTCCTGGACACAGGGCATGACGACCGGCCACAAGGCGTTGGGTGCCGGACTCGGTTCCTTGCCGCCGGACCCGGGGGCGGCTCTGTCGAGCCGATGGGACGCGCCCCACAGGGGCCCGGGGCCGTATCCGACCGGCGGCTCCCGCCGCGTGGGCGCGAACAGCCACAACGCACCCGCGGACGCCATACGGCCCGTACCGGCATCCGCCTCGGAGCGCACGGCATCCCCCGCGGAGCGCACCGTACCCCCCGCGGAGCACACCGCCCTGCGCCGCGAGGCCCTCCGGCTGGCCGGGCTCGGCCGGTGGGACGAGGCGCTGGCCGCCTACGCCGGCCTCGCCGAGGCCGGTGCGCGCGTCCTCGGCGCCGACCACCCCGACACCCTCGCCGCCCGCCAGGAGACCGCCTATGCGCTGGGCCGGCTGGGCCGCCACTTCGAGGCCCACCAGGTGTACGCGGAGGTGCTGGCCGCCCGGATGCGCGCCATGGGCCCCGATCATCCCGAGACCCTGCGCTGCCGCCACAACCTGGCCTGCACCCTGGGCCGGCTCGGCCGCCTGGACGACGCCGGCCGTACGGCCCTGGAGGTGGCCGCCGCCCGGGCCCGCGTGCTCGGTCCCGACCATCCCGACACCCTGGTCTCGCGCTGCGAAGTCGCCTATGTCCAGGGGCAGTCGGGCCACTGGGAGGAGGCGCTGCGCATCTACCGCGAGGTCGCCGGGAGCAGAGCCCGCGTCCTCGGCGCCGACCACCCCGACACCCTGGCCGCCCGCTACGAGACCGCCCTCAGCCTCGGCCGCCTCGGCCGCAGCGCGGACGCCCTGCGCCTGTACCGCGAGCTGGTCGCCGACCGCACCCGCGTCCAGGGCCCCACCCACCCCGAGACCCTGCGTGCCCGGCACGGCCTCGGGGTCAACCTCGGCCGGCTCGGGCACTGGGACGAGGCGCTCACCGAGGCCCGCCACGTGCGCGCGCTGCGTGCGCGCGTCCTGGGTCCCGACCACCCCGACACGCTCGTCAGCCACCGCGAGGTCGCCGCCGCCCTGGGCTGGCTGGGCCGCTGGACGGACGCCCTCACCGAGTACCGCCGCGTCGCCACCGCCCGCGAACGCGTTCTCGGCGCCGACCACCCCGACACCCTCACCAGCCGCAACGACGAGGCACACTGCCTGGAACGCCTCGGCCGCAGCACCGAGGCCCGCGAGTTGTACCGAAGGGTCGCGGTGCTGAGCCGGCGGCGCGCCCCGGGCGGATGCTGACCGGTCGTCGGTGTTCGGCCCCGCCGCCGGACGGGCGAGTGTCCGCGGACCGCGGATGGCGCCGATGATCCGGACAGCCGGTTCCTGTCCGCGGCTGGTCCAAGTGGACGGACCACGTCACCACGGAAACGTGTGGCTTCCCACCCTGATCATCTCGTGTTACCAAGGACCATGCCTGCGAACGAGGGAACCCGCACATACGACGCCGTCATCGTCGGTGGGGGCCACAACGGCCTGGTCGCCGCCGCCTATCTGGCCCGCGCCGGCCGTTCGGTGCTGGTGCTGGAGCGTCTGGACCACACCGGCGGCGCCGCGATCTCCACCCGCCCGTTCGCCGGTGTCGACGCCCGGCTGTCGCGCTACTCCTACCTGGTCAGCCTGCTGCCGAACAAGATCGTGCGCGACCTCGCCCTGGACTTCCGCGTCCGCTCCCGCACCATCTCCTCGTACACTCCGGCGGAGCGGGACGGCCGGCCCACGGGACTCCTCGTCGGAGGCGGCGAGCAGCGCACCCGGGAGGCCTTCGCCCGGCTGACCGGCGGCGAGCGCGAGTACCAGGCCTGGCAGCGCTTCTACGGCATGACCACGCGCGTCGCCGAACGCGTCTTCCCCACCCTCACCGAGCCCCTGCCCACCCGCGACGAACTGCGCCGCCGCATCGACGACGACACCGCCTGGCGGGCCCTGTTCGAGGAGCCGATCGGTGTCGCCGTCGAGGAGAACTTCACGGACGACCTGGTCCGCGGCGTGGTCCTGACCGACGCCCTGATCGGCACCTTCGCCGACGCCCACGACCCCTCCCTCGCCCAGAACCGCTGCTTCCTCTACCACGTCATCGGCGGCGGCACCGGCGCCTGGGACGTGCCCGTCGGCGGCATGGGCGCCCTCACCGACGCCCTGGCCGACGCCGCCCGCTCGGCCGGTGCGGTCCTCGCGACCGGGCACGACGCGGTCCGGATCGCCACCGACGGGCACACCGCGGAGGTCACCTACCGCACGGCCGACGGTGAGGGCGTCGCCGCCGCCCGGCACGTCCTGGTGAACGCCTCCCCGCAGGAACTGGCCCGCCTGACGGGGGACCCGTCACCGGAACCCGCCGAGGGCGCCCAGCTCAAGGTCAACATGCTGCTCACCCGGCTGCCCGAGCTCAGGGACCCGGCCGTCGACCCGCGCGAGGCCTTCGCCGGCACCTTCCACATCGCCGAGGGCTACCGGCAGCTCGCCACCGCCCACGCCCAGGCCGCCGCCGGTGAACTCCCCTCCGTGCCGCCCTCGGAGATCTACTGCCACTCCCTGACCGACCCCACCATCCTCGGCCCCGAGCTCGCCGAGCGCGGCTACCAGACCCTCACCCTGTTCGGCCTGCACACCCCGGCCCGGCTCTTCGACCGGGACAACGACGCAGTGCGCGAGGAGCTGCTGAAGTCCACCCTCGCCCAACTCGACGCCCAGCTCGCCGAACCCCTCGCCGACTGCCTGGCCACCGACGCCGACGGCCGCCCCTGCATCGAGGCCAAGACCCCGCTCGACCTCGAACGGGACCTCGGGCTGCCCGGCGGCAACATCTTCCACCGCGCCCTGTCCTGGCCGTACGCCCAGGCGGAGACCGGCCGTTGGGGCGTGGAGACCCGGCACACGAACGTCCTGCTGTGCGGCGCGGGCGCGGTGCGCGGGGGAGGAGTGAGCGGGGTGCCGGGGCACAACGCGGCCATGGCGGTGCTGGAAGCCACCGAGTAACGGCGCCGCACCCCAAAGAATCCGACCGCACAGCATGTGACCGCCAAAGAATCTGACGGAACGTCAGAAAAGCTCTTCCGTCGTCCGGCCGGCTGCGGCATCCTGCGCCCATGCAGACGGAGCTGAGCAGGAAACTGGGAGTCGAGCACGCCGTCTTCGGCTTCACGCCGTTCCCCGCCGTCGCCGCGGCCATCAGCCGGGCCGGCGGCTTCGGTGTGCTCGGCGCGGTCCGCTACACCGCCCCCGACGACCTCAAACGCGACCTCGACTGGCTCGACGCGCATGCCGACGGACGGCCCTACGGACTCGATGTCGTCATGCCCGCGAAGAAGGTCGAGGGCGTGACCGAAGCGGACGTCGAGGCGATGATCCCGGAGGGACACCGGCGGTTCGTGCGGGACACCCTCGCCAAGCACGGCGTCCCCGAACTGGCCGAGGGCGAGGCGTCCGGGTGGCGGATCACCGGCTGGATGGAGCAGGTCGCGCGCACCCAGCTCGACGTCGCCTTCGACTACCCGATCAAACTGCTGGCCAATGCCCTCGGCTCCCCGCCCGCCGACGTCGTCGCCCGCGCCCACGACCGGGGCCTGCTGGTCGCCGCGCTCGCGGGCAGCGCCCGGCACGCCCGCAAGCACCAGGAGGCGGGCATCGACATCGTCGTCGCCCAGGGCTACGAGGCCGGGGGCCACACCGGCGAGATCGCCACCATGGTGCTCACGCCCGAGATCGTGGAGGCCGTCGACCCGCTGCCCGTCCTGGCCGCGGGCGGCATCGGCAGCGGGCAACAGGTGGCTGCCGCACTCACACTCGGCGCTCAGGGCGTGTGGTTGGGCTCCATATGGCTGGCCACCACAGAAGCGGACCTGCACTCGCCCGCCCTGACCCGCAAGCTGCTCGCCGCCGGCTCCGGCGACACCGTCCGCTCCCGTGCCCTCACGGGCAAGCCCGCCCGGCAGCTCCGCACCGAGTGGACCGACGCCTGGGACGACCCGGCTGGACCCGGCACCCTGCCCATGCCGCTGCAGGGACTGCTGGTGGCCGAGGCGGTCTCCCGGATCCAGAAGTACGAGGTCGAACCGCTGCTCGGCACGCCGGTCGGGCAGATCGTCGGCCGGATGAGCAGCGAACGTAGCGTCCAGGCCGTCTTCGACGACCTCACCCGCGGCTTCGAGCAGGCCGTGGACCGCATCAACCGCATCGCCGGAAGGAGCGGCCAGTCGTGAGCACACCCCCCGCCGGATTCTGGGCACAAGCCACGCAGACCCCCGACCGCACGGTCCTCGTCGCCCCCGACGGCGAGGAGTGGACCGCCGGACGGCTGCACGGCGCCGCCAACCGGCTCGTCCACGGCCTGCGCGCGGCAGGCCTGGAGCGCGGCGACGCCTTCGCCGTCGTGCTGCCCAACGGCGTCGAGTTCATCACCGCCTACCTGGCCGCCACCCAGGCCGGCCTCTATCTGGTCCCGGTCAACCACCACCTCGTCGGGCCCGAGATCGCCTGGATCGTCGCCGACTCCGGCGCCAAGGCGCTCATCGCCCACGAGCGGTTCGGCCCGGCCGCGCGGGCCGCCGCCGACGAGGCCGGACTGCCGTGGAGCCAGCGGTACGCCGTCGGGGAGGTCGACGGCTTCCGGCCGTACGCCCAACTCCTCCACGGACAGCCGGAGTCCGTGCCCTCCGGCCGGGAACTCGGCTGGGTCATGAACTACACCTCCGGTACGACGGGACGCCCGCGCGGCATCCGCCGTCCGCTGCCCGGCAAGGCACCGGAGGAGGCCTACCTGGGCGGCTTCCTCGGGATCTTCGGCATCAAGCCGTTCGACGACAACGTCCACCTGGTCTGCTCGCCGCTCTACCACACGGCCGTCCTGCAGTTCGCGGGCGCGTCCCTGCACATCGGCCACCGCCTGGTCCTGATGGACAAGTGGACCCCCGAGGAGATGCTCCGCCGCATCGACACCCACCGCTGCACCCACACGCACATGGTCCCGACCCAGTTCCACCGTCTGCTGGCCCTGCCGGACGAGGTGAAGGCCCGCTACGACGTCTCGTCCATGCGGCACGCCATCCACGGCGCCGCCCCCTGCCCGGACCACGTCAAGCGGGCCATGATCGACTGGTGGGGCCACTGCGTGGAGGAGTACTACGCGGCCAGCGAGGGCGGCGGCGCCTTCGCCACCGCCGAGGACTGGCTCAAGAAGCCCGGCACGGTCGGCAGGGCCTGGCCCATCAGCGAACTCGCGGTCTTCGACGACGACGGCAACCGCCTCCCGCCGGGCCAACTGGGCACGGTCTACATCAAGATGAGCACCGGCGGCTTCTCCTACCACAAGGACGAGGCCAAGACCCGCAAGAACCGCATCGGTGACTTCTTCACCGTCGGCGACCTCGGCTACCTGGACGAGGACGGCTACCTCTTCCTCCGCGACCGCAAGATCGACATGATCATCTCCGGCGGGGTCAACATCTACCCCGCCGAGATCGAGTCCGTGCTGCTCGCCCACCCGGCCGTCGCCGACGCGGCCGCCTTCGGCATCCCGCACGACGACTGGGGAGAGGAGGTCAAGGCCGTGGTCGAACCCGCCCCCGGCCAGGAGCCGGGCCCGGCCCTCGCCGCCGCCCTCCTCGACCACTGCGCCGAGCGCCTCGCCGGCTACAAGCGGCCCAAGAGCGTCGGCTTCATCGCCGAGATGCCGCGCGACCCCAACGGCAAGCTGTACAAACGGCGGTTGCGGGACCCGTACTGGCAGGGGCGTACGCGGCCGGTCTGACCAGGGTCAGGTCTCCAGGAAGTCGGCGAGGCCGGCCGCGTCGGTGCCGATCTTGCGGTAGATGCTGGACAGCAGCTGCCGCACGCCCTGCTCGGTGAGACGCAGTTGCTTGGCGATGACCGCCACCGGGTGCCCCTGGGCGGTCAGTTCGGCGGTACGGCGTTCCTGGGGGGTCAGGGTGTCCGCCTGCGCGTAGCGGAGCGGCAGCGGCCGCAACCCGGCCGCCGAGAGTTCTTCCCTGGCCCGGGTGGCCAGCGCCTCGGCCCCGCAGTGGACGGCGCCTTCCAACCCCTGGTAGAGCCGGTCGGCGGCCTCCTGCAGCCGCCCGTTGCGGGACAGCGCGGCGCCGTGGCCGATCTGGGCACGGGCGAGCTCGTAGGCGGCGGGCGACTGCTCCAGGTGGTCGACGGCCTCGGCGTACAGGTCGAGTGCCGCCGGCCCGCCGGTCACCTCGGCGAGGGTGTGCAGGGCCTGGCCGATGATGGAGGCGGCGCCGAAGTCCTGGGCGCGTTGCACGGCGTCCCGCGCGTGGCGGACCGCCTCGTCCGGATCGGTGGGGGCGAGCGCCGAGGCGAGGTGGAGCTGCCACGGGCACCAGGCCGGGTTCCGCCAGGCGCGGCCGTCCAGCCAGTGGCCGACCGAGGACAGGAGAACCGCCGCCTCGGTGTGCCGTCCTTCCGCCAGGAGCAGTTGCGCGTACACGGTGCGTGGGTCGGGATAGATGACGGCGTTCGGAGTGGTCTCACCGAAGCCGTGCTCGTCGGCGAGGGCGCGTGCTTCGGTGATGCGTCCCCGGGCCAGCAGAGTCTGGACCAGGATGCCGACGGCGAACCACTGCGCGGGTACCGCTCCTGGCACCTTGTGGGCGATGCGCAGGCCCTCCCGTGTGAGATCCTCGGCTTCGGCCAGGCAGCCGCGGTGCAGGCGGATGTAGCCGGCGAGGCTCTGACCCAGGGCCAGATGGGAGCCCCGCCAGCCCTTCGCCACGCACTCGGCGATGCCTCGGTTGAACAACTCCTCGGCCCGTCGCGGCTGGTCGCCGTACATGAACACCAGGGCGACCGAGACGGGTACCTCGAAACCGTGGTTCTCGTCGATCCAGCTCATGCCGTCGTGCAGGGCCTCCTCGGCATACGCGAGGACGGTCTGCCGCGGTTCGCCGCGCTTGACGGCATCCCAGGCCCGCAGTCCCAGGATGTACCGCTCCTCCAGACTGCGACCGGGCAACTTCTCGGCCAGACGTGCCAGGGTCCGGGAGCGGGCGGGCGAATCGGGGTCGTCGGTGCGGACCATGCTCCACACGAACTGATCGGCCTGCATCCGCAGTTTGACGCGCGGATTCTTGGCCTGCCGGGCTTCTTCCGCGGCCACCGCCACGGCCTCGGACAGCTGATCGGTGTGGGCCAGAGCCTGCGTCAGCCGGAAGACGATGGAAGCACGCAGATCCGGGTCGACGTCGGGCTCCGCCAGCGCCTGGCGCAGATGCCTCACCGTGGCCGTGGGCTCGATCAGGAACGTGGCACACGCCAGTTCGTGAAGGAGCCCGGCACGGTCCTCGGGAAAGGGTGGCTCCTGCAGCGCACGGGAGAGCAGACGCCGGGCGGCCTCGGTCGCCCCGGCGCGAAGGTATGCGCGAGCGGCCTCGCGCAGGCAGGCGACCGTCTCGGCATTCCCTTCACAGGGGACCTCCAGCAGATGCCGGGCGGCGGCGGTGGCGCCGTATCCCGCCGCCAGGACGGCCTGCGCGGCGGCGTTGTGCAGACCGGCTCGGAAGCCCGTGCGGATGGACCGGTAGATCGTCGTGGCGATCAGCGGGTGAACGAACTCCAGCTCACCCTCGGGGCCCTGGCCCTCGGCAAGGATCCGGGCCGCGCGCAGTTTCTGGGTCGCCTCGGCGGCGGTCTCGTCACCGAGCACCGCGATGGTCGCGGCAAGCCGTGGCGAGAAGGGCGACCCCAGGACGGCCGCGGTGTGCGCGAAGCGGACGGTCGCCGTGTCCAGCCGCTCCAGACGCTCGATCAGCCCCGGACCCTTGATCGCCGCGGCGAGCTCACGCATCGCGGGCAGCTCGTCCTCGGTGCCGGTCAGTTTCCGCTCGGCGAGGCCGATGCCGAGCTCCACCGCTTCGAAGGGGCTTCCGCCGGTGGCCGACCAGCATTCCTTGCAGAAGCGGTCCTCGGCCGCTTCCCCGATTTCGTTCCTGATGATCTGCGCGACGCCGTCGGCGGTGAGCAGCGCCAGGTCATGGGGGCGGTTTCCCTGGTGTCCGAGCAGCGCGCGGAGTTCGCCCGCCTCGGGCGGCAGCTCGTCGGGCCGGTAGGCCGCCACGATCAACAGCGGAAGGTCCTCGACCCGTGATGCGAAGGACGCGAGCCAGCTCAGGGACTCGGCGTCCGCCCAGTGCAGGTCGTCCAGGAGCAGGACGACAGGGGCCTTCTTCACCGTGAGGCGTGTCATGACCCAGTCAAGACCTTCTCGGACCCCGGTCGGATCCGGAGCAGGGGCGGAACCCTTCGCTTCGAGACCGAGCGCGGCGGCGACGATGTCGTACCAGCTTCCCAGGAACGAGCGGAGCTGCGCCCGGTCCATGTCGGCCAGCGACGGCTGCACCAACTGGCGCACCACACGGAAGGCCGAGCCCTGTTCCGTCTCCCCGCCCCTGCCCGACAGCACCGTGAATCCGTGTGCGGCGGCCCGGGCACGTGCTTCCGCCATGAGTGCCGTCTTGCCCAGTCCGGCCGGCGCGGTGAAGGCGAGCAGTCCCCTGCGCCTGGCGCGCGGCACGCCGTCCGTGGTGCGTCGCAACTCCTCGAACGCCGCGCCGAGCGCCTGAAGTTCCCGTCGGCGTTCGATCAAGGTCTGCTGTTCCGTGATCGGTTGCCGCGGCTCCGTCGCCATGTGCCGTACCGCCTTCTGTCGCTCGGCCGGGGAGCCGAGCGTACGCCCGCCGGAGAGTGGGCCAGGCCGGATTGAGCTCCATAGGATGAATCACCGGCGGTGAGCGGGACAACGCCCGCTCACCGGGTATGAGACATGAATGGATTACGGCGCTGCGGACACCAACGCCACGTCGCCGTACCGTGGCACGGTGCGGGACCACTGGTAACACCCGCGGATCCAGCCGATCATGCCTTCCACGTAGCCGACTCCGGCGGGGCTCAACTCCGGTTTGAACTCGGCGTAGAGACTCTGCAACTCCTCGATCGTGCCGTTGATCCGCTGGATGGCCATGAGGACGGCCGCCGGCAGGGAGCACTCGTGCTCGCGCTGGTAGGCAAGGGCCAGATTGATCATTTCGCCCGCGCGCTGCTCCTTCACCGCGGAGAAGAGGTCGGGTATCCACACCGCGGCGTCGGCCGACAGGCGGCTCAGTCGCCGTACGACGGGGTGGTGGAGTTCGGCGGGGGACAGTTCGTGTGGCTGCGCGGCCTCGCACAGCGGGTGGAACGGCTCGACGCCCGCGGTCAGCGACCGTATGGAGGTGCAGTCACCGGTCCGCATCAGAAAGGGCTGTGCCTGCGCCACCGCTTCGTACAACAGGCCGTGCACATACTCACGGCTCTTCCAGGCCCACCGCGCCGCCTGCCCGGGTGTGCAGCGTTCCCTGACCTTCCGGTGGAGATCGGCCAGAGCCGCTCCGAGGGGAGTGCTGGGCGGCTGACCGTCCCGGAGGATCGCGACGCTCTCGCCCAGCATGGGCAGCAGCCTGCCCGGTGAGTGCCGACCGATGTCCTCCGCCCGGTCGTCGAAGACGAACTGATAGGCGATCTGATCGGCCACGATCTGCAGGAGCCCGGAATCCACGGTGGGACTGGTGCAGGACGCGAGCTCGGCGGGGCGAGTGCGGACGATCATCGCCGCCACACCCGGTTCGTCGGTCAGCCCCCACGCACTCAGCCATGCGTCCACGCCGGCCGCGACTTCGGATTCATACGGGTTGCGCTGGAACGGGAAGGGCATGTGGAGGTGGTTGTCGATCAGGTCCCCGAGGGTGGGGGCCGCGACACCGTCCGGTACCCCGACCATGACGTCCTCATGCGTTGTCGGCAACGTGATCACCTGCCGTTCGGGAGTCCGATGCGCGATGACGGGCCTCGCAGACCATGAACAGTGCTCGATGGCCCAAGGTGATCGCGGGCCGCGGTGCCCGTTCGACGTACCCGGGCAGATGGCGCAGCCGCCGCCGGCCGGCGAGGGTCGCCAGTGCCAGGGTGGCCTCCACCATGGCGAACTCGTCACCGAGGCATTTGCGGTTGCCCGCGGAGAACGGCATCAGGGCGCGGCGCTGTGCGGCGGTGGGTGTGCCCGGCAGCCAGCGGTCGGGATCGAAACGCTCGGGGTCGGGGAACGACGAGGGATCGTGATGGAGCAGGTAGGGGCTGTACAGAACGTTGGCTCCCACGGGCAGGCGGCATCCGGCGAGTTCCGTCTCCCGGGTGGCGACGCGGGTGAACAGCCAGCCGGGGGACGAGTGGCGCAGCGTCTCGGAGACGACGCAGCGGGTCTGGACGAGGTGCGCCAGATCCTCGGGGCCGGGCCGTCGGCCGCCGGGGAGGACGGCGTCGAGCTCGGCGTGCAGACGGCGTTCCGCCTCCGGATGGCGGGCCAGCAGGGAGAAGGCGTCGGCCAGGCACAGCGCCGGGGCCTCGACGCCCGTGAGCAGCAGCGTGATCAGGTGATCGTGGACCTCCTGATCGGTGATCGCCGCCGCTCCGCCGTCGCCGCGCGCCGCCGCGAGCAGCGTCCCCAGGACGTCGTCGCGGTCGGCGCCCCCGCGGCGCTGCGCGATCGCCTGGTCGATGACGGCGTGCAGGCGCGACAGCGCGTGCCGGTAGCGGCGGTTGGCGGGTGTGGGGAGGCGGAACAGGGCGTCGATCGGTACGACCGTGCGGACGAACAGGCCACGGACGACCTCCGTGAGACAGTCCCGCACCTCGGCGGTCGTCGCGTCGTCCAGCGAGTCGGAGAGCAGGACCCGGCTGATCACGCGTGTCGTGAGGCCCATCATCGCCTCGGTGACGGGAACCGCCCGGCCCGCCGGCCAGGCGTCGCACACCGCTTCGGCCTCTTCGGCGACGAGATCCGTGTACGCGGCGACGTGGGAGGGGCGGAAGCCAGGTTGCAGCAGCCTGCGTTTGTCGCGGTGCGTCGGCTGGCGGCAGGTGACGAGGCCGTCGCCCATCAGCTTGCCGAGCCTGTCGTACAGCGGGCCGCCCTTGTCGAAGGTGTGCGGATCCATGAGCACCTGGTGGGTGAGTTCCGGGTGGCACACCATCCAAGCGCGCCGGGGGCCCAGCCGTATCTCGACGAGATCTCCGTGCGCGGGCAAAGAATTCAGAAATGCCAGCGGCCGACGGTATAAGGCGATACCGTGGCCGAGGAGTGGGAATATGCCGGGAGCAGTACCTGTCCGCCAGGTGCGTTCTTGTTCGGGCACAACACGACTCATGGAAAACCTCCCGCGCAGCGCTGTGCGCGAAATGTGGGGGGATTGCCGGGGACTTGCTCGACACAAGTCCTGCCCAGGTTGAGCGCTGCAAGGTGCCCCGAAAGCTTTCTCCAAAGGGGCGCACAGAAGCACACAGAAGCAAAAGTCGCGTTCGGCGAATGACCGTTGACGCTTGACCTGCCTCCGCGACGGACCCAGGATCAAGAGCCATGACCCAGGGACACGGCAGCACGGTCGACGGGGTGCTGCGCCGCAGCGCCCGGCGCACCCCGGCCCGCCACGCGGTGGAGTACGGCGAGCGCCGCTGGACGTACGAGGAACTGGACGACGCCGTCTCCCGCGCGGCCTCCGTGCTGCTCGCGGAGGGTCTCACGCCGGGCGACCGGGTCGGTGCCTACGGCCACAACTCCGACGCCTACCTGATCGGCTTCCTGGCCTGCGCCCGTGCGGGCCTGGTCCATGTGCCGGTCAACCAGAACCTGACCGGGGCCGACCTGGACTACCTCGTCGGCCAGTCCGGCAGCAGCCTCGTGCTCGCCGACCCGGGCCTCGCCGGGCGGCTCCCGGACGGCGTACGGGTGGTGCCGCTCAGGGACGCAGGGGACTCGCTGCTGGCCCGGCTGGCGGACGCACCGCCGTACGACGGGCCCGAACCCCGCACCGAGGACCTGGTGCAGCTGCTGTACACCTCCGGTACGACAGCCCTGCCCAAGGGCGCGATGATGACCCACCGGGCCCTCGTGCACGAGTACCTGAGCGCGATCACAGCCCTGGACCTGAGCGCCGGCGACCGCCCGGTGCACGCGCTGCCGCTGTACCACTCGGCGCAGATGCACGTGTTCCTGCTGCCGTACCTCGCCGTCGGCGCGAGCAACATCATCCTGGACGCTCCCGACGGGGACCGGCTGCTCGACCTGATCGAGGCGGGCCGCGTGGACAGCCTGTTCGCGCCGCCCACGGTGTGGATCGGGCTGGCGGGGCGGCCCGACTTCGCCACCCGGGACCTCGACGGGCTGCGCAAGGCCTACTACGGCGCGTCGGTCATGCCCGTCCCGGTGCTCGAGCGGCTGCGGGAGCGCCTGCCGCGACTGGACTTCTACAACTGCTTCGGGCAGAGCGAGATCGGCCCGCTGGCCACGGTCCTCGGCCCCGACGAGCACGAGGGCCGGCTGGACTCCTGCGGGCGGACCGTGCTGTTCGTGGACGCACGGGTGGTGGACGACCGGGGAGAGGACGTGCCCGCCGGCACACCGGGCGAGATCGTCTACCGTTCACCGCAGTTGTGCGAGGGCTACTGGGACAAGCCCGAGGAGACCGCCGAGGCCTTCCGGGACGGCTGGTTCCACTCCGGGGACCTCGCGGTGCGTGACGCCGACGGCTACCTCACCATCGTGGACCGCGTGAAGGACGTCATCAACTCCGGTGGCGTTCTGGTCGCTTCACGTCAGGTCGAGGACGCGCTGTACACCCACGAGGCGGTCGCCGAGGCCGCCGTGATCGGACTGCCCGACGAACGGTGGATCGAGGCCGTCACCGCGGTCGTGGTCCGGTGCGGTGAGGTGACGGAGGATCGGCTCATCGCGCACGTGAAGGAGAAGCTGGCCCCGTTCAAGGCGCCCAAACGGGTACTGTTCGTCGAGGAGTTGCCGCGCAATGCCAGCGGGAAGATCCTCAAGCGCGAACTGCGGGACCGCTTCAGCGGCTAGCCGAGGGCCTCACCGGTCCTGGACGGCAGCAGTGCGTCGGCCAGCAACCGCCACTGCGGCAGCGCCGATTCGCCCGGCTCTACACCGATCACCTGCACGGCGACGTGATCGGCGCCCGCCTCGACATGACCGTGCAGCTTCCGCACGACCGTGTCCGCGTCGCCCCAGAACACCAGGTCGTCCACGAACCGGTCGCTGCCTCCGCCGGAGAGGTCGTCGTCGGTGTATCCGAGGCGCCGGAACTTGGCGATGTTGTAGGGGGTTTCGAGGTAGCCGTGCAGGTGCTCGCGCGCGAGGGCGCGGGCCCGGTCCGGGTCGGCCTCGAACAGCACGGCGTGCTCGACGGCCAGGAAGGCGTCCGGTCCGAGGATCTCCCGCGCCTGCGCCGTGTGGTCCGTGGTCACGTGGTAGGTGTGGGCGCCCTCGGCGCGGTCGCGGGCCAGTTCCAGCATCCTGGGGCCGTACGCGGCCAGCAGGCGCCGAACGGGCTGCGCCGGGCGGGGGTTGGGCGTCTCCAGGGCGTCCATCTCGTCGAGGTACCCGGCCATGGCGGCGAGGGGTCTGACCCCCGGGCGAGGCTGCCCGCCGAAGCCCAGGCCGAGCACGTGCCGCCCCGGGTGGGCGTCCGCGAGCAGCACGGCCGCGCCGTGCGTCCAACGGGCCTCCCGGGACCAGATCCGGGCGATGCCGTTGACGACACTCAGCCGCCGGCTGGAAGCGAGCAGGAACCCTGCGTGCGTGAACGCGTCCCGCCCGAGGGCCTCCGGGATCCAGAGGGCCGGCCAGCCCAGTTCCTCCAGCTCCTGGACCGAGTCGCGGATCCGCGCGGCCGGCTGGTGCTCGAAGTCGAAGGTGTAGATCCCGAACGTGCCGAGGTCCATGGCTGTGCTCCCTTGCAGGTGCATCGAGTTCGTTGATTCGAAATATCGCAGAATCTCGATATGAATCGCAAGAGGGAGCGCCGACGCAGGCGAGGCGAATGGCCTATAGGGTCTGGCCCAGCTCCGCGACAAGATCGGCGATGCGCTGCTCGTCCCGCTTGTAGTGGGTCCACTTGCCGACACGGGTGGCCCGGACGAGCCCCGCGCGCTGGAGCTCGGCCATGTAGGCGGACACGGTCGACTGGGCCAGCCCCGCCTTGGCCTGGATGTGGCTCACGCACACACCGACCTCGGCGGGATCGGCGATGGCCCTCTCCACCGGGAAGTGCTGCTCGGGCTCGCGCAACCAGCGCAGCATCTGCAGCCGCATGGGGTTGGACAGCGCTCGCAGCGCGTTGACCAGGTCGGCGTCCGTCATGGGCTCGGAGTATAGGTGTCCGGCGACGTTTCGAGGTACGTCGATACGAGTCGGCGCCTAGCCGGAGGCCTTCGGGCGCAGGTCCACGATCCGGCGGATCTTGCCCACCGAGCGCTCCAGGGACTCCGGCTCCACGATCTCCACGTCGACGGACACCCCTATCCCGTCCTTCACCGCCGCGCAGATGGACCGGGCCGCCGCGTCCCGCGCCTCCGGAGCCGCGTCCGCGCGGGCCTCGGCCCGGACGGTCAGCCGGTCCAGCCGGCCCTCCCGGGTCAGCCGGAGCTGGAAGTGGGGCGCCACGCCGGGCGTGCGGAGCACGATCTCCTCGATCTGGGTCGGGAAGAGGTTGACGCCGCGCAGGATCACCATGTCGTCACTGCGTCCGGTGATCTTCTCCATCCGCCGGAACGCCCGGGCCGTGCCGGGCAGCAGCCGGGTGAGGTCCCGGGTGCGGTACCGGACGATCGGCATGGCCTCCTTGGTCAGCGAGGTGAACACCAGCTCGCCGCGCTCGCCCTCCGCCAGCACCTCACCCGTGATCGGGTCGACCACCTCCGGATAGAAGTGGTCCTCCCAGATCGTCAGCCCGTCCTTGGTCTCCACGCACTCCTGCGCCACGCCCGGACCGATCACCTCGGACAGGCCGTAGATGTCCACGGCGTCGATCGCGAACCGCTCCTCGATCTCGCGCCGCATCCGCTCGGTCCAGGGCTCGGCCCCGAAGATCCCCACGCGCAGCGAGGTGCCGCGCGGGTCCACGCCCTGCCGCTCGAACTCGTCCAACAGCGTGAGCATGTAGGACGGGGTCACCATGATGACGGCCGGCTGAAGATCCTGGATCAGCTGCACCTGCCGGGCCGTCATGCCGCCGGAGGCCGGGACGACCGTACAGCCCAGGCGCTCGGCACCATAGTGGGCGCCCAGGCCACCGGTGAACAGCCCATAGCCGTAGGCCACATGCACGATGTCACCGGGACGCCCACCGGCCGCCCGGATCGACCGCGCCACCATGTCGGCCCACATGGAAAGGTCGTTTTCCGTATAGCCGACCACCGTGGGGCGCCCCGTGGTGCCACTGGAGGCGTGCAGTCGGCGGATCCGCTCGCGCGGTACGGCGAAGAGGCCGTACGGGTAGTTCTCCCTGAGGTCCGCCTTGCTCGTGAAGGGGAAGCGAGCCAGGTCGGCGAGGGACCGGCAGTCCTCGGGGCGGACACCGGCCTTGTCGAAGGACTCCCGGTAGAACGGCACGTTGTCGTAGGCGTGCCGCAGGGAGGCGCGCAACCGCTCCAGCTGGAGCTCCCGCAGCTCCTCGGGCCCGAGCCGTTCGCCCGCGTCGAGCAGGTCCGTCGCATCCGCCATCGAGTCGTCTCCCTCGCCGCACTCACATACCGGACGACCGATCATTCGGTCGAGCCGTACGGGGTCAGTAATTCAGGCCATGCGGCTCCAGGCAAGAGGCCCGCGGAGATTTTTCCGCTCCGGCCGCGCCGGAGAACGGGCCTTCCTGCGCTGGTGGGACGCGCACGGGGGTCCGCTGCGCGACCGGTGATCCCGTGCCGGCCCGACGTCCCGTGGCATGATCACGACCATGCCGACCTTCACCGCACCCGACGGCACCCGGCTCGCCTGCCATCTGCGGGGGACCGGTGAACCCCTCGCCGTCCTGCCCGGCGGCCCGATGCGCGCCTCCGCCTACCTCGGCGACCTCGGAGGGCTGGCCGCGCACCGCCGACTGGCCCTGCTGGACCTGCGCGGCACCGGGGACTCCGCGCCCCCGGCGGACCCGGCGTCGTACCGCTGCGACCGGATGGTCGAAGACGTCGAGGTATGGCGCGCACACATGGGTCTGGAACACATGGATCTGCTCGCCCACTCGGCGGGCGCGGCCCTCGCCATGCTCTACGCGGCCCGCCACCCGCAGCGGATACGCCGGCTGCTGCTGATCACACCCAACCCGTCCGCGCTGGGCCTGCGCGCGACCCCCGAGGACCGGCTGGCCGCGGCCCGGCTGCGCGCGCACGAGCCGTGGTTCGCGGAGGCGTTCCCCGCCTTCCGGGCCTGGCTGGCGGGCGAAGCGGAGTTCGACGAGCGGTTCCTGCCGTTCTTCCACGGCCGCTGGGACGACACCGCCCAGGCGCACACGGAGGCCGAACTCGAGCAGACCAACGAGGACGCGGGGGAGCGCTACTTCGCCGACGGCGCCTTCACCCCGGACGCGACCCGGGCGGCGCTCGCCGCACTGACCGCGCCGGTCCTCCTGCTCGCCGGGGAACTCGACGGCGGCCCCCGCCCGGACCTCGCCCGCCGCGCCGCCGAGGCCTTCCCGAACGCCGAGGTCGCCGTCCAGCCCGGCGCCGGGCACTATCCCTGGCTGGACGACCCGGAGTGGTTCCTGAAACGCGCCCTCGCCTTCCTCGACGGGCCGGCGGGCGCCGTTCTGCCCTCGGCAGAGCAGGCGGCCCCGGGACGGACCCCCGGCTAGCGTGCTCGGCATGGACACCGCGGCGCCCTACAGCATCGAGGCGAACGGCATCACCCTGGCCTGTCGGTCGTGGGGCCCTGCACAGGCCCCGCCCGTCGTGCTGCTGCACTGCCGGGGCGCGGACGGCGCGGACTGGACGCACATCGCCGAGGGGCTCGCGGCACCCCCGCGCCCGCGCCGGGTGCACGCGCCCGACCTGCGCGGCCACGGACGCAGCGACTGGCCGGGGGACTACCGGGCCGAGGCGATGAGCGACGACGTCCATGCCCTGCTGGTCGCCCTCGGTCTGGACAGCGCCGACGTGGTGGGCCATTCGCTGGGCGGCACCGTCGCCTGCCTGCTGGCCCAGCGGCATCCCGGAGTGGTACGACGGCTGGTGCTGGAGGACGTCTGCGCACCCGTGCCGCTCGACCCGCCCCGGCCGCCCGCCGAACGGCCTGCGGGAGAGCTTCCGTTCGACTGGGCGATGGTGCGGGCCACCGACCAGCAGCGCAACGCACCCGATCCTGTGTGGCGGGACCACATGGACCGGATCACCATGCCGACGTTGGTCATCGGGGGCGGTCCCACCAGCCTCATTCCGCAGGACCAGGTCGCGCAGCTCGCCGGCCTGATCCCGGGTGCCTCGCTGGTGACCGTGGACGCGGGGCACCTGATCCACGATGCTCGCCCCGAGGAGTTCCTCGCCCTGGTGCGGGAGTTCCTCGGCCGCTGAGCGGTACGGAGGGCTACGGCTGTGGCCCGAACGCCTTCAGGAACCGGTCGCGGAAGCCGTCCATCCCCCAGATCGGGGCGTTCGCGGCGGGCTTCAGGCCCTCCGTCCAGCCCCAGCCGGAGATCCGGTCCAGCACCTTGGGGTCACGGGCGACGACGGTGACGGGCACGTCCTTGCGGGGACTGTTCCCGGTGACGGTCGGCACCGGCTGGTGGTCGCCCAGGAAGACCAGGACTGTGTTGTCGTTGCCGTAGCGCCGCAGGAATCCGACGAGGCTGTTCAGGGAGTACTCGATGGAGGCGCGGTATGCGTCGCGCACGCTCTCCGGGTTCCTCCAGACCTCCTCCTGGGACTTGCCCTCGCGCCGGATCTGCTGGAAGACCGAGCCGTCGCCCAGGTTCGCCCAGTCGACCATGCGGGGCACGGGCGCCCACGGATAGTGGCTGGAGGTGAGGATGATCTCCGCCATCAGCGGGCCCCTGCCCCGCTTGCCGAACTCCCGCCGCTGGAACGTCTGCAGGGTGAACTGGTCCGGTACCTGCGACCAGCCGAAGTCCGGTCCGTGGTAGTCGAGGTGATGGCCGTCGTAGACGTGGTCCAGGCCGAAGAACCGGCCCTCCGGCCAGGCCACCAGCACCCCCGGCACGACGCCGACCGTGCGCCAGGCGCCGGTCCTGCGGAACGCGCCGGTGAGGGTGGTCCGGTCGCTGGAGGTGAGGGTGCGGAACCGCTGCTCGTTGCTGATCCACAGCCCGGACAGGAAGGTCGAGTGGGCCAGCCAGCTGCCGCCACCGGTCACCGGTGAGCGCAGCCACCCGCTGCGGGCCCGGAATCCGGCGGCCTTCAGAGCGTCGTCGCTCTCCTTGAGGACCGCCCCGATCCGCGGGGCCATCGCCGGGTCCTCGATCGCCGAACGGCCGTAGCTCTCGACGAACGTGAACAGCACGTCCTTGCCGCGCAGACCGGCCAGCAGCTGGTCCGGGGGCGTGTGGGCGAAGGCGTCGTGGGCGGCCTGGCGCCGGAACAGACGGGCATCGGCCAGGGAGACGCGGACCTGCTGGGCGCGGTCGCGGAGGAGGCCGGCGTCGAGCGTCGAGGCGACGGGCACGCCGCCCGGCTGCAGGCCGAACACGACGCAGGTGATCCAGGCGGTGCACAGCACCAGGACGGCGCCGACGGACCGGGCGCGGTGCCGGGCCATGAGGGTGCTCAGCCGGACCGTGGAGCCCGCGGTCAGGAGGAGGACGGCGACCGCGAGGACCAGGGCACCGGCGGTGGCGACCAGCTCGCCGGTGCGGCCGGAGGTGTCCCGCAGGTAGTCCGCCGCGTTGCCCAGCAGACCCCAGTCCAGCACGAGGTCGAACGGCCGGTACAGCACCGAATAGAAGCCGAGGTCAAGGCACTTGAGGAGCGTGAGCAGCCCGATCAGCACGCCGATGGCCGCCGCCCCGGCCCGCCTTCCCCGGGGCGGCAGCACGAGCAGCACCGCGGCGAGCAGGACGCCCTCGGCCGGCAGCCGTACGAACGCGGCCGGGGTGAGCCGGTCGGGCCGGTTGGGCAGCAGCAGCGCCCCGAGCAGGAGGGCGACGGCGAGCACGGCCGAGCCCACGCCCGCACACCGCGCGATGCGGGCCCGCCTGCCGGGCGGGCCGGCCAGTGCGGCCAGGCCCCGCGCGAGGCGACTTCGCCCGCCGAGCAGGCCGGTCCGTGCGGCGAGGCGCCGTACGGCACGCGCGCGTCTGCCGGGCCGGCCGGGTCCTGTGGCCGGCTGCTCCTTCCCGGCCGTCGTGGGATCCCCGGCTCCCTCCGGGCCGCTCTCCCCTTCGTCTGCGCTCCCCGGCAGATGACTAGGCGTGTGGTGAGACACCCGGAGATCCTTCCGTGCGTGGCCCGGCGCCGGTGCGGGAGGCCGGGACCGGCACCACTCGACCGACAGTCACCCAAAGTAGGTGAGTGGCGGCGATCGTGCGCGCAGAGTGGTGCTACCGGGTGGTGGGGCAGGTGGTGCGACACCCCGCGCGTCACCGCCGGTCGGCCGCCACCGCCACCTCCCGGGCCCACCGGTAGTCGGCCTTGCCGCTCGGGGACCGGTGGATGGAGTCGGTGATCACCAGCTGCCGGGGGATCTTGTAGCCGGCCAGCCGGGTACGGCAGTGGCTCTGGATGTCGGCCAGCGAGGGGTGCGCGGCTCCCTCGCGCAGTTGCACCACGGCCGCCACATGGCTGCCCCAGGTGGCGTCCGGAACCCCGGCGACCAGCGCGTCGTACACGTCCGGATGCGCCTTGAGCGCCTGCTCGACCTCCTCCGGATAGACCTTCTCGCCTCCGGTGTTGATGCACTGCGAGCCCCGGCCCAGCACGGTGACCACGCCGTCCTCGTCGACTGTCGCCATGTCACCCAGCAGGACCCAGCGCTGCCCGTCCTTCTCGAAGAACGTCTCGGCGGTTTTCCGCGGGTCGTTGAAGTAGCCGAGCGGGACGTGGCCGCATTGGGCGACCCGTCCGGTCCCGCCCGCGGCGACCGGCTCGTGCGTCACCGGGTCCACCACGCGCGTACGGGAGTTGACGCGCAGCCGGAAGCCGCGCTCGGGCCCCGAGTCCTCCGTCGCCGTACCGTTGAAGCCGGACTCCGAGGAGCCGAAGTTGTTGAGCAGCATGGCGTTCGGGACCAGCTCCCGGAACTGCCGGCGCACCGTCTCCGACATGATCGCGCCCGACGAGGAGACGCTGAACAGGGCGGAGCAGTCCGTGCCCTTGAGCGGTCCGCTCAGCGCGTCGATGAGCGGCCGGAGCATGGCGTCGCCGACCAGCGACATGCTCGTGACCTTCTCCTTCTCGACGGTCCGCAGCACCTCTTCCGGCACGAACTTGCGGTGCAGGACGACACGTTGGCCGAAGTTGAAGCCGATAAACGCCGTCAGCGTGGAGGTGCCGTGCATCAGCGGGGGAGTGGGGAAGAAGGTGATCCCGGAGCCCCCGGCGGCGACCCGCTCGGCCAGCTCCTCCGGCGTCTTCACCGGCTCCCCGGTCGGCGCGCCGCCGCCGAGGCCCGCGAAGAACAGGTCCTCCTGACGCCACATCACGCCCTTCGGCATGCCCGTCGTGCCGCCGGTGTAGATGATGAACTGGTCGTCGGCGGAGCGGGCCGGGAAGCCCCGGGCCGGCGATCCGGCCGCTTCCGCGTCGCCGAACGGTACCGCCCCGGGCACGTCGGCCGTCACCGGGCCCACGCGCAGCAGATGCCGCAGCCCCGGCGCCCGCGGCAGCGCCGCCGCCACCCGGTCGGCGAACTCCGCGTCGAAGACCAGCGCGACCAGATCGGCGTCCCGGTAGAGGTACACCAACTCCTCTTCGACGTAGCGGTAGTTGACGTTGACCGGGACGATCCTCGCCTTCAGGCAGGCCAGTACCGTCTGCAGGTACTCGACGCCGTTGTACAGGTGGAGGCCGAGGTGTTCTCCGGGTCGTATCCCGCTGTCGATCAGGTGGTGGGCGACGCGGTTGGCGGCCGCGTCCAGCTCGGCGTAGGTCAGGCGGCGCTCCGCGCCGGTGCCGGGATGGTCGACGTACACGAGTGCCTCGCGGTCCGGGACGACGTCGACGACCGACTCGAACAGATCGGCAAGGTTGTACTCCACCGCTCCTCCTGACCCCGATCCTGCCCTCATGCGTCCGCTAGCGGGTCATCAGAGCAAAGGGCGGCGCAACTGTGAAGGGCTCGCGCCAATAAATCTGACTGACTGTCAGAAAACTCTGGAAGCTCCCTTGAAGTGCTTCCCCGCCTACTGCAACCTGTTCTCGTTCTCACCGAGGGGAGACAAGCCCATGGGCGGGACGGAACACCTCACCGTGCGGCGCGAGGGCGCCACACTGGTGCTCACGCTCAACAGGCCCGACGCCAGGAACGCGCTCTCGCTTGCGATGCTCGTCGGCCTGTACGACGGCTGGTTGGAGGCCGACGCGGACGACGAGATCCGCTCGATCGTGCTCACCGGGGCCGGCGGCTCCTTCTGCGCCGGAATGGACCTGAAGGCGCTGGCCGGCAACGGCATGGCCGGAGAGCACCACCGCCACCGGCTCAAGGCCGACCCCGACCTGCACTGGAAGGCGATGCTACGCCACCATCGCCCGCGCAAACCGGTGATCGCCGCCGTCGAGGGGCACTGCGTCGCGGGCGGTACCGAGATCCTCCAGGGCGCCGACATCCGGGTCGCGGGCGAGTCCGCCACCTTCGGCCTGTTCGAGGTCCGGCGCGGCCTGTTCCCGATCGGCGGTTCCACGGTCCGCCTCCAGCGGCAGATCCCGCGCACCCACGCCCTGGAGATGCTGCTCACCGGTCGGCCGTACAGCGCGCGGGAGGCTGCGGACATCGGCTTGATCGGGCACGTCGTCCCTGACGGGACCGCGCTTGCCAAGGCCTTGGAGATCGCCGGACAGATCAACGCGTGCGGGCCGCTGGCCGTCGAGGCCGTCAAGGCGTCGGTGTACGAGACCGCGGAGATGAGCGAGGCCGACGGGCTCGCCGCCGAGCTGAAGCGGGGGTGGCCGATCTTCGACACGGACGACGCCGAGGAGGGGGCTCGCGCCTTCGCGGAGAAACGGCCTCCCGTCTACAAGCGTTCGTAGGTGCCGCGCCGGCAGGTTCGCGCGCTGCGGACCGTCGGTGGCTGGTCGCCCCCACGCGGCAGAGCCGCACATGCCGCCGCCCCGCGCCCCTCGAGGGGCGCCCCACGCACCGAGCTCCGAAGGAGGCACCCCCTCGATGCCCGAAGTCCTCAAGGCCCCCCTGGCCGTCGAATTCCCGTTCACCCGCTCCCTCGGCCCCGTCCAGAGCGCCTTCCTCACCGGTCTGCGTGAGCGCGTCGTTCTCGGGGTCACGGCCGCCGACGGCCGCGTCCTCGTCCCGGCCGTCGAGTACGACCCCGTCACCGCCGAGGAGCTCCGCGACCTGGTGGAGGTCGCTCCCACGGGCACGGTCACCACCTGGGCGTGGAACCACGCACCGCGCCGCGGTCAGCCCCTCGGCACCCCCTTCGCCTGGGTTCTGGTGCAGCTCGACGGCGCCGACACCGCCCTGCTGCACGCCCTCGACGCCCCCGGCCCCGACTCCGTGCACACCGGGATGCGCGTGCGCATCCGCTGGGCCGGGGACCGCACCGGAGCCATCACCGACATCGCCTGCTTCGAACCGTACGACGGCGAACCCGTCCAACCGGGCGGCCACTCAGGCGAGTTCGGGAACCGGCTCACCGGGATCGTCGCTCCCGCCCGCCTGGACTACACCTACTCACCCGGCCGCGCCCAGTCCGACTACCTCAACGCCCTCTCCGAACGGCGGACCGTCGGAGAACGCTGCCCCTCCTGCCGCAAGGTCTACGTCCCCCCGAGGGGTGCGTGTCCCACATGTGGCGTGGCCACAGTGGAACAGGTCGAAGTGGGTCCCCGGGGCACAGTCACCACCTTCTGCATCGTCAACATCAAGGCGAAGAACCTCGACATCGAGGTGCCCTACGTCTACGCGCACATCGCCCTCGACGGCGCCGACCTCGCCCTGCACGCCCGGATCGGCGGCATCCCCTACGACCAGGTGCGCATGGGCCTGCGCGTGGAGCCCGTGTGGACCGAGGGCGCCCGCCACCCCGACCACTACCGGCCCACCGGCGAACCCGACGCCGCCTACGAGACCTACAAGGAGCTGCTGTGACCCGGGAGATCGCGGTCGTCGCCTTCGCCCAGACCGACCACCGGCGCTCCACCGAGGAGTCCTCCGAGGTCGAGATGCTCATGCCGGTCCTGCACGAGGTGCTGGCACAGACCGGCCTGAGGACCGCCGACATCGGCTTCACCTGCTCCGGCTCCAGCGACTACCTCGCCGGCCGCGCCTTCTCCTTCACCCTCGCCCTCGACGGCGTCGGCGCCTGGCCGCCGATCTCCGAGTCGCACGTCGAGATGGACGGCGCCTGGGCGCTGTACGAGGCCTGGACCAAGCTGCTCACCGGCGACGCCGACACCGCGCTCGTCTACTCCTACGGCAAGAGTTCGCCCGGCTCGGTGCGGGACGTCCTCACCCGCCAGCTCGACCCCTACTACGTCGCCCCCCTGTGGCCCGACTCCATAGCTCTGGCCGCCCTGCAGGCGCAGGCGCTCCTGGACGCCGGCCACACCGACGAACCCGCGCTCGCCGCCGTCGGTGCCCGCAGCCGCGCGGATGCGGAAGCCAACCCCCACGCCCAGGTCAGGGGGCAGGTGCCGCAGGGCGACCACGTCGTACGGCCGCTGCGCGCCGGCGACTGCCCACCGGTCTCCGACGGCGCCGCCGCGGTGATCCTCGCGGCGGGGGAGCGGGCCCGTCAGCTGTGCGCGCGGCCCGCCTGGATCCGCGGCATCGACCACCGCATCGAGGCCCACGGCCTCGGCGTCCGCGACCTCACCGACTCACCCTCCACCCGGCTCGCCGCCGAGCGGGCCGGCGCCTTCGAACGGCCCGTCGACACCGCCGAGTTGCACGCGCCGTTCAGCTCGCAGGAGGTGATCCTGCGCAGAGCGCTCCGCCTCGGCGACGACGTGCGCGTCAACCCCTCCGGCGGAGCGCTGGCCGCAAACCCGGTCATGGCCGCCGGACTCGTCCGCATCGGTGAGGCCGCCGCCCGCATCCACCGCGGCACCTCCGACCGCGCCCTCGCCCACGCCACCTCCGGCCCCTGCCTGCAGCAGAACCTGGTCGCCGTACTCGAAGGGGATCCACGATGAGCAAGGAGCCCGTGGCCGTCGTCGGCATCGGCCAGACCCGACACGTCGCCGCCCGCCGGGACGTCTCGATCGCCGGACTCGTCCGCGAGGCGGCCCAAAGGGCCCTGGACGACGCCGAGTTGACCTGGGCCGACATCGACGCCGTCGTCATCGGCAAGGCGCCCGACTTCTTCGAGGGCGTGATGATGCCCGAGCTGTACCTCGCCGACGCCCTCGGCGCCGTCGGCAAACCCATGCTGCGGGTGCACACCGCCGGCTCCGTCGGCGGCTCCACCGCGCTCGTGGCCGCGAACCTGGTCGCCGCCCGCATCCACGGCACCGTCCTCACCCTCGCCTTCGAGAAGCAGTCCGAGTCCAACGCCATGTGGGGCCTGTCCCTGCCGATCCCCTTCCAGCAGCCCCTCCTCGCCGGAGCGGGCGGCTTCTTCGCCCCGCACGTGCGTGCCTACATGCGGCGCAGCGGCGCCCCCGACACCGTCGGCTCCCTCGTCGCCTACAAGGACCGGCGCAACGCCCTGAAGAACCCCTACGCCCATCTGCACGAGCACGACATCACCCTGGAGAAGGTCCAGGCCTCGCCCATGCTGTGGGACCCCATCCGCTACTCCGAGACCTGCCCCTCCTCCGACGGCGCCTGCGCCATGGTGCTCACCGACCGCGCCGGAGCCGCCCGCGCGCCCCGCCCGCCCGCCTGGATGCTCGGCGGCGCCATGCGCAGCGAGCCCACCCTGTTCGCGGGCAAGGACTTCGTCTCCCCGCAGGCCGGCCGGGACTGCGCCGCCGACGTCTACCGGCAGGCCGGCATCGCCGACCCGCGCCGGGACATCGACGCCGTCGAGATGTACGTGCCGTTCTCCTGGTACGAGCCCATGTGGCTGGAGAACCTGGGCTTCGCGGAGGCGGGCGAGGGCTGGAAGCTCACCGAGTCCGGGGTGACCGAACTCGACGGGGACCTGCCCGTCAACATGTCGGGCGGCGTGCTGTCCGCCAACCCCATCGGCGCCTCCGGCATGATCCGCTTCGCCGAGGCCGCCCTCCAGGTGCGCGGCCAGGCCGGAGAACACCAGGTGGACGGCGCCCGCAGGGTGCTCGGGCACGCCTACGGCGGCGGCTCGCAGTTCTTCTCCATGTGGCTCGTGGGAGCGCGGCCACCGGAGTCCTGAAAGTCCTCCCCACGTGGCCTGTCGGGCATCGTGAGCGGTCGCTAGGCTGACCCGCGGACGATGGAACCGGGAGGAGCACGGACGTGGCCGAGAGCACGATCCAGCAGCAGCCGCTCGCGGGCTGGGACAAGCCGGAGCTGGACCTCAGCAAGGCCGAGTGGCAGTCCAGCAGCCGAGGTCTGGGAGATGTCCAGATCGCCTTTGTCGAGGGCTTCATCGCGATGCGCAACAGCGGCCGTCCGGAGAGCCCATCCCTGATCTTCACTCCGGCGGAATGGGGTGCCTTCGTCTCCGGAGCCCGGGAAGGGGAGTTCGACCTCACCTGAACCGCATCCACCAGGCCTGAACCGGGGGTGTTCCGAACCGATTTCCGGACACGCGACCACCAGGACCCCGCTGGGACCGACGCCTGCGCCAGGCTGGCCCCCAGCACGGGGAAGGTCGTGTTCCGAAAGGTGAGGGACGATGAGCACTGCGCCGGTCATCGCCGCGGTCGACGGCTCCGACGACAGCCTGCGCGCGCTGGAGTGGGCCTTCGACGCCGCCCGCCGCCGCGCCGCACCGCTACGGGTGGTGCACGTACGGCAGTACGCCGCCTGGGGCCAGGCCGATGTGCTGGTCGCCGCACCGCCCCAGGCGGTGGGCGATCCGGTGCTGGACGACGTGCACAGCCGGCTCGCGGACCGAGGCGCGGAACCTGTCGTCGAGTACGTCGCCCTGGAGGGCGTACCGGGCGCCGTCCTGCCCGAACTCGGCGCCGACGCCCAGCTGTTGGTCCTCGGCTCCCGGGGCCGCGGCGGATTCGCCAGTCTGCTGCTCGGTTCCAACGGGCTCGCCGCCGCCCGGGACGCCGAGTGCCCGGTGGTCGTCGTACCCCGGCCCGGCCGGCAGGTGCACGGTGACGGTCCGGCCGAGCCGGGACCGCGGGTGGTGGCCGGTCTGCACGCCGACAGCCCGGACGAGGCCGCCCTCGCCCTCGCCTTCACCGAGGCCGCCCTGCGCGGCGCACGCGTCCAGGTGATCGCCGCCTATCCGTGGCCGGTGCAGACCTGGTCCGCCCCGGGCCAGCTGGTGCCGCCCCAGATCGACCAGGCCGCCGTCGAGAACGAGACACGCGCCCTCGCCGAGGGCTTCCTCGCCCCGCACCGCGAGCGGCACCCCGAGGTACGCGCCGACGTCGAGGCGCTGCCCGGGGACGCGGCCGGCCATCTCGTCGCCGCTTCCAAGGACGCCGAGCTGGTCGTCGTCGGCCGGCACCGGCGGCGCCTGCTCGCACCGGCCCGGATGATGGGCTCCGTCACCCAGGCCGTCCTGCTGCACGCGGCGAGCCCGGTCGCGGTGGTGCCCCCGGTACCGCAGGAGGAGTGAGAGCCGGCAGGGCCAGGGCGGGGGCACATCAGACCGTACGGCGCCCCGCAATCCGTGCACCCACCTCCGGGTGCCCGGCGCCGCCCACCAGCGGGCCGACCGTGCGGACGAGCTGACCACC
This sequence comes from Streptomyces sp. NPDC001852, assembly GCF_042891825.1. NCBI lineage: Bacteria > Bacillati > Actinomycetota > Actinomycetes > Kitasatosporales > Streptomycetaceae > Streptomyces > Streptomyces sp. NPDC001852. The sequence goes on from NZ_JBIATN010000001.1 coordinate 474,761, forward strand.
GCCGGCACCGTGGCCTCGGGCGACACCGACCCGGCCGACTGCGCCGGACTCACCCCCGGGGGTCACCCGCGCCGCCCGCACCGTGGCCGCCCAGCGCTACGACCGGCCCCCGGCCCGCACCGTCGCCACCGGCCTGCCCAACGGCGGCTGCCGGGGAAGGCACCCTCCGGCGCACCGACGGCCCCAATCTGCTCGCCTCCCTGCCGCAGGCGCTGCGCCACCACCCCGCGTACGCGGCCGGCGGCCCCGTCACGCCACTTCCGGCGCAGCCCACGTACCATGGCCGCATGTCGTTCCTCCGCCGCCGCAGCGCCACCCCTGCGGGACCCGACTTCGACGTGCTGGCCATGGACCCGGGCGACTGGCCGGGCAACCTCGGCGCGGGTCTGCTGCCCGCGCCCGACGGCACCTGCCAGGGCGTCTTCCTGCGCTACGACCTCTTCGGCGGCCGCGGCCCCGCCATGATCATCGGCAACCTCCCCGAGGGCTCCCCGGCCCGCGAGGTCGCCGGGGACGAGATCCCCTTCGAGGTGGGCCAACTGCTGCTCGCGCTGGAGAACGACGAGGAGGTCACCGTCGTCGGCGTCGAGGACACCCCGGTCCTCCAGGGCGACAACCTCCTCATCGTGCGGCGCCTGAAACTGTCCGAGTCCCGGATCTCCTGCGTCCAGTTCGACCGCAGCGACGGCGTCCTCGTCACCATCGCCGCCTGGGACCGCCCCATCACCGACGACCTGTACGCCCTGCTGAAGCCGCTCCCGGCGGAGCTTTTCCAGCAGGGCTGAGGCCGCCCGCCCCGGCTAGCCGGCGGAACCCTCGAGGGTCACGTCCGCGGCGCGGACGAACGCCACCCGGTGGCCGTACTGGATCTCGTAGTACAGGTCCTTGCCCACCACGACCCGGTGCGAGTCGGTGGTGAAGGTGACCGAGTAGTAGTACTCGCCCGGCACCTCGTCACCGACGACGTACTTCTGCCCGGCCGGGACCGTGTACGGCAGCGGGACGACCGACTGGGCGGGGACCCCCGCCGGGTAGGCCTCCTTCTCCGGGTAGGCCCTGCCGTACACCGGAATGCTCGCCAGGCCGTCCTTCGGGGTGATCACCAGTCCCTTGGCGGGCACCGCCGCCGGTGCCGTGCGCGGGTTCTGGAACCAGGCCTTCTGGCCCAGGTACCAGATCGCGGTCCAGTCGCCCCAGTGGTCCGCGACCGCGTACTGCTGACCGGTGGAGGCCCGGGAGGACAGGTCGTTCACGTCCTCGGTCGGGTCCTTCTTCAGGCCGATGTCCTTGATCAGCGGCGCGTTGACGTCGTGGTCGGAGTACAGCCGCACCTCGCTGGAGCCGTGCGCCGTGCAGGCCTCGCCGCTGGTGGTGCAGCCCGTGTACACCGGCTGGTTCGCGGCGTAGTCGGGCAGGATCGTCACCAGCCCGCCCTGCTTGCCGGCCGTGCGCCTGAAGGGGTGGCCCAGCAGCTGGAAGTAGTGCCGCCAGTCCCAGTACGGACCCGGGTCCGTGTGCATGCCGGGAATCGTGGACGTGGTCGGGCCGGGCACGTTGTCGTGGCCCAGGATGTGCTGCCGGTCCAGCGGGATGCCGTACTTGCCGGCCAGGTACCTCACCAGCCGCGCCGAGGAGCGGTACATCGCCTCGGTGTACCAGGCGTCCGGGTTGGCGAGGAAACCTTCGTGCTCGATGCCGACGGACTTGGCGTTGACGTACCAGTTGCCCGCGTGCCAGGCCACGTCCTTCGCCTTCACGTGCTGGGCGATCAGACCGTCGGTGGAGCGGATCGTGTAGTTCCACGACACATAGGTCGGGTCCTGGATCAGGTTCAGCACCCCGTCCCAGGCGCCCTCCGTGTCATGGATGATGATGTACTTGATGCCCTGTGACACCGGTCGGTCGCCGAGGTCGTGGTTGCCGTAGTTGCCGTTCCCGAACTGTGCGTACGGCGCCCAGACCGCCTCGCAGGACACCGAGCGCGGACACTCGACGCCGTCCGTGGGCAGCGTGCCCAGCCCGGCCCGCCGCAACTGGTCGGTGTCGGCGGTCAGTCCCGGCTGGGCCGCGAGCGCGACCAGCTGGCCGTCGTCCGTGGTCCGCTCCTCACCGGTGTGCAGGACGTCGTACACGTCGTCGGCGTACGCCGCCGCGGTCGCCGAGTCGTCGGCACCGGAGAACCGCGCCACCGCGCCGTACCAGTCGGCCGGGTCGGAGCTCAGCGGCTCGCCCAGCTCCTTCTGCGCGGCGGCGAGCAGGGCGGCGCCGCCGGCCACGTTCGCCGCCGGGTCGGTGCGCAGCTCCTCGGCCGGCAGACCGGTCAGCCGCGCCGCCTTCGGCAGCGTCTTCAGACGGGCCGGGAGCGCGGACTCGGCGGGCACCGCGATGTCCGGGTGCACGGCCGCGCGGGCGGCATCGCCGCGGGCGTCCTCCGCGCCCTCGGCGTAGTGCTCCGTGGTGGCGATCGCGGTGCGGGCGTCCGTGAGGTGCATCGGACCGTAGCCGCCGGACACGCTGGGCGCGCCGGCGTGCCAGTCCCAGCGGGACTGGAGGTAGGAGACGGCCAGCAGAACGCTCTGCGGCACGTGGTACTCGTCCGCCGCGGTGGCGAACGCGTGCTGCAGCCGGCCCGCGGAGGAGTCCGTGGCGCTCTGGGCGGGGGCCGCGCCGAGCAGCGGCAGCAGCAGCGCCGCCGAGGCGAGCGGGCCGACGGCCCGCCGCAGGTGTCTGTGGCCGGGTGTGGACGCGGAATCAGTGGCGGAACCTCGCAATGCGGCCTCCTGTGATGGGCGGGCAGTGGCGGGGCGTGCGGCGCCGAGCTGGGTCAGTGGTACCGGCTGGCCGACGATCCGTCAATGATGCCTCCACGACAGCGATTTCCCACGTCACGAAGGGTTTTCGGCGAGTTTCGCGACGGCGGTGCACCGGCCTGCGCGGCGTCACTGGCGTACACCACTGGCCACAACCGGCCCCGGACACACGAAGGTCCGCGGTGCGCCGCCGCTCTGGCGCGCCGCGGAACCGTCGTCCCCGTCAGCGAGTGCCGACCGCCGCTCGGACGGCCCTGCGGGCCATCTGGCAGTCGTCGTGCAGCCGCCTGAGCAGCAGCCGCTGTTCCTCGCCGGACGGCGCAGCACCCGGGTGGGCCAGGCCCGGTGCCGCCGGGGTCACCTCGTGCATCGAACGCTGCACGGCCGTCTCGTACGTGCGGATCTCCCGGGTCAGCACCAGCATCAGGTTCACCAGGAAGGCGTCCCGGGAGGCCGGGCCCGCCGACTGGGCGATCTGGCTGATCTGCCGCCGGGACACCGGCGCGTCCCCGAGCACCAGCCACAGCGTCGCCAGGTCGTACCCCGGCAGATACCAGCCCGCGTGCTCCCAGTCCACCAGCACTGGACCGGCCGGTGACAGCAGGATGTTCGACAGCAGGGCATCGCCGTGGTTGAACTGGAGCATGCCGTGCCGGCCCACCTCGTGGGCGATGCCGTGCAGCAGCTTCTGCAGGTCGCCGAGGTCCCGGTCGGTGAGCAGGCCCAGCTCGTGGTACCGGGAGATCCGGGCGCCGTAGTCCAGCGGCATGTCGAAGGTGCCCGCCGGGGGACGCCAGGCGTTCACCCGGCAGATCGCGCCCAGCGCGGCCCGGACGTCCGGCCGGGGCGGCGCCTCCACCGGATGCCGCTGCAGCGCCGCCACCCGGCCCGGCGCGCGCTCGATGACCAGGGTGCAGTTGTCCGGGTCCGCCGCGATCAGCCGGGGCACGCGGACCGGTGGCCGGTGCCGGACGAACGAGCGGTATGCGGCTATTTCGTGGCGGATCCGCTCCGCCCAGGCCGGCGACTGGTCCAACAGACACTTGGCCACGGCCGTGCCGCGCCCCGCCGTCCCCACCAGGAGGACGGACCGTCCGCTGCGCCGCAGCACCTGCACCGGGGTGAACTCCGGACAGATCCGGTGCACCGATGCGATCGCGGTGCGCAGCTGCGCGCCCTGGGGACCGGACAGGTCGAGTCTTCCGCTGAGCGGTGGACCACCGACCTGGCCCGGCACCCGCCGGAGCCGGCCCGCGACCGGCACGGGTCCGCCCGGACGCGCCGCCGGGTCCAGGTACGGTCCGCCGCCCGCGGGGCGGGAGCGCAGCGGCCGGGGCGGGGCGGACACGGAGGACGATGCTGCGTACATGGGAGATACAGATCCCTTCGTGTGCCTGCGGTGCCTGCCTTTGGTGCGTGCTCGGGGCACATGCGCGGGGCCGGGGCACGAGAGAGCCCGTACTCCGTTCGCATGCACTGCGAGCGAGCGCCTGCCCGGCCCGGCCGCCCGGGTGCACCCTGGGGAATGCACCCGCGAGGCTCCACAAGAGGCGAGCGGCGACCGGGTCGGGGTGGCGCGTTCCTACTCGACACCCGATGCCCAGTGGCACACCATCTGGCGGACCCTGGCGAACCCTGGCGAATAGTCGCCCGGCAACCTCCACGGGGCTACTGTCAACTCAGCCGAGAACCTGGGGGCTTGACGTGAGCGGACAACCCAACACCCGCCTGGCGGACCTGTTCGGCCTGGCCGGCTGGTCCAAGGGCGAACTCGCGAGGCTGGTCAACAAGCAGGCGGCGGCCATGGGCCACCCCCAGCTGTCGACCGACACCTCCCGGGTCCGTCGGTGGATCGACACGGGAGAGATCCCGCGCGATCCGGTACCGCGGGTGCTGGCAGCCCTGTTCACCGAGCGTCTCGGCCGTGTCGTGACCATCGAGGACCTCGGTCTGGTACGGCACGGGCGAACGGGGAAACGGCAGGGCGACGGGATCGAGGAACATCCCGACGGCGTGCCGTGGGCGCCCGAACGTACCGCCGCGGTCCTCACCGAATTCACGGGAATGGACCTCATGCTCAACCGACGCGGCTTGGTGGGCGCGGGTGCCGCGCTCGCCGCGGGATCCGCACTCAGCAGCGCCATGTACGACTGGCTGCACACCGACCCGGCCCTGAAGGCCGACGCCCCCGTCCTCGACGACCCCCTGCACGCCGACCCCGCTGGGTTCGACCGCTACGAGGCCGCCCCCATCGGGTCGCAGGAGATCGAGGAACTGGAGCGCTCGGTCGAGGTGTTCCGCGCCTGGGACGCGGCCCGTGGCGGCGGGCTTCAGCGCAAGGCGGTCGTGGGCCAGCTCAACGAGGTGGGCGGCATGCTCGCCTACCACCATCCACCCCATCTCCAGCGGCGCCTGTGGGGCGTCGCCGCCAACCTCGCCGTGCTCGCGGGCTGGATGTCGCACGACGTCGGCCTGGAGCCCACGGCGCAGAAGTACTTCGTCATCGCCGCCCATGCGGCCCGAGAGGGCGGAGACCGGCCGCGGGCCGGAGAGGCCCTGTCCCGGGCGGCCCGGCAGATGGTGCACCTCGGCCGGCCCGACGACGCCCTGGACCTGATGAAGCTCGCCCAGGACGGCGCCGGCGACCGCCTGCAGCCGCGTACGAAGGCGATGTTCCACACCATCGAGGCCTGGGCGCAGGCCTCCATGGGCAAGGGCCAGGCGATGCGTCGCACGCTCGGGCAGGCGGAGGACATGTTCGTCGCCGACCGGGGCGACGGGGAACCTCTGGACTGGATGCAGACCTTCAAGGACGAGGACCTGTACGGCATGCAGGCACTCGCCTACCGCACGCTGGCGGAGTTCGACCCCAGCGCGGCCACCCACGCCCAGCACTACGCGGAGAAGGCGCTCTCCCTGCGCGTCGACGGGCGTGAGCGGTCGAAGATCTTCGACCATCTGTCCATGGCCTCGGCCTGCTTCATCGCCGACGACCCCGAACAGGCCGACCGCTACGCACGTCTCGCCCTGATGTCGATGGGCTCGAACTCCTCCCGACGCACCTGGGACAGGCTGCGGCAGATGTACCGGCTGACCGCGGAGTACGCCGGCTATCCGAAGATCCACGAACTGCGTGAGCAGATCCGGCTCGCCCTGCCCAAGCCGAGGACCAAGGGCGCGGGCAGCGCGCAGGCGTGAGCGCACAGGCACCGGGCGTGTGCGCCGGATTCCATCGATGAGGTCACGTGCGCCGGCTCATGCGGTGACCCTGGCGACGAGGACACTGGCGTCGTCCTCGCGTCCGTCTCCGCCGAACTCCTCGACCAGCGTCCGCAGACAGTCCTGCGCGGTGTGCGCCGCGCCGAACCGTGCGGCGAGGCCGAGCAGGCGGTCCACGGCCGCGCTCGGGCCGTGCCCCGGCACCAGCCCGTCGGTGTGCAACAGCAGGACGTCACCAGGCCGGAGGGTGTCCACGGCCTGCCCGTAGACGGCGCCCGAGGTGGCGCCGAGCAGGACGCCGTCCGGTGCGTTCAGCATGCGCCCCGTCCCGTCGCGGTACAGCAGCGGGGCGGGGTGTCCTGCCTGCGCCCAGACCAGGGTGCGGGTCCGTGGCTGGTAGCGGCAGCAGACGGCGCTGCCGAGGGCGGGCTGCACGGTGGCGTCCAGTAACTGGTTGAGCATGCCGAGCAGTTCACCGGGCGGACTGCCGGCCAGGGCCATACCGCGTACGGCACCGAGCAGCATCGCCATCCCGGAGGCGACGGCCACCCCGCGCCCGGTGAGGTCGCCGACACTGAGCAGGGTCTCGCCGTCGGACAGTTCCAGCGCGTCGTACCAGTCGCCCCCGAGCGGTGTGCTCGTCGCCGCGGGCAGGCGGCGGGCGGCGAGGTCGAGGGTGCGTGGCCCCTGGTGCGGGAGCCGCAGGGAGCCGCGCCATGGCGGTAGCACGGCTTCCTGCAACTCGGCCGCGATCCGGTGCTCGGTCTGCTCCTGCCGGCGGTGACGTTGCAGCGAGTCACGGGTCTCGCGCTCCGTCCGTCGGCAGCGGCGCAGTTCGCTGACGTCGCGCAGCACGGCCCACATCGAGGCCGTGCCGCCGTCGGCGCCGAGCACGGGTTCGCCCATCATGTGCACCGCCCGCACGGAGCCCTCGGGTCGTACGATGCGGAACTCGCCGTCGATGGGTTTGCCGTCGACCAGGCAGTCCGTCACCATCGCGGTCAGTTTCGGCCGGTCCTCCTCCAGGACCAGCGAGGGCAGCTCGTCCAGCGTGAGGGCGGGGGCGTCCCGGTCCAGGCCGAGGATCTGGAACAGCTCCCCGGACCAGGTCGCCTCGTCCGTCAGCAGGTTCCACTCCGCGCTGCCGACGCGGCTGAGCAGCGAGCCGCCGGGGGCGGCGGGAGTGGCCCGGAGGGCGGGTGCCTCCGCCGGTGCCGCGGGCTCGGCGGCCGGGCCGTCGCGGAGCTGCGCCAAGTGGGCGTCCAGGTCCTCCAGTTGGTGCAGCGCGAGGTCGTAGAGGGCGCGCAGCCAGCGTTCCTCCGGGTCGGCCCCGTCGTTCCGGGTGTCCCGCCGTACGGCGTCCACGTCGCCCTTGAGTCGCCGCGTCTGCGTCAACAGCGCCTCGACCGAGCCGCGTCCGGGTGGCTGGGCGGCTGGAATGTCCGCGGAGACCGGTGACGGCATGACGCACTCCGTTGGGGGACGAGAAGGCCGGGAGGACGGGGGACCGTTACGACTCTCGCACAGCCCGCGACGCCCCGTAAGGGATTTGGCAACACACGATACGGTGGTGCTTCAGGCATATGCCAGAGTCTTCCCGGAGCGATCCCCGCGCACGAATGACGTACGCGCCGGGCAGGTCAAGTCTTAGGTCGGCTACGCGAGTTGTCCCTCCCCGGGCCGCTTTTCCGTCACGTTCACACGTGTGTTCGTCGCTTCTGCGTTCAGGTGCACGGGAAGCGTCTTGTACCTGTCGAACTCTGACCGGATTTCGCGGCATGTGAGGTGCCCTCGAGGACTCCATTAAGGCATGGATGCCATCACTGTCGAACAGCCCGCCCAGGCCCGGCTCATCACCGCCGAGGACCAGGAGATCCCCGTGTCGGCCACGCTGCGCTACACGACGGACGACCCGCTGGCCGTCTTCGTGGACTTCCCGGCCGAGGCCGCCCTGGACGGCGAGGGCGTCACCTGGATCTTCGCGCGCTCCCTGCTCGACCAGGGGCTGCGGGCGCCGGCCGGCCACGGGGACGTGCAGATCTGGCCCTACGGCCGCACCCGGACGGTCCTGGAGTTCCACTCGCCCCACGGCCTGGCCCTCCTGCAGTTCCCCGCGTCGGCCCTGCGCCGCTTCCTGCTGCGCACGTACGGGGTGGTGGCGGCCGGACAGGAGGACCTGGCCGGGGTGGTGGAGCGGGGGCTGGGCGCCCTGTTCGGCGGGGTATGAGGCGAGCTCCCGGGGGACTTTGACTTCTGTTCACCTTCGCCTCACCGCTCCGGTATGGACCCTGACGAGTGCCGCGGGCACCCTGGCGCGCGGCGTGCCGCAGGGGCACCAGAAGGTGACAAGGACGGGGCGAATGACACCGATCAGCCGAAGAGGCTTCGTGGGGCTCGGCGCATCCGTGGCGGCGGGCGCGGCGCTGGGCGCCGGCACGCGCACCACAGCCGCCGCGGCGACCGCCGCGACCGGCACCATCCAGGACGTCAGGCACGTGGTGATCCTCATGCAGGAGAACCGCAGCTTCGACCACTACTTCGGCCGCCTGAAGGGCGTGCGCGGCTTCGACGACCGCAGCGGCATCACCCTCGGCGGCGGCTACCCGGTCTTCAACCAGCCGAACGGGACGGGCCGCCAGTACCCGTGGAAGCTCAGCGCCACCCCGTCCGCCGGCGGCAAGGACGGCGAGACCCTGGCCCAGTGCAACGGCGACCTGCCCCATTCGTGGTCCTCGCAGCACGCCGCCTGGAACAAGGGCCGCATGGACAACTGGGTCGCGGGCGTCGGCAACGTCCGCTCGCTCGGCTACCTGGACCGCTCCGACATCCCCTTCCACTACGCGCTCGCGGACAACTACACCGTCTGCGACGCCTACTTCTGCTCCGCGCTCAGCGCGACCGGCCCCAACCGCACCTACCTGTGGAGCGGCAAGGTCGACTCCTCCAGCTACGACGGCGGCGACGAGTCCGGCCTGACCTGGCAGAACTACGCCGAGGCGCTGCAGGCCGCCGGGGTGACCTGGAAGGTCTACCAGAACGCGGCCGACAACTACGGTGACAACGGCTGCGCCTACTTCAAGAACTTCGCGAACGCGGGGCCGGGCGACCCGCTGTACGACCGCGGCATGTCCTCGGTGCCGAGCGTGACCGGCTCCACCCCCGACGACATCGCCGCCGCCATCAAGGCCGACGTGCTCGCGGGCACCCTCCCGCAGGTCTCGTGGATCGTGCCCAACCAGGCGTTCTCCGAGCACCCCTACGCCCCGCCCGGCGACGGCGCCCACTTCGTCAGCCTCGTCTACCAGGCCCTCGCAGCCGACCAGGACGTCTTCGACTCGACCGTCCTGTTCCTCAACTACGACGAGAACGACGGCTGCTTCGACCACGTGCCCCCGCCGGCGCCGCCCGCAGGAACGGCCGGGGAATTCCTGAACGGGGTGCCGTACGGCTTCGGCTTCCGCGTCCCGATGATCGTCGTCTCGCCCTGGACACGCGGCGGCTGGGTCTCCTCGGAGGTCTTCGAGCACACCTCCGTGCTGCGCTTCCTGGAGACCTGGACGGCGGCGCTCGGCAAGCCCGCCAGGTGCCCCAACATCAGCGACTGGCGGCGCAGGGTCAGCGGCGACCTCACCGGTGTCTTCGACTTCGCCAACCCGGTCCACGGCGCGGTCTCCCTGCCCGCCACCAGCGTGATCGGCATCGACGCCTGCGGCCCGCTGCCCAACCCGGTGCCGACCGACAACGCGCTGCCCGCCCAGGAGCCCGGGACCCGCCCGGCCCGCGCCCTGCCGTACCAGCCGGGCGGCTACCTGGACCACCTGGAGTTCGGCGCGGCCGGCAAGATCCTGGCCTGGTTCACCATGACCAACCAGGGCGGCCCGGCCTCCCGTGCGGCCCACTTCTCCCTCCACCCCAACGCCTACCGCGACACCACCCCGTGGCAGTACACGGTCGACGCGGGCGGCAGCGCCTCCGACTCCTTCAACATCGGCACCGGCTACGGCGGCGGCAGGTACGACTTCACCATGGTCGGCCCCAACCGCTTCCTGCGCCGCTTCCAGGGCGACGCGACCAAGGCGGGCAAGTCGGCGGAGGTGAGCACGCGTTACGCGGTCGAGCCGGGCACGGGCAAGCTGGCGATCTACTTCAAGATGACCAACTCGGGCTCGTCCCCGGCCAAGTTCACCATCACGTCCAACCACTACCGCGGCGACGGCCCCTGGACCTACACCGTCGCAGGAGGCGCCGCGACCGAGGACTACTTCAACGCCGTCGCGTACCAGAACGGCTGGTACGACTTCACGGTGACCGTCGACTCCGACGCGACCTGGTCGCGCCGGTTCACCGGGCACCTGGAGACGGGCGCCGCGAGCGTCAGCGGCTGACCTTGGCGTACGGGTCGTACAGGTCCGGGCGCGGGGCGAGGCCGACGGTCTCCCGGCCGCCGGTCTCCAGCGCCCGGACCCCGGCCTCCGCGACGGCGGAGGCCGCGTAGCCGTCCCAGGCGCTCGGACCCGTGACCTCCCCGCGCCGGGTGGCATCCACCCAGGCCTGCACCTCGCGGTCGTAGGCGTCGGCGAACCGGACGAGGTAGTCCTGCGCGACCTCCTCGCGGGCGCTGCCGGCCGTGGTGACCACCATGGTGTGCTCGTCGCCGATCCGCGCGCTGCCCCGCTCGCACACGGCCTCGCAGCGCACCTGGTAGCCGAAGCCGCAGTTGACGAAGACCTCCACGTCGACCAGCGCGCCCCCCGCGGTCTCGAACAGCACGAACTGCGGATCGAGCAGGCCCTCGGGGGCGTCCGTGGACGGCGTGGGACGCAGCACGGTCACCGCCGTCAGCTCCTGCCCGAGCAGCCAGCGGGCCGCGTCGATCTCGTGCGAGACGGAGCTGTTGATCAGCATGGCGCTGGTGAAGTGGCCGGGCGAGGAGACGTTGCGGTGGGTGCAGTGCAGCATCAGGGGCCGGCCCAGACCGCCGCCGTCCAGCAACGCCTTGAGCCGGCGGTACTCGGCGTCGTAGCGGCGCATGAAGCCGATCTGCGCCAGCCGGCGGCCCAGCCGTGCCTCGGCCTCCACCACCCGCAGCGCACCCGTGGAGTCGGGCACCATGGGCTTCTCGCACAGCACCGGCAGCCCGCGGGCGAAGGCGGCGAGCAGCGCCTCCTCGTGGGCGGGGCCGGGGGAGGCGACCAGTACGGCCGCCACGCCGGGCGCGTCGAGCGCGGCCACGGGGTCCGCGTGCACGGTCACCGCGTCGAGGCCGGCAGCGGCTTCCCCGGCCCGCTCGACATCGGGGTCGGCCACCGCCGCGACCCTGGCTCCGCTGACCACTTGGTTGAGGCGTCGTATATGGTCGGCCCCCATGTGTCCGGCACCCAGTACCGCCACTCCCAGCAGGTCACCCATATATGCGCTCCCTTACGCCGACGATCACGCCGTAGCGTACGCCGGGCAGGCAGCGCCGCCGGGGGAACCGCCCAGGGGACGGCTCAGTACCGGAGTACGCCCGCGATCCCGTCGGCGTCGCCCAGCGCGCCGTCGGGCACGAAGCGGACCTCGGCACCGGTCTCCAGGCACTGCTCGACGATCTCGTCCACGATGTCCTCGCGGGCGTCCAGGTCGCCGGCTTCGGCCGGTACCAGATGCCCGCCGAGGTCGTTGACGGTCGCCCGGAAGTTCTCCTCCACGGCGAGCAGCCGGACCCGGCCGTCGCGGGCGCTCTGCCACAGCTCGTCCAGACCGGCCGCGTAGGTCTTGTGACCGCGCGCCGAGGTCAGCTCCCGGATCACGGACGTGGTGTCCTTGCGGGCCTCGTCCTCCAGTACCGGCCGCAGCGCCTGCCACACGGCCTCGGGACCGGCGTGTGCAAGGCCGCCGTGCGGGACCAGGGTGGCCTCCTTGGCCGCGATGCCGACCTCCTCCAGCAGGGAGAGCGCCGCCTGCTCGCCGGTGATGTACAGCGGCCGGGGCTGGTCGCGCAGGAGCGCGGCCATGACGGTGTCCGCCTCGCGCAGGAAATGGCGCGTGCCCTCGTCGCGGAAGGCGCTCGGCTGGTCGCCGATCTGCATCCGACGCTCCGCGTCGAAGTTCTCCTGCCGGCGCTCCAGCGGGAAACCGCCGGACTCCTCCGCCACGACACGGCCCTCGCCGCCGCTCCACAGGGTGACGCGGTCCGTGGAGACCGACAGCGCCCAGAAGGGCCGTTCGGAGGCGTGCGCGGCGACCAGGTTGCGGGTGAGGAAGGTGTCCGAGAGCACCACCCGCTCGGGGACGGTGCGGGCCAGGGACCAGACCTGGTGCTCGCCCGGAGCGGCGAAGATCACCAGGCCGTCCTCGGCATGTGCCAGGTCCACCTCCGCCAGTGCCCGGTCCAGCTGGGCCACGACGTCGTTGCGCCGCTCACGGGTGACGGCGGGGTCGGACTCCAGGCGTTTGCGTGCCTCGGTGACGACATTGCGCAGCCGGACGGGATCCTGCTCGTTGTCCGGTTCCCTCCGGTGTGTCGGTGTCAGCACGGACACTGCCGGGTATGGGCGCGGGCGCCGCAGTTCGGCCAGCGTTGCGGGACTCAGTGCGTGCTCCATGACAGCACGATAGGGCGGATTCACGAGTACGGCATTCGGGGTGTTCCTGCCCCGGTCACCGCAGCGAATTCCCCCGCGGGAACCGGTGACGGGGCACCCCGCGGACGGATAGCGTACCGGCCAGTAACCGGATCGCAGCATCCCCAGGAGGCCTGACATGCCGCAGCTCGAAGTCGACGGAGCCGCCCTCACGTACGACGACGAGGGCCCCCGTGACGCGCCCGAGGTGCCCCTGGTGTTCGTCCACGGCTGGACCGCGAACCGGCACCGCTGGGACCACCAGATCGCGCACTTCGCCGAAAGACGCCGGGTGATCCGGCTGGACCTGCGCGGGCACGGGGAGAGCACCGGGGCCGGGGTGGGCACGATCGCGGAGCTGGCGCGGGACGTCCTGGCCCTCCTCGACCACCTTCAGGTCGAACGGTTCGTGCTGGTCGGCCACTCGATGGGCGGGATGATCGCGCAGACCATCGCCCTGACCCACCCCGAGCGGGTGGAGCGCATGGCGCTGGTGGGCTCCATCGGCCGGATGACGTACAGCCGTGGCCGGGGCCTGCTGATGGCCGTCTCCACCCTGGTGCCCTACCGGCTGTTCGTGGCCGCCAACATCCAGCGGGCCTTCGCGCCCGGTTATCCGCGCGAGGAGATCCGCGCGCACATCCGCGCCTCCGCCGCGACCCCGCGCGAGGTCGTGATGACGCTGTACGGGGCGATGCGCGCCTTCGACGTCCTCGACCGGGCCGGGGAGATCCGCACGCCCACGCTGATGGTGCACGGCTACCACGACCTCCAGCTGCCCGTGCGGCAGATGCTGCGGATGGCCAAGGCCTACCCGGACGCGGTCGTCCGCATCCTCGACGCGGGCCATGAACTGCCGCTGGAGAAGCCGGCCGAGCTGACCGAGGCGCTCGCATCGTTTCTGGCCGTGAAGGTCTGACTTTCTGGCCGCGAAGCAGTGATGCGCCGGCGCCCTTGGTGAAGTTTTTGCCCGTGGCCGGTTCCCTGCGCCACCGGCCCGGAGTCCCCGCGATCCGGGGATTTAACAAAGGCAAAACCCGGCCGAAATCATGGGGGAGTGTGGGTCATTCGGGTGCCCCCCGCGTTGACCGCGTCGAACACCTGACGGAGGCTCGTCATATAGGTGCTCGATACAACTGGTTTGCTCTCGACGCGAGCCGGAGGCAGGAGGCAGCGCATGTGCGGCATCACCGGATGGGTCTCCTTCGACCGTGACCTGACCGCCGAGGCCACGACCTTGCATGCGATGACCGAGACGATGGCCTGCCGCGGCCCGGACGACCGCGGCGTCTGGGCCGCGGGCCCGGCCGCCCTGGGTCATCGCCGGCTCGCGATCATCGACCTCCCCGGCGGCCGCCAGCCGATGTCCGTGGCGACCCCGGAGGGAACCGTCGCCATGGTGTACTCCGGGGAGGCGTACAACTTCACCGAACTGCGCCGGGAACTGACGGACCGCGGCCACCGGTTCACCACCGACTCCGACACCGAGGTCGTCCTGCACGGCTACCTCGAATGGGGCGACGCGGTCGCGGAACGGCTCAACGGCATGTACGCGTTCGCCGTCTGGGACGGCCGCCTCGACAAGCTCGTGATGATCCGCGACCGCATGGGCATCAAGCCGTTCTACTACCACCCCACCTCCGACGGCGTCCTGTTCGGCTCCGAGCCCAAGGCGATCCTCGCCAACCCGCTGGCCCGCCCCCGGGTGACGCTGGACGGCCTGCGGGAACTGTTCGTCCTGATCAAGACGCCCGGACACGCGATCTGGGACGGCATGCGCGAGGTGGAACCCGGCACGGTCGTCACCGTCGACCGCTCCGGCCTGTCCACCCGCGTCTACTGGCGCCTCGAGACCCGTCCGCACGCCGACGACCGCGACACCACCATCGCGACCGTGCGCTCGCTGCTCGACGACATCGTGCGCCGCCAGCTCGTCGCCGACGTCCCGCGCTGCACCCTGCTCTCCGGCGGCCTCGACTCCTCCGCGATGACCGCGATCGCCGCCCGGCAACTCGGCGAACAGGGTGAGAAGGTGCGCAGCTTCTCCGTCGACTTCGTAGGCCAGACCGACAACTTCGTCGCCGACGAACTGCGCGGCACCCCCGACGCACCCTTCGTGCACGACGTGGCCCGGCTCGCGGACACCGACCACCAGGACATCGTGCTCGACGCGCAGGCCCTCGCCGACCCCGCCGTGCGCGAGCAGGTGATCCGCGCGCGCGATCTGCCGTCCGGCTTCGGCGACATGGACGCCTCGTTGCTGCTGCTCTTCCGGGCCATCCGCGAGAAGTCCACGGTGGCCCTGTCCGGGGAGTCCGCCGACGAGGTCTTCGGCGGCTATCTGCAGTTCTTCGACGAGGAGGCGCGCCGCGCCGACACCTTCCCCTGGCTGGCCAGCTTCCAGCGGCACTTCGGCGAGGACGCCGACGTACTGCGCGCGGACTTCACCAAGTCCCTGGACCTGGAGAGTTACGTCGCCGACGGCTACCGCACCGCCGTCGCGGGCATCCAACGGCTCGACGGCGAGAGCGACTTCGAGTACCGGATGCGGCGTATGAGCCATCTGCACCTGACCCGCTTCGTGCGCGCCCTGCTCGACCGCAAGGACCGGATGAGCATGGCCGTCGGTCTGGAGGTCCGGGTGCCGTTCTGCGACCACCGGCTCGTCGAGTACGTCTACAACGCCCCGTGGGCGCTGAAATCCTTCGACGGCCGGGAGAAGAGCCTGCTGCGCGAGGCGGCGGCGGACGTCCTGCCGCGGTCGGTCTACGAGCGGGTCAAGAGCCCGTACCCGTCCACACAGGACCCGCGGTACGCCCGCGCGCTCCAGGAGCAGGCCAAGGAACTGCTCTCCCGGCCCTCGCACCAGGTCTTCGACCTCGTCGACCGCGACCGGCTGCGCCAGGCCGCCGAGCGCGAGGCACCGGTCAGCACCCAGGCGGCCCGGCGAGGCCTGGAACGCGCCCTGGACCTCGCCCGGTGGCTGGAGGTCTACGCACCCGAGCTGATCACCGCCTGAGGCGGCCGGCAGCGCGGGCCCCGAGGTGATCCTGGCCG
The DNA here is from genome assembly GCF_042891825.1 of Streptomyces sp. NPDC001852. Taxonomy (NCBI): domain Bacteria; kingdom Bacillati; phylum Actinomycetota; class Actinomycetes; order Kitasatosporales; family Streptomycetaceae; genus Streptomyces; species Streptomyces sp. NPDC001852. Next base: position 490,452 of record NZ_JBIATN010000001.1, read on the forward strand.
AGGTGCCAGGCTGTGGTGGCCCGAGGTGATCGTCGGCTGCCGTGGCCGGCCGTGATGGCCCGAGGCGGTCACCGGCTGAGGTGGATGGTGGTGCGCCTGAGGCGATCCCGGCTGGCGCGGGCGGCCGGGCCGAGGTGCGTCGGGTGATGGTGACGTCTGTGTCCCGGCGGAAGGGTGTGATGGTCCGAGGGGCCAGTGGCTGGGGTGGTTGGCCGCTCGCCCGGGGTGGGCTCGGCTGGTGTGGTCGGCCGGGCGGAGGCGCGTCGGCCGACGGCGACGGCCCTGCCCCGGGTGATGCTCAGCCGAGACCGATGGCGCGGTCGGCGGCCGCCCGCGTGCGCTGCCACCACGTCGTCACCGGCTCCCACACCAGGACGTGCTGTCCGGTGCCGAGCTGCGCCGCGGTGAAGGAGTGGCCCCCCTGGGCGGCCGAGGCGGCCACGGTAACGGTGTCCACCGGGCGGGCCTCGGGGTCCGCCGGGTCGCCGACGGTACGGACGTCGGCGTAGGCGGTCCGGCCGGCCGCGAGCCGGTAGGCGGCGGTGGCGCCCTCCGGCGTCGGCAGCGCGCCACCGTCGAGGTCCCCGAAGGTCACCGTGGGCACCCGGTCGACGACGCACGCGTGGGCGCCGCGGTTGGTGACGCCGACCCGCAGGACGGTCGCGGCGCCGGGCACGGCCTTCGCCTCGACCGTCAGCGATTTCCCGGCGCAGCGGACGGGCCGGGCATGGTCCCCCGTGGCGGCCCGGCCCTGCGTCGCGGTCAGCAGCAGGGCGGCCACGGCGGCCGAGGCGGCGGGTACGGCGACGGCGGCGCGGATGCGCATGGGTGCCCCCTGTCGTGGTCGGGTACGGAATGCGGCGGCCGGGGCACGCTCTGCCCGGTGGGACGGCACAGAGGGCCGGGACGGTGTGCCGGACGCGCGGCTTTCACCCGTGTGCGCACCCCAACGTCACCAGTCGGTGGCGTTCGTGGTGGCGCTCCAGTCGTTGCCGTCCGCAGGGCAGGAGCTGCCGCTGGGCGGCAGGGAGCCGTAGAGCAGGAAGTCGTCGATCTTCTGGTGCACGCACGTGGAGGAGGAGTAGCCGGTGTGGCCGTCGCCCTTGTTGTCGAGCACCACCGCCGACGGGCCCAGCCGCGCGGCCGTCTCCACCGTCCACCGGTACGGCGTCGCCGGGTCCCCGCGCGTGCCCACGAGCAGCATCCTCGCCGAGTCGACGTTCTTCACCCGCTCGCGTATGAAGTCGGTGCCCTTGGGGCGGCCGTAGCACATGAGCAGCTCGGTCAGCCGGTAGCGGCCGAAGACCGGCGAGGCCTGCTCGTACTCGGCCCGCAGGTTCTTCAGGTCCTTGGTGATCTGCGCCGCGCCGGGCCGGTCGGGGTCGTCGGCGCAGTTGATCGCCATCAGCGCGGCCTCGAGGTTGTCCGCCGGCACGTCCTGCGGATCGACCAGGCCGCCGTTGCCGTGGCCGCCGGGCGGCAGACCGGAGCCGCTGGTGGCGAAGTTGAGCACGCCCCGGGTGTCGCCGTCCTGGACCAGCGAGGCCAGGGCGCGCTCCAGGGAGGGCCACAGCTGCTTGCTGTAGAGGGCCTGACCGATGGCGCCGACCAGGTTCTGTCCGGAGAACGAGCCGCCGAAGTCCGTCGGAGCCGGGTTCGTGTCGAGCGAGTGCACCAGCCGCACCACCTGGTCGCCGGCCGCACGCCGGTCCTGGCCGAACGGACAGGCGACGTCCGTCGTACACCAGTCCAGGAAATCGTCCAGCGCGGTCTGCTGCCCCTCGGCGGCGGCCACCCCCTGCTCGGACAGCGGCTCGGTCAGGGTGTCCACGCCGTCGAGGGCGATACGGCCGACCTTGTGCGGGAACAGCGCCGCGTACACCGCACCGAGCCGCGTTCCATAGGAGAAACCGAGGTAGTTGAGCTTCTTGTCGCCGAGGGCCTGGCGGATGACGTCCAGGTCGCGGGAGGCGTTCACGGTACCTATGTGGGGCAGTACCAGGCCGGAGTGCCGGGCGCACTGACCGGCGGCCCTGCGCAACTTCGCGAGCAGCGCCCGCGGATGGTCGAGGCCGGTCTCGTCGTCCATCGCGGACGAGGCGTCGTCGCTGCCCTCGCCGCAGCTGACGGGGGAGGAGCGGCCGACGCCGCGCGGGTCGAAGGTGACCACGTCGTAGCCGTTGGTCAGGTCCATGAACTCCTTGCCGCCGGTGGCGAGTCCGGGGATGCCGGCACCGCCGGGGCCGCCGAAGTTCAGCAGCACCGAGCCCTGCTTCTTCCCGGTGGCCCGGTAGCGGGCGAGGGCGACGTCGAGCGTGCCGGCGCGGGGCCTGGCGTAGTCGAGCGGGACGGTGACCTTCCCGCACTGGAGGTCCTTCGGCATGTCCGGGTCCTTGCAGGCCGCCCAGGTCACCTTCTGCCGGTAGAAGCGGGACAGGTCGGGCTGCGGCCGGTCGGCCGCGGGCAGCCCGGCGCCGAGCAGCGCCAGGGCGAGGACTCCGGTACCCGCACAGCGCCGCACGGCGGGCCGTGTGGACAGCTTGGCCAGCATCGATCGCCTCCCGGGACGCCTGTCGCGAACCGGGGACGGCGCCCTCGGATCACCATAAGCGGGCCCCGGACGGCCCGCCTGTCGACGGGCGGGGCGGTGCCCGGTGCCGTATTCTGCGCGGCCTCTATGCCCGTTATCGATCACTGAGCGTCTTTACATGAGGTTCGATAACAGTGTCACTCGACGGGGTGAAAGACCGATAAGCCATAACTCGGAAGGTTCGCATGCGTTTTCCGGGGTGCGGGTGAGTGCCCGCGACGAAGTCTGGAAGGCAGGGAACCTATGAGACGGGCTACCCGTAACGGTGTGATCGCCGTCGCCGCGGCCTCCGGTGCGATGGCCGTGGCGCTGCCGGTGTCCGCCGCCTTCGCGGCCGGTGGCGCCGCAGCCGACGGCTCCGCGGCCGGCTCGCCCGGGCTGGTCTCCGGCAACGACATCCAGCTCCCGGTGCACGTGCCGGTGAACGTGTGCGGCAACACCGTGGACGTGGTGGGGCTGCTCAACCCGGCCGCGGGCAACGCCTGCGCGAACCGCGACGCCGGCAAGGCCGGTTCGTCGCCGTCCGCCGGGGCCGGCGCGCACGGCAGCACGCAGGACTCGCCCGGCGTCCTCTCCGGCAACAACGTCCAGCTCCCCGTCGACCTGCCGGTCAACGTCAGCGGCAACAGCGTCGACGTGGTCGGGGTGGGCAACCCGGCCCACGGCAACCGGTCGGTCAACGGCCCCGGCGAGCAGCCCCGCACCCCTCGCCACCCGCACGGCCCGGCCCCGAGGCACCCGGCGCCCGTGCAGCACCAGCCCGGAACGCCACGCCCGACGACCTCCGCGCTGGCCCACACCGGCACGGACGTCACGGCTCCCGCCGTCGCCGGCAGCGCCGCGCTGCTCCTCACCGGCACGGTCCTCTACCGCCGCTTCCGCCCCGGCCGCCCCGGCTGACCCTCCCCTCCCACGGGCCCCACCGGTCGCCGGCCCGGTGGGGTCTCGTCCGCGTGCGACGCGGCGCGGTCGCGGGGAGCGGTAGGTTGATCCGGTGACGGACGACATACGCGATCGCCGGCGGGCGCTGTCACGCCGGGCGCGCTGGACGCTCGTGGTGTACGCCGGCGGGTTCCTGGAGGGGACCTGTTCCCATGTGCTCGACCTGACTCGGGGCGGACTCCACGCCTACGCCGCCTTCGCCCCGCTCCCGCTGCAGGTGTTCTTCGTCGCTCTGGTCGTCCTCGATCCACTGGTCGCCGTGCTGACGCTGCGGTCGCGGCCCGTGGGCGTACGGCTGGCGGCTGTCGTGATGCCGCTGGACGTCTTCGCCAACTGGTACGTCAACTGGCCCTGGGTGAGGGAGGATCCGGCGGGACTGCTGCGCCCGGTGGGCCTGTTGCCCATCACCCTCTTCGGGGTCTTCGTCGTCGCGACGGTGCCGTGGCTGCTGCGCGCCCTGGACGGCCGGGGAACACGGCCCGCAACGGCCGATCTTCCCGTGGCGCGGCCCCCGTTGATCCGGAAGGATGCGGCACGGAAGTCCGGTCCCGACGGAAATGGAGCACCTCGATGACCTCTCCGGCCCCCCACGACCTCGTCGTCACCCAGGCCACCCGCGCCGACTGGCCGGTCATCGCCGGATGGGCGGCGGCGGAGGGCTGGAATCCCGGACTGTCCGACGGGCCCGCGTTCTTCGCGCAGGACCCCGACGGGTTCTTCCTCGGCCGTATCGGCGGGGAGCCGGCCTCGGCCATCTCCGTCGTCAACTACGGCCCGGAGTACGCCTTCCTGGGCTGCTACCTGGTCCGCCCCGACCTGCGCGGCCACGGCCACGGCCTGACCACCTGGAAAACCGCCCTCGCCCACGCCGGCAACCGGACCGTCGGCCTGGACGGCGTCGTCGCCCAGCAGGACAACTACCGCCAGTCCGGGTTCGAACTCGCCTACCGCACCGTCCGGTTCACCGGTACGGCCCCGCAGCACGAGAAGCCGGCGGGCGTCCGTCCGGCCGGGCCCGCCGACCTCGCGGCCATCACCGCCTACGACAGCGCCTGCTACCCCGCCGACCGTCCGCGCTTCCTCGCCGAATGGCTCACCGGCCCCGGACACCGGGCCTTCGTCCGCCATGACGGCGCCCGCCTCACCGGCTACGGAGTGCTCCGCCCCGGCCACGACACCCTCCGCATCGGCCCCCTCTTCGCGGACACCGCCGACGACGCCCGCGCCCTGTTCGCCGCCCTGACGGCCGAGGCCGCGGGACGCGAGGTCGCCATCGACGTGCCCGAGCCGAACGCGGCCGGCGTCGCGCTCGCCGAGGAGGCCGGATTCCAGGTCTCGTTCGAGACCGCCCGCATGTACACCGGTCCGGTCCGTGAGCACGCCCAGCACCGCGTGTTCGGCGTCACCACGCTCGAACTGGGCTGAGAGTCAGGGGCGTTGCGCCCGGAAACGGCCCCGCCGGAGGTTCCCCGCGCTCTTCGGGACGCTGCCGACCGCACCGGCGCACCTCACGGCACCGGCTCGACCGGCGCGTTCCCCTGCGGAGCCACGGCGTGCCGCCGGCCCGGGAAGGCGTGGCGGCGGGCCGCCGCGACCGTCGCCAGCGCGAGCAGTGCCGGCGGCAACGCGGTCCAGGGGAGCGCTTCGGGGCCCAGCGAGTCCAGTGCCACGCCACCGGTGAGCGAACCGGCCGCGATGCCCGCGTTGTACACGGTCGTCTGCAGGGAGGTCGCGACATCCGCCTCGGCCGGCCCCGAGGCGTTGACCAGTGCGGTCTGGATCAGCGTCGGTGCCCCGCCGAAGGCCACGCCCCACAGGGCCACCGCGCCGACCAGCAGCGGGTGTGCCCGCGCCGTCCCCGGACCCAGCGTCAGCAGTGCCCCGCTGAACAGGGCGAGCGCCGCGAGGAGGGTGTGGCGCAGATGCCGGTCGATCAGGACCCCGGTGACCCAGATCCCGGCCACCGTGGCCGTCCCGAACACCGCGAGCAGCAGGTCCGTACGGCCGTACCCGGCGTGTTCGGCGAACGCGGCGACGTACGTGTACATGACCTGGTGTCCCAGCAGCAGGAAGAGGGTCACCGACAGCACCGGGCGGACGCCGGGGCGCAGCGCGACCCGGGCGAGGGGCACGCGCGCGTGCGCCGGTTCGCCGGGGAAGGCGGGCACGCGCAGCCGTATCCACCCCACGAGCAGGACGGCGAGCACGGCCAGTGTCGCGAAGGCCGCCCGCCAGCCCACCGCACCGGCCAGCGCGGTACCGGCGGGCACGCCGAGCGACAGGGCCAGGGTGATGCCGGCCAGCACGATCGCGACGGCCCGTCCGCGCCGCCCGGCCGGCACCATCCGGGCCGCACAGCCGGCCAGCAGCGCCCAGAGCGTGCCGCCCATCGCACCGGCCAGCAGGCGGGCCGCGAACGTGAGCGGGTACGACGACGACAGCGCGACCAGTGTGTTGCTGACGGCGAAGCCCAGCAGGGCTCCGCACAGCACCGGCCGCCGGGGCAGCCCGCGCAGGGCCGCGGTGAGCGGGACGGCGGCCAGGAAGGAGGCCGCCGCGTACCCGGTGACCAGGAAACCGATCCGGGACTCGGCGACGTCGAGCGGGGGCGCCATCGCGGGCAGCAGGCCGGCCGGCAGGAGTTCCGTCATGACGGCGGTGAACGCGGCGCAGGACAGAGCGAGCAGTCCCGACCACGGCAGTCGAGCACCCTTGACCTGGGAAGACGTGGAGGACACGGTCATGCGACCATGGTCGGAGTCTGACATCAGTGTGAAGGTCAAGCGCGGTCGTGGGAGGCGGACATGCGCATCGGTGAACTGTCGCGCCGTACCGGCGTACCGACCCGGCTCCTGCGCTACTACGAGGAACAGGACCTGCTCCACCCCGGCCGCGGCGGCAACGGCTACCGCAGCTACCCCGAGTCCGCGGTCGCCGACGTCCAGCAGATCCGCGGCCTGCTGGACTCCGGCCTGACCACCGAGATGATCCGGGCGATCCTGCCGTACCTCTCGGGACCGGGCGAACTGCACCCGCCCGCCGAGTGCCTGACCCCCGAGACGGCCGCCCTGCTCCGGGGGCACATCGACCGCATCCAGTCCCGCATCGACTGCCTGGCCCGCAACCGCGACCGGCTCAGCGCCTACCTGGCCGCCGTGCACCCCGAGGGCCGCTGAGGGTAATTCCGTTGCCCCGGGCGGGTCCGGCATGGTCGAGTCGGGGCATGGACCACTCGGCGGTGCTCGCCCTCTACGACCGTGACGTGCGCGAGAACGCGGCTTCCGACGGACCCGGCGCGCGGATCGAACGGGCCGGCGCGGTGGTGCGTCAGGTCGCGGACGCGCAGGGGTGGAACGGCGTGCTCTGGTCCGGTCTGGACGCGGCGGGCGCGGACCGGGCCATCCACGACCAGGTCGCGTACTTCACCGGCCTCGGCCGCGACTTCGAGTGGAAGCTCTACGGCCACGACCGGCCGGACGACCTCGGCGCCCGGCTCCTCGCCGCCGGATTCCGCGCCGAGCCCGAGGAGACGCTGATGATCGGCGAGGCCGGACGGCTCGCCGTGGACGCCGAACCTCCCGAGGGCGTCCGCCTCGTGCAGGCCACCGACCCGGCCGGCGTCGACCTCGTCGTGGACGTCCACGAGAAGGCCTTCGGTACCGACGGCAGCCGGTTGCGGCACCGGCTGCTCGCCCGGCTGGCCGCCGACCCCGGCACGGTCGTCGCCGTGGTCGCGCTGGCCGGGGACGAACCCGTCAGCGCCGCCCGGATGGAGCTGGTCCCCGGGACCCGGTTCGCCGGGCTGTGGGGCGGCGGCACCGTCGAGGCCTGGCGGGGCCGGGGTGTCTACCGAGCCCTGGTCGCCCACCGCGCCCGCGTCGCCGCCGCCCACGGCTACCGCTACCTCCAGGTCGACGCCTCACCCATGAGCCGCCCGATCCTCGAGCGCCTGGGCTTCCAGGCGCTGAGCACCACGACGCCGTACCTGTACGGCAGCTGACCGCGCGTCAGCGACGCACGAGGGACCGGTCCAGCGCCGCGACGCCGAGCGCGGCCAGGGCGATCTGGATGAACCACTCGATCCAGTCGGGCCCCTTGGTGTCCGCGACCCCGAACCCGGCGGCGATCGCCGAGCCCAGCAGCGCGGCGACGATGCCGACGACGACGGTCCACAGGATGCCGATGTGCTGGCGTCCGGGGACGACCAGGCGTCCCAGGACACCGATGATGAGCCCGATGACGAGGGCGCTGATGATGCCCGTGATATGCATGTTCCACCCCTTTTGGCGTTGCCTCCCCGTCCCTCGTCTGCCCGCTGTGAGCAGAGGCAGTCCGCTCCGGTTATTGCCGGGACTTTCTGTTCATCCGGCCTTCATGCCATGTACCTTTCAACCACTCGACGCGTGTAGAACCCTCAAGCCGGTTCTACGCGCGCAGACTTGGCGCCCGCACCGCCTCTCCCCACCCCTCATGGAGGTTCGCCGGATGCTCGGATCCAGGAGATCCCGCCGCAGACTCACCACCGCCCTGGCCGGTTTCGGGCTGCTCCTCACCGGAGCCGCCGTCCAGGTCGGCAGCGGCACCGCCGCCCACGCGGCGACCACGCACCGCGTCCTGTTCGACAACGCCCACGCCGAGACGGCCGGCAACGCCGACTGGATCATCTCGACCAGCCAGCCCGACCCCCTCGGCCAGAACTCCTCCCCGTCCGCCGAGACGGACTGGACCGGCGCCCTGTCCTCCTGGGGTGTGGCGCTGCAGAAGACCGGCGACTACAGCCTGAAGACGCTGCCGTCGGGCTCCAGCCTCAGCTACGGCGGCTCGTCCTCGACCGACCTGTCGAACTTCGACACGCTGGTCCTGCCGGAGCCCAACACGCTGTTCACGAGCGCCGAGAAGACGGCGATCATGAACTTCGTGAAGAACGGCGGCGGTCTGTTCATGATCTCCGACCACACCGGCTCGGACCGCAACAACGACGGCTACGACTCGGTCCAGATCCTCAACGATCTGATGACCAACAACAGTGTCGACTCCACCGACCCGTTCGGCTTCTCGATCGACTCGCTCAACATCAGCTCCGACCACCCGGCGGCGATCAGCGACAGCACCGACCCGGTGCTGCACGGCTCCTTCGGCACGGTCACCAAGAGCCTGATCGCCAACGGCACCACCGCCACCCTCAAGCCCGCCGACAACTCCTCCGTCAAGGGCCTGCTCTACCGCACCGGTTACTCCGGCAACACCGGCGCCTTCTTCCTCACCAGCACTTTCGGCAGCGGCCGCGTCGCCTACTGGGGCGACAGCTCCCCGATCGACGACGGTACCGGCCAGTCCGGCAACACCCTGTACGACGGCTGGAACGACTCCAGCGCCACCAACGCCGCCCTCGCCCTCAACGCCACCGCCTGGCTGGCCGGTTCGGGCACCAGCAGCGGCGGGGGAGGCGGGGGCGGCGGTACCGGCACCTGCACCGCGGCCCAGCTCCTCGGCAACAACGGCTTCGAGTCCGGCAACTCCACCTGGAGCGCCTCCAGCGGGGTCATCACCAACTCGTCCGGTGAGGCCGCTCGTTCGGGCTCGTACTACGCCTGGCTCGACGGCTACGGCACCGCCACCACCGACACCCTGTCCCAGTCGGTGACCATCCCGTCCGGCTGCTCGACGGCGACGCTCAGCTTCTACCTGCACGTCGACACGGCCGAGACCTCGACCAGCACGGCCTACGACACCCTCAAGGTGCAGGTGCTGAACAGCTCCGGCACGGTCCTCGGCACCCTGGCGACGTACTCGAACCTCAACGCCGCCTCCGGCTACACCCAGCGCAGCTTCAACCTCAGCAGCTACGCCGGGCAGACCGTCACCCTGAAGTTCACCGGCACCGAGGGCTCCCAGTACCAGACGTCGTTCGTCGTGGACGACACCGCGCTCAACGTCAGCTGATCCGGCCGGGGCGGCCCGGTGGACCAGTGCGGTCCACCGGCCACCCCTGTTCCGTCAGGCCAGGCCTCCGGCTGGAACACTCCGGAGCGGACGGTGCCGCCGCCTGGGCGGTTCGACCCGTCAGGTTCCGGCCGTCCTGCGCTCGAACACCAGGTCCCGTGCCGTGTCCAGAGCCGTGGCCACCGCGCCGAGCAGCACCGCGTCCTCGCCGAGCCGGCTCGGTGCGATCCGCGGCCGCAGCGGGGTGAGGGTGCGCACCTGCTCCTGGACCGGGCGCAGCAGCAGGTCGACGCTGTGGCCGACGCCACCGCCGAGCACCACCAGATCCGGGTCGAGCACGGCGGCGGCCGCCGCGACGGTGTGCGCGATCCGCTCACCCTCCAGCTCCACGGCCCGCAGCGCGGCCGGATCGCCCTGCCGGGCCGCGTCGAAGACCGCCTTCGCCGTGAGCTGCCCGCTCATCCCGAACTCCCGGGCGGCCTCCACCACGGCCACCCCGGACACCGCGTCCTCCAGCCGCTCCGGCTTCTGCCGGCCCGGCCAGGGCAGGAAGCCGATCTCGCCGGCCAGCCCGTGCGCCCCCGTGAACAGCCGTCCCTCGCTGACGACCCCCATGCCCAGTCCGGTGCCGATCAGGATGTACGCGAAGAGCCGGCTGCCGGTGCCGACGCCGTACGTGTACTCGCCGAGCGCCGCCAGGTTGGCGTCGTTGTGCACCTCCAGCGGTACGCCCACTTCCTTGCGCATCCGGTCGACGAGCCCCGCGCGCCCCCAGCCCGGCAGATGCATCGCGTACCGCACCCGGCGCTGCTTCTCGTCGTAGACGCCGGGCGTGCCGACCACCCCGTGCACCACCTCGGCCGGGTCCACGCCCGAGTCGCCGATCACCTGCCGGGCGGTGTTCACGACCAGGTCGGCCAGTGCGGCGGAGGCGCGGGCTCGGTTGCGTACGTCGGCCCGGGCGACGACGGTGCCGTCCAGGTCGACCACCGCGACCCGCAGCCAGCCGCGCCCGATGTCCACGCCGAGCGCGTGTCCGGCGGCGGGATCAGGTGCGTACAGCACCGCCGTGCGCCCGCGCTCCGGGGCGTGGGTGCCGACCTCGTGCACCAGGCCGGCCGACTCCAGGGAGGCCAGTGCGCTGGAGACCGTCGGCTTCGACAAGCCGGTCTCCCGGGCCAGTTGGGCGCGCGATGCCGCACCGAGGGCGCGCAGCCGGTCCAGCAGCAGCCGCTCGTTGGTGCTGCGCAGCCGGCGGCGGCTCCAGGGCTGTTCCTGCTGCTCTTCGGCGTCACTGACGGTCATCGGGCCATTCTCAGGTATTTCCGGCGCATACTTGACGCCTCTAGTAAGGCTCCTTAACTTTATCGGCCAGTCAGCCCACCGGGTGCCGTCGAGGACGCCCGTCCCGTCAGGAGTCCCCATGTCCGGTAGCCCTCCGCCCACGGGCGGTTTCGTCCGCCGCGTCGGCCTGTTCCAGGCCACGGCCATCAACATGAGCCAGATGTGCGGCATCGGCCCGTTCGTCACGATCCCGCTGATGGTCACCGCGTTCGGCGGCCCGCAGGCGGTCATCGGCTTCGTCGCGGGCGCCGTCCTCGCGCTGTGCGACGGACTGGTCTGGGCCGAGCTGGGCGCCTCGATGCCCGGCTCCGGCGGCAGTTACGTCTATCTGCGCCAGGCCTTCCAGTACCGCACGGGCCGGCTCATGCCGTTCCTGTTCGTGTGGACGGCGATGCTCTTCATCCCGCTGATCATGTCCACGGGCGTGGTCGGCTTCGTCCAGTACCTGGGCTATCTGGTCCCGGACCTCGGGCAGACGGCGGGCGATCTGATCGGCCTCGGCATCATCGCCCTGGTGGTGCTCCTGCTCTGGCGCGGCATCGAGCACATCGCCCGGATCACCGCCGTGATGTGGACGGTGATGATCGCCTCGGTGCTGCTGGTGATCGTCGCCGCGGCCTCCGACTTCAGCCCGCACCTGGCCTTCACCTACCCGGCGGGCGCCTTCGACCTGACGAGCAACCACTTCTGGCTCGGCTTCGCCGCAGGCCTGACCATCGGCATCTACGACTACCTCGGCTACAACACCACCGCGTACATGGGCGCCGAGATCAAGGACCCGGGCCGTGTCCTGCCGCGCTCGATCCTCTTCTCCATCCTCGGCATCATGGCGATCTACCTGCTCCTGCAGATCGGCACCCTCGGCGTCGTCGACTGGCGCCGGATGACCGACCCGCACGACATCGCCTCCACCTCGGTCGCCTCGGCGGTGCTGGAGAGGACCTGGGGCAGGGGCGCCGCCGACACGGTGACCGTGCTGATCCTGATCACGGCCTTCGCCTCGGTCTTCACCGGCCTGCTCGGCGGTTCCCGGGTGCCCTACGACGCCGCCCGCGAGCGCGTCTTCTTCCGGCCGTACGGGAAGCTCCACCCGAAGCACCGCTTCCCGATGCTGGGCCTCGCGACCATGGGAGTGATCACGGCCGTCGGCTTCCTGATCGGCCGGCACACCGACCTCGCCACCCTCATCCAGCTCCTGACCACGGTGATGGTGATCGTCCAGGCGCTGGCCCAGATCGTGGCCCTCACCGTGCTGCGGCGGCGGCAGCCGGGCCTGCGCCGCCCGTACCGGATGTGGCTGTACCCGCTGCCGAGCATCGTCGCGTTCGCCGGCTGGTGCGTGATCTACGGCTACGCCGACAAGAACTCCCCGGGCCGCCACCCCATCGAATGGTCCCTGGCCTGGCTGGCCCTCGGCTGCGTGGCCTTCGTCGTCTGGGCCCGGCTGGAGAGGGTGTGGCCGTTCGGGCGGAAGGAGATCAGCGAGGAGTACCTGGCCGGTACGGACCCGGACGTGGCCCCTGTGGGCTGACCAACAGGCCTGTGACGGGCTATGGTTACGGCAGTCTTCACACGCCTCCCCGGCCCGGACCCGAGTCCGCCGGGGAGGCTTTCGTTCATGACCGAAACCGTTCTTCCCGATGTCACCGTCCGCTCCGCGACCGCCGAGGACCGGCCCACCGTGGAGCGGCTGTGGCTGATGTTCCGCCATGACCTGTCCGCCTTCCGGGGCGACCTGCCCGCCCCCGACGGCACCTTCCGCAGCGAGTGGGTGGAGAGCGCCTTCACCCGGCCCGGCTGGGCGGCCTATCTGTTCGAGTGCGGCACCCGCCCGGTCGGCTTCGCGTTCGTGCGCGGACTCGACGGTCCGGTGCGGGTGCTGAACAGCTTCTTCGTGGTGTGCGGGGCGCGGCGCAGGCGCGTCGGGCTTCGAGCCGTGCGGGCGGTGCTCACCCGGCATCCCGGCCCGTGGGAGATTGCCCATCAGCACGACAATCCGGCCGCCGTGGCCTTCTGGCCCCAGGTCGCCGAGGACGTCGCCGGGGACGCCTGGACGCGGGAGCTCCGGCCGGTGCCCGAGCGGCCCGAACTGCCCCCGGACGTGTGGCTGTCCTTCCGTGTCGGGGCGGCCGGGCCCGGCCACGGCACGGCGCGCTGACCTCACGAGGAGGCGCCTGCTTGACATGCAAGTAATTGCCTGCATAACGTTGTGTGTGCGATCGGACGACGACACCGGGATGGACCAGGTCTTCAAGGCCCTGGCCGACGACACGCGCAGGCGTCTGCTGGACCGGCTCCACGAGAACAACGGCCAGAGCCTGGGTGAGCTGTGCGAGCGCATCGCCATGACGCGCCAGTCGGTCACCCAGCATCTGGCGGTCCTGGAGGCCGCCAACCTGATCAGCACGGTGCGGCGGGGGCGGGAGAAGCTGCACTACCTCAATCCCGTACCGCTCCACGAGATCCAGGAGCGGTGGATCGACAAGTTCGAGCGCCCGCGCCTCGCCGCGCTCGGCGACTTGAAGCGACGAGCCGAGGAAGCCATGACCGACAAGCCGAGTTTCGTGTACGTCACCTACATCGCGAGCACCCCCGAGAAGGTGTGGGAGGCGCTCACCGACGCCGGCCTCACGGCCGCCTACTGGGGCCACCGCAACGAGTCCGACTGGCGGCCCGGCTCCCGCTGGGCGCATGTGCGCACCGACGGCTCCGGCATCGCCGACGTCGTCGGCAGGGTCGTGGAGAGCGAGCCGCCCACCCGGCTGGTGACCACCTGGGCCGCGCCCGACGACGAGAGCCGGGAGGACCGCCACTCGCGCGTCACCTTCGAGATCCAGCCGTACGAGGACATCGTCCGGCTGACCGTCGTCCACGAGGACCTCAAGGACGAGGGCGAGCGCTCGGACGTAGCCACCGGCTGGCCGGCCGTGCTGTCCAATCTCAAGTCGCTGCTGGAGACCGGCCGGACACTGCCGCAGGAGCCCTGGCTGGTGCCGGGCCGCTGAGCGGACGCGGACGCGGCGGGAGGCCGGCCCGCCTCGCGGACCGGCCTCCCGCCCACCGGTTCCTCTTGGTGTCCTTTCCTCGCGTCTCCCTTACGGCCTGGGGGTGCTCCGCGCCGCCGTACCGGCACAGACCAGGCCGAGTACGAGCGCCAGTGCGCCGATGATGACGTTGTTGATGATCACTCCCCTGTCCGGGCCGCTGCCCACGATCCAGGGAGCGATGATCATCCAGATGCCCATGGCGCACATGGCCCAGCTGAGGCCGTACATCCGCTCGGGGGCCCGGGTGAATCCCAGTGCCAGCAGACCTATCGCGATGCCCACGATCAGGTTGTGGGTCATCAACGCGGGCTGGCTCGTCGTGTAGTGCACTATCCACGGCGATGCGGCGCAGTAGAGCCCGAGCAGGAAGACCGGGCCGTCCACGAGTGCCACATCACGACCACCGAGCATACGGGCGTAGCGTTCCCGCATTTCGGAGACATCGGGGTGGGCTGATATGTCACCCCTGTGCAGGTTGGCCATGACTCGTCTCCTTTGACTTTGCAGGCCAGACTGCGTCTGGTGCGCTGTGCGGTTACCACCGCATACACCCAGTTTGCTCTTATTTTTTCTTTATGTGTAGCCCCGTGGCGCCACCGTCAGTTCCCGTGCCCGGCGCACGAACCCCTCGTGCAGGTCGCGGGCCGCCCGCGGCACCGACTCCGCGCGTCGGCGCTGAAGCATCAACAGCACCCGGGTGGTCTCGCCGGCGATCGGCCGGCAGGTGATCGTGCCGGCGCGCTCCAGCGGATCCCCGACGACACTGAAGTCCGGCAGCACGGTCACACCGAGCCCCTCGGCGACCATCAGCTTGCCCATCTCCGCACCGTCGGTCGAGTACGAGAACGCCGGCGCACGGCCGGAAAGGAGCCGGTGCACATAGCGGTGCATCACATAGCCAGTGCGCATTGCGATCAGCGGCACGGCCAGCAGGTCCTCGGCGCCGACCGCGGACAGCGAGGCGAGCGGGCTGTCCGGGCGCAGGCACACCACCGGCCGACCGTTCAGCAGTTCCGTGGACTCCATGCCGGCGGGTACGTCGTCGCCGTCCAGATGGTTGACCAGTCCCAGGTCGAACCCGCCCTCGACGAGCCCGCGCTGGATCTCCGTCTGCTGTGCGCCCACCACCTCGACCTGGGTGACCGGATGCGCGGACCGGAACTCCCGCAGCACGGGAATGAGCAGCGGCACGGTCGCCGCGTTGACCGTGCCGACGCGCACCATGCGGCTGATGCGGTGCTGCTCGCCGGCCGCCGCCCGCAGCCGGTCCACCGCCTCCAGCACGCTCACGATGTGCGGCAGCAGCTCCCGGCCGGCCGCGCTCATCGTGGCCCCCGACCGTTTGCGCTCCAGCAGGCCGACGCCGAGTTCCCGCTCCAGATTGCGCACGGTCTCGCTCAACGCGGGCTGGGACAGGCGCAGTTCGTCGGCCGCCCGGCGCAGCGAGCCGAGCCGGGTCACGGCCGCTATGTATTCCAGCTGTTCGGTCCGCACCGCCGCAGAATGCGTGCGGGCAAGGCACCGGTTCAAGGGTTTTCCTGTCACACCTTCGTGAAATTCAACGGTCCGGGATGCGAGACCGGTCGGGTTTTCCTTGACGGCCCTCACCGGTGGCTGCCACGATCGACGGCATGACGATGCGACTGGACCTCACGCGGCGACGCCATGTCGACCTCGCGCGCGTCTCCAGCGCCTCCTGTTGCGCCGCGGCCTGATCCCCCGACTCTTCCCGTCGATTCGCCGCTCTTCGCTCCCCCTCCGGCACCGCCCGAATTCCCGGCCCATTCCCGCGCACGGAATTCGGCATGCCCGGAAAACGTCACCGAGCAATTCCGCACCAGGAGTTCCGCATGCCCGCAGCGCCCGTGAAATTCGCCTACTGGGTCCCCAACGTCAGCGGGGGACTCGTCACCAGCACGATCGAACAACGCACCGACTGGGGATACGACTACAACCGCGAACTCGCCGTCCTCGCCGAGAACAACGGGTTCGAGTACGCCCTCAGCCAGGTCCGCTACATGGCCAGCTACGGCGCCGAGTACCAGCACGAGTCGACCAGCTTCAGCCTCGCCCTGCTGCTCGCCACCCAGCGCCTGAAGGTCATCGCCGCCGTCCACCCCGGACTGTGGCACCCCGGCGTCCTCGCCAAACTGGGCGCCACCGCCGACCACCTGTCGAGCGGCCGTTTCGCCGTCAACGTCGTGTCCGGCTGGTTCAAGGGCGAGTTCACCGCGCTCGGCGAGCCCTGGCTGGAGCACGACGAACGCTACCGCCGCTCCGAGGAGTTCATCACCGCCCTGCGCAAGATCTGGACCGAGGACCACGCCGAACTCGCCGGTGACTTCTACCGGTTGCGGGACTTCTCCCTCAAGCCCAAGCCCCTGAACACCCCCGAACGCCCGCACCCGGAGATCTTCCAGGGCGGCAACTCCACCGCCGCCCGGCGGATGGCCGGCCGGGTCTCCGACTGGTACTTCTCCAACGGCAAGGACTTCGACGGCGTCGTCGAACAGATCGCGGACGTCCGTGCAGCCGCCGCCGAAGCGGGCCGCACGGCACCGAAGTTCGGCCTCAACGGCTTCCTCATCGCCCGGGACACCGAGGCCGAGGCCCGCGAGACGCTGCGCGAGATCGTCGCCAAGGCCGACACCGAGGCGGTCGAGGGGTTCGGCGCGGCCGTGCGGCAGGCGGGGCAGTCCACGGCCGACAAGAAGGGCATGTGGCAGGACTCCTCCTTCGAGGACCTGGTCCAGTACAACGACGGCTTCCGCACGGGGCTCATCGGCACACCGGAGCAGATCGCCGAACGCGTCGTCGCCTACAAGAAGCTCGGCGTCGATCTCCTCCTGCTCGGCTTCCTGCACTACCACGAGGAGGTCGAGTTCTTCGGCAAGCGGGTGCTGCCCCTCGTACGGGAGCTGGAAGCACAACTCCCCGACGCCGACCCCGAATCGGTCCCGGCCCACGCCTGACCTGCCCCCGCCCTGACCGATGTCCTCTCCGGTCGCCCGCCCGCCGTACGGGCGCCCGGCGCACCCCAGAAACGAGGCACCCATGGCCACCGTCCTGTCCGTCTCCGGCAGCCCCTCCGCCTCCTCGCGCACCGGCCGCCTGCTGCGCCACCTGGACCAGCGGCTGATCGCCCAGGGCCACGAGGTGATCCCGCTCGACGTCCGCACCATCCCCGCCGAGGCCCTGCTCGGCGCCGACTTCCGGCACCCGGCCATCGCCCGGGCCACCGAGCTGTTCGCCCGTGCCGACGGCGTCCTGATCGGCACACCCATCTACAAGGCGTCGTACTCCGGTGTCCTCAAAGCGCTCCTCGACCTGCTCCCGCAGTACGCGCTCACCGGCAAGACCGTGCTGCCACTGGCCACCGGCGGCTCCACCGCCCACGTCCTCGCCATCGACTACGCGCTGCGCCCGGTGCTGAACTCCATGGGTGCCGCCCACATCGTCCAGGGCTGGTTCACCCTCGACAAGGACATCACGGTGAGCGAGGACGGCTCGGTGACCGTCGCCCCGCCCACCGCCGAGGCGCTGGGGCACGTGGTGGACCAGTTCTCCGCCGCCCTCGACCGCACCCCGGTGCTGGCGGCGGCGAGCTGACCGCCATGGCCGCACATGTCATCGCCGACGACGCCGAAGCGCTCGCCGTCGCCGAGGCCCTGGCCGCCGAGTTCACCGCCGGGGCAGCCGAGCGGGACGCACAGCGGCGGCTGCCCCGGGCGGAGGTGGACCGGCTGTCCGCCTCCGGGCTGCTCGCCGTGACCGTGCCCGCCGAGCACGGCGGCGCCGACGTACGGGCCGCGACCCTGGCGGAGATCTTCCGGCTGCTCGGCTCGGCCGACGGCAGCCTCGCCCAGATCCCGCAGAGCCACTTCGTCTACGTGAACGTGATCCGCCGTCAGGGGACCGAGGAGCAGCGGAAGTTCTTCTTCGCCGAGCTGCTGGCCGGCCGTCGGTTCGGCAACGCCCAGTCCGAGGCCGGCACCCGGCACGTCCAGGACATCCGCACCCGCCTGGAGCCGCGGCCCGACGGGTCGTACCTGCTGACCGGCGTCAAGCACTACTGCACCGGAGCGCTGTTCGCCGACTGGATCCCGGTCCTGGCCCGCGCCGAGGACGACAACCTGCATGTCGCGTACGTCCCCGGGGACGCCCCCGGGGTGACCGTGGTCGACGACTGGGACGGCATGGGTCAGCGGACGACGGCCAGCGGCACCGTCCGTCTGGACGCCGTGTCCGTGCCCGCCGACCGGGTGCTGCCGCATCACCTCACCTTCCAGGGGCCCCAACTGCACGGTGCCGTCGCCCAGTTGCTGCACGCGGCCATCGACGCCGGCATCGCCGGGGGAGCGCTCGCTCAGGCGGCGGAGTTCGTCCGCACCAGGAGCCGGCCCTGGTTCGAGAGCGGGACCGAGTCCGCCGCCGAGGACCCGCTCCTGATCCAGCGCTTCGGTGAACTCGCCCTGCAGGTGCGGACGGCAGAAGCCCTGCTGAAGGAGGCCGCCCGCACGGTCGACGCGGCCCGCGACCACCTCACCGACGACTCGGCGGCCGAGGCGTCCATCGCGGTGGCCGCCGCCAAGGTGCGGGCGGCCGAGGCCGCGGTGGAGGTGGCGAGCGCCCTGTTCGAAGTGGCCGGCACCCGCTCGGCCCTTGACTCCCTCAATCTGCACCGGCACTGGCGCGACGCCCGCACCCACAGCCTGCACGACCCGGCCCGCTGGAAGGTCCAGCACATCGGCCGGTACGTGCTCAGCGGAACCCGGCCGCCCCGGCACGGTCTGCTCTGACGGACACTCGCGAACGGAGACCCCACGTGTCCCTCACCTTCCACTGGTTCCTGCCCACCAACGGCGACAGCCGCCACGTCGTCGGCGGTGGCCACGGCACCCCGGCCACCGCCTCCGGCCGGGACCGGCCCCCGACGGTCGCCTACCTGAGCCAGATCGCCCGGGCCGCCGAGGACCTCGGTTTCGCGGGCGCGCTCACCCCGACCGGCGCCTGGTGCGAGGACGCGTGGCTGACCACGGCCATGGTGAGCCAGAACTCCGAGCGGCTGAAGTTCCTCGTCGCCTTCCGGCCCGGCTTCGTCTCACCGACGCTCGCCGCCCAGATGGCCTCCACCTTCCAGCGGCAGACCGGCGGACGGCTGCTGCTGAACGTGGTCACCGGAGGCGAGAGCCACGAGCAGCGGGCCTACGGCGACTTCCTCGACAAGGACGCCAGGTACCGTCGTACCGGAGAATTCCTGCACGTCGTACGCCAGTTGTGGGACGGCAAGAGCGTCGACCTGCACGGGGAGCACCTGCGGGTCGAGGACGCCAGGCTCAGCCGGGTGCCCGATCCGGTGCCCGAAGTCTACTTCGGTGGCTCCTCACCGGCCGCGGGTCAGGTCGCGGCCCGGTACGCGGACGTGTACCTGACCTGGGGCGAGCCGCCCGCCCAGGTCGCCGAGAAGATCGCCTGGATCCGCAGCCTGGCCGCGGAGCACGGCCGTACCCTGCGCTTCGGGATCCGGCTGCACGTCATCACCCGCGACAGCTCGGCGCAGGCCTGGGCGGAGGCCGATCGGCTGGTCGACGGCTTCGACCCCGAGACGGTCCGGGCCGTACAGGCCGGGCTCGCCCGCAGCGAGTCGGAAGGGCAGCAGCGCATGCTCGCCCTGCACGGCGGCAGCCGGGAGAGCCTGGAGATCCACCCCAACCTGTGGGCCGGGATCGGCCTGGTGCGCGGCGGTGCGGGCACCGCCCTGGTCGGCAGCCATGACGAGGTCGCCGAGCGGATCGAGGAGTACGCCGCCCTGGGCATCGAGGAGTTCGTACTGTCCGGCTATCCGCACCTGGAGGAGGCGTACTGGTTCGGGGAGGGCGTGCTGCCCCGGCTCGCCGCGCGGGGACGGTGGACGCATCCCGGCGGCCGGGCGGCGGCTCCCGCGGCCCAGGTTCCGTTCACGGGCTGACCAACCGGCCCTGGCAGACTGCCTGTTCATGACGCGAGAACCGAACGAGGTCGCCGGGGCCGTCACCTGGGGACTGCTGGCCGCTTGGGCCGTGCACGACACCGAGGAAGTGATCACGGTGCCCCGCTGGGTGCGCACCCAGGTGCCGGAGCTGCGCAGGAGGTTCCCCCGGGTGCCGGAGACGGTGTGGCGGCGGCTGGAGTCGGTGGACGCGCGGGAGTTCGGCACCGCCGTCGCCGCGATGGCGGTGCTGCTGGCCGCTGCCGCCGCCGACGGCCACCGGACCGGGGGCCGGTCCGCCGTCTACCAGACCGCGCTCAACGCCTTCGGCCTGCACGGTCTGGTCCATCTGGCCCAGGCGGCGGCGGTGCGCGGCTACACACCGGGCTCGGCGACCACGCCGCTCGTGGTCCTGCCGTTCACCGTGTGGGCCCGCGGCCGGCTGCGCCGCTCCGGAGTGCTGCGCCCCACCCGGCCACGCGACGTGACCCAGGGCCTCGCCTTCGCCGCGGCGGCCACGGTCGTCACCCACGCACTGGCCCAGGGCGTACCACGACGGCGATGAAGGCCGGCGTGCCGGGCCGGCCGCACGGTGCCTCACACACCTCCCAGCGCCCGCAGCTGCGCCGCCCGGGTCTCGGCCGTCTGCCCCTGCACCAGCAGGAACAGTGCCTCCCGGGCGAGGCGCTGGGCGCGGCTGGTCAGGGCCATCGCGCGGCCGCCCCCGGCCACCACCGCCGCCGTGGTGGCCGTACGCAGCACCTCGTACGCCTCCGCGCGCACCGCCAGCCGTTCCGCGACCCGCTCCAGCGGTTCCGGATGATCGGCCAGGGCGTAGGCCCGGCCGCGGACGTCGGCGAGCCGGGCCGTGAGCGGGGCCGCCGTCTGCGCGTCCAGCAGGGACAGGGCGGCCTCGGTGACGCCGAACACCGCGGGGCCCGCGTTCAGCGTCCTTGCCCGGTCCCGCGGCGCCAGCCGCTCGTACGGCATCCGCAGTGCCACCGACTCCTCGGGCAGCCACAGTCCGGTCAGCTCCAGTGACACCGTGCGCGCGGCGGTGAGCGCCGCGAGGCGCAGCGGCTGCGAGGCCCGCAGCCCCGGCTGGTCGCGTGCCTCGGCGAACGCGAGCAGCGCCTCGCCCGCGTCGGTCACCCCGGCGAGCAGCATCACGTCGTTCAGGCCCCACCCGGTGTACCAGGGCACGGTCCCGTCGAAGCGCCAGCCGCCGCCCTCCCGGCGGACGCGCACCGGGACGCGCGGATACGACCGCAGATGCGCGTACGCCACCCCGGACATCAGCTCCCCCCGCGACAGCGGGCCCAACAGCCGCTCGCGGACCGGGAGTTCGCTCTGTGCCAGGATCTGCACGGGCGTGTGGTGCTGGGTCTGCACGAACCACGTCGAACAGCACGCTCCGGCCAGGATCTCCGCGATCCGGCGGACCACGTCCGGCGGCGCGCCCGAGCCGCCGTACGCGACCGGAGCGCCCGCCCCGAGCAGCCCCGCCCGCTTCACCGCCTCGATGTGGCTCGTCGGCACGCCCTCCTGGTCCACCCGCTCGGCCTCGGGGATCAGCAGGTCCGTGGCGAGCCGCTGGGCGCGGTCGAGGAGCGGGTGCGCGGTGGTGGCTGTCATACCGGGGATTCTTCCGAAGATTTCTTGCGGCGCCGTGTCGATCCGGGGACCGGCCGTTCGTGTAGGAGGTGTCCCGCATCCGAGAGACCCTGAAGTCACCAGGAGGAAGACATGAAGCACTACCTGCTCAGCGTGGTCCAGCCGACCGGCGTGACCCCGCCCGCCCCCGACGCGCTTGCCGCGATCATGCGCGACGTCAAGGCGTTCAACGACGAGCTGCGCGCCGCCGGAGCCTGGGTGTTCTCCGGGGGGCTGCACGGCCCGGAGACCGCCACCATGCTCCGTCCCGAGGGCGGCGACGTGCTCATCACCGACGGCCCCTACGCCGAGGGCAAGGAGTACCTGGGCGGACTCTGCCTGATCCGCGCCGCCGACCTGGACGAGGCCCTGGAGTGGGGCCGAAAGGCCGCCCTGGCGACCACCCTGCCCATCGAGGTACGGCCCTTCGTGGACCAGCACTGACCCGATCGCGCCGGGATCACCTCGCGGCCCGGACGAGGCGGCCGCGAGGTGCACCGGGGTGGGGCGGGGAGGAGGACTCCCTCCGGGCTCATGCCAGCCGCTCGTCCTTGATCGCCAGCTGCTGGTCTCCGCGCCGGTAGTCCACGGTGCGGATGCCGAGTGCGTCCTTCAGCTGTCGGGCGGGGACGACCTGGGGAGTGGGGGCGGGTGCCCGCCCCGGCTCGGGCAGCGGATAGGCGGTGGTGGTGGCGGAGTGGAAGGTGATGTTGCCCTCCGTCTTGGTGAACAGCTGGTGGACGTGCCCGTTGAGACAGGTGACCGAGGAGAAGCGGCGCAGGAGCGCGATCACCTTCAACGCGTCGTCCGTGCTCCAGCCCCACTTCGGGTACATGGCGAACAGCGGGATGTGGCTGAAGACCACGACGGGGGTGTCCGACGGCAGACCCGCGAGGTCCCTGCGGACGAAGTCGATCTGCGCGGTGCCCAGGTGACCGAGCTTCTCCAGGCTGAGGGTGTTGACCAGGGCGACGAAGTGCACCCCGTGGGTGTCGAAGCTGTACCAGCCGTCGCCGAGTGTGCCCTTGCCGAAGGTCTGCCGGTAGGCGCGGCCCGCGTCGCCGATGGAGTCGTGCTCGCCCGGCACGGTGAAGACACGGTCCGTCCGCAGCCCGGTCATCATCTGCCTGACCTGGTCGAACTGCCCCGCCGTCGACAGGTGTGTCAGATCGCCGCTGTGCATGACGAAGTCGGGTCGGAAGCCGAGCCCGTTGACCTGGTGGATCGCTTCGGTGAACGAGCCGACCACGTCCGTGTTGGCTGGGCCCTGGAAGCCGATGTGACTGTCGGAGATCTGTACGAACCGCAGCGCGCCGCCCGGTGCCGTGGCGGCCTCGGCGGTGCCGTCCCGGGCGCCCGCGACATGGCTGATCACCTCTCCGCCGGCCACGGTGAGCACGACGGCGCCGCCGAACCATCCGGCGTGCCGCAGGAGTTGCCGCCGGCTCATGCCGTGTTCGGAAGGTTCTTCGGCGTCGTCGAGCGGTGCCGGGCCGTGATGGTCGTCGTAGGCGGTCATGAGGTCACCTCCACGGTGCCGGTCATGAACGGATGGATGGTGCAGACGTAGGCGTAGGTGCCGGGCCGGGTGAACGTGTGGGTGTAGGTGCCGTGCGTGGCGAGGGCGGGCGAGCGCAGCGGGCCGCCCGGGCCGGCGCTGGTGACGGTGTGGGCGTCGGTGTCCTGGTTGGTCCAGGTCACCGTCGTGCCCGCCCTGACCTTCAGCGTGGCCGGGGAGAACGCGAAGTTCTTGATCGTCACGGCGTCCGCGGACACGGGCGCCGCGACCGCGCTCCTGCTCGGAGACGTCATCGGCATGGTCATGCCGGGCATCGCCGAGGCGCCGGGCATCCCGGCCAGCTGATGCTGACCCTGGCCGGGAGTGAGGGAAGCGCTGTCCGGGGAGCGGGGCGACTGGCCGCACGCGCTCAGGAGGCCCAGCGCACCGGCGGTGGCGACGGCCAGCCCGGCCGCACAGCGCGTTCGGCGGCCCACAGGGCGGAAGTTGACGTACATGATGTTCCATCCCCACTGATCGGGTGATGCCGTCCGCGACGGCTCATGCCTGGTTCCACGGGCGGCGGTGGCGAGCGGTTCGGTGGTTCCGCGGCTTTTCGTCGTCTTTCTCATGAGTTATGGGGTATGACACGACAAACAGATACATATGCGTGATGATCGGCTTATGCCATGGAGTGCTCGAAAACGTGGTGAGGCGGCCGATCCGAATCGCTCCGGGCGCCGTGTCTCGGGTAACGGGACCATTTCGACCACGGACGAGGAACTGCTCCGGGCTCTGTACGCCGAGCACGCAGGCCCCCTCTTCCACTACGTACTGCGACTGACGTCAGGAGACCGGCAGTGGGCCGAGGATGTCGTGCAGGAGACGCTGCTGCGGGCATGGCAGCACCCCGCCGCGTTCGAACCGGCACGCGGTCCGGCGCGGGCCTGGCTGTGCACGGTCGCCCGGCGCCTGGTCATCGACGCGCACCGGGCCCGGCAGGCGAGGCCGGCGGAGGTGGGCGGCGAGGCCCTGGAGCGGGCCGCGGAGCAGACGCCGGGCGAGGACGGGATCGAGCGGGCGTTGCAGAGCTGGGCGGTGGCCGAGGCCGTCCGGACGCTGTCCCCGGACCATCGTGCCGTCCTGCTGGAGACGTACTACCGGGGCCGGACCGTGGCAGAGGCCGCTCAGGTGCTGGGCATCCCGCCGGGCACCGTCAAGTCGCGGACGTACTACGCCCTGCACGCGCTCCGGCTGGCACTGCGGGAACGGGGCATCGGGCCATGACCACGGCGTGGAGGAGGTACCGGCCATGAACGCGGACCACGACGACCTCCGGCTGGCGCTGGGCGGATATGTCCTGGGCGTACTGTCCCCGGCGGAGACCGAACGGGTGCGTGCGCACCTCGCGGAATGCGACGCGTGCCGGGCGGAACACGCCGAGCTGGCCGGACTTCCGGCGCTGCTCGCGACGGTCACCGCGGCGGAGGTCGAGGGGCGGCCCGTACCCGTCGGTGACGAGGACGCGGCCGACCGGCTGGTGCGGCGGGCGGCGGAGAGTGCCGGGGGCTCGCCCGAGGCCCCGCCCGGCACCCCCGCGGCGCCCCGGGCTGCCGGGGCGGGCCTGCTCGACCGGATGCTCCAGCAGGCCGCTGCCCGGCGCCGCAGGACCTGGCGGCGGCAACTGGCCACTGCGGCCGCCTCCTTGACGCTGGTCGCCGGGGCGGCGGCCGGCGGCACCTGGCTGGCGCTCGGCGGATCCGTGGCCGGCCAGGCGACGCGGCCCGCACCGGTCACGCCGGCACCGTCGCGCATCTTCTCGGGGAGCGACTCCACCACCGGCGTCACCGCCTCGGTGCGGGTCTCGCCCTCGGCGTGGGGCAGCGTGCTGCAGGTCTCCGCCCATGGGGCGCCCGCGGGCATCACCTGCCGGTTGCAGGCGGTCGGGCCGGGTGGAACCAGGGCGGACGCCGCCACCTGGCGGGCGGGCGCGTATCCCGCCGGCACGACGATCCCCGGTGCGGTCCCGATGACCCCGGCGGCCATCGAGCACTTCGAGATCGTCGCGGGCAACGGCCAGAAGCTGGTCACGATCCGGGCGTGACGCGAGAAGTTGCACAAAAGGTGCGAACAGCTCGAACCATATGCGCTTGTCGTCCGTAGAACTGAATGAGTGCTCACATACGGGTTCCTACGCAGAAGAGCCAGAAGACCATGTTCGTGACCGATTCCGACCGTGCCGGCTCACTCCCCGCACGGTCCTGCCACCACCAGGCGATGCTCACCCTGCCCGCGCAGGAGGCGCATGTCCCCGCCGCCCGTCATCTCGCGGCGGAGCTGCTGGAGTGCTGGCGCGTTCCCGAGAGCGAGCGGGACTCCGCCGTCCTCATCGTCGACGAACTCGCCGCCAACGCCGCCCAGTACGGCCGCGAACGCATGACGCTGCTGCTCGTCCTCGACGGCGGCACCCTGCAGATCGTGGTCAGTGACTCCGGAACGGCGGTCGAGCGCGTGCGCCACGACGTCGCCCCGGACGAGCACGGCCGCGGCACCGGCATCGTCGACTCCCTCGCGCAGTCGACCGAGGTCCACCAGACGTGCGGCGGCCGGGAGGTCCGCGCCTGTCTGCGGTGTCCGGCATGATCGAGCCCGGACGCTTCCGACGGCCGGCCACGGCAGTACCGCTGCCGCCCACCGGGCCGCACCCCACCCCACGGCCGGCGTCGTCCGGGGCGCGGCATGATCGGACAGAAGGGCACGGGCGCCCATGCCGGACACCGTCGACGTCGAGGCCGTCTTCCGCGCCGAGTACGGGCGCGCGGTCTCCGTCCTCGTCCGCCTCCTCGGCGACATCGACCTCGCCGAGGAGGCGGTGCAGGACGCCTTCACCACCGCCGTGCGCAACTGGCCGGAGACCGGCGTGCCGCCGAGCCCGGCCGGCTGGATCATCACCACCGCGCGCAACCGGGCCATCGACCGGCTGCGCCGCGAGTCCTCCCGCGGCGCCCGGCACGCCGAGGCCGCCCGGCTGTACGCGCCGCACCTGCTCACGCCCGACCCGTGCCCGTCCGGCACGGCGGCCGAGGAGGGGCCCGTACAGGACGACCGGCTCCGCCTGATCTTCACCTGCTGCCACCCCGCGCTGGCCCTCCGGAGCCGGGTCGCCCTCACCCTGCGTCTGCTCGGTGGGCTGAGCACCGCCCAGATCGCCCGCGCCTTCCTGGTGCCGGAGCCGACCCTCGCACAGCGCCTGGTGCGGGCCAAGGCCAAGATCCGCGACGCGGGCATCCCGTACCGCGTACCCGGTGACACCGACCTGCCCGAGCGGCTCGGCGGCGTCCTCGCGGTCGTCTATCTGATCTTCAACGAGGGCTACACCGGCGACCCCGCCCTGGGCGCGGAGGCCCTCCGCCTCGGCCGGCTGCTCGCCGCGCTGATGCCGGACGAGCCCGAGGCGACCGGCCTGCTCGCACTGATGCTGCTGGCCGAGTCCCGGCGGCCGGCCCGGCAGGGCGCGGACGGCGTCCTCGTCCCGCTGCCCGAGCAGGACCGCACCCTGTGGGACCGTGAGCTCATCGCCGAGGGCCAGGACCTGGTCCGCCACTGCCTGCTCCGAAACCGACCGGGTCCGTACCAGATCCAGGCCGCGATCAACGCCGTGCACAGCGACGCGCCCACCGCCGAGGCCACCGACTGGCACCAGATCCTGCGCCTGTACGACCAGCTCATGGCCGTGGCGCCGTCCCCGGTCGTCGCCCTGAACCGGGCGGTCGCCGTGGGGGAGACGGCGGGGCCGGACGCCGCGCTGGACCTGGTCGACGCCCTCGGCCTCGACCGCTACCACGTGCTGCACGCCGTCCGCGCCGACCTGCTGCGCCGCCTGGGCCGCACCGCCGAGGCGGCCGTGGAGTACGGCCTGGCCGCCGAACTGGCCGGGAGCGAGGCGGAACGGGCCTACCTGGAGCGGCGCCGTCGGGAGACCCACCCCCGGGCGACGTGACCCGCGTCACCCCGACCGGTCGGAATGAACTTGAGGATCTGAAAGGTTGGCAAATACATCCACCGACCAGGCTCGGGCCCGAAGCCGCCCGTGCACCACCAGCGAGGCACCCGTGAACCACTCCGCCATCGAGCAGCCCGCCGACATCGTGGCCCGGCTGCGCGCCACCTACGCCACCGGCCGCACCAAGCCCGTCGAGTGGCGCACCGGCCAGCTGCGCCGGCTGCGCGCCCTGCTCACGGAGCGCGGCGCCGACCTCGCCGCCGCCCTCCACGCCGACCTCGGCAAGAGCAGCACCGAGGCGTACCGCACCGAGATCGACTTCACCGTCCGGGAGATCGACCACACCCTCGGCCACATCGAGGAGTGGCTGCGCCCGGAGCCCGCGCCGGTCCCGGCCCACCTCGGCGCCGACGCGACGGCCTGGACCCAGTACGACCCCCTCGGCGTCGTCCTCGTCATCGCCCCCTGGAACTACCCGGCGCAGCTGCTGCTCGCCCCCATGGTCGGCGCCCTGGCCGCCGGCAACGCGGTCGTCGCCAAGCCGAGCGAACTGGCCCCGGCGACCTCGGCCGCCCTCGCCGAGCTGATCCCCGCCTATCTGGACACCGACGCCGTCGCCGTGGTCGAGGGCGGTGTCCCGGAGACCACGGCCCTGCTGGCCGAGCGCTTCGACCACATCTTCTACACCGGCAACGGCACCGTCGGCCGGATCGTGATGCGCGCCGCCGCCGAGCACCTCACCCCGGTCACCCTCGAACTGGGCGGCAAGTCCCCGGTGTTCGTGGACGGTGACGCCGACGTCGACGCGGTCGCGGACCGGCTCGCCCGCGGCAAGTTCCTCAACGCCGGCCAGACCTGTGTCGCCCCGGACTACGTCCTGACCGACCCGGAGACCGCCGTCGCCCTGGAGGCCGCGCTGGTGCGCGCGGTGGAGACGCTGTACGGCGCCGACCCGGCGACTTCGCCCGAGTACGGCCGGATCATCAACGAGCGGCACTTCGACCGGCTCCTCGGCCTGCTCGGCTCCGGTCGGGCCGCGGTCGGCGGCGAGAGCGACCGCGACACCAAGTACATCGCGCCGACCGTCCTCGCGGGCGTCGACCCGAAGTCGCCCGTGATGCAGGAGGAGATCTTCGGCCCGATCCTGCCGATCGTCACCGTGTCCGGCCTCGACGAGGCGATCGCCTTCATCAACGACCGCGACAAGCCGCTCGCGCTGTACGTCTTCACCGAGTCCGGGAGGACCCGCGCCCGCATCGCCGCCGAAACCTCCTCCGGCGGCCTCGGGTACGGCCTCCCGCTGGCCCACCTCACCGTCTCGGACCTGCCGTTCGGCGGGGTGGGGGAGAGCGGCATGGGCAGCTACCACGGCCGGTACTCCATCGAGACGTTCAGCCACCGCAAGGCGGTCCTGGAGAAGCCGCTGAGCTGAATTCGCTTGCGCGGCAGGACTGATGTGCGAGACTCCGCCGAATGACCGCTGACCCGATCACCGCGGATGCCTCCGGCACCTTCAAGCTCCGCGACCTGCCCGTCCACCGCATCGGCTTCGGAGCCATGCGGCTGACGGGCAGCGCCGCGTTCCACCTCGGTACGCCCAGCGACCGCGCACGTTCCCTGGCGGTGCTGCGACGCGCCGTGGAACTGGGCGTGAACCACATCGACACCGCCGCCTTCTACTTCTCCGCCACGCGCTCCGCCAACGAACTGATCAACACCGCCCTCGCCCCGTACGCCGACGACCTGGTCATCGCCACCAAGGTCGGCCCCTTCCGGGACTACTACGGCGAGTGGGGCAACGCGGCGCGCCCCGACCAGCTGCGCGGGCACGTGGAGGAGAACCTGCGCCAGCTCGGGCGCGACCACCTCGACATCGTCAACTTCCGTCGGCAGGGCCAGGATTCGATCGCCGAGCACTTCGGAGCGCTCGCCGAACTGCGCGAGGCCGGGCTGATCCGCCACCTGGGCGTCTCCGGTGTCGGACCAGGCCACCTCGCCGAGGCGCTGGAGATCGCCCCGGTGGTGTGCGTGCAGAACCGGTACGCCCTGGACCGACCCGACCCCGTCGACGACGAGATGCTGCGCCTCTGCGGCGAACACGGCATCGCGTTCGTGCCGTTCTACGCGGTCGCGGGCGAGGCCGGACCGCAGGCGGCGGCCGACGCGCACGACGACACCGTCCGCGACATCGCCCGCGCCCACGGCGTGAGCCCGGCGCAGATCCGCATCGCCTGGACCCTGCACCAGGGCCCGCACGTCCTCGCCATCCCCGGCACCGGCAACCCCGATCACCTCGCCGAGAACGTCGCGGCGGGCGCGCTGCGCCTCACGACGGACGAACTGACCCGACTGGACGCCCTCCACACCCCCACGAGCTGACGCACTCGGGCCGCCGGTGGAGGTCTCAGGCGTCGCCGTCCCTGGTCCGGGGGGAGGCTCCACCTGCTTCCGTGGGGCCCCTGGTCCGGGGGGCGGCGGCCCCGGTCGCACCCCCGGCCCCGGCGGCCCCTGAGGCCCGGTCCCGGTCAGTGCGGCCCGCGGTCGCAGCCCGGACCTCTGTCCCTCGACGGCTGCCCCGTGCGAGTGCCCTCCCATAATGAGTGCGGGGCACAGCCGTACATAGGCTCGATTGACTACTATCGTGTAGACGATCGCGCTGCCCTAACACGAAGACGGGGTGAGGGACGTTTCCATGACCGAGGCGAAGGACGAGCGGCGGCCGGCCGGTGAGCTCGAGGCGAGTGTCATGGCCGCACTGTGGGCCGCCGGCACCCCGCAGACGACCGGCCAGGTCCAGCTGAGCCTCGGCACGGACCTGGCACGTACGACGGTGACCACGATCCTCACTCGCCTGTACGACAAGGGCGTGGTCGAGCGGCGCCGCCAGGGCCGCGGCTATGCCTACTTCCCGGTCCGGGCCGTCCAGGACGCGCACGGCCTCACCGCCCGCCGGATGCACAGCGAACTGGACCGGGACAGCGACCGCGAGATCGTCCTCGCCCGCTTCGTCGCCCAGCTCAGCCCCGACGACGAACGGATCCTGCGGGACCTGCTCGAATCCGACGAACGATGACCGCACTCCTCCTGCTGCCCCTGCTGCTGCCGTTCGCCCTGCCGGCACTGGCCCGCCGGGCCCTGGACCGGCTGGCCCCGGTCGCCGCGCTGTGGGCCGTCACCGGCTGTGCGGTCGTCCTCGCCGGCAGTTCGCTGGCCGCGCTCGGCTCCTTCGTGCTCGTCGGGCTGCTCAAGGTCCCGCTCTTCGCCGCGCTCGGCGAGCTGATCCACCCGCTGCGCACCGCCTCGGACCTCGTGGTGCTGCCGGCCGCCGCGACCTCGGTCGGCGCGCTCGCCGTCTGCGGCTGGACGCTGGTGCGCTCGGTGCTGCACCAGACCCGCGCCTTCCGTGCGGCCCGCACGGAGGCCGGGTGCGGCCCCGCGGCCGGCGACCTGTGCGTGGTGGACTCGCCCCGCCCGGACGCCTACGCGCTGCCCGGCCGCCCGCACCGCATCGTCGTGACCACCGCGATGCTGCGCAGCCTGGACGGTCCCGAGCGAGAGGCGCTGTTCGCGCACGAGCGGGCGCACAACGCCGGCCACCACCACTACTTCCTCGCCGCCGCCGAACTCGCCGCGCACTGTCATCCGGCGCTCCGCCCGGCCCGCGAGACGATCCGCCTCGCCGCCGAGCGCGCCGCGGACGAGGCCGCCGCCGTCGGCGTCGGCGACCGGCGCCTGATCGCCCGGGCCATCGCCCGCGCGGCCCTGGCCGGACAGGCGGTCCACTCCGAGCGCCCCGACTTCGCGCCCGCCGCGACCACCGGCCCGGTCCCGCAGCGCGTCCAGGCCCTGCTGGCCGCTCCGCTCGTGCCCCGGGCCGGCCGTGCGATCGCCGCCCTCCTCATAGCCTGCACGGGCGTCTCCTGCGCCGCCTCGGTCGTCGGCTTGGCCGATTTCCACCATCGGGTCGAGGTCGCCCAGGGCGACGAGAGACCCTGACGCACCGGTCCGGCCCCTGGCGCGCCCCCGCATCGCACACACCCGGAACACCCCGTGGCAACGCGCGTAGAACCACGACTGGCGCAGGCCGGGTTTTACGTATAACCTCACCCGCTAACCGCCCCCACCGGAAGGTCCCGATGCGACGCGTCGCCCTGGTCACCCTCGTCGTCGACGACTACGACGAGGCCATCCGCTTCTACACCGAGGCCCTCGGCTTCCGGCTGGCCGAGGACGCCCCGCGCCCCGACGGCTCCCGCTGGGTCGTCGTGGAACCGGGCGGCCCGGACACCGGCACCGGACTGCTGCTGGCCCGCGGCAAGGACGAGGCCCAGCGCGCCCGCGTCGGCGACCAGACCGGCGGACGCGTCGGGTTCTTCCTGCACACCGACGACTTCGCCCGCGACCACGCCCGGATGGCCACGGCCGGCGTGACCTTCCTGGAGGAACCGCGGCACGAGCCGTACGGCACCGTCGCCGTCTTCCAGGACCTCTACGGCAACCGCTGGGACCTGCTCCAGCCCGCCGGCTGAGCCTCCCCCCGCGGCACGCTCCTGCCGCCACTGTGAACCGCCTGCTCAAGGAAAGACCCGTCATGACTGCTACGCGCGTAGACGCCGAAGTGATCCGCCGCCTCCCCAAGGCCGTCCTGCACGACCACCTCGACGGCGGCCTGCGCCCCGCCACCGTCGTGGAACTCGCGGCGGAGATCGGTCACACCCTGCCCACCACCGACCCCGAGGAGCTGGCCGCCTGGTACTTCGAGGCCGCCAACTCCGGTGACCTGGTGCGCTACATAGCCACCTTCGAGCACACCCTCGCCGTCATGCAGACCCGCGAGGGCCTGCTGCGCACCGCCGAGGAGTACGTGCTGGACCTCGCCGCCGACGGTGTCGTCTACGCCGAGGTGCGCTACGCCCCCGAGCTGAACACGCAGGGCGGGCTGACGATGCGCGAGGTCGTGGAGACGGTCCAGGAGGGGCTCGCCGCCGGCATGGCCAAGGCGGCCGCCGCCGGCACCCCGGTCCGCGTCGGCACCCTGCTGTGCGGCATGCGGATGTTCGACCGGGTCCGCGAGGCCGCCGAGCTGGCCGTGGCCTACCGCGACGCCGGGGTGGTCGGCTTCGACATCGCCGGCGCCGAGGACGGCTTCCCGCCCGCCGACCACCTCGAGGCCTTCGAGCACCTGCGCCGCGAGAGCGTGCCCTTCACCATCCACGCCGGCGAGGCCCACGGTCTGCCCAGCATCCACCAGGCCCTGCAGGTGTGCGGCGCCCAGCGCATCGGCCACGGCGTCCGCCTGACCGAGGACATCCCCGACCTCGCGGCCGGCAAGCTCGGGCGGCTCGCCTCCTGGGTGCGCGACCGCCGCATCGCCCTGGAGATGTGCCCCACCTCCAACCTGCAGACCGGCTGCGCCACCTCGATCGCCGAACATCCCATCACCGCGCTGAAGGACCTCGGCTTCCGGGTCACCCTCAACACCGACAACCGGCTGGTGTCGGGGACGACGATGACCCGGGAGATGGCCCTGCTGGTCGAGGAGGCAGGCTGGACGGTCGAGGACCTGCGCACGGTCACGGTGAACGCCCTCAAGAGCGCCTTCATCCCGTTCGACGAGCGCAAGGCCCTCATCGAGGACGTCGTCCTGCCCGGCTACGCCGCCGCGCTCTGAACGAGCCCCCTGAGGTAGGCGGCCTGTCCGATGTGCTGAAGGTCGTCGGACAGGACGCTCACCAGGCGCACGCCCAGGCTGACCGGGGGATCCCACCGTTCGTCCACGATCCGTTCCAGATCCTTGGCGGCGAGGCCGCGCAGCGCGCCGAGGGTCTGCTCGTGCACGGCGTCGTAGTACCCGGTCAGCAGGTCGGCGGACTCGACCCGCACCTTCGCGACCTTGGCCGGGCTGTGCCCGTACCCGGTGTCGTGGCGGGGCAGGTCGAGGCCGAAGCGTTTCTCCCAGCCCTGGGCGAGCCACACCTGGTCGAGGTCGAAGGCGTCGGCGACGTGGTCGTCCTGTACCCGGGTCAGATGCCAGACGAGCCAGGCGACGGAGTTGGCGTCGGGCGCCGGGCGGTGGTGCAGCGCGTCCGGTCCGAGGCCGTCGAGGGCGGCATGGACTTCTTCCTGGATGCGGCCGTAGCCGTCGATGAGGATGTCCTTCGCATGCATACCGTCCACCATCCCAAACGGCGGCCGCTCACGCGTCCGGAATCCAGCTCCCGTGGAAACCGAGCGGCACTCGTCCGGGCAGGTGCACCCGTGCCACCGGCTCGCCGGTGAAGTCCTGAGCGGCCAGGACCACCAGGTCGGCGGCGCCGCGGTCGGGGTTGTGGACGTATGCGATCGCGTATCCGTCGTCCTCGGCCGCCCGGTGGTCGGCCGCGTCCCGGGGCACGAACACCGCCTCACCCGCCGCCGCGCCCCTGGGCAGCCGGTGCACCTGGGTGGCGCCGCGCAGCAGGTCGTGCTTGTGCAGCGCGTTGGAGAAGGCGCCGTCGGGCGGGGTGCCGCCGTCAGGTGCCAGGTAGGCGGCCGTCAGCTCCGCCGCCGCGGCCGTGTAGCCGTAGCGGTGCCGCCGCGACACCAGCGACTCGTTCACCCGCGGGAACTCCTGCGGCCGGTCGTCCAGTACCCGCTGCCGTACCCGGCCGTGGCGCAGATCGACCGTCCAGCGTTCCAGCTTCGCGGTGCCCGTGGCGGACGGGCCGTCCGAGCCGCGCCCGGCGACGTGGAACGGCGCCGGGTAGGTCGTCAGGTCGACCACCACCGAGTCGCCCTCGTCGTAGGCGTTGAGCGTGTGCGAGGAGAAGACCGGATCGATCCCGAACCAGCGCACCGGTCCGCCGGTGCGCCGCATGACGCCCACCCGGGTCGGATGGCTCCGGTTCCAGGTGTACGGCACCGGGGCGCCCCGACCGGCCGCCGCCGCGTCGAAGGTGACCGGGACGTCGAAGAGGACGACGTGCCGCTCGGTCAGCGCGAAGTCGTGCATCATCGGGGCGTCCGCCACCGGGATCCGCGTCGTGCGGGAGATCCTTCCCGCGCGGTCCACGACCAGGTGCCGGACGTGGTCCCAGGTCGCGTGGTAGGCGACGGCGTGCAGCTCACCGGCGTACGCGTCGAACTTGGTGTGCGCGGTGAACGCTCCCTCCAGCGAGCCCGCGAAGTCGTACGTCCCCGACGTCCCCAGCTCGCCGTCGAGTTCGTACGGCAGCGGACCGCCCTCCTGGAGCGCGAGGATCCGCCCCCGGAACGGGATCACATGCGTGTTGCACGCGAAGTCCTCCGGCGGCACCGGTCCCGGATACGCCTCGCCCAGCTTCTTCGCGACCTGCGCGGAGCGCACCCAGCGGTTGCGGTACCACTCGGCCCTGCCGTCGCGCAGCCGGACGCCGTGCACCATGCCCTCGCCGAGCATCCAGTGATGGGCCCGGGGATCCTCCAGGCCGAGGACATTGGGTCCGTTGCGCAGGAAGCGGCCGTTCAGCTCGCGCGGTATGCGGCCCGTCACCGGCAGGTCGAAGGCCGTCAGCTCCTCCGTGACGGGAGCGAATGCCCCCTCCAGAAAAGGGAAATGACGATCCGTCATCCCGATTGCGGGGAGGGCCGCAGCCCGGCCGGCACCCAGGCCGGCGAGTGTGCCCGCCGCCGCGAGTCCGGCCGTCCCGCGCAGCACGGTCCGCCGCGTGTGTTCCGCCATGACATGTCCTCCTGACCGTCGTCGTCCTGGCCGACGGTCCCGAGTCTGCGGCGGCGGACGGCCGGAATCAGGAGGCCTGGGACCCCTCCTGGGGTGGTGCCAGGCCCCCTGTCCCGCCTCCGGTCTCCAGCAGTGCGACGAGCGCCCGGGCGGCCGGACTGGTGGCACGGTCCGGCGGCAGCAGCGCCACGGTCTCGTACTCCGTCTCACCCGTGCCCTTCAGCGGCAGCGCCGTGAGCGAGGGCCGCTTGTGCCGGAAGTGCCGGGGTACGACCGCGATCCCCAGGTTCTCGTCCACCAGGTCCAGCAGGCTGTGCACGTCGTTGACCTCCAGCGCGACCGTGCGCCGGACACCGGCCGCGGCGAACGCGGCGTCGGTGGTGCGGCGCGGGCCCCAGTCCGGGTGGAAGTCCACGAAGACCTCGCCGACCAGGTCCTGCGGTGTCAGCACCGCGCCCGCCGAGGCGAGCCGGTGGCCGGGATGGCACAGCACGATCATCGGCTCGCTCGCCAGGGCCACCGAGCGCAGCTGGTCGCTGTCCGCCTGGGTGCGGTAGGCGAAGGCGAGGTCGAGCCTGCCGGCCCCCACCTCCTCGGCGAGCGCGCCCGAGCCGGCCTGCCGCAGCCGGATCTCCACATCCGGATGCCGCCCGCGGAACGCGGCCAGCAGCCGCGCCGGGTGCACTCCCGCGATGCACTGCTCGGTGCCCAGCGCCAGCGTGCCGCGCAGCACGCCCTGCACCGCCGCGACCGCTTCGTGCGCCGCACGGACCTGCGCGAGGATCCGCTCGGCCTCCACCAGCAGCGCCCGCCCCGCCTCGGTGAGCGTCACCCGCCTGGTGGTACGCACGAACAGCGGCGCCCGCAGTTCCCGCTCCAGCGCCCGGATGGACGCCGACAACCCGGACTGGGACACCATGAGGCGCTCGGCGGCCCGGGTGAAGTGCTGGTCCTCGGCGACGGCGACGAAGTGCTGGAGATGGCGCAGTTCCATGATTGAGAAGCCTAGCCGCACAATTCCATCGGATTCTTCTGTTGGACCGCTGCCCGGCGTGCGGGGAAGAGTGGGACCGGTGACCAGGAGCCCTGCGGCTCCCGGAAGCCGGGAAGACCGTGTGCCAACCCCTCTGGAGTCGCGTTGTACACCGCACACCCCGACCGTTACGCCGAGATGCCCTACCGGCGCACCGGACGCAGCGGACTGAAGCTCCCCGCGCTGTCCCTCGGCCTGTGGCACAACTTCGGCCCGGACCGGCCCGCCGAGACCCAGCGGGCGATTCTGCGCCGCGCCTTCGACCTGGGCGTCACCCACTTCGACCTCGCCAACAACTACGGCCCGCCGCCCGGCGCCGCCGAGTCCGCGCTCGGCGAGGCCCTGGCGGCCG
Organism: Streptomyces sp. NPDC001852; assembly: GCF_042891825.1. NCBI lineage: Bacteria > Bacillati > Actinomycetota > Actinomycetes > Kitasatosporales > Streptomycetaceae > Streptomyces > Streptomyces sp. NPDC001852. The sequence continues at coordinate 526,524 of NZ_JBIATN010000001.1, forward strand.
ACTTCGCGCCGTACCGCGACGAGCTGGTCATCTCCACCAAGGCCGGCTACCTCATGTGGCCCGGCCCGTACGGCGAATGGGGCTCGCGCAAATACCTGCTGTCCTCGCTCGACCAGAGCCTGAAGCGCCTGGGCCTGGACTACGTCGACATCTTCTACTCGCACCGCCCCGACCCGGACACTCCGCTGGAGGAGACGATGGGCGCCCTGCACTCGGCGGTGCAGCAGGGCAAGGCCCTGTACGTCGGCGTCTCCAACTACTCGCCGGAGCAGACCCGCGAGGCCGCCCGCATCCTCGCCGGCCTCGGCACCCCGCTCCTCATCCACCAGCCGCGCTACTCGATGCTCGACCGGCGCCCCGAGGAACAGGACCTCCTCACCACCCTGGACGAACTCCAGGTCGGTTCCATCGTCTACTCCCCGCTGGAGCAGGGCCTGCTCACCGGCCGCTATCTCGACGGCATTCCCGAGGACTCCCGCGCCGCGAGCGACAGCCCCTTCCTGAACTCGGACGCGGTCACCGAGGACCTCGTCGCCCGCCTGCGCGCCCTCGACGAGATCGCCGAGTCCCGCGGCCAGACCCTGGCGCAGCTGGCCCTGGCCTGGGTGCTGCGCGGAGGCCGGGTCACCTCCGCCCTGGTCGGCGCGAGCAGCCCGCAACAGCTCGAGGACAGCGTCGGCACCCTCCGCAACCTCGACTTCGACGCGGAGGAACTGGCACGGATCGACGCGATCCTGAAGGTCTGAGGACGCCGGGGCCGGCGGCGGCCCGTGGTCGGTGGTCCCGGGTGATCGGGTGCGGGCATCGGCCGGCAGCCGGCCGGCACCCGCCCCGCGCCCGGGGCACGCCCGCCCGGCACAGCCCTGGCCGCCGTCCGCAGCGGCCGCCGGGTCGGCCGAGCCGGTTCCCGCAGGCGCCGCGTCAACCGAGCCGCTCTTCGAGGCGCACGGTCACGGTGTCGCCCTCGTGCTTGCCGATCGCCTTCCGGATGTCCGCCTTCACGGGGAGCTTGTGCCGGCCGTTGCCCAGGGCCATGAAGGAGCTCCGGAACGGGTGGCCGTCGACCGTGCCGCGGACCTTGACCAGGCCGCGGGTGCCGAAGAACCCGGCCGAGTGCGGCCAGACCACATAGGTCCAGCCGCCGTCCTGCCCGCTCTTCTCCAGGACCGCGGTGAACTCCACGTCCACCGGACCGCTCGCCTGCATGGTGTGCCTCCGTCTTCCGCCGCGCGCGGCGCCGTGTCGGTCGTCTTCCGCCAGGGCAGACCCCCGCGCGCGGCGGAACTCATCGCCGGCCGGGCGCTGTCAGGCAGCCGCCGGTACCCGGTCCAGAAAGCCCAGCACCTGCCGGATCCGGCCCTCGTCGTCCAGGGTGACGACGTCGAACCCGGCGACGGGAGCCGAGCCGTCGGCCTCGTTGACCAGCTCCCAGGCGAAGCGCGCGGTGTCGTGGTGGCCGTCCACCGCGCCGAGCGGGCGGAAGACGAATCCGGGGAACTGCTCGTGCGCCGCCGCGATCACGGCCGCGATGCCCTCGTGGCCGCGGACGTCGGCGAGAGGGTCGGTGTAGCCGCCGTCGGCGGTCCACGCGGCGGCGACCGCCTTCTTCAGGGCCTCCGGCTCGGTGGCGTTCCAGGCCTCGAAGTAACGGGCGGCGGCGCTCTCGTAACGGTCGGTGTTCACGGACATGCTGAATCAGCCTCCATCGAGGTCGTGACTGCTGGTAACTGCTGGTCAGGCCCGGATCCGGGGCTTCGCCGATCCGGTGTGACCACCATGCCGGAGCAGCGGGGGCGGGTCGATTACCTGCCTGGTAATGCCCGGGCGCCCGGAACGTGCCGGTGCGTTCCGGCCAGAACAGGCGGTGAATATGCCAACAGACTGGCCGGAAAGTCATGGTGACAGTGTTTCGGGAGTGGCGATACTCGAACATCAGGGGCACTTCACCGCACAGGAGCCGCACGGAGAGCGAGGCCGGGCCGGGCGCAACCAGCGAGGCGACGGGGGAGTGGGACGTGCACGACGAATTCCTGTGCCATGTCACGGCGTACGGCATGTGCGACGGCCGGCGCATCGGGGTGCCGCTCGGCACCTATCGCGCGCCGACGCTGGCCCTGGCCCTGTGGTGGCTGCGCGACCGGGCGTCCTGGATCGCCGAACGACTGGATCCGAGTCCTGAGGACCCCGCCTTCCCGACGGGTGCGCTGGTGCCGGTCGCGGGCACGGTCGCCGACGTGCCCGCCCTGCTGCGCGCCTGGTGCGCCGACGACCTCCGGCAGGAGCGCGTGGCCGACGAACTGGCGGACGGGCGGCTGGTGCGGATCGCCGCCAGCGACGACACCACCGAGTACGAACTGCTCGCCGAGTCCGTCGACGCGCTGCGCATGCAGCGCACCCTGCCGGCCCTCGTCATGCCCGTGGCCTGACACGTGTCCGTCGGCCGGGGTCGTCCTCGGCTCCGGGCGCAGATGTGGGCGAATCGGTAGAATTCTGCCCATGGCGGAGCGGCCGATCGCCCCGACGGCGCCCGAACTCCTCCTGGAGACCGACACGGGCTCCACGGTGATGAGCCCGGGCCACGACTACCACGTCGGACGCGACCCGTTGAGCGACATCGTCATCGACGATGCCCGGGTCTCGTGGCACCACGCCGTGCTGCGCTGCGACCAGGACCGGTGGACCCTGACCGACCAGCACAGCACCAACGGCACCTACGCCGACGGCCGCCGGATCGACCAGTGGGGCGTGCGCCCCGGCAGCGTGATCCGCTTCGGCAACCCCACCGACGGCCCCCGCGCGGTCCTCGCCGGCGCCCCGCCGCCCGCCCCCGACCGGCCCTCCGCGGTGTCGCTCCCCCTGCTGACCGGCACCTTCCGCCGGCCCAGCAGCGTCCGCCCGCTGCCCGTGCGCGCGGTCCGCATCGGCCGGGCCGCCGACAACGACCTGGTGGTGGACGACCTGATCGTCTCCCGCCGGCACGCCGAACTGCGCGCCCACCCCGACGGCACGTACGAGATCGTCGACCTCGGCAGCCACAACGGCACCTACCTCAACGGCCGGCCCGTCACCCGCGCGGCCATGGGCCCCGGCGACATCGTCGGCATCGGTCACTCCGCGTTCTGCCTGGTCGGGGACGAACTCCAGGAGTACGTCGACACCGGCGAGGTCTCCCTCGACGTCCAGGACCTCACCGTCGCCGTCGACGGCGGGCGCAAGGTGCTCCTCGACCACGTGTCCTTCCCGGTGGGGCAGAAGTGCCTGCTCGCGGTGGTCGGACCGAGCGGCGCCGGCAAGTCCACGCTGCTGAACGCCCTGACCGGGCAGCGCCCCGCCGACCGCGGCACCGTCCTGTACGACGGCCGCGACCTCTACCGCGACTACGCCGAACTGCGCCAGCGCATCGGACTGGTCCCGCAGGACGACATCCTGCACCCCCAGCTCACCGTGCGCGCCGCCCTGTCCTACGCCGCCGAACTGCGCTTCCCCGAGGACACCGCCGCGGCCGAGCGGCGGGACCGGGTGGACGAGGTCATCCGGGAACTCGGCCTCGAACAGCGCGCCGGCCAGCCCGTGCACAGCCTCTCCGGCGGACAGCGCAAGCGGGTCAGCGTGGCCCTGGAGCTCCTCACCAAACCCTCACTGCTCTTCCTGGACGAGCCGACCTCCGGCCTCGATCCGGGCATGGACCGGTCGGTGATGCACATGCTGCGTGGCCTCGCCGACGACGGCCGCACCGTCATCGTGGTCACCCACAGCGTGCTCAGCCTCGGCGTCTGCGACCGCCTCCTGGTGCTCGCCCCCGGCGGCAAGGTGGCCTACTACGGGCCGCCCGACGACGCGCTCGCCTTCTTCGGCTTCGAACAGTGGCCGGAGGCCTTCGAGGCCTTCGACCGCGACCCGGACCGCGACTGGGCCAGGGAGTACCACGAGTCGCCGTTCCACCGGCACTACGTCACCGAGGCCACCACCCAGCCCCACCACCCGGGCCCGGCCCCCCTCGCCCCGGCGGCCCCGCCCCGCCCACGCGGCTGGGGCGCCCAGCTCGGCACCCTGATCCGCCGTTACGCGGCCGTCCTCGGCTCCGACCGCACCTTCCTGCTCGTCATGATCGCCCTGCCCTTCGTCATGGGCGCCATGGCCCGCGCCCTGGCCGGCGGCCGGCTCGCCCGGGACACCGCGATGAACGCGCTGCTCATCCTGTGCGTCGGCGCCGTACTGACCGGCGCCGCCAACGCGGTGCGCGAACTCGTCAAGGAGCGCGTCGTCTACCAGCGCGAACGCGCCGTCGGCCTGCCCCGTTCGGCCTACCTGATGTCCAAGATCGTGGTGCTCGGCACGATCAGCGTCGTGCAGGCCGTCGTCCTCACCCTGGTCGCCCTGCTCGGCGTCGACCTGAACACCCCCGGCGGCCGGGGCGTCCTGCTGCCGCCGCTCGCCGAGATCACCCTTGCCGCCGCCCTGCTCGCGTTCACCGCGATGATGCTCGGCCTGCTGGTCTCCGCGCTGGTGCGCAAGGAGGAGGTGACGATGCCGCTGCTGGTGCTGCTCGCCATCGTCCAGGTCGTGTTCTGCGGGGCGCTGCTCCCGCTCAGCGGTGTGCCCGGCCTGGAGCAGCTGTCCTGGCTCGTGCCCTCCCGCTGGGCGCTCGGCGCCATGGCAGGCACGGTCGGGCTGTCCCGGATCGTCCCGGGCAAGCTGACCGCCGACCCCCTCTTCCGCCACTCGACGGGCGTCTGGCTGCTCGATCTGGCCATGCTGGTGGTGCTCTCCGTCCTCTACGGGCTCGTGGTCGCCGTTCTGCTGCGCCGGCGCGAGCCCGTCGTGATGCGGAAGTAGGCGAACGCGATGGCCCACACGCGGAAGCAGGCGTCCCGATGAGCAGAGCGCCCAGTCCCGGATTCCGGCCCACGCACGTCGTGCCGCCGCGCGGCATGCCCGCCTGGGAGGCCCCCGACCCGGGCCGGCCCACTCTGCCCCTCGACCCGCTGCTGCCGGTCGAACTCGCGGAGCGGCGCGGCGACTGGGCGTACATCCGCTGTGCAAACGGCTGGGGCGCCTGGGTCGACGGCCGCCGGCTCGTCGCCGTACCCGAGGACCCGCCCGCCGCCGACGGCCCGGCCGGCACCGCCGATCCGCGGCCCCTGCTGGCCCACGCCGAACAGACCCTGGCCGACTACCGTTCCGCGGTGGAGGAGCTGACGGCCGGCACCCTGGACGGCGAGGAGTTCGAGGACCGCACCCGGGGCCTCAGGATCGGGATCGTCGTCGACGGCCAGTCCATGTGGCTGTACGACCCCGAGGCGGGCCGCTGGGTGTACGGCGACGGACGGCGGCTGACCACCTACGCCACCGACCGGGAGGTCACCGGCGAGGACACCGGGCACGCGCCGACCCGGCTGGTCGCGCCCGAGGGTGAGCGCTGATGGCGCGCGAGACCAGCCTGTTCTCCGGACGGCCCTCGGAGCTGATCGGCCGGCAGATCGCCGACTACCTCGTCGAGAGCGAGATCGGGCGCGGCGGCATGGCCGTCGTCTACCGCGCCCGCGACCTGCGCCTGGACCGCACGGTCGCCCTCAAGCTGCTCGCCCCGGAACTCGCCCGCAACGACACCTTCCGCAAGCGTTTCACCCATGAGTCCCAGGTGGCCGCGGCGATCGACCACCCGCACATCGTGCCGGTCTTCGAGGCCGGCGAGACCGACGGGGTGCTCTACATCGCCATGCGGCACGTCTCCGGCAGCGACCTGCGTCATCTCCTCGACCTGCGCGGACCGCTGCCGCTGCCCGACGCCGTGCGGATCGCCGCCCAGGTGGCGTCCGCCCTCGACGCCGCCCACGAGCACGGCCTGGTGCACCGGGACGTCAAGCCCGGCAACATCCTGGTCGCCGAGGGCATCGACACCGACCATCCCGAGCACGTCTACCTCACCGACTTCGGGCTCACCAAGAAGTCGCTGTCCCTGACCGGCTTCACCAGCGTCGGCCAGTTCGTCGGCACCCTCGACTACGTGGCCCCCGAGCAGATCTCCGGCCGCCCGGTCGACGGCCGCTGCGACGTCTACGGCCTGGCCTGCGTCGTCTACGAGACCCTCACCGGCCGCCCGCCGTTCCTCCGGGACGACGACATGGCCCTCCTGTGGGCCCACCAGTACGACGATCCGCCCCCGCCGAGCGAGGTCCGCCCCGGCCTCGGCCCCGCGGTGGACCCGGTCTTCGCCAAGGCGCTGGCCAAGAGCCCCGACGCCCGCCACGACACCTGCCTCGCCTTCGTCGCCGCCCTGCGCGCCACCCTGGCGACGGACGCCGCCCCGGCCGACGCAAGCCCGGCAGAGGGCCCCGACACGGAGACGGACCACACGGTGAGCGGGCCGCCGAGCCCCCCGCACTGGGCGGACCCGGTGTACCGGGCCGGGGCAACAGCGTGAAAGCGGTCAGGGCCCGCTCACCTCGCCCGGCCGGTGCACCCGCCGGGCCAGCAGGCCGCCCAGGAACCCGGCGACCAGGCCCCACAGCGCGCCCAGGCCCACCGCCTGCCACAGCCGGGGCCTGAGGAAGAGCTCTCCGGACAGCCCGCCGCCCAGGTTGCCGATGCCGAGCAGGGAGAGTCCGTAGTGCGCCGAGACACGCCCCGTCAGGCAGATCATCAGCACCGTCAGCGCCAGCGCCACGGCCAGGTGAACGGCGTGCTGCCACAGGCGGATCCGGGCCGGTGAGCTCGCTGCCATCCGGAAGGCCACGGCCAGCAGCAGGATCGCGTCCACGGCCACCAGCCACCACCACCGGCCGTCGTGGGCGGTGAGCGAGCGCAGGTTCAGCGCGGAGACGTCCGGGGTGCGCAGGATCGCGTCCAGTACGTGCGGCATCGGCAGGCCGAACGGTCCGTCCACGCGACCGTTCCACGTCGCGCCCATGCCGATGGTGAGGGCCAGCCAGGCCAGATTGGGCAGTCCGAGCAGGATCAGCGCGAAGGTCGCCGGGGCGTTCCCCCGGACGGCCGCCGTGATCAGGGCGGTGACCAGGCCGACGACGACGTACGCGAGGAGCAGGACCACCATCGCGTGCGCCGCCGGGCGCACCGACTCCTGGAAACGCAGCAGCCGCCCCGGCAGCGGCGCTCCGCGCGCGACCAGCAGCGCCAGCACCAGCACCCCGGCCAGCCACAGCAGGCCGAACAGCACCGTCAGCGGCACGTCCGTGGTGAAGCCGACCCGGGGCGCGACGTCGAACAGGCCGGTCAGATCGCTGAGGGTGCCGCTGCCCACGTCGACGGCGAAGGTCTGCCGGGCGGCGAAGGCCAGGCCGATCAGCGCGAGCAGCCACAGCAGCGCGATGCGGGCGGCCCAGCCGGCCAGCTCACCGGCCGAGGCGACCGCCCGGTGCCGCAGCGGGCGCAGGAAGCCCCCGCCGATCGCGAGCGCGCCGACCAGGGTCACCGACAGCGGGATCACGGTGACCCCGGCCCGGGTCTGCGCCAGCACGCCCGCGTTGCCGGAGAGTTCCACGCTGCCGCCGACCGCCGTGACCAGGGTCGCGGACACCACCCGCGGGAACGCGCCGTCCGGCAGGTCCCCCGCGCCGGCCGCCCACAGCCCCAGCGCCGCCACCAGCACCATGACGGCCAGCCCGGTCAGCACCGCGGCCACGGCCTGCGCCCAGCCATGACGGGAGGCGGTCCGTGGGGAGACGGTCGGAACGCTCACGGTTGACACGCTATGCAGCGGCCGCGCGCCCCGCCCGCCGGGTGGGCCGTTCGCGTCGGCTTGCGGGCCTCGCCCCCCTACGACACACAATGGGATCAATGTGCAGCCAAATGCATCAAACAGGACTTGACTGAACAAAGCCGCGCATCGCACCGCGCATCGCGCCGTGTACCGCGACGATCGCGTCGATCGCGACGGGAAGAAGTGCTCGTGAGCGCCGACCCTCCGTCCTCCGGCCGCCCGACCGGGCCGCCCTCCGGCCCGCTGTCGGGTTCCTCCCGGCCCCCCTCCGGACCACCGCCCGCCGGGCCGCCGGCCGGCGGTGGCGGAGCCGGGGGACCCCACGGACCGTGGTGGAAGTCCGTGCCACGGGTGGCAGCCCTCACCGCCGCCGTCGTCGCCGCCGTGGTCCTCGCGGTGGTCTTCACCCGTCCGGGTGGCGGGTCCTCGGCCAAGGGCGGCGAGGTCTTCCTGCAGTCCGCGAACAGCAGCGGCCAGGACCCGTTCACCGAGTCCACCGCGAAGCAGAGTTCCGCCCCGCCCCCGCCCTCCGCGTCCGCCGCGCCGCCCGGTACGGCCAACGCGGTGCAGGGAGTCGAGGGCGGAGCGCCCGGCCTGTACGGCGGCACCAACCGCACTCCCGCCTGCGACGTCGAGCAGCAGATCAAGTTCTTCCAGAGCGACCCGGGCAAGGAGAAGGCCTTCGCCTCCGTGGTCGGTGTCCAGCCCTCCGGCGTGCCCGCCTATCTGCGCTCGCTGACCCCGGTTCAGCTGCGCGTCGACACCCGGGTCACCAACCACGGCTACCGCAACGGCGTCGCCACCGCCTACCAGTCGGTGCTCCAGGCCGGCACCGCCGTGCTGGTGGACGGCCAGGGTGTGCCCCGGGTGCGCTGTGCCTGCGGCAACCCGTTGACCCCGCCGGTCGCGCAGAAGGCCACGCCGAAGCTGGTGGGCAGCCCGTGGTCGTCGTACCGGCCCTCGAACGTGGTCGTGGTGACGCCCGCGCCGAGGCCGGTCAACGTCTTCGTGCTCTACGACAGCCACCACGCCGACTGGATCCACCGTCAGCGCGGTGACCAGCACTGCCGGCACGACCAGCACGCCAGGCCGCCGAAGTTCCCGCACCCCTGGAACCCGCCGCAGCGGCCGTGCCCGCCGGGTGCGACGTGCCCGCCCACGTCCGGCAGGCCGAGCCCGTCGATCTCGGTCACCATCTCGCCGAGTTCGTCGTCCTCCCCGTCGCCGTCGAAGTCGGCCCCGTCCTCTTCGCCTTCGTCCTCGCCGTCGTCGAGTTCGTCACCGCCGTCCTCCTCGTCGCCGTCGAAGTCCCCCTCGTCCTCCTCGTCCGCTCCCTCGTCGTCGTCACCGTCGGAGTCGAAGTCATCGGAGTCGAAGCCGCCGCCGTCGTCACCGTCGGAGTCGAAGTCGCCGTCGTCGAAGTCGCCGCCGTCCTCACCGTCGGAGTCGAAGTCGTCGGAGTCGAAGCCGGCTTCGGCCGGGTCGTCCTCCGCCCCGCCGTCCTCGGCCCGGCCGGTGTCGCCGTCCGCGGGCGCGCCGTCGGCCCAGACCTCGAGCGAGAAGACGTCGCAGCAGCAGACGACCAGCTTCGCTCCGCCCCCCTCGGCGAGTTCCGCTCCGGGCCCGGCGACCCCGGAGACGCCCGGCGGGTCGGGGATCGCACCCACTCAGCAGCAGCCGCAGGGCTCGCCTCCGGCGTGAGCATCGCCACTGTGCCCGGTCGGCGCCCGGGGGACTGCCGGGCCCGGCACGGGGTACGAGGACAGGTGCAACAGGCGACCGGCCGGGCCGGGTTTTCCGAGAGAGACAGCATGACCAAGCACCTGGGCGGAGCAGTGATACCGACTGGTTTCGACGTACCCGTGGAGCCGCTGCGGCGAGCGGCGCACTACACCGGGGAACCCGGTTGCATCGCCGAGGCGCGCGCTTTCGCCGCCCACTTCCTGGAGCAGCTGCGCACCGAGTGGTGCGCGATCGCCGACCGCCGCGCCGACGGCGAGCTGCTGCTGCTCGTGAGCGAGCTCGTCACCAACGCCGACCAGCACAGCAACGGCCCGTACATCCTGGAACTGGAAGGCACGGACAGCGCCGTCACGGTGTGCGTGTACGACAGCAGCTCCGCCCTGCCCCGCCGCTTCCCGAGGAACCCCGAACGCGTCGGACGGCACGGCATGGAGATCGTGTACGCCCTGGCCTCGGAGGTCAGCGCGGAGCGCGTGCCGGTGGGCAAGATGGTGCGGGCCCGCTTCGAACTGACCCGCTGAGCCGGCGGACGCGCCGCCGCGCGGCCGTCTCCGGCCCGTCTCAGGCGCGGTCGAGTTCGCCGAGCATCCCCTGGCGCAGCCGCGTGATGATCCGCTTGATCAGCCGGGACACATGCATCTGGGAGCAGCCGAGCCGTTCCCCGATCTCCGCCTGGGTGGCCTCCTCGACGAACCGCAGATGGATGATCCGCCGGTCCCGCTCGCTGAGCTCCGCCATCAGCGGGGCGAGCGCGTGGAAGTCCTCCACGAGCCGCAGCCCCTCCTCCTCCACGCCGATGAAGTCGGCGAGCACCGCCTCGCCGTCCTCCGACCCGTCGCCGGTGAGCGCGGCGTCCAGGGAGGCGGAGTTGTACCCGTTGGAGGCGAGCTGGGCCTCGACCACCTCGTCCTCGGAGATGTTCATCAGGGTCGCCAGCTCGGCCACCGTCGGGTCCCGGTCCAGTCGGCTGGACAGCTCCTCGCGGGCCTTGGCCAGCTCCACCCGCAGCTCCTGGAGCCGGCGCGGCACGTGCACCGCCCATGTCGTGTCCCGGAAGAACCTCTTGATCTCACCGACGATGTACGGCAGTGCGAAGGACGTGAACTCCACCTCACGGGCCAGCTCGAACCGGTCGATGGCCTTGATCAGGCCGATCATGCCGGTCTGGACGATGTCCTCCATGTCGTCGCCGCGGTTGCGGAACCGGCCGGCCGCGAAGCGCACCAGGGACATGTTCATCTCGATGAGGGTGTTGCGCGCGTACTGGTACTCGTGCGTGCCCTCGTCCAGCTCGGCGAGCCGGCGGAAGAACTGACGGGACAGCTCCCGTGCGTCGCGCGGTGCGACGGACGCCGGGTCCGCGATGCCAGGCAGTGATACCGGTACCTCGCCCGTTCCGTCCTGCTCGGTCCTCTCGGTGACCTCTGCTTTCGACCGGATCCCGGCGATGTTCATTGCCTCTCCCACGAAAGTCACGTTTGTCCGCTTTACCCATAACCTGCTGTTTCATGCGTACCAGCGGGTTGCGCTCACCGGGCGAGTACCCCCGGTGACGCCGTGCATGCACGCGCCGACGCCGCATCGGCGAAACGGCCGGTGCCCGCCCGGGAGTCCGTTTTCCCTCAGGGCGCAATGCCGGGCTCTTGTCCCACGGCTCACGGCTCCTAGGCTGACGGGGGTGAGCAACCAGGTGAGCGACGAAGCCCGAGTGATCCCCCTGCGACCGGCGCCGGCCCGCCCCGCGACGCCCGAGCCCACGGCGGACAAGGAGCCCCTGTGGCGCGACCTGGTCGGCCAGGTGCTGCGCCGTGAGCGGCGGGCGCAGGACCGCACCCTCAAGGAGGTGGCCGACGCGGCCAGGATCTCGCTGCCCTACCTGTCCGAGATCGAACGCGGCCGCAAGGAGGCCTCCTCGGAGGTCCTCGCGGCCGCGGCGCACGCTCTCGGCCTGGGCCTCGGCGACCTGCTCTCCCTGGCACACGGAGAGCTGACCCGGCGCACAGGCGCCCAGCACCGGCCGACGGCCACGCCGTACCGCTCCTACCACGGCCTCTGCCTGGCCGCCTGACAGGGCGTGCGCGTCCGGAGGCCACCACCGGGACGCCGGACGGGGGTGCTCCTCACCCGTCCGGATCGTCCGGCGGCCGGAGCGATGAGTTTCGGCGCGAGGACCGGTCGACACCGATGACCGCGTTCCCCACCCAGGAGGTACTCATGACCACCGACGGATTCGTGACGTGTCTGTGGTTCGACGGCCAGGCCGAGGAGGCCGCCGAGTTCTACGTGTCGGTCTTCAAGAACTCGAGCATCGGCCGCATCGGCCGCTACACCGAGGCCGGTCCCGGCCCGGCCGGCTCCGTGCTGGTCGTCGAGTTCACGGCCAACGGCCAGAAGTTCGTCGCCCTCAACGGAGGCCCCCAGTTCACGTTCAACGAGGCCATCTCCTTCCAGATCATGTGTGCCGACCAGGACGAGATCGACTACTACTGGACCAGGCTCACCGAGGGCGGCGGCGAGGGCGGCCCCTGCGGCTGGCTCAAGGACAGGTACGGCGTCTCCTGGCAGGTCGTCTACGACCGGATGCCCGATCTGCTCGGCGACCCGGACCAGGAGAAGGCGGCCCGCACCATGAAGGCCATGTTGGCCATGGGCAAGCTGGACGTCGCCGCGCTGGAGAAGGCCTACGCGGAGGACTGAGTCCGGACCGGCGGGGCGTCGAGGCCGGCCTCGACCGCGTGCGCCTCGGCGCCCTCGCCGTCCACGGAAGCTCCCCCGTGCCGCCTTTCCGGCCTCAGACCCGGTCGGCCGCGATCAGCAGGTACTGGAAGCTGCCGTTGCGATAGGCGTCCAGGAACGTGTCCTCGATGCCCGTCACCAGGTGGTCGGCCTCCCTGCGCAGCTCCCAGTAGGGGATCGCTGCCTCGGTCAGGTCCTCGACGTGGACCGGCACCAGCCGGTTGCGGGCCATCGCCTTGAAGTACTCCGAGCGCGGGTGGATGTCGCAGATGTAGTGGGCGTTGATCAGCGACACCTCGCGCGAGGCCTGCCCGTAGGTGTCGTTGTAGCAGCCCGTGATCACCACATAGCGTCCGCCGCGGCGCAGCAGCCGGGCGTGCTCGGCGAACAGCAGGTCCAGCTCGACGTACATGGTGGACTCGTTGTTCCACGAGGCCGCGTACGCGCCGGTCTGGAAGCCGGTGTCGAGCATGTTGCGGTGGTGGTAGCGCACCTTGTCGTCGATGCCCCGGGCGCGGGCCTGCTCGTTCGCGAACTCGGCCTGTTTCGTGGAGATGGTGACGCCGTCGGCCTGGCAGCCGTAGCGCAGATGCGCCACGACGCTGCCGCCGCCCCGGCCGCAGCCGGCGTCGAAGACCCGGTCGGCGGGGGTCAGCGGACCGAGGTGCGAGGCGAGCATCTCCGCCTGGGCGTGTTCCAGGCGGTGCAGTTCGGCGGTGACGCGCGCCCGGCGCCGCTCCGGATCGGGCTCGTCGAGCACCGACCGGTCGGCCGCTCCGATGCCGTAGTGGTGGTGGTACAGGTCGTCGATCTTGCCGAGTTCGAGGTTGACCGGGTTCTCCTCGGCGTTCCAGTACTCCGCGACGCGATGCTGGTAGGTGGACTGGGTCGGGAGCGGAACGGGCGTGGTCCGGGCAACGGGGGCAGTGGTCAACGAGAACTCCTCTGAGCACATGTGACGGTATTTCAGTTGGTTCTTGTGCTGGATCGGGGGGTCTACCAGTAGTCGGGCAGGTGGTAGCGGTGGGTGTTGGTGGCGTGCCACTCGTGGTTGCCGGACACCCAGGCGGCGAGCCCCCGGGCGTAGCGCTCCACGAGGGGCGAGGTGGCGGACAGCTCGGCCGACTCCTCCTCGAAGGCCCTCATGATCCCGTTGTGGATCTCCACGGACTTCAGATAGGCGGCCTTCAGCCCGCACCGCTCGTTGGCGGCGACGACCTGCGGCAGGTTCAGATGGTCGGGGTCGCTGGCCAGTTCCTTGGTGAAGGAGTACAGGTCGTTGACGATCGTGGTGGCGTTGCACGCCAGGGCGGTGATCCGCTGGATCTCGGGGCGGGCGTAGACCTGCTCGGGCAGTTCGTAGCCGTCCACGGCGTCGACGAGCGACAGACACGGCCGGAAGTTGTTGAACTGCCGCATCACCAGGTACTCCCAGACCCGCGGCACGTACTTGGTCTCCATCCAGGCGGCCTCGGCCAGATACCCCAGGTGCAGCCGGGCGATGTCGTGCACGAACCGGTCGGTCTGGCTGGGGGTGGCGAAGGTCGCGTAGTCCTCGAGGGCGAAGTGGTACGAGCGCAGCGGACCGTCGGCCTGGATGCCCTGCCGCCACTCCGCCTCCACCTCCGGGATGCCGTGGTAGGGGTCGAGCGCCGACTGCGCGATGATCAGCGGGCCGCCCAGACCGCGCCGCGATCCGCCCCTGCCCTCGTCCTCCTCGCAGTAGCAGGAGTCGACGATGTTCTCGGCCAGCAGCAGTTTCCCGGCGGCGGTGAGCCGGTCCAGGTCGAGGCCGCCCGGATGCTGGAGGGCGACGGCCCGGCCGAACTGGAAGCCGGAGAAGTCGCCGTTCCAGGCTGCGGGAAACAGGTCCAGGTCCCGGGCCCAGGTCTCCAGACGGCCGTCGATCTCGGCCGCCTTGTCCGGGTCGGCGGGAACCGCGGGCCGGTACAGCAGGCCGGGGATGGCTCCGGTGCGCCTGGCCCGCAGGCTCTGGGCCAGGTTCGGGGGGCCGGGCAGCCGGTAGGCGGTCGTGGGTGTGGTCATGGGGTGCTCCAGGCGGTCACTCGGGGAGCCGGCCGATCTGGACGTTCTCCAGGATCCCGGCCGCGTCGGGCACGAGAATGGCCAGCGAGTAGTAGGCGGTCACCAGGTAGTTGACGATCGCGGCAGCGTCGATGCCCATGAACCGGACGTTCAGGCCCGGCTGGTGCTCCTCCGGGATGCCCGTCTGGTACAGGCCGATGACACCCTGGTCGGCCTCGCCGGTGCGCAGGGCGATGATGCTGCTGGTGTGGTCGTCGGTGATCGGGATCTTGCCACAAGGGAAGATCGGCACCCCGCGCCACGCCGGTACCTCGTGGCCGTCGACGCTCACGGTGCCCGGAACCAGGCCACGCCGGTTGCATTGTCGGAAGAACGCCGCGATCGCCTTGGGATGGGCGAGGAAGACCTTCGTCTTGCGCCGCATGGAGAGCAGTTCGTCCATGTCGTCCGGGGTCGGCGGGCCGGAGAGGGTGCTGATCCGCTGGCCGTAGTCGACGTTGTGCAGCAGCCCGAACTCCCGGTTGTTGACCAGCTCCCACTCCTGGCGCTCGCGGATCTCCTCGACCGTGAGCCTGAGCTGCTGCTGGGTCTGGTCCATCGGGTGGTTGTAGAGGTCGGCGACCCGGGTGTGCACCCGCAGCACGGTCTGGGTGAGGGACAACTCGTATTCACGCGGGGCGAGTTCGTAGTCCACGAAGCCGCCCTGCAGCGTGGGTTCGCCGACATGGCCGGCCTGCACCGGCACCTCGGCCTCGCCCTTGCGGTTCATCGGCCGCCGCTGCCGTTCGACATAGGCCTGCAGATGCGCGGCGAGGGACGGCACCCGCTCGGTGAACTCCTGCACGACGGCCCAGGGCAGCGCGAGCACCACCCCCGCGGTCTCGGCCCGCACCGAGGACAGCCACAGCGGATCGGACTGCCCGACCGCCTCGTCGCCCATCTGGTCGCCGTCCGTGACGACCCCGGTGATCTCCTCCTCGCCGTACTTGCCGGCGGTGTAGCGGGTGAACCGGCCGTGCACGACCAGATAGGCCTCGGTCACGGGCTGGCCGGCCTCGAACAGCACCTGCCCGGCGCGCACCTCCCGGGGCTGGAACCGGCCGGCGATCTCCCGCAGCACCTCGCCGTCGGGGTAGCCGCGCAGGATCGGCAGCTCGGTCAGCGTCTCCGGGATGACCCGGATGTCGTCGGCGCCGTTCTGCTCGAAGTGCACCCGGCCGCGCCCCGTGCGCAGTGTCAGGCGGCGGTTGACCCGGTAGGTGCCGCCCTTGACGTCCACCCACGGCAGGGTCTTCAGCAGCCATCGCGAGGTGATGGCCTGCATCTGCGGTTCGGACTTGGTGGTCGTGCTGAGCTGGCGTGCCGCCCGGGTGCTCAGGCTGGTGAGCTGCCCGTCGGCCGCGGGATCGGGGACGGGTTCGTCGACGGCGGGACCGGTGGCGCTGTCCGGTGTGGTCACATTCCCTCCAGCGGAGCTGTGTGCGAACAGGGGTGGCCGGATCGCCGGGTGGTGAGCGTGGTGATCCTGCACCCGGGACAAGCCAAACAGTCCTCATGAGGTGCCCGATACAGCGCGAAGGGGGCGGAACCCGGCGCTCGGGTGCGTAAACCTGCTGATCGGGGCACGACCGGCAAACGGTGTGTTCGGGCGCCGGTGCACTGCGCCCGCTGCCGGTGCCCCCGTGCGCCGGTGTGGTGCGCCCCGGGCGCTCAGGACAGGTCGTTGACCAGGACCGCCGCCCCGTCGAACCGGCCGGCCTTGAGGTCGGCGAGTGCCCGAGGAGCCTGCGACAGCGGATAGGCGTGCGTGGTGGCGCGGACACCGTGCCGGGCGGCCAGGGCGAGGAACTCCCGGCCGTCCGCACGGGTGTTGGAGGTGACGCTGCGCAGCTCCTTCTCGTAGAACAGCTCGGTCGCGTAGTGCAGCGGCGGTACGTCGCTCAGGTGGATCCCGGCGAGGGCCAGCACGCCGCCCCGGTCGAGGGCGCGGAGTGCCACCGGGACCAGCTCGCCGGCCGGGGCGAACAGGATCGCGCCCTCCAGCGGCTCCGGCGGAGGCTCGTGCAGGTCCCGCGCGGAGGCCGCGCCCAGCTCCAGGGCCAGCCTGCGGGCGGCCGGCTCCCGGGTGATCACATGCACGGTGGCACCCTCTGCGAGCGCCACCTGCGCGCACAGATGGGCGCTGCCCCCGAAGCCGTACAGGCCGAGCCGCCCGCCCTCGGGCAGTCCGGTCCGCCGCAGCGCACGGAACCCGATGATCCCCGCGCACAGCAGCGGCGCCGCCGCCACGTCGTCCAGGGTGCCGGGCAGCCGGTAGGCGAACCCGGCCGGCACGGTCGTGTACTCGGCGTATCCGCCGTCGGCGTCCCAGCCGGTGTACTCCGAGCCCGGGCACAGGTTCTCGGCGCCCCGAGCGCAGTAGGCGCACACCCCGTCGGTGCGCCGTAGCCAGGCCACGCCGACCCGGTCGCCCACCGCGAAGCCCCGCACCGAGGCCCCGGCCCCCACGACCTCGCCGACCACCTCGTGGCCGGGGGTGACCCCGGCCCGGTGCACCGGAAGATCGCCCTCGGCGACATGCAGATCGGTCCGGCACACCCCGCAGGCCCGCACCCGCACCAGCAGCTCGTCCGCCCCCGGCACCGGCACGGGCCGCTCCGTCGCCCGCAGCGGATGCCCGTCGAGCGGCCCCGGCCGTACCACCGACCACGCCCGCATCGTGCCCGTCGTCATCGCACCGTCGCCTCCGCTCCCATTGTCCGGGCGGCTCCCCGGTTCGGCGCGCGGGCAGAGGGCGGGATGGCTAGCGTGAGCTTCGGGACGTACTCCTCAAAGGCGGGGGACCATCCGTACGGGACTTGAGACCAGGAGGGCCGCGAGCATGGCCGTGCAACCCGAGGGAACGCCCTGTTGGGCCGATGCGATGTTCAGCGACGTCGAGGGAGCCAAGCGGTTCTACGGCGACGTCCTCGGCTGGACCTTCGGCGAGTCGTCGTCGGAGTACGGCAACTACACGCAGGCCTACGCGGACGGCAAGGCGGTGGCGGCCGTGGTCCCGCCCATGCCCGGCCAGGAGGGCCAGTCGCAGTGGTGCCTGTACTTCGCCTCGCCGGATGCCGCCGCCACCGCGGAGAGGATCCGGGAGAACGGCGGCGAGGTGCTGATGGAGCCGATGCAGGTCGGCGACTTCGGCACGATGTGTCTGGCCCGCGAGCCCAGCGGGGCCGTCTTCGGCGTCTGGCAGGCCGGCAGCCACGAGGGCTTCGAGGCGACGGCGACCCCCGGCGCCTACTGCTGGGCCGAGGTCTTCACCCGTGAGCCCGAGAAGGCCGACGCCTTCCTGGCCGCCGTGTTCCCGTACCGGATGAAGGACATCGTGGACGACGCGGTGGACTTCCGGATGTTCGACGTGGGCGAGGACACCGTCCTCGGCCGGATGCGGATGACCGACGACTTCCCGCCCGAGGTGCCCTCGTACATCAACGTCTACTTCACCGTCGACGACTGCGACGAGGCCGTGACTCGCGCCACCAGGCTCGGCGGGGTCCTCCGGTTCGGGCCGATGAGCAGCCCCTTCGGCCGTTTCGCGGCGCTCAGCGACCCGCAGGGGGCGAACTTCTCCGTGATCGACATCGCGACCACGGAGGGCGAGATGCCCAAGGTCAAGGACGCTTGACCCGTCCGCGGCGGGGTCCGGCGCGGCCATGGCATGATCGTGCGTATGCGTGAACGTGTGGTGGCCGCGTGCGACGGGGCTTCGAAGGGAAACCCCGGACCGGCCGGATGGGCGTGGGTGGTCTCGGACGGCGACGAGCGGACCCCCGCCCGCTGGGAGGCCGGCCCGCTCGGTCGGGCCACCAACAACGTCGCCGAACTCACCGCACTGGAGCGGCTGCTCACGGCCGTGGAGCCGGAGGTGCCGCTGGAGATCCGCATGGACTCCCAGTACGCGATGAAGGCCGTCACCACCTGGCTGCCCGGCTGGAAGCGCAACGGCTGGAAGACCGCGGCCGGCAAGCCCGTCGCCAACCAGGACCTGGTCGTGCGCATCGACGCGCTCCTCGACGGCCGCACGGTCGAGTTCCGCTACGTCCCGGCCCACCAGGTCGACGGCGACCCGCTGAACGACTTCGCCGACCGCGCCGCCAGCCAGGCCGCCTCCGTGCAGGAGGCGGCGGGCAGCGGGCGCGGCTCCCCGGAGCCGCCGCCCTCGCCCGACACCCCGAAGACGGCCGCGCTGCGCCGGAAGGCGCCCCGCCGCACCGGCGGCGGAGCGTCCTCGTCGCGCACCATCAAGGCGAAGTTCCCCGGCCGCTGCCTGTGCGGCCGCTCCTACGCGGCCGGCGAGTCCATCGCCAAGAACGCGCAGGGCTGGGGCCACCCGGAGTGCCGCACCGCCGAGGCCTGAGCCCGGCGGGGCCCGATCAGCTGTCGAAGGTGTAGAACCTCGTGTGGTCGAGCAGGTCCGCCGGACGCACGTCGTTCCACGGCTTCATCGTCTCGTCCAGGTCCACGACGTCCGGCGTGCCGCCCACCGGCACGTACCCGGCTTCCGGATGCCGCTGCTGCCACTCGGCCCACAGTTTGTCGACGTAGGCGTGGTGCAGCCAGAACACCGGGTCGTTGGGGGAGACCCCGGTGGCCATCTGGCCGCCGACCCAGACGTGGACCCGGTTGTGCAGATTGACCCCGCGCCATCCCTCCAGGTTGTTGCGGAAGCCGTCCGAGGCGCTGTTGTACGGCGCCGCGTCGTACGTCGGTATCGACAGCACCGACTCCACCTCGGCGGGCGTCGGCAGCTCCCGCACGGCCGTGCCCAGCGAGCGGCGCAGGAACGTACGGCCGTCGACGCGTATGTTCATCGGCCAGTCGCCGGCCGACGCGGCGAACGGACCGTCCATCACCCGGCCGTCCGTGCTGCGCCCGGTGCCGCCGAGGAAGTCCGGCGCCCACAGCGAGGCCCGGACCGTGCGGTCGGTGCTCCAGTCCCAGTACGGCAGCGCGACCGAGGAGTCCACCGACTGCAGCGCCTGCTCGAAGTCGAGCAGGAATCTGCGGTGCCAGGGCAGGAACGACGGTGAGCGGTGGCCGGTGCGCTCGCCGGTGTCGGTGTCCGACATGATGAACGCGTTGTGCGTGCGGACGAACTCGTCGTAGCGCCCGTTGCGCTTGAGTTCGAGGACCGCGGACACGAACCGCTTCTTCTCGTCGGCGGTCAGGGTGGCCTGGTTCTTGCGTACGGTCATGGTGCGGGATGCTCCGGAATTCCTTGCGGGGGCGGTCAGTTGGCGGGGAAGGGCAGCAGTGGGGCACCCTGCAGCTCGTCCACCGCGGCCCGTGCGGCGGCGCGCGGGGTGGACACGGGGTCGTAGTGGCTGACGATGCTGATCCAGCTGCCGTCGGCGTTGCGCATCACATGCAGTGGTACGCCGTCGATCAACACCTGGTAGTCGCCGCCGTGTTCGTGGTGGTGGCCGCCGGGGGCCGTCGTCATCGGCCGGCCCTGTATCCGGCGGCCCTTGTAGACCTCGTCGAAGCTCTGCGGCTTCGGCATGGGCATGGGGTGGCCGTGGCCGGCGGCCGAGGCGGCGGGTGCCACGAGGGCGGTGACGGTGGCCGTCGCGGCGAGGGCCGCCGTCGCGGTGAGCGCGCGGCGCCGGGTGATGTCGGGCATACGGGTCCTCCTGGAGGGGTTCCGGTGGTGACGACGCATGCCTATCGGGGGCTCGGGGGCAGGAGGAAATCACCCGGAACCGGTTGGCCGTGATCCGGACAATTGGCCACATGTCGTACAGGGTTGAACCAAGATGATCTTGCCGTGATCGGTGGGCCACCTGCCCCGGAACGGGGAATTCCTTGCCGCGCCGACCGCGTTGCCGGTGTACCTTCCCGTCCGCCGTCCGTCCGAGTGGCCCGGCTCACCACGCCAAAGTGACGCGATCGGGCGGCCTGCCGACCCTGCTACCCTGCGGTGCCATCCGGACACGCTGGGTGAGGAGGCGGGTCCGGGCGTTCCCGCCCGTGCCGCCGCGCCCCGCCACCCCGGTTCCCCACCCCGGCTTCCCCCCACCCGAGGAGTCCTGCCCATGGCCGTGTCCGTCCCGTTCGACCAGACCTCGTCCGGTTACAGCCCGCAACGCGCCTACTGGCTGGCCCGCGCGGCCGACCTGGCCTACAAGGACCGCACCGTCATCGAGGACCAGGCCGCCCAGTGGGGCTTCGACCAGGTGCGCCACCACGAGACCCGGTTCACCCCGCCCTTCCCGCTGCAGGACACGCAGGCGTACACTGTGGCCGGCGCGCGGATGATCGTCACCGCGTTCCGCGGCACCGAACCCGCCCAGATCAAGGACTGGCTCACCGACGCCAGCACCCCGCCGAGGCCCGGTCCCGGCGGCAACGGCTACGTCCACCACGGATTCGCACAGGCCCTGGAATCGGTCTACCCGGCCGTTCACCAAACCCTCGCCGAACTGCGCACCGACGGGCAGAGCGTGTACTTCACCGGGCACAGCCTGGGCGGCGCCCTCGCGATGCTGGCCGGCGCCCGGATGTACCTGGAGGACCCGTACCTGGCCGCGGACGGCGTGTACACCTACGGCCAGCCGCGCACCTGCGACCGACTGCTCGCCGAGGCCTTCCACAAGGGATTCGGCGGCCGCATGTACCGCTTCGTCAACAACAACGACATCGTTCCCCAGCTGCCGCCCGAGCCCGTCTTCACCCATGTCCGAGCCCTGCGCTACATCGACTCGCACGGCCGGCTGCACGAGAGCATGCCGATGCTTTCGGTGCTCACCGACCGGGCCACCGGACTGACGGCCGACGCCTTCGCACCCGCCTCCGACGGCATCCGCGACCACTTCATGCACAACTATCTGGCGGCGCTGGAGAAGAACCTCGACTGAGCCCCGCGCGCCGGCGCCGCCGTCATGGCCTGCGGCTACGCGACCCACATGTTCACGTACCGGTCAGCGCAGCAGCCGGTCCAGGAAGGCGTTGCCGAACACCCGGTGCGGGTCCAGGCGGTCGAGGGTCCCGAGCGCCTGAGCCCACACCTGGGGCCCGAAGCTGCCGGGCACGGCCCTGTCCAGTACCTCGGCGTCGCTCCAGGCGGCCTGCGTCGTGTACCCCCAGCCCTTGGACCACTCCACGCGGGCGAGGGCCGAGCCGCCGTCGTAGGTGCGCAGCAGGAACCGCTCCAGCTCGCGCAGGAACTCCTCGGCGTGCGGCGTGCCGGGCAGGGTCAGCACGTCCAGCCAGACCGCGGTGTCCCACTCGGGACGGTCCACCACCGGCCGCAGCGCGGACAGCAGCGGGACCCGGGCGCCGGGCACACCGGTCTCGGCCGGGTCGTCGAGACCGGTCACCCGGATCTCCACCGAACCATTGACCGGGAAACGGCCCCGTGCCGCGTACGCGGCCAGCCGCTCCCGGTAGAACCGTGTGAACTCGTGCACCACCCGCTGCACTCCGGCCCGCGAGGTGTGCACCGCGTACCCGTTCGCGGTCACCCGGAGCGTGGTCGGCCGGAGGTACAGCAACGTGTTCTTCGACGGCCCCCACAGGTCGGCGGAGTCCGTGGCCGCAAGCCCCAGCGAAGCCGCGGTGAGCTGCGCGGCGCCCAGCTCCGGCGCCAGGTACCAGGCCGCGCCCGCCACCAGCCGCCCCACCAGATCGGCCACCGGCGTCGGCACGCTGTCGGAGAACGGGTAGTTGTACGGCGAGGTGACGTGCCGGGAACCGGCCGGCCGCACCGGCGCGACGCTCCACTCCTTCAGCCACGGAAACTCGGTGAAGGCGAACCAGATCGCCTCGACGCGGCCCGAGCGCCGCAGAAGGCTCGCCAGGGTGCGCCCACCGGAGCCGGGCGCCGCGAACAGTTCGCGGGCCGGGACGTCCGTACGGCTGACGCACCGCAGGGGTGAGTCCGGACCGACCCGCAGCACCACCTCCGTGACGAAGGCCCGCCCGAGATGGGTGAGCAGCGCGGCACAGTCCGCCTCCGCACGGCGGAACGTCCGCAGCACGTACGCCCCGCGGTCCGCGTCCCACACCACGGCCGTCAGCTCCAGGACGCGATTGCTGAGCGAGCCGTACATGGTCCCCGGCGCCGGGCGTTCGCCGGCGGCCGGTACGGCGGTGCCGTGCGCGTCGATCGCCAGGGCACCGCCCAGGGTGAGGTCGCCCGGTGCGGGCGTCGCGGTCAGGCCGAGACCGTGCCCCTCCAGAAAGGTCAGCAGCGCCTCCAGCGTGACCCCGGTGCCGGCCCGGACCGCCGATCCCGACTCCAGCGTCAACGCGGTCAGATGCCGGGTCGTGTCGACCAGCAGCACTCGGGCGTCCGCCCGCGTTCCCTCGGTGATCGTGAGCGGTGACCAGCCGTGGGAACAGCCCCGCGCGCGGACCCGCCGGCCGCTGCGCCAGGCCCAGTTCACCACGGCGAGCACCTCCTCCGGTCCGTTCGGCGCACAGGCCCACAGACCGTCGGCGGTGATCTCGCCCACCCAGTTGCGGTACGCCGAGCGGTAGAGCGCCACCTGCGGCGGAAAGTCCGGGAGTTCGGCCGCTGCCACCGCCGGATCCGCGGCGATCAGCACCGGTACGGCGGCCAGCGCGGCGGCGCCGCGCAGCAGACCGCGCCGGCTGAGGCGATCCCAACCACCGTCAGAGGAAGGAAAGTTGTCCGCAGAACGATCGATCACATGGTCAGGCTAGGCACCGCCCTGCGGCCCGCGGTGTTCCGCCGGCCCCTCTCACCCGTGTGGGGGACACGGACACAGTTCACCAGCCGGAGCGGCTCGTTCCGCGAGCCCAGGTGCCGGATGACACACTGGCGCCATGGACGAACGCGTAATCGGCAGGTCGGGTCAGTGGGCATCGGTGGTCGGTCTCGGCACATGGCAGCTGGGCGCCGACTGGGGTGACGTGGACGCCAAGGAGGCGGAGTCCGTCCTGGAGGCCGCCGCGGAGTCGGGGGTCACCTTCTTCGACACGGCCGACGTCTACGGCGACGGACGCAGCGAGGAGACCATCGGCACCTTCCTGCGCACCCGCCCCGACCTGCACGTGCTCGTGGCGACCAAGATGGGCCGCCGCGTCGAGCAGATCCCCGGGAACTACGTCCTGGACAACTTCCGTACCTGGAACGACCGCTCCCGCCGCAACCTCGGGGTCGACCGCCTCGACCTGGTCCAGCTGCACTGCCCGCCGACGCCCGTCTACTCCACGGACGCGGTGTTCGACGCCCTGGACACCCTGGTCGAGGAGGAGCGCGTCGCGGCGTACGGCGTGAGCGTGGAGACCTGCGCCGAGGCGCTGACCGCGATCGCCCGGCCGAACGTGGCGAGCGTGCAGATCATCCTCAACCCCTTCCGCATGAAACCCCTGTACGAGGTGCTCCCCGCGGCCCGCGAGGCCGGCGTCGGCGTCATCGCGCGCGTGCCCCTCGCCTCCGGCCTGCTGTCCGGCAAGTACACCAAGGACACGGTCTTCGCAGCCGACGACCACCGCACCTTCAACCGGCACGGCGAGGCCTTCGACCAGGGCGAGACCTTCTCCGGCGTCGACTACGAGACCGGTGTCGAGGCCGCTGCCGAGTTCGCCGCGCTCGCCCCCGAGGGGTACACCCCGGCCCAGCTGGCGCTGCGCTGGATCATCGCGCAGGATGGTGTGACCACGGTGATCCCCGGCGCCCGCAACCCGGAGCAGGCCCGTGCGAACGCGGCCGCCGCCAAGCTGCCGCCGCTGCCCGAGGAGACGTTCACCGCGATCCGTGAGCTGTACGAGCGGCGGATCAAGGACCAGGTCGAGCATCGCTGGTAGGCACCGTTTGAACGAACGGCCGGACGGTTACACGCACCGCATGACGGCGGACGGACGGCGCAGGGGCCGGAACGAGACCGAGGAGGAGCGGGCCGACCGGATGTGGGTGGAGCTCATCCAGGAGGTCCGCGTCGCCCAGACGGGCGTGCAGATCCTGTTCGGCTTCCTGCTCACCGTCGCCTTCCAGCCCAAGTACGCCACGCTGTCACACGCCAACCAGGTCATCTACATCGTGACCGTCGTCCTGGGCGCCTGCACCACCGGGGCCCTCGTCGGACCGGTCTCCCTGCACCGCCTCGTCTCGGGCCGCCGGGTCAAGCCGCAGGCGGTGCGGCTGGCGTCCCGGATGACCCTGGTGGGCCTGGTCCTGCTGCTCGCCACGATGACCTCGGCTCTGCTGCTGATCCTCCGGGTGGCCACGCACGGCACCTATGTGCCGGCGCTGGTGGCGGCGGTCGTCGTCTGGTACCTGCTGTGGTGGCTCGGCCTGCCCCTGTGGGCCCGGCGCCTGCACGAGTCCCGGTCCGAGGACGAGGAGGCGCGCCCGCCCGGCGCCGGGGGCGGACGTACGGCCGGGTCGTGACCCCCCCAGGTGTCCCCGGCCGGCCCGGCCGGTACGCCGCGACGGGGAACCGCACGCGTGTGCGGCCGCCGGCCCGTGATCTTCAGCCCGCGGAGAGGATCTCGGCCAACAGTTCGTCGACGGGGGCGCGTTCCTGACCCGGCGGCACGATCCGGTGGGTCTCCCGCAGGAACGCGGCGACCGCGGGCGCCCAGGCGAACACCACCGCTTGCTGCCGGCCACCGTCCGGGCGCACGTCCCCGAGGAACTCCATGCGCAGCTCGTGCCACGCACCGGTCGCGGCCGGCCGCAGCCGTACGTCCCCGACGCCGACGGCCCGCGCCAGCCCCTCGGAGAGCATCTGCCGGTCCAGTCGCCAGCAGGCCAGCACCCGGCCGTCGTGGCCGAAGACGGCGGTGACGGCGAACGGGTCGTCGGCGTCGTAACGGAGATGGGCCAGCACGGGGCACCGGCCGGTGCCTTCCGAGTGGAGTTGCACCACGAGGGTCTTGTGCACGAACGCGGTCACGCGAGGGCCTCCGGCGACGATCGGCTCAGGACCCTCTAGTACCCCCGCGACGCCCGGGATGCTCAACCCTGCGACGGATTCCCGCCGGCTCCGCGCAGCGCGGCCAGGCAGCTGCCGATGGCCTGCTGGAGTTCCTCCAGGCGCCGGACCATGTCGTCCTCGTAGAAGTCCTGGGCGTCGTCGAAGGTCAGCTCCTCGAACGCCCTGGTCGCCTTCTGCAGGCTGGTGTAGAACTTCGTCCGCCGTTCCTGGACGCGCAGTCCTGGGTCGGCCTCGACCGCCTCCGCGACGAGCGACTTCATGGTGTCGTAGGCATCGGTGGCCCACTCGCCGGTGTCCTCGCCGTCCTCCAGCTCGTCGATCAGCGACAGATGGCGCTCGGCCTCCTCGCGCAGCTCGGCCGGAGCGTCGACGGTCTGCCCGGCCGGCGTCCTGATCTGCCCGGACTCGGCGATCTGCCGGACGTACCCGATCCGGTCGGCGGCCCGGCTCTCGGTCGCGACGGCCTTCTTCAGGTCGTCGGTCCGTACGACGTCGCGCGCCAGCTCCGCCTGCAGCTCGGGGTCCTCCCGCAGCCGGTCCAGCAGGGCGGCCCGGGCCGTGCGGGCGGTGGCGGGGTCGGCGAGGATCGCGGCACGCAGGGCGGTCGGGTTCTCCGCGACCTCCAGCGCCTTGGTGGGACGGATGCCCTCGGCCTCGGCGGCCTCGGCGATCGCGGTGCCGCGCTCGGAGGTCGCGCTGTTGCGGGAGACGTAGTAGCTCATCCACACGTCCGCGTCCGGCAGTTCGGTCTCCTGGCCCGGCTGCAGGGCCTCGAAGTGCGGCACGAGCCCGTCGTCGGCGGCCCGGTCCCAGGCCTTGTAGTAGCGCATGACCCGCTCCGGGGAGCAGTCGGCCAGCTGCGCGAACTCCTTCGCGGACACCTTCGGCGTCTCACCGGCGGCCTGTCCGCCCGGCCGCACACTGCGGGCCACCATCAGGGCGAAGGTCCAGCTTCCGGTGCGTGCGTAGCCGCCGAACTCACGGGCGTCACGCGCCACCAGGTCGGACAGCGGCGCGGCGGCCGGAGCGGACGTCCCCGCCGGGGCGGACGTCTCGGACGGGTCGATGACCAGGGTCACGGATGACTCTCCTGCAGGAATGCTCAGGGATGCGTGGAGGACCGCACCCGGGAGCGGGGGCGGACAGGAAAGCCTATCGGTGGCCGGGTCAGCCGAAGGCCTCCCGCAGCGCGGGCAGCAGGGTCTTCGCCGACCAGTCCAGGAACTCCGGCTGCGCGTCGCCGCCGATCTGCACGAGTGCGATCTCCCCGAACCCGGCGTCGGCGTAGGGGCGTACGGCCTCGACGAAGGCGTCCGGGTCGTCGCCGCACGGGATCGCGGAGGCGATGTCGTCCTCGTCCACGAACCGGGTCGCGGCCTCGAAGGAGTCGGGGTGCGGCAGTTCCGCGTTCACCTTCCAGCCGAGGCCGAACCAGCGGAACTGGGAGTGGGCCCGCTTGACGGCCGTGTCCCGGTCGGGGTCGTAGCACACCGGCAGCTGGCCGACCCGGGGTTTGCCGCTGCCGCCGTGCCGGTCGAAGGCCTCCAGCAGCCCCGGCTCCGGTTCGGTCGCGATGACCAGGTCGGCGAGGTGCCCGGCGAGTCTGCAGGACTGGTCGCCGGAGACGGCGATCCCGATCGGCGGCGGCCGGTCCGGCAGATCCCACAGCCGGGCCGACTCCACGTCGTAGTGCGGCCCGTGGTGGGTGACATGGCCGCCCTCGAACAGCGCGCGGATGATCCCGACGGCCTCCTCGAGCATCTCGTGGCGCACGTCCACCGGAGGCCAGCCGCCGCCCACCACATGCTCGTTCAGGTTCTCGCCGGCCCCCAGCCCGAGCCGGAACCTGCCCTCGGACAGCAGCTGCACCGTGGCCGCCTGCTGCGCCACGATCGCCGGGTGGTAGCGGAGGATGGGGCAGGTCACATAGGTCATCAGCGGGATCCGTGAGGTGGCCTGGGCGGCGGCGCCCAGCACGCTCCACGCGTAGGGGGAGTGGCCCTGCGAGCGCAGCCACGGAAAGTAGTGGTCGGAGATCACCGAGAAGTCGAATCCGGTCTCCTCGGCCCGCACCACATGGTCCACCAGGTCCCGGGGACCTGCCTGCTCGGTCATCATCGTGTATCCGATTTGCACCATACGTGGCGAGTCCCCGGGGTGACGGCTCGAAAACGAGCCACCGGCGCGGGTCAGGCCCGCGGCACCCGGAACGTCTGCAGGAACGTCCTCAGCGCCAGCCGGTTCGCGGCGTCGCCCCAGGTCGCGGCCGGTGTCGTGAAGCGCAGCGAGAAGCCGTCGCCGTCGCCCGTCAGCAAGCCACGCCCGAAGGTGTGCACCCGCGCGTCCCCCGTCCCCGCCAGCCACTCCAGGTCGGCGGCCTGGTACCCCTGGTACGTGGTGGCCCGGACGGCGCCCACGCGCTGGTAGCCCGGCAGCCGCCGCAGTCCGGGCTCGACGTCGTCCCGCCAGACGGCCACGGGGTCGTCGAGGCCGACGTGCTCACTGTGGGTCACCGCGAGGGTGGGGGAGGAGCCGTCCCGGCCGAAGGTGACGCGGTAGGCGCCGGTGACGCGGGTGGTGGTCAGCCGCTGCCAGCCGTCCGGCAGGGCGACGGAGAAGCCCTCCGGGGCGGTGTAGCGGTGGTAGCCGTCCGGCAGGGCGGGGGAGGCGCTCGGAACCGGGGCCGGGGAGGAGGGCGCGGGGCCCGCGGTGTGCCGGCCGGACGGGGTGGCCGAGGCGGTGGGCCGGGCCGGTGCCTGCGCGCCGGCGACGCTCGGCAGCTGGTGGGTGGCCGCGAGGACGGCGGCGACGACGGTGACCACGGCCAGCGCGGTACCGGCCGCCAGGATCCGTCTGCCCGGTTCCCGCCCGGCCAGGCGGACACCGGCGTACGCGGCGCGCAGCCGGGGCACGGGGGCCGGCTCCCGGTCGGCGTCGGCGTCCTCGTCCAGGGTCCGGATCAGGGCCTCCCTGACCACCGGCCGGGACAGCCGCTCCCGCGAGTTCTTCCGCAGCAGCCCCTGCACGGCCTGGGTGAGCGGGCCCGTGCGCAACGGAGTGCGCAGCGGCAGCCGGTCCACGGCCTTCAGGGTGGCGTCGGGCCGGCCGCGGTCGCGGAACGGCGGCCGCCCCTCCACCATCGTGTACAGCAGCGCACCCAGCGCCCACAGGTCGGCGGCCGGTCCGATGCGTTCGTCGCGGGCCTGTTCGGGCGAGGCGTACGACGGTGCCGCGAGCCGTGGCACTAGGGTCGCGCCGGCCAGCCCGAACCCGGCGACCACGACCGGGCCGCTGTCCCGGACGAAGACCTGGCCGGGGCTCAGCTCGCCGTGCGTGATGCCCTCGTCGTGCGCGGCCTGCAGCACGTCGAGCAGTTCCAGGCCGACCCGGGCCGCCCGCGCCACGTTGAACGCGCCCTCGCGGTCGAGGAGTTCGGCCAGGGGCGTGCCGTCGATCCACTCGGTGACCGTCCACAGGGTGCCGGCCTCCACCACGGCGTCGACGACCGTGGCGACCTGGCCGGGGCACAGCAGCCGCATGGTCTCGGAGGTCCGGACGACACGGGCCGTGACCCGGCGCGCGCCGTCGTCGGCGGACGGCTCCGGCAGGGAGGTCTGGGCCACCAGCCGGGGCTGCTCCGCCGCCACGTCCTCGGCGTACCACCACAGGCGGTTCGTCTCGCGGGCGAAGACCTCCAGGAGCCGGTACCGGCCGGCGACCAACTCGTGTGCGGAGACATGCGCCTTGGTCATGGTCATCCCTCGCTGAGACCCCTGTTTCGTGTCTCAGAGAGGTACGGGGGGCGTGCGGGGGTGCGTTCAAAGAATCAGCGATTCGGCGCCGTTCCTGCCTTTCATTCAATTCTTCGAAAGGGCTTGCGAGTTTGGGATGGCCCCGTTCGACGGTCGTTCGACCTGCGGGTAACCGAGGGTAAATTCCCGGGCGCGGCCCTGGCTCGCACCAGCCGGCGAGTCACCACAGCCCGAGCCGCTCGGCCCAGCCGGTGAGCTCCCGCCATGTCGTGTTGCCGCCGCACACCACGAGTCCGATCCGGGCGCCGTCGCCGACCCTGGCCACGATCTGACGGGCCGCCGGCAGCAGACAGCCCGCGGCCGGCTCGGCCCACACCTTGGCGTGTTCGGCGAGGTCCAGCGAGCCCTGCACCGCGTCCCGGTCCGGCACCACCAGCACCTCCTCGACCAGCGCGGACACATGCTCGTACGTCAGCTGGGAGACAGAGGGTGCGCTGAGCGTGGTGACCAGGGACGACAGGGGCACCGGCACGGGTCCGCCCGCCCTCAGCGCGCCGGACATGGCCTCGGCACCCTCGGTCTCCACGCCCCAGACGCGCACGCCGGGACGCCGGGCGGCGAGGGCCGCGGCGATGCCGGCGATCAGCCCGCCGCCGCCGATGCTGACCACGACGTCCGTCAGCCCGTCCTCCGCGTCCTCGGCCAACTCCAGCCCGGTCGTGCCCTGTCCGGCGATCACCACCGGGTCGTCGAACGGGTGGACCAGCGTCAGCCCCTCGTCCCTGAGCCGCGTCACCAGGGCGAAGGCGCTGTCCATGCCGTCGGTCAGCCGCAGCTGCGCCCCCGCCCGCCCGGCGAGGGCGATGGAGCGCTCGGGTGCGGTGCGGGGCATGACCACGGTCGCCTTCACATCGAGGGCCGCGGCCATCACCGCGAGGGCGATCCCGTGGTTGCCGCCGCTGACCGCGACCACGCCCGCCGCCCGCTCGGCCTCGCTCAGCGACAGCAGCTTCGCCGTCGCTCCGCGGGCCTTGAACGAGCCCGTGCGCTGGAGCAGTTCGAGCTTGGCGGTGACGGGGACGCCGAGCAGCTCGGTCAGACCCGGACTCGGCACGGTCGGCGTCCGCACGACGTGTCCGGCGATCCGCTCCGCCGCGGCTTCGATCTCCTTGCTGCCGATCAAGGTGCTTCACCCTTCCGGCGCGGGGGTGAGGGCCGCGCCGATCGCACCCTGACCCGCGCGGACTCCCGCGGTCAACACGGTTTCGGAGCCGGCCTGCGCTTCGCGGCCTGCCAGGAAGTCGAGCATCGGGAGCAGGTTCCGGGCCGTCCTGGTGGCCGGGGCGTCTGCGGCAGATGTGCTCGGGCGGCGGTTGTGTGCGTGGGCCTCGGTCGGCGTCGCCGCAGGGCCGCCGATGGGGTCTGTCAGTGCGGCGGTTTTCGTGGCGGGCCTGGGCTTTGTGGCCCGCCAGGAAGTCCAGCCGCCGGAGCAGGTTCCGGAACGTCCCGGTGGCCGGTGGCGCCTGCGCGAGCCGTGCTCGGGCGGCGGCTGCGCGCGCGGGTCTGGGCCGGCGAAGGTTCAGTGCTGCTGGGACTTCTGCGGCGTCAGCTCGCTCGGGCGCACCACGACGAAGCCCTCGCCCTGGAGCATCAGCTGCACGGCTTCGCCGGAACCGCCGCGCAGCATCGAGCCGACGGACTGGGAGCGGTGCAACGAGGTCTCCAGGTGCGCGGTCCAGCCGACCACCGCATCCGTGTCGACGTACACCGGCGACTGCGGGGTCACCGGTATGACCAGCGGGTTGCCCTCACAGACCAGGCCGAGCCGGCCCTGTCCGCCGAACACGCTGTTGAACAGACCGCCGCCGGCGATGCCCGAGCCCTTCACCGTCCTGATGTCGTACGACAGCGAGGCGTCGAAACACAGCACGTTGCGGCCGTTGACCGTGAACTGGTCGCCGGCCTCGACCTCGACGATGAAACAGTTCTGTGCCTCGTGCGCGAACCAGGCCTCGCCCTGCCCGCGCACCGCCATGAGGGGCAGCCCCTCACCGGTGACCGCACGCTTCAGCATGCCGCCGACACCCTGCCCCTTGCGCTCGAACCTGAGGCTGCCGCGATGGGCGATCATCGCGCCCTGGCGGGCGTACATCTCGCCGTTCACCGCGTACTTGATGCACTTGGCGTTCTCGACGGACATGCCCGGCTCCACGGCCGGCTGCACCACGTGCTCACTGGAAAAGAGATCACCCTTCATGCGGGGCATGGTGTCCCGGAGCATGGCATTCCGCCAAGATCACGGGAAGTGCCGCCCCCCAGCGCCCTTCCTGCCGCAGAAGGCCGAATCCGGCGCGCCGGCCAACGCATCCGACACCTTCGCGTTGTTGGACGTGTCGGCCACGGCCGTGAGAGTCCGCGTCCCGTCCTTCGACGCGAAGGCGCCGTCGAGCTGTTGACCTGCGCGAAGCTCTCCATCTCCGCCGGCCGTGCCGAGGACGGCAGCCTGCCTCCCCGCAGCGCGCGGTAGAACGCGTCGAGATCCTCTGCACCGGAGATGATCGCCCCCGCGCTCTGCGCCCACGACACCGTCTGCTCGGTGAAGTCGGCCGGCGCCTCGCCGGCCTTGAGCAGGGCGACGGCGGAGAAGGTCTTGGTGGCACTGCCGATGCGGAACCGGTCATCGGCGCGGTGCCGCCGCCCGTGGAACCGCCGGCAGCGCCTCCGGCTCTCCCGGCGCGACCGCTGCGAGGACCGCGCCCCGCCCCACCGTTGCCGAGATCATCCACCACCCGCTGTCATCGATACGAGTTCGTGCGAGGTCTGATGCGACGTCGGTCACATTCAGGCCGTGGAACCTAGGGGATGGGGTCGACGTCTCCACAGCCGACACACAGTTGGTCAGGCTGTGATCACTCTGTGGCGCACATTCGTAAAGGATTGCCATAGGGGGTCGCGAAATCGATCATTCCGTCTTTACGTGGACATGACTGATCCGTAAGGGTTACGCCTTGGGGCCCGACCAGCCCCCGTGACGCGGAACCGCGTCATGCATCAAGGCGGTTGGGGATCCCGGCTGCCTGAGAACGAAGGAACCCTGATCCTTGCGTAGACCTCACATACGCAGTGTGGCCGTCGCCATCGCGGTGACCACCGCTGCCACGGGTCTGGCCGGTACGGCTTTCGCGGGTCCCTCCACGGGGGCGGAGCGGTCCTCGGCGTCCGCCACGACGAACGCCACCGCGGTGGTCGAGGCGGCGCGCACCGCGGCCTTCGCCCACGCCTCGGCGACCGGCGTCTCCCAGGGCGACGAACTGCACGCGCAGGACGTGATGCTCGACCCCGAGGGCGCCCGGCACGTCCGGTTCGTCCGCACCCACGACGGCATGCCCGTGCTCGGCGGCGACCTCGTCGTCCACCTCGACCACAAGCTGGCCTACGCCGGCGTGACCCGCGCCGCCGGCCACGCCGTCCAGCCCGCCACCACCACGGCCAGGCTGACCGCGGACCAGGCCGCCGCCAAGGCCGCCCAGGCCGCCAAGGGCGACGCGGGCACCGCCCAACTCGTCGTCGACGCGCGCGGCGGATCCTCCGCCCTTGCCTACCAGGTGACCGTGACCGACCAGAACGGCACCAACACGGTCGTCATCGACGCCGTCACCGGCAAGGTGCGCAGCAACACCCCCGACAGCGACGAGTTCCTGTCGCCGAAGCTGCTGGAGAGCCTGCGCAAGCGCGGCGAGACCGCCGACCCGGCCACCGGCACCGCCTCCGCCACCCCCGAGGGCCTGCTCGGCTCCGGTGCCTCCGGCGCCGCGGCGAGCTACCCGTCGGCCGCCAAGGGCACCGGCAAGACCCTCTTCGTGGGCAGCGTCGGCCTGACCACCACGGCGACCTCGCGCGGTCACTACCAGCTCAAGGACCCGAGCCGGTACGGCACCGAGACGCGGGACGCCAAGGGCTCGACCACCGAGAAGTTCGGCGCGGGTGCGACGTTCACGAGCACGACCAACGTGTGGGGCAACGGCACGACCGGCAACCGTGCCAGCGCCGCGGCCGACGCCCAGTACGGCATCACCAAGACCCTGGACTTCTACAAGGCCACGTTCGGGCGCAAGGGCATAGCCAACAACAGCAAGGCCGCCCAGGGCATGGTCCACTGGGGCAACAAGGTCGCCAACGCCTTCTGGGACCCGACCTGCAACTGCATGCTGTACGGCGACGGCGACGGCCAGATGTTCAAGAAGCCGCTCGTCGTCCTCGACGTCACCGGTCACGAACTGACGCACGGCGTGGTGGACGCGACCGCCAAGCTGGAGCCGACCTATGTCGACTCCAACGGCAACCAGTACGGTGAGCCCGGCGCGCTGAACGAGTCGCTCGCGGACATCTTCGGCTCCAACGTCGAGTTCTACGCCAACAACGCGAAGGACACGCCGGACTATCTGATCGGCGAGAAGCTGGGCCTCGCGCAGAAGTTCCTGCGCCGTCTCGACCACCCGTCGCTCGACAAGCTCGAGGGCACGATCGACTACTGGTCGCCGGACACCTACTACACCGAGGTGCACGCCGGGTCCGGTGTCTCCTCGCACGCCTACTACCTCCTTGCGGAGGGCAGCGGCAAGAAGACCATCAACGGGGTCGCCTACGACTCGCCGACCTACGACCACTCCACGGTCAAGGGCATCGGCCGCGCCAAGGCCACGGCGATCTTCTACCGTGCGCTCACCCGCTACATGGTCTCCACGACCTCCTTCCACGACGCGCGCATCGCGACGCTGAAGGCGGCCAAGGACCTGTACGGCGCGAACAGCACCGAGTACAAGACGGTGGACAAGGCGTGGGCCGCGGTCAACGTCACCGCCGCCAACACGCCGGCCAAGCACTGACAGAGCCGCCGTACCCCTGGATGCCCCGCCTCGCGCGGGGCATCCGCATGTCCGGGGTCCCGCGAGCGGTCGTACCCGCCCGCGGCACCCCGTCGATGCGCACCGGCGGCACCGCGAACCCGCCGGGGTGCGCGGCCGCGGTGCCGGCGGGACCATGGCGTCCGTGGGATACGCAGGCACGTCCCGGACGGTCCGCAGGCAAACCCGGCGGGCCCGGCACGTTCCGGGGCCTCGCGCGATGACCGGCCGGTTCGGACGCGTCCGCCGCGTCGCCGCCGTCCTGCTCACGGCCGTCGTCTGCCAGTCCGCGCCCGCTCGGGCGGTCGCGCTGCCCGCCTCCGTCGAACAGGCCTCGGGGGTCGTGACCTGGGCGGCGAGCGCCGATCGCATGGGCGAGGGCACCGCCGGAGAGGGCTACCGGCTGATCGTGCACACCAGCGTCGGCGGCGACGATCCGCGCATCCGCCTGAGCAACGCCTTCGGCGACCGCTCGCTGACAGTGGACAGCGTCTACGCCGGAGTGCGCAGCGAGGGTGCCGCCCTGCGGCCGGGCAGCAACCGGCCGCTGACCTTCGGCGGTGCCCGTACCGTCATCGTCCCGGCGGGTGCCACCGCCTGGAGCGACCCGCTGCCCGGCCGACTGCGCGCGGGCAGCGATCTGGTGGTCAGCCTGCACACCCCGGCCGCGGCGGGACCGGCGACCGGCCACTGGCTGGCGATGCAGACCTCCTACACCGGCAGGGGCGACCACACCGCCGAGCAGAGCGGCGCCAACTGGACGCGGACCACCGGCTCCTGGTGGTACCTCGACGCCGTGTCCGTACGGCCCTCCCGCGGCGCCACCGGGGCCGTGGTCGCGCTCGGCGACTCCATCACCGACGGCTGGCACTCCACCACGGACCTGAACCGCCGCTGGCCCGACTACCTGGCGAGGCGCCTGCACACGGCCCACGCGGCTGTCCAAGGCGTCGCCGACGAAGGCATCTCGGGCAACCAGGTGCTCACCGACGGCTTCGGGCAGAGCGCCCTGCACCGCCTGGACCGGGACGTGCTGTCCCTGCCCGGTGTGCGCACCGTCTTCCTCTTCGAGGGGGTGAACGACCTCAAGGCGCACACCGGCGTCACCGCGCAGGACCTGATCGCCGGATACCGGAAGATCGCCGGGCGGGTGCACGCGGCGGGGAAGTGCGTGGTCGCCGCCACGATCGGCCCCTTCGAGGGCCGGCCCGAATGGGGCCCGGCCGCCGAGGCCGTACGCCGGGAAGTGAACCGATTCGTCCGCGCCGGCGGGGAGTTCGACGCGGTCGCCGACTTCGACCGCGTCCTGCGCAGCCCCCGTGCCCCCGCCCGGCTGTTGGCTCGCTTCGACGGCGGTGACCACCTCCACCCCGACGACGGGGGAATGCGGGCGCTGGCCGGCGCCGTCGGCCTGGGCAGCCTCGACTGCGCCCGCCCGCCGGGGGACCGGCCGGCTCACCCCGCCCCGGTCGGCTCCGGCGCGATCAGCCCCCGGCGGTAGGCGATCGCCACCGCCTCCGTACGGCTCGCGGCACCCAGCTTGGCCAGGATGTTGGAGACGTGCACGCTCGCCGTCTTGCCGCTGATGAACAGCTCCTCGCCGATCTGCCGGTTGCTGCGGCCCCGCACCAGGAGCCGCAGCACCTCCTGCTCCCGGGCGGTCAGCGGCGCGGCACCGGCCGTGCCGGTCCCGGCGGCGGTGAGACGGCCCCGGCGGGTCAGCGCGTCGATCCGTGCCAGCAGCGGTGCCGCGCCCAGTGCGCGCGCCGTCGACCCGGCCGTGCGCAGTTCCTCCGCCGCCTCCGTCCGCCGTTCGACGGCGAGCAGTACCTCCGCGTACCGCACCCGGCAACGGGCCTGTTCGTACACATCGCCGTACGCGAACGCGGCGACCGCCTTCTCCCAGGCCGCCGGGTCCGGGCCGGAGACGGCCGTCGCCCACTCCGCCTCGGCGCGGGCGAGCCAGGCCTGGCCCTCGGGCCCCTGCGGACGGCCCTCCTCGTCCCGTGCGGCCGAGGCCCGCGCCTGTTCCACCAGCTCGGTCGCGGTCTCCGCCCAGCGGCGCAGCGCCGGCGCGTCCCCGGCACGCCGCAGTTCCACGGTCCGGTCGGCGACCGCCGTGAGACAGAGCGCGGCGAGCCGGACCGTGACATCGGGCCGCCGCCCCGAGTCGTCGCCGAGCGCGCCGAGCGCCGTCCGCATCCGCTCCACGGCCGCCTCCGGGGCGCCGCGCAGCGCCGCGGCGTCGGTGAGGGCGATGCCGGCGACCAGGGTGCCCATCCAGTTGAACGGCCCCTCCAGCAGTGCCTCGGCCCGCTCGACCGCCCCGGCGTCGCCCCGCGCCACCGCCACGTACAGCGCGGGGCCCGCCGCGAAGGCGCCCGTGGCCGGCAGGACCGCCGCGGCCTCCGCCGCCGTACGCAGGCAGTCGTCCCACCGGCCGAGCGTGTACAGGGCCAGCAGCTGGAGATACCGCATCTCCAGCGGATACGGCGAGGACAGCAGCCCGGTCCGGCGGGCCCGCTCCAGGCCCTCCGCCAGCAACGGCAGGCACGCCTGCAGATCGCCGGCCTCCAGGCGGCTGATGGCCTGGTTGAACAGTGCCCGCATCTCCACGGGACCGTGTCCGGCGGACCGCGCGAGCTCCCGGGCGCGCTGCAGCCGCTCCTGGCCCTGCGCGGAGCTGCGGCCGCCGCCTTCGAAACTGGCCAGGGTGATCAGCAGATCGGCCTGCGCGTCGGCCATGCCCAGTTCCTCGGCGACGCGCAGGGCCCGGTGGGCGATGTTCAGGGCCGTGTCGTCCGGGCCGAGATGGCGGGCCGCCATGACATGGGTGGCCGCCGCCCACACCCAGGTCCGCGACGGCGGTTCGGCGGGGATCAGCGCCAGGGCCTCACTGCTGTACCGGTAGGCCGCCTGCAGCCGGTCCACGGTGAGCAGGTTGCCGGCGAGGGTGTACCGGATCCGGGCGGCGAGCGCGGAGTCGGCGTCCTGGCCGACCTCGGCGAGCGCGGCCCGGGTGAGGGAGACCGCCCGATGGGAGTCCCCGGCCTGCGCGGCGGCCGCGGAGGCCCGCAGGGTCAGCGTGACGGGCGCGATCCCGTCGGCGCACGGCCGGGCCTCCGCCGGTACCGACGACCACAGGTCCAGCGCCGTCTCCAGATGCCGCAGTTCCTCGGCCGGCGCACCCACCCGCCGGGCGTGGTCGGCCGCTTCCAGGCAGGCGGCGAGCGCTCCCGGCAGGTCGTGGCTCTCGCGGGCGTGGTGGGCGCGCTCGGCGGCCGTCTCCGGGGCGCGGCCGCGGGCGGCGAGCAGCCGGGCGTACGCCCCGTGCAGGCGGGACCGCTCGCCGGGCAGCAGGTCCGCGTAGACCGCCTCGCGGGTGAGGGCATGCCGGAAGGCGTAGGTGTCGCCGTCCCCGGGAACGAGCAACTGCCGTCCGAGAGCCTCGCGCAGCGCCGCCTCCAGGTCCTCCTCGGGGAGCCCGGCCGCCTCGCGCAGCAGGTCGTGCTCCACCCGGCGCCCGGCCACGGCGGCGGTGCGCAGCACCTGCTGGGCGGTCCCGGTCAGCTGCTCGACCCGGATGAGCAGCAGGTCCGCGAGCCCGCTGGGCACTCCGTCGGCGTCCGCGCCGGCCGCCGCGAACAGCTCCTGCGCGTAGAACGCGTTGCCCTCCGCGCGGGCCACGATGCCGCTCACGACGGCCTCGGGCAGCGGGCGCTCCTCCAGGGCCCGCACCAGCCGTGCGACCTGCGGATCCGGCAGCGGCCGCAGCTCCAGTCGCTCCACGGCCGGCAGCCGGACCAGTTCGGCGAGCAGCGGTCGCAGGGGATGGCGGCGGTGCAGATCGTCCGCCCGGTAGGAGGCGAGGACCGCGAGGCGCCGCTCGGGGCCGCCGCCCGACCGGTGCAGCACACCCCGGCTGAGCAGGAAGCGCAGCAGGTCCCGGGAGGACTGGTCGGCCCAGTGCAGGTCCTCCAGGACCAGCAGCAGCGGTGCCGCGGCGGCCAGTTCGGCCAGCAGCCCGGCGACGTCCTCGAACAGCCTGAGCCGCCCGTCCGGACCGCCCGCCGGGTCGGTCCCCGCACCCAGCAGCCGGTCCACCGCCGGATGCGCGGCCAGTACGGCCGTGAAGCGCGCGTCGGCGCCGAGCGCGCCGAGGATCTCGGTGAACGGCAGATACGGCAGACCGACGTCACCAAGGTCCACGCAGTGCCCGGTGACCGCGGTCGTCCCCGCCCGCGCCGCCCGCCCCGCGACCTCCTCCAGCAGCCGTGTCTTGCCGACCCCCGCGTCCCCGGCGACCAGCACCGCGCGAGCCGCCCCACCCCGGGCAGCCTCCAGCACACCCATGAGCCGGGCCACTTCCTCGTCCCGCCCGATCAACGGCGGCGCACTGAAGGCGATCTGAGACACATCCCCATCCTGGCACGCGGGACCGGTCGCACCTGAAGGGGCGTGGAGAACCGCGCGAGCACCCCACCCCTACCCGCAGGCGCCGACGTCGGAGAACCCCCCCAACCCATGAGGCACTCGACCGCGCTCAACCCCGCAACGTCTGCGCCCAGTTCTCCGGCACCCGCCCCGCAGGCCCCGGTACCGGCTGATCCGCAGGATGACTGACAGGCGGCGCGAGGTCAGGCCCCGCCGTGTACAACTCATCCGTCGCGTAGTTCCAGAACCACTCCTCACCCGGCTCGAAACTCCGGATCACGGGATGCCCCGTCGCGCGATAGTGCGCGGTCGCATGCTTCGCGGGGGAGTCGTCGCAACACCCGATGTGCCCGCACTGCGCGCACCGCCGCAGATGGAACCACCACCCGCCCGCCTCCTCGCACTCCACACATCCCTGACCGCTGGGCGGGATGCCCGGGTCGACTCCGTCGACAGTGCTCATACGGTCACCTCCACTTCCTCCGGCACCTCCGCGGTGAGCGGCAGCAGCACCTGGAAACGAGTGTCGCCGGGCACCGATTCCACGCGCAGGCTGCCGTGGTGCTTGTTGACGACGATCCGCCAGGAGATGTCCAGGCCCAGCCCGGTGCCCTCGCCGACCGGTTTGGTGGTGAAGAACGGGTCGAAGATCCGGTCCTTGATCTCGGGCGGCACGCCGGGCCCGGTGTCCCGGAACTCCACCAGCAGCCGCTCGTGGTCGAGCGCGGTCCGTACGGTCAACGTGCCCGTACCGCCGGAGCCGTTCATGGCGGACACCGCGTTGTCGATCAGGTTGGTCCACACCTGGTTCAGCTCCGCCGGATAGGCGGGCACCGGCGGGAGCGTGCGGTCGTACTCCTTCACGACCTCGATACCGGCGCCGATCTTGCCGGAGAGCATCAGCAGGGTGCTGTCGAGGAGTTCGTGCACGTCCACCACGCGGTAGGGCGCCCGGTCCAGCTGCGAGTACTGCTTCGCCGCGTCGACGAGATGCGAGATACGGGTGGTGGAGTCCTCGATCTCGTTCATCAACAGCTCGGTCTCGATGGTGTAGTTGAGCCAGGCGACCGCGCCGCCGAGGATCTCCTCGTCCACGGCCGCCGCGACCTGCTCCAGCCAGTCGACGTCGAGTCCGGCCTGCACGAAGGTGGGTGCCAGCTGCCAGCCGTAGTCGATGCCGTGGTCCTCCAGCCAGTCGGTGAGCAGGTCCTCCCGGTCGGCGGCCTCCAGCGGACTGAGGACCGGGGCCTTGGCGACCCGTTCGGCGGTGCGCTCCTGGATCTCGATCAGGCCCGCCAACGCGTCCCGGGAGAAGGGCCCTTCGGCGACCACGGCGAGCTTGTGCCGCATCTTCGCGACCCGTTCGCGCAGGGTCGCGGTAGCCCGGACGGCTGCCGCGGCCGGGTTGTTCAGCTCATGCGTGAGCCCGGCCGACAGTGAGCCGAGCGCCAGCAGCCGCTCCTGCTGCCCGATCGCCGCCTGGGTGCGCTTGGACCCGAAGAACAGGCCCTCCAGCAGGTGCACGGCCATTGGGAACCACTCGGTCATGACGTCCGCGAAGATGTCCGCCGGCAGCACGAAGAACCGCGTCGGCTCCGTCACCCGCATCGAGTTGTTGTAGACCTGCGGCACCCGGTCGCCGAGGTAGGCCTGCATCGCGCCCGCGTACACTCCGCGCTGCGAGGTGCGGCCGACCTCCACGTCGTCGCCGCCGACCCGGCGGGACATCACCACCGTGCCCTCGATCATCACGAAGAAGCAGGTGGCCGGGTCGCCCTCGGTGTACACCGGGCCGGGCTGGAACAGT
Organism: Streptomyces sp. NPDC001852; assembly: GCF_042891825.1. NCBI lineage: Bacteria > Bacillati > Actinomycetota > Actinomycetes > Kitasatosporales > Streptomycetaceae > Streptomyces > Streptomyces sp. NPDC001852. The sequence goes on from NZ_JBIATN010000001.1 coordinate 566,624, forward strand.
TCCACCCGCCCCTCGCTGCACAGCCGGCCCAGCTGCTCGGGGCTCAGCTTCTCGAAGAGGAACAGCGAGCCGATCTCCTTGGGGCTGCACGGCATGATCTGCCCGCTCATGACTGTTCCAGATACCGGTGGACGAGCATCACGGCCATGGCTCCCTCTCCTACGGCGGACGCGACCCGCTTGGCGGACTCGGCACGGGCGTCACCCGCCACGAACACGCCGGGGACGCTGGTCTCCAGGTGGTACGGCGGCCGGTCCAGCTCCCAGCCGGCCGGCGGCCGCCCGTCGGCCGTCAGATCGGGCCCGGCCAGGATGAAACCGCGCTCGTCGCGCAGCACCGCGTCACCGAGCCAGTCGGTCAGCGGGGCGGCGCCGATGAACACGAACACCCACTGAGCGTCGACCCGTTCACACTCCCCGGTCACCGTGTGACGCAGCGTCAGCTGCTCCAGGTGGTCCGAGCCGTGCGCCGCGTCCACCACCGTGTGCGGGCGGACCGAGATGTTCGGCGCCTCGTTGATCTGCTGGATCAGGTAGTGGGACATCGAGGCGGACAGGTCGGGGCCGCGCACCAGCAGCGTCACCGACTTCGCGCCCCGGGACAGGTACATCGCCGCCTGGCCCGCCGAGTTGGCGCCGCCGACGATGTAGATGTCCTGCCCCTGGCAGGAGGCGGCCTCGGTCAGCGCCGAGCCGTAGAACACGCCGCAGCCGGTGAGGTCGGTGCAGCCCTGCGCCTCCAGCTGCCGGTACTGCACGCCGGTCGCGAGGATCACGCTGTGCGCGGCGATCGCCGTACCGTCCGCGAACCGTACGACCCGGGCGGCGCCGTTGACCTCGAGTCCCGTCACCTCGCGGGTGGTCAGGATCTCGGCGCCGAACTTGGCGGCCTGCCGGCGCGCCCGGTCGGTGAGCTGGGCGCCGGACACGCCGTCGGGGAACCCCAGGTAGTTCTCGATCCGGGAGCTCTGTCCGGCCTGCCCGCCGGTCGCCGACCGCTCCACCAGCACGGTCCTGAGCCCCTCGGAGGCCCCGTACACGGCCGCGCCGAGCCCGGCCGGCCCGCCGCCGATCACGATCAGGTCGTAGAAGTCTGCCGTCGGCGTCGTCGCGAGGCCCACCCGCGCCGCCAGCTCGGGCGCCTCCGGCTCGACCAGTGTGCCGCCGTCCGGCGTGATCACCAGCGGCAGCCGCCGCCCGTCCGCCCCGGCGGCCGCCAGCAGCCGCTGCCCCTCGGGCTCCTCCACCGAGTACCAGCGGTAGGGCACCTGGTTGCGGGCCAGGAACTCGCGCACGTCCGACGACCGCGCCGACCAGCGGTGCCCGACGACCTTGGTGCTGGGCACCGGTTTGTAGGCGCTGCTGCGCCACGCCTGAAGCAGGTCGTCGAGGACCGGGTAGAGCTTCTCCTCCGGCGGGTCCCAGGGCTTGAGCAGATAGTGGTCGAGATCGACGACATTGATCGCGTCGATCGCGGCGTTGGTGTCCGCGTACGCGGTGAGCAGCACCCGCCGCGCCCCCGGGTAGACGTCCAGCGCCTGCTCCAGGAACTCGATGCCGTTCATCTGGGGCATGCGGTAGTCGGCCAGGATCACCGCCACCAGGTCGCCGCGCAGCTTCAGCTCGCGCAGCGCCTGGAGCGCGGACTGACCGGACTCCGCGCGCACGATCCGGTACGACTCGCCGTAACGCCGCCGCAGGTCGCGGGCGACGGCACGGGAGACTCCCGGGTCGTCGTCCACGGTCAGGATGACGGTCCGCGCTGCATCGGCGGCCTGTGCCATACGTCTCCCACCCCGAGCGTCGGTTCCACGGGCCGGTGTCGTGGAGACCACCGCACCGGTTCCCAGCCATCGTATGTTCGATTGCCCCGGTCCGCCCCGGGTACGGCAGGCAGCACGGGTGCCCGATAGTGGGCACCATCATCACGAGCGCGGCGACGAGGAGGCCCACGCATGACACGCCCGATCACGGCAGGGGTGGACGGCACCGAGGAGAGCCTGGCCGCGCTGGACTGGGCGGGCCGGGAGGCCGTACGCCGGGGGCTGCCCCTGCGCGTGGTGCACGCCTGGCGGTACGCCGAGTCGCTCGCCACCGCCGACCGGGACACCCAGCACGGCTGGGTGTCGGAAGGGGTGGCGGAGGCCGTGCGGGCCGTCTCCGAGCGGCATCCGGGGCTGGAGGTGGGCGTCGACGTGGTCGAGGGCGAGCCCGCGCACGCGCTGGCCCGCGCCGCGGCGGAGGCGGAGATGCTGGTGCTGGGCTCGCGCGGGCAGGGGCCCGTGATCGGGTTCCTGCTGGGCTCGGTCGGCCGGCAGGTGATCGCCGAGGCCGACCGGCCGGTGGTCCTGGTGCGGGCCGGGGACCAGCCGGCCGCCGAAGCCGCCGGGCGAGACGTCGTGGTCGGCCAGCACGGCGACGCGGAGGACAGCGCGGCCACGCTGCGGTTCGCGTTCGAGACGGCGGCGGCCCGGGGCGCGGCCGTCCGGGCCGTTCGGGCGTGGACCCTGCCGCCGGTCTTCGCCTACAGCCCCGGCTCGCTCAAACTCCTCGACGACGCGGGCGGTCTCGAACCCTACGAGCGGCAGGCGCTGACCGAGGCGCTCGGGCCGTGGCGGGAGCGGTTCCCCGAGGTGCCCGTGGCCGAGCAGGTCGAGATGGGCAGCGCGGGCCAGGTGCTGCTGTCCGCGGCCGGCCGGGCCCAGCTGGTGGTCGTCGGGCGCCGGGCGCACCGCATGGCCGTGGGCGCCCGGATCGGCTCGGTCGCACACGGGATGCTGCACCACGCCGAGTGCCCGGTCGCCGTGGTCCCGCACGACAGGGCCTAGCCGGCCTCGGTCGGTTCCAGGGTCGCCCGCGCCTTGGGCAGGACGTTGTCGATGTAGTCCGCGACGGCCGTGTCGAGGCCTATGTCGTGCTGGGCGCGCTCAGACAGGTACCAGCGGTGTTCGAGGAGTTCGTGGTAGATCTCGGCCGGGTCCATCGAGCCGCGCAGCCCGAGCGGCACGGCCCGCACGGTGGGCCGGAACACGTCCCGCACCCAGCGGTGGGCCAGCACCTCGGGGCGGGCGGTCAGGGGATCGCCGGGCGCGTAGTCGTCCTGGGTGGCCATCCAGCTCTCCAGGTCGTTCAGCAGCCGCCGCGCCTGGTTCTCCTCGGCGTCCAGGCCGGTCAGCCGCAGCAGCTGGCGCTGATGGTGGCCGGCGTCGACGACCTTGGGCACGAAGGTGACGGTGTCGCCGTTCGAGGAGTGCTCGATCTGCATCTCGGCCACGTCGAAACCGAGGTCGTTCAGCCGGCGGATCCGGCGTTCGATGTAGTGGTACTTGCCCGCCGGGTACACCGAGGTGCGCGTCAGCTCCTGCCACAGTCCCTGGTACCGGGTGCAGATCTCGTGCCCGAACTCCACCGGGTCCACGGACGGGTGCAGCGCACCGGACGCCTCCAGGTCCAGCAGCTCGCCGCTGATGTTCACCCGGGCCAGATCGAGGTCGTACTCCCGCTGCCCGGGGCTCAGCCGGGGGTGCAGGTCGCCGGTCTCGGCGTCGACCAGATAGGCGGCGTAGGCGCCCGCGTCCCGCCGGAAGAGGGTGTTCGACAGCGAGCAGTCGCCCCAGGCGAACCCGGCCAGGTGCAGCCGGACCAGCAGCACGGCGAGGGCGTCCATGAGCCGGTGCATGGTCGCCGGGCGCATGGTCGTCTCGAACATCGAGCGGTACGGCATCGACCCGCGCAGATGCCGGGTGATCAGGACCGGCTCCAGCGGGGCGCCCGAGCGGTCGGTGCGGCCGGTGACCACCGCGAGGGGGTCGACGGCGGGGATGCCGAGCCGGTCGAGGTCGCGCAGCAGCCCGTACTCGCGCAGCGCGGGCCGTTCGGCCAGCTCCTTGACGGCGATCACCTCGTCGCCGGCGTGCGCGTACCGCACGACGTGCCGGGAGATGCCCCTCGGCAGCGGCACGAGGTACTCCTCGGGCCACTCCTCCAGGGGCACGTCCCAGGGCAGGGCGAGCAGGAGCCCGGGGTGCTCCGGGTTCGTGGCACTGATCTGCAAGGCCATGGCACGAACCCTAAGGCCCCCCGCGGCTGTTCTAGGAGGCCCGGTCCCGGGCCTGCTCGGCCGCCGCGCGCACCGGACCCCGGTGGACCGGCCCGTGACCGGGCAGCAGGGTGTCGCCGTCCAGCGCGCCGATCGTCTCCAGGGAGGCCACGACCCCGGCCCGCTCGTGGTGGAAGAAGTCGAGCAGTATCTGCGGGCCCTCGACCCGCGAGGTCGCATGGCCGCTGACCAGGGCGTCGCCGGAGATGACGATGCCCGCCTCGGGGAGGTGGTAGACGCAGTGGCCGCCGGTGTGGCCCGGGGTGTGCACGGGCACGGGCCGGCCGGGCAGGTCCAGCGGGCCGTCCGCAGGGAACGGCTCGGGAGCGGTGACGGGGTTGTGCCGGGTGCCGCCCACCTTGATCACGTGCCGCGCCCACGGCACGACTCCGGGCCGCCAGGCGTTGCGCACCACGTCCCCGATGGAGGCCTGCTGCAGGAACTCCCGTCGCGCGTGCGGCACTTCCGCCGGGTGCAGGTACACGGGAGTGCCGTGGGCCGCGCGCAGGTACTCGGCCGAGCCCAGATGGTCGTTGTGCGCGTGGGTGATCAGCACGGCGGCGACCGCCTCCGGTGAACTGCCCACCTCCGTCAGGGACTCGAGGACTCCTTGGCGGTCTCCCGGGTAACCGGTGTCCACCAGGGTGACGGCGTCCCCGTCCTTCAGGATCACCCAGTTGACGTGGTTGCCGTGCACCAGATAGGTGCCGTCGGCGACCTGGTGTACCTCTGCCCGCATGATCTCCCCGAGCCCTGTGCGGCTGACCGTCGGGGACAGCCAACCAGAAGTTGCGGCGGCGCGCACCGGTGGCTCGTGTCAGTGCACGCCGTGCGGCCGGAACTGGATGCTGATGCGCGGCCCCGTGGCCCGGGCGGTCTTCGGTACGCAGTGTTCCCAGGTCCGCTGGCAGGAGCCGCCCATCACGATCAGGTCGCCGTGTCCGAGCGGCCGCCGCAGCGTCGTACCGCCTCCTCCGGCCGGGCGCAGCAGCAGGTCCCGGGGCGCGCCGACGGAGAGGATCGCGACCATGGTGTCCTCCCGGGCGCCCCGGCCGATCCGGTCGCCGTGCCAGGCCACGCTGTCCCGGCCGTCGCGGTAGAAGCACAGCCCCGCGGTGGTGAACGGCTCGCCCAGCTCCTCGGCGTAGTGCCGGGACAACGCGTCACGGGCCTCGTCCAGCACCGGATGGGGGAGCGGGTCCCGGGCCGCGTAGAAGGCCAGCAGGCGCGGTACGGCGACCACGCTGTCGTACATCTTGCGGCGCTCCGCGCGCCACGGCACGCCCGCCGCCAGCGTCTCGAACAGCGCGTCGGCCCCGCTCAGCCAGCCCGGCAGCACGTCGATCCAGGCGCCGGCGTCCAGCGCGGTCCGGCGCAGCCCGTCGAGCGGGCCGAGCCGCAGCTCGTCGGTCTGGTCGAACAGGGAGCCCTGCAGGTGCGTGGACATGGATCCAGCGTACCTCTAATCGAAAATGCGTTCCCATTCAATCGGTGGACTCCGGGTCTTTCGATACATCGGTGTATCGGATACATTCCTGTATCGAACGGGAGGTCGGGAGCCGATGGAAGACACCCCCAGGCGCGTCACCCGGCGGCGGGTGCGGACCCGCGCCCGGCTGCTCGACGCCGCGTTCGAGGTGTTCGCGGCCAAGGGATTCGGGCGGGTCTCCATCGAGGAGGTCTGCGAAGCGGCCGGCTTCAGCCGCGGCGCCTTCTACTCGAACTTCGCCACACTGGACGAGCTGTTCTTCGCGCTCTACCAGGAGCGCGCCGACCTCATCGCCTCCCAGGTGGCCGAGGCCCTCGCCCGGGAGGGGCCCGGGATCGACGTGCCGGCCTCCGTGGACCGGGTCACCGACGTGCTGCTGCTCGACGTGGACTGGCTGCTGGTGAAGACCGACTTCCTGGTGCACGCCGCCCGCGACCCGGAGACCGCCCGGGCCCTCCTCGACCACCGCGCCAGGCTCCGTGCGGCGATCGCCGACCGGCTCTTCCGGGCCCGCGGCCACACCGGACTGCCCGCCGTGCTCGGGGACGTGGACGGCGCCGCGCACGCCGTGGTCGCCGCGTACGACGGCGTCACCGTCCAACTGCTGCTGGACAAGGACGTCGACGCCGCCCGGGTCTGGCTGAAACAGCTGCTCACCGCACTTCTCACCGACGGCAGCAGTTCCCCATCGAGGATCTGAGGAAGGACACGGTCGCCATGGACGCGGACGTCATCGTCGTGGGAGCGGGCCTCGCCGGCCTGGTCGCGGCACACGAGCTCACCAGCCGGGGCCGCCGGGTGGCGCTGGTCGACCAGGAGAACGCCGCCAATCTCGGCGGACAGGCCTTCTGGTCCTTCGGCGGGCTCTTCCTCGTCGACTCGCCCGAGCAGCGCCGCCTCGGCATCAAGGACTCCTTCGACCTCGCCTGGAACGACTGGCGGGGCAGCGCGCAGTTCGACCGGCTCGACGACGAGGACTCCTGGGCGGTGCGCTGGGCCCGGGCGTACGTCGGGTTCGCGGCCGGCGAGAAACGGTCCTGGCTCAGGGGGCACGGCATCGAGCTGCTGCCGACCGTCGGCTGGGCCGAGCGCGGCGACCTCAGGGCCGGCGGGCACGGCAACTCCGTGCCCCGCTTCCACATCGCCTGGGGCACCGGCACCGGCGTGGTCGAACCCTTCGTCCGGTACGCCTGCCAGGCCGCCCGGGACGGACTGCTGACCTTCCACCACCGCCACCGGGTCGACGAGCTGGTCATCGAGGACGGCACGGCACGCGGGGTGCGCGGCACCGTCCTCGCCGAGGACCCCTCGCCGCGGGGTGTCGCCTCCAGCCGCGAGCGCGTCGGCGACTTCGAACTCGCCGCCCAGGCCGTCGTCGTCACCAGCGGCGGCATCGGCGCCGACCACGACATCGTCCGCCGCTACTGGCCCGCCCGGCTCGGCACCCCGCCGGCCGAGATGGTCACCGGCGTCCCGGCCTACGTCGACGGCCGGATGCTCGACATCAGCGCCGAGGCCGGCGTCCGCCTGGTCAACCGCGACCGCATGTGGCACTACACCGAGGGCCTGCAGAACTGGGACCCGATCTGGCCCGGCCACGGCATCCGCATCCTGCCCGGCCCGTCCTCCATCTGGCTGGACGCCCTCGGCCGCCGCCTCCCCGACCCCTGCCTGCCGGGGTACGACACCCTCAACACCCTCAAGTACCTGCGCACCACCGAGGACATCGCCGGACACGACCACTCCTGGTTCATCCTCACCCGGAAGATCATCGAGAAGGAGTTCGCGCTCTCCGGCTCCGAGCAGAACCCAGACATCACCGCCAAGGACCGCAAGGCCGTGCTGCGCGACCGGCTCCTCGGCCAGGGCGCACCCGCGCCGGTGCAGGCCTTCCTCGACAAGGGCGCGGACTTCGTGACCGCGGGCAACCTGGAGCAACTGGTCGGGAAGATGAACGCGCTCACCGACAAGCCGCTGCTGGACGCGGCCGAGGTGCGCCGCCAGATCGAGGCCCGCGACCTGCAGATGGCCAACCCCTACAGCAAGGACTCCCAGGTCCAGGGCATCCGCAACGCCCGCCGCTACATCGGCGACCGGCTCGGCCGGGTCGCCACCCCGCACCGCATCCTCGACCCAGCCGCGGGACCCCTCATCGGCGTGCGGCTGCACGTGCTGACCCGCAAGACACTGGGCGGCATCCAGACCGACCTCGACTCCCGCGCCCTGACCGCCGACGGCACGCCGATCGAGGGGCTGTACGCGGCGGGCGAGGTGGCCGGCTTCGGCGGCGGCGGTGTGCACGGATACAACGCGTTGGAGGGCACCTTCCTCGGCGGCTGCCTGTTCTCCGGCCGGGCCGCGGGCCGGCACGCGGCCGGGCAGACGGGCTGACCTCAGCCCGTCAGCAGCTCCAGCAGGACCCGCGCGTGGCTCTGCTCCGGCGTCCTGGACGCGGTCAGCAGGGTCACCCGGCCCGTGCGGACCGACGTCCTGAGGCCCTCGAGGAGTCCGGCGGCCTCAGGAGCGCCGAGTTCCGCCTCGTAGCGGCTCCTGAACTCCTCGTACGAGCCGCCCCCGTGGAACCACCTGCGCAGCTCGTTCGACGGGGTGAGGGCCTTCGGCCACTCGTCCACACGGGCGACGTCCTTGGCGAGGCCGCGCGGCCACAGCCGGTCGACCAGGACACGCAGGCCGTCGTCGGCCTCGGGCGGGTCGTAGATCCGGCGCACACGCACGCTCACGGTCGTCACTCCTCCCGGGGACGGCGGACGGTTCCGCGAGGGTAACCCGCCGACGACCGGTGCGCCGGGCGGCGAGGCGGCGAGACTTGGCCAGAATGAGAGAGGGACCGGACCACCGGCGGCCCTAGTGTGGCGGCCAGCCGATCACCGCCACCTCCCGAGGAGCGCCCGTGACGCCACTCCGCAGCCGACCCGCCCGGTGCCGAACGGCCGTCCTGCGCCGCGGCGCGGTCCTCGCCACCGTCCCCGTCGTCCTGGCGGCACTCGTCGGCGCCACCGGACCGACGGCGGCCGGCGGGTCCGGCGCGGGCGACCCCTACTTCCCGCTCAGCGGCAACGGCGGCTACCACGTCCGGCACTACGACCTGACGCTCCGCTACGACACCTCCTCCCGGCACCTCGACGGCAGGGCCGTCCTCGACTCCCGCGCCACCCAGGACCTCAGCCGTTTCGACCTCGACCTGACGGGCCTGAAGGTCACCGGAGTCACCGTCGACGGCACACGCGCGGCCTTCCGGCGCGACGGCCAGGAACTCGTCGTCACCCCGCGCCACACCCTCCGCGCGGGCCGGGACTTCCGGGTCACCGTCACCTACGACGGCACTCCGAAGCCGGTCACCGACCCCGACGGCTCGACGGACGGCTGGATCCCCACCGACGACGGCGCCTTCGTCGCGGGCGAGCCACAGGGAGCGATGACCTGGTTCCCGGCGAACGGCCACCCCAAGGACAAGTCGTCGTACGACATCACCATCACCGTCCCCCAGGGGCGTACGGCCGTGTCGAACGGCGTGCTGCTCGGGCAGCGCACCGAGCACGGCCGTACGACCTTCCGCTGGCGCGAGAGCCGGCCGATGGCCGCCTATCTGGCGACCGCCACCGTCGGAACGTTCAAGGTCGAGCAGTACACCACCGCGGACGGCATCCACGTGTACAACGCCGTCGACCCGCGCGAGGCGAGCGCGGCCGCACCCGTGCTGAAGCAGCTGCCGTCCGTACTCGCCTGGGCGAGCAGGCTGTTCGGGCCGTACCCGTTCCGCTCCGCCGGGTCGATCGTCGACCACGCCCCGGACGTCGGCTACGCGCTGGAGGCCCAGACCCGGCCGCTGTACGACTCCGCGCCCGACCTGAGCACCCTCGTCCACGAGAGTGCCCACCAGTGGTTCGGCGACTCCGTCTCCCTGACCGCCTGGAAGGACATCTGGCTCAACGAGGGCTTCGCCACCTACGCCGAGTGGCTGTACGCCGAGCAGCACGGCGGCGACAGCGCCCAGAAGACCTTCGACGCCCTCTACGCCCACCCGGCGAGCGATCACCTGTGGGCCTTTCCGCCCGGCGACCCGGGCAGCGGCCGGAACATCTTCGACACGCCCGTCTACGCCCGCGGCGCCATGACCCTGCACGAACTGCGCAGAGCCGTCGGCGATCCGGACTTCTTCCGGATCCTGCGCGCCTGGGCCGCCGCACACCGCGACGGCCACGGTACGACGGCACAGTTCGAGCGGCTGGCCGGGCGGATCTCGGGGAAGCGGCTGGACGGGCTGTTCCGGGTTTGGCTGTTCACCGAAGGAAAGCCGAAGGACGCCTGAACTCTTACCAGTTCCAAACAAGTGTCGGCCAAGGTCGACACCATGATCCAACGCAGAACCGCCGTCACCGTCCTCGCCTCCCCACTGCTGCTCACCGGCTGCGGCGGCGGAGCCGAGGCGACGGAGCGCCGGACACCCCCCACGCGCCCGGCACCCACCGCCACCCGTGAGACACCCGAGATCCGGGCGGAGCAGGCGGCCCAGGGCATACCCGGCCTCGGCCCCGAAAGATCGGCGGCGATACCCGAGCGCTGTGAGCAGGCCGTCGTCGTCACCGGGCGCGGGAAGGACTCCGCGCTCTGCACGGTCGTCCTGCACCAGCGCACCGCCACCGGCTGGCAGTCCGGCCCCGTCCGGCCGGCCCACAACGCCCTTCGCGGCTGGAGCGCCCACCACGTACTGGGCGACCTGCGCTCCCCGCTCGGCGTGTACACCCTCTCCGACGCCGGCGGCCTGCTCCCGGACCCCGGCAGCAAGCTGCCGTACCACCACTCCAGCGGCTTCCACTCGCCCGGCACCGGCTTCGAGGGCGAACCGCTCGATGGCTGCGTCGACTACGTCATCGCCATCGACTACAACCGTGAGCCCGGCACCTCTCCGCTGGACTGGACCCGGCCGCTCGGCCCGCAGCGCGGCGGCGGAGTATGGCTGCACGTCGACCACGGCGGCCCCACGCACGGCTGCGTCAGCGTGGCCAAGGCCCACATGAAGGAACTGCTGCACACCCTCGACCCGCACCGGCATCCGGTCGTCGTCATGGGGTACGCCGACTGGCTCGCCGACTGAGCCGCCTAGGATCCGAACTCGTGTGCGCACACGTACTGGTCGCCGAGGACGACGAGAAGCAGGCCGAACTGATCCGCCGCTCCCTGCTGGCCGAGGGACACACCGCGACGGTGGTGCACGACGGCGCCGCCGCGCTGGACGCCGCCCGCAGCCTCCGGCCCGACCTCGTCGTCCTCGACCTGATGCTTCCGGTCGTCGACGGCTTCGGGGTGTGCCGGGCGCTGCGCGGCCGCGAGGGGCCGGAGATCCCGGTGGTCATGCTCACCGCCCGCTCCGCCGAGGACGACCTGCTGCTAGGCCTCGAACTCGGCGCGGACGACTACATGACCAAGCCGTACAGCCCACGCGAGCTGATGGCGCGTATCCGCACGGTGCTCAGGCGCAGCGGGCGTGGGGCCGGCACCCGGGACGAGGATCCCGTCGTACGGGCCGCCGGGATCAGCGTCGACCCCGTACGGCACGAGGTGCGCTGCGACGGCGCGACCGTGGACTGCACGCCGGCCGAGTTCCAGATCCTGCTGGCCATGGCTGCTGAGCCGGAACGGGTGTTCACCCGGCGGCAGTTGCTGCAGTGCACCCGCGGCTTCGACCGGGCCTCCACCGAGCGGGCCGTCGACGTCCACATCATGAACCTCCGCCGCAAGATCGAGCCCGACCCCCGCCGCCCGGCCCGCCTGCTGACCGTCTTCGGCGTCGGCTACAAACTGAGCGGCGTCCGGTCGTGAGGCGCGGGCGCGTGCGAGGCGCGTGGGGGAGGGCCGTCGGATGCCGGCGGCCCCCACGCCGGGCGGAAGCGGCCGTGAGGTGCCACGGGCTTCGAGACGGGTGGAGGCAGCCGTGAGGCGTCGGTGGCTTCGAGGCCGGCCCGGTGCGGTCGTGTCGCGTGGTCGGGGTGGCGGCGGACTGCAGGCGGCCGTGAAGCGGCGGATCCCGGTGCGCAAGCGGCTTCTCGTCCGGCTGCTGTCCGTCTCCGCCCTGATCGCCGTCTGCTCGGTGGCCGCCACCGCCTGGCTCGCGGTGACCACCACCACCAGCGCCCTGAAGGAGGAGCAGGGCCAGGACCTCGCGGCCGACAACAGCATCCTGGCCCGGCTCAGCGGGTACGCGGCCACCCACTCCGACTGGACGGACGTCCGGCGCACCGTCCGGCAGCTGGCTGCCGAGACCGGACGCCGGATCGCGCTCACCACAACCGACCGCACCCTCGTCGCCGACTCCGCGCCCCGCGGCACCCCGCTGCCCCCGCGCCCCGCCGCCACCGTCGACCCACTGCGCACCGACACCTACAGCGAGACCGGCGCCCAGCTCAGCGGCATCGACCCGCGCGTGGTCGGCCCCTACCGGCTGCCGGCGAAGGAGCGCGCGCAGCTGGACCGGCTCGCCGCCCGGCGCAAGCAGTGCTACGAGCGCTTCGGCCTCCAGCCCGGCGTCGTCCACACCAGCAGCGGACGGCCCGTGATCACCCTGCCCAACGGCGCCGATCCCGCCGGCTACGGCGCGTCGGTGTGCGAGGACGGGCGGCTCAACACGGCCACCCCGACCGAACGCAAGGCCCTGGCCGACCTCACCGACCTCGCCCGGCCCTGCCTGAAGCAGGCCGGGCTGGACCTCGGCGGGCCGCTGTTCCTCACCTTCGACCCCAGCGGCAAGGACCCTTTCGGCGGCGGCTACCTCGCCGCCAAGTACGCCGAGGCGGGCAGGGTGAAGACGGCGCGGGCCGCCGAGCACTGCCTGCTGACCGCCCGACGCACCCAACTCGAGCCCTATGTCGCCCCGGTCGCCGACCTGTTCCTCGGCATCGGCGACCAGAACCCCTCCCGCTTCGACATGTCCCCGGCCAACAAGGCCAAGGTGATCGGCGCGGCCGGGCTGGTCCTCGCCGTCACCGTCGCCGTGACCGCCCTCGTCGCCACCCGGCTGGTACGGCCGCTGCGCGCGCTGACGGAGGCCGCCCAGCAGCCGCCCGAGCTGCACGTACGGGTCCCGGTGACCACGCGGGACGAAACCGGCATCCTCGCCGAGGCCTTCAACGACCTGACCGAGCGCCGCGCACGCCTGGAGGCCCAGCGCAAGGCGATGGTCAGCGACATCGCGCACGAACTGCGCAGCCCGCTCACCAACATCCGCGGCTGGCTGGAAGTCGTCCGAGACGGAGTCGTCGAGCCCGACCCGCCGCTGCTGGACTCGCTGCACGAGGAGGCGCTCGTCCTGCAGCGGATCATCGACGACCTGCAGGACCTCGCCGCCGCCGATGCCGGCACCCTGCGGCTGCACCCCGAGCCGCTGCGGGCCGGCGATCTGCTGGAGCAGGTGGCCGCCGCCCACCGGGTCGCCGCCGACGCCGCCGGGGTCGCCCTGCGCACCGAGTCCGACGCCACCGCCTGGCTCGAAGCCGACCCGGTGCGGATGCGGCAGGCCCTCGGGAACCTGGTCTCGAACGCGCTGCGGCACACCCCGGCCGACGGCACGGTCACGCTCGCCGCCCGCCGGGACGGCGCCGACGTCGTGCTGACCGTCACCGACACCGGCACGGGCATCGCGCCCGAGGACCTGCCGCACGTCTTCGAGCGGTTCTGGCGCGCCGAGAAGTCCCGCAGCCGCCGCACCGGCGGCAGCGGACTGGGCCTGCCGATCGTGCGTGACCTGCTCGCCGCCCATTCGGGCACGGCCGAGGCCGCGAGCGAGCCAGGTGCGGGTGCGGTCTTCACCCTGCGGCTGCCCGCGGCCGGTCCACCCGCGGACCACACCTGACCGCCTCCGATTCCCCCGCGCGCACCAGGGGTACTCCGGTCCCGCGGCGCCGTCGAGGGAGGTCGTGCCATGAGCGCACCGGAGGACCTGCCGGTCGTGTCCACGCTCGCCGAGGTGGCCCGCCTGGTGAACACACAGCAGGGCCTGTACGTCCGCTGGTCCCACGGGCCCGGCGCCGATCTGGCCGACGTCTCCAGCACCGACGATCTCACCGGCGTACCCATGCCCGGGCTGTCCGCCAACCCGCTTGACGTCGAAGGCTGGTGGGCGGACCGGTCCGTGGAACTGTGGGTGGCCCGCCGCCTGTACGACTACGCGCACCTGCCGCACGACAAGGGGCCCGGTGTGCGGCCCTGGGTCCTGCGGGGCCGGGAGACCGGCCGGGGCCCCGACAACGAGCCGCTCGTGGCCGATGCCGAGCCGCTGTGCTGGATCGCGGACGAGGTGATCGACGCGGCGAAGGAGGAGGTGGCCCGGCAGGAGCGGGAGTGGGGAACCCTGCGCCGCGGCGGCCGCTGAGGACCGGGACGGTGGGGGCGCGGGGACAGCGGGCCGGGAGCGGCGCGGGGGACAGGCCGGTCAGCCGGAGCGCGGCCGGGTGCGGGCGCGGCGGTACAGCGCCCGGCGCTCCAGCTCGCTCGTTCCGCCCCAGATGCCCATGCCCTGGCCCGTCCCCAGCGCCCAGTCCAGGCACTCCTCCCGGACGGGGCACCGGCTGCAGACCTCCTTGGCCCGCTGGGTCTGCACCAGCGCCGGACCGGTGGTGCCGATGGGGAAGAACAGGTCGGGGTCCTCGTGACGGCACGCGGCATGGTCGCGCCAGTTGTCCATGGAAGTCTCCTGGATCCGATCGAAGTGGTCCGTCCCTGTCGCATGTGTACTGCGCGGGTTCGGGTGACCGGTCGGGGCGGTGTGAAACGGCGTGCGCGACGCGGGATCGTGCCACGACCGCGATCCGGCCACGGGCGCGCGCACGGTCCCGGGGCGGGCCGTACGCGTTCAACAGGCCGGGAAACGGGGCGGATTGGCCACCAGGCCGCGGGCATCCGTACCCGACCGGGCACCGGGGGCGCGGAATCGGGGGCGGGAACCGGCCGGGACCGCCGTCCGCCGCGCCACCGCCCGACCACCGTACTCCGCAGGGCCCTTGCAGGGGTGCGAAACGGATAAAGCATGACGTGTGGCCCTCAGTGGCGCAGCGCCTCGGCGGCCGTCGCGGTCACCGCCTCGGCCAGTGCGGCCAGCGCGGGGGAGTCCAGCTTCCACTGCTGCCAGTACAGCGTGGCGTCCATCCACTCCTCGGGCGCGAGGAGCACCAGCCGGCCCTCGGCCAGCAGCGGCCGCGCCTGGACCTCCGGCACCATGCCCCAGCCGAGCCCGGCGGCGACCGCGTCCAGGAAGCCTTCCGAGGTGGGCACGAGGTGCCTGAGCGGACCGGCTGAGGCCCGTCCCAGCCGGCGTACGAAGGCGTCCTGGAAGTCGTCCTTGCGGTCGAAGAGCACGACCGGGGCCCCGGACAGTGCCTCGGGCAGCGGCCGCCCGCCCAGGTGGGCCGCGGTGAACTCCGGTGTGCCGACCGGCAGATAGCGCATCCGGCCGAGCGGCCGGACCGTGCAGCCCGGCACCGGATCGGCGGCGGTGGTCACCGCCGCCATCACCAGACCCTCGCGCAGCAGGGCCGCCGTGTGGTCCTCGTCCTCCCGGTGCAGTTCGAAGCAGAGGCCCGCCACCCGGGTCAGCGCCGGCAGGAACCAGGTCGCCAGCGAGTCCGCGTTCACCGCCACCGAGACCCGTGTCGGCTCCCCGGCACCGCTCAGCCCCAGTTCGCCCCAGGTGTCCCGTTCCAGCCGGGCGAGCTGCCGGGCGTACCGCACCAGCACCGCGCCGGACTCCGTGGGCCGCACCGGCTTGGTGCGCTGCAGCAGAACCCGGCCGGTGCGCTGTTCCAGGGCCTTGACCCGTTGGCTGACCGCCGACGGGGTGACGTGCAGGACCGCCGCGGCGGCGTCGAAGGTGCCCTCGTCCACCACGGCGAGCAGGGTCCGCACCTGCTCCAGGGGAAGCTCCACCGTCATCACAAGCTCTAAGGGTACGTAAGAATCTTTAGCTGTACTTGCGGCAAGCGCCTTCCTAGGTTCGAGTGCATGAACCACGCCCTGACCGCCGCGGCCGCCGGATTCGGCACCGGCCTCTCCCTGATCGTCGCCATCGGCGCCCAGAACGCCTTCGTCCTGCGGCAGGGGGTGCGCCGGGACGCGGTCCTCGCCGTGGTGGGCATCTGCGCCCTGTCCGACGCGGTGCTCATCGCGCTCGGCGTCGGCGGGGTCGGGGCGGTCGTGACGGCGTGGCCGGGCGCGGTCCGGGCGGTCGGGATCGTCGGGGGTCTCTTCCTGCTCTGCTACGGCGTTCTCGCCGCCCGCCGGGTGCTCGGGCCGGGCACGGCAGGGCTGAGCACCGAGGGGGAGGCCGCGGGCTCCCGGCGCCGGGCGGTGCTCACCTGTCTGGCGATGACCTGGCTGAACCCGCACGTCTATCTGGACACCGTGTTCCTGCTCGGCTCCCTCGCGGCCGACCGGGGCGCGCTGCGCTGGACCTTCGGGCTCGGCGCCGCGCTCGCCAGCCTCTGCTGGTTCGCCGCGCTCGGGTTCGGTGCCCGGCTGCTCGGCCGCTTCCTGGCCCGGCCGGCGGCGTGGCGGCTCCTGGACGGCCTGGTCGCCGTCACCATGCTGGCGCTGGGGGTCACGCTCGTGGCCGGGTCCTGAAGCGGATCCCTTCGGCGTGCACGGATCCTGCTGAGATACTTAGGCTCTCGAATCGAAAAGATGTAGCGAGCAACCTCTATCGCCAACAGGACACCCGTGGACACGAGCGAGAGCAGCACCACCGAACCCGAGGCCGCGACGGACGCGACGGCCGAGCCCCGGCGCGGCTGGCGCCGCTGGGCCATGGACACCCGTCCGCTGACCGTCCCCGCCTACCGGCGCCTGTGGACGTCGACCATCGTCACCGCCGTCGGCAGCCAGCTCACCGCCGTCGCCGTGCCCAAGCAGATCTACGACATCACCCACTCCTCGGCGTGGGTCGGCTACGCGAGCCTGGCCGGCCTCGTGCCCATGGTGGCGTTCGCGCTGTGGGGCGGCGCGGTCGCCGACACCGTGGACCGCCGCAAGCTGCTGCTGGTCACCAACACCGGTATCGCGGTCACCTCGCTGCTGTTCTGGGTCCAGGCCCTCACGGGACTGGACTCCGTCGCCGTCCTCATGGTGCTGCTCGCCTGCCAGCAGGCGTTCTTCGGCCTCAACTCCCCGGCCCGCAACGCCTCCATCGCCCGGCTGGTCCCCGCCGAGCAGTTGCCCGCCGCGAACGCGCTCGGCTCCACGGTGATGCAGACCGGCCTGGTCGCCGGGCCCCTGCTCGCCGGTGTGCTGATCCCGGTCATCGGGCTGCCGGAGCTGTACCTGATCGACGCCCTGGCGCTGTGCCTGACCGTGTGGGCCGTCTTCCGGCTGCCCGCGCTGCCGCCGCTCGGCGGGGCGGCCGCGCGCCGGGCGGGGGTGCGCGAGATAGCCGCGGGCTTCCAGTACATCTCCCGGCACAAGGTGCTGCTGCTGTCCTTCCTCGCCGACATCGTCGCCATGGTCCTCGGCATGCCCCGCGCCCTGTTCCCGCAGCTGGCCGCGCAGACGTACCACTCCTACGGCGAAGGGCTCGCGCTCGGCGTGCTGTTCGCCGGCATCCCGGTCGGCGCGGTGCTCGGCGGCCTGTTCTCCGGGGTGTTCTCGCGGGCCCGCCGGCACGGTTGGATGGTCATCGGTGCGGTCGTCGGCTGGGGCGCGGCCGTCGCCGGGTTCGGGCTGAGCCGCGATCTCTGGGTGGCCCTGGCCTTCCTCGCCGCGGCCGGTGTCGCCGACATGGTGTCGATGGTGTTCCGCGGCGCGATCCTCCTGTCGGCCGCGACGGACGAGATGCGCGGCCGGATGCAGGGGGTCTTCACGGTGGTCGTCGCGGGCGGGCCGCGCCTGGCCGACGTACTGCACGGCACGGCCGGCTCGGCCTTCGGCCCGCGCACCGCGGTGGCGGGCGGCGGCGCCCTGGTCGTCGTGGCGATGCTGGCCCTGGCCGCCGCCGTACCGGCGCTGCGCCGTTACCGGGTCTGACCTAGACCAGACCGCCGCGCCCCTTGGACGCGTACTGGTCCATCAGCTTGCCCCGGGTCGTCTCCAGGCGGTGGGCGAGGATCTCGGCCACCGTCCGCACCAGCGAGAGCCCGAGCAGCGGGTCCTCCACGCTCAGCGCGAGCACCGAGGGCCCGTCGAACTCGTAGGAGCGTACGTCGGTGAAGGCCACCGCGCCGAAGTCCCACTGGTACGGCGGGAACAGCCAGGACCAGCCGAGCATGTCGCCCGCGCCGAGCGTGGCCACGGTGACCCGCTTCCGGGAGGTGACCTGCTGGTCCAGGTGGACAGCGCCGGAGCGGATGACCCAGAACCGGTCGGCGGTGCCGCCCGCCTCGAAGATGCGGGTGTCCTCCGGGAACGAGACCTCCTTGGCCAGTTCCATCAGGCGCTCGCGCTGCGTCTGGGGCAGGGCGGTCAGCAGTTTTATCGCTTTGGTCATGGCGCGGGGCTCCTCGCCGGGGCGGTTCGGGGGTGCTTTCCCTATGCCCATTTCAGCCGCTGCCGCCCGTCAGGGCACCTCGAGGGACGTGGATTTCCTCGGCGCGGACCCGGTTCGCCGCCGCTTCCGGGCAGCAAGAAGCCCTGGCCGGACGGGGGAGGCCGGCCAGGGCCGTATGCGGTGACGCGGTGGGGGGAGGAAGGACGGTTCCGGTCACCCCCGGCATCACGTATGTATGAACGATAAACCATCTGCCGGGTGTTCTACCAATCAGTAGCCGGTCACGTGACCTGTTTCACGCCTCCCGCCGTGACCGGCGGTCCACCCGGGCAGACGATCTCCTGCAGCACCCGCGCCACCGCCTCGAACGCCCACGCCCGGGCCGCCGCCTCCCGCGCACCGTCCGGATCCTTCGCCGTCAGGTCCTGTGCGCGTTCCCGCCAGACCCGTTCCGCCTCGGCCGCGTGCTCCCGGCCGCGCCGGATGCGCCGCAGCAATTCGTCCGCGTCCACGACATCGGTCATGTCCGTCGGGTACCCGCCTGGCCGCGGTGATGACACCGGCACCGAGGGTGTTTGACGGCTTCGGAAGAGGTGAGGCGAAAAGGAGTGAGTTCAGGGATCCGGGCCTCGCTCAGGGAGGAAGGGATGCGCGACAAGCACCTGACCATGTCCCCCGCCACGCGGCGGGAACCGTGCCGCCGAGTGCCGTGCCGTCCGTCCGACGCCCGCAGAACCGTGGAACGCGTGGTGGCCGAACGGTGCCGGGCCCGCGCCATCTCCTGCGGGCCCGCGGCCATGGAGGACGCCCTGGTGGTCACCTCGGAACTCACCACCAACGCCATCCTGCACGGCGGCGGCATCACCGGCTTCGACGTCGCCGTCGACTCCGGCGGCGTACGGGTGTCGGTGAGCGACCGCAGCGACGAACTCCCCGTCGCCGTCGCGCCCGCCGACGAACGCGGCCACACCCGGCTCGGCGGCCGCGGCTGGCCCATCGTCTGCCGACTGTCACGGGACGTCCGGGTCGCCCAGCTGCCCTGCGGCGGCAAACGCATCACGGCCGTCGTGCCGCTGCGCTGAACTGTGCGGGAAGTTCCGCCCCCGTGGTGTTTGCTCCCCGGAGCGAGGGGCAGGCGGAAGTTCGTGCTTCGGACCGGAGGCGCGCGCCCAGCGGGAAACGCACGACTGCCTGGGTCCCCTCTCGGCGGGACCGGGTGCAGACCCGCGGCCGACCCTGACACCACCGTTCGGGCCCGGCCCCGGAACCTCGTTCCGGCCCTGTGCCCTGAAACCACGTTCAGGAGCGATTCCGCATGCTGACCGACATGTCGACAAGCCGTCCCGGCACGCCCACCACGGACTCCGCGGCCGCCGCTCCCGCGCGGCGGTCCCACGACGACGCTCCCGACACCGCCGCGCTGTTCGCCCGGCTGGCGGAACTGGACGACGGCCCCGAGCGGGACGCCGTACGCGACGAACTCGTCGCCGCCTGGCTGCCCATGGCCCACCGCATCGCCGGCCGCTTCCGCGACCGGGGCGAGTCCGTCGAGGACCTGCGGCAGGTGGCCGCGCTCGGGCTGGTCAAGGCCGTCGACCGGTTCGACCCGTCCCGGGGGGCTTTCGAGAGTTACGCGGTGCCGACCATCACCGGCGAGGTCAAGCGGCACTTCCGGGACCGGATGTGGGCCCTGAGGGTGCCCCGCCGGGTGCAGGAACTGCGCAACCGGGTGCGCGTGGCCCGTCGCGAGCTCACCCAGCACCCCGGCAGCCCCGAACCCAGCGTCACCGCCATAGCCGCCCACACGGGCCTCAGCGAGGACGAGGTCGGTGCGGGCCTGGAGGCGCTGGAGAGCTTCAGCACCCTGTCCCTGGACGCCGAACTGTCCACCGGCGACGACGGCTACAGCCTCGCCGACACCCTCGGGGCGGCGGACACCTCGTTCGACGTCGTGGTCGACCGCGAGGCCGCCAAGGAGGGGCTGCGCCGGCTGCCCGAGCGCGAACGGGCCATCCTCTACATGCGGTTCTTCGAGGACATGACGCAGAGCCGCATCGCCGACCGGATGGGCATCTCCCAGATGCACGTCTCCCGGCTGATCAGCCGCAGCTGCGCCCGCGTCCGGGACGAGGCCATGGGCCGGCGCGCGTGGGCGGACCCGGCGTGAGGTCCCCCGGTCTTCGACCGACGTGCTGGTCCCGGGAGCGACCGTGCGGACGCCACCACCGTCGCCCGCCGGACCCCGCTCATCCGCCGCCTGGAGCGGCAGCGCTTCGGCGAGGGCGGCTCGTGCCGCTCCGCCGGACCGCACGAGCGGCTGATCGAGGCCTGCGCCGGCGGCGACGTGGCCGGCGCGGTCCGGGTCACGGTGCCCCCGGCCGACGGACCGTCACGTCCTCGGCCGGCCCGCCCCGGTCGTGACGCCCAGCGGCCGGGCCAGACCCGAGACCGCCTCGTCCAGCCGCTGCAGATGGCGCAGCACCCGGTCGGTGACCCGGCCGTAGCGCGGGGTGCGCAGGGTTCCCGGCTCCAGCATCGAGGCGATGCTGGGGCCGGTCTCGATCTCTGCCGTGGCCCGCGGGTCGGCGACATGCGCGGCGATCGCCTCGATGTTGTGCACGATCCGCGCGCCCGCCCCGCGCAGCCGGGGATCCGCGGCGATCGACGGATGCGTCGGCAGCAGCTCGGCCGTCGCCGCGAGCGAGCGCCCGTGGTAGGCGCACGTCTCCAGCAGTGCCACCACGTACCGGGCGGTGTCCCGGCGTGAGCGCAACGGCGTGATCGGATGGGTCAGCGGCTGGGTGGCCGCGCGCAGGTCCGCCAGCGCCTGGTCCAGATCGCGTGCCTGCTCCACCAGATCGGCGCCCGCCCCGCCGCTCAACTGCTCGACCGCGCCCCGCGTGACCCCGGCGAGCCGGTCGAGAACCGTGCCGAGGAGTTCGTTGGTACGGCGGTCCGTGTGGATCGGCAGCACCACCGCCGCCGCGATCACCCCGCAGGCCGCGCCGAGCGCCGTCTCCTCCACCCGCAGCACCAGCACCGCCGTGCTGTAGGTGTTCAGCAGCGTGTACAGCAGCCCGAGCATCGCCGTGACGAAGAACGACATCAGCGTGTACGACAGCGGCGCGGTGTAGAACATCGCGAAGATGAACACCAGCACCAGGCCGAACGCCGTCCACGTGTGGTGCCCCACCAGACCGGCGAGCACGATGCCGGCCACCACGCCGAGCACCGTGCCCAGCAGCCGACGGTAGCCCTTGACCAGGATCTCGCCGGTCGAGGCGGTGTTGAGGAACACGATCCAGCAGGTCAGCACCGCCCAGTACCAGCGCTGACTGGACAACAGCTCGCCGCCCGCGATGGCCAGCGCGGAACCGACGGCCACCTGGACCGCGGCGCGCGTCGTGGGCCGCTCCAGACCGGTCGGCCCCGGCTCCTCGGCCTCGGCCTCCTCACCCGCCTCGATCGCGGCGTCCTCCGCGTCCAGTTCCTCGCGCGAGCGGGCCGTCGCCGGGGTGTCGTCGGACTCGTCCTGCGGCCCGTCCAGCGCGACCCGCAGACCCAGCGCGGCCCGGGCGGCCTCGCCGAGCCCACGGAAGACGTCCTGCACGGCCGGCGAGGCCTTGGGCAGGTTCTCCTCCTCGCGGTAGCCGAGCAGCCGGTTGCGCACCTGGGCGAGCGCGGTGCCCCTTGCCTCGCCGACCGGCCGCAGCATCAACAGCCGCAGCGCCTGCAGATCCCGGCGCAGCGCCGCCGTGGCCTCGTCCCGCACCGGAAGCTCCCCGCCGGAGGGCAGCGCGGCGCCCGGCAGATGCAGGGTGAGGGTGTCGGTCCGCTCGGCGCTGCGCGCGGTCAGCAGCAGCAGTCCGAGCCGCTCGGAGGCGACCTCGGCGTCCGCGATCCGGCGCTGCAGCAGCCGGGCCACCGCGGCGTCGGAGGTGCCGTCCTCCAGCCGCCCCTGGATCAGCAGTGCCGTCTCGTGCAGCCGGGCGGTGGCGGTGCGCAGATCGTCCAGGACCTTGTCCACGTCCTCCGGTCCGGCGTCCAGCAACTCGGCCTGCACGGCGATCAGCTGCGCGAGCCGGGCGCGGAACGCCCGCCGCAGCCGGTCCAGGGTGCCCGTCGGGGTCTGCGGCAGCAGCACGAAGCGCGCGGCGGCGCTGCACGCGAAGGCCACGCAGATGACCCCGTACAGCGCGGGCAACGCCGAGACGGTCGCGTGCACGAACAGGGAGAGGAAGTAGATCTGGAAGCCGATCAGGCCGAGCGCCGTGCCGCGGTCACCGAACCGGCGGCCGTAGACCGCGCAGAAGATGAGGACGACGAAGAACAGGTCCCCGGCGACGACCCGTTGGTTCAGCAGCGCGCCCAGCGACACCGACGCCAGTGCCACCGGCAGGCCGAGCGCGAGCGTCACGGCCTGCGCCGCGCGCTGCGTCTCCCGGATGGCGAAGGTCGACACCATCGCCGCCATGGCGCCGGCGACCAGGTGCGGCACCGGCACCCGCAGGGCGGCCAGGACGGCGAGGGTGAGCGCGATCGCGGTGACCGTGCGCAGCCCGGCGGTGAGCCGGAGCAGCCCGGGATCGTACGCCGCGAGCCGGTCCCACACGCGTACCCGCCCAGGTCGTCCCGCTGTGCCCACGCCGCCGCGCTCTCTCCCGTGCCGGAAATCGATCTCCGCCCCAGCATCGCACGACGGTCCGGACCGGTTGCCCCACGGGTGCGGTCGGCACCGGGGAACGGATCAGCTCCTGCCGCTCGGTGTCACGGGCTGTCCACCGTCCCGCCCTCCACCCGTGCCCGTACCTGTTCCGGCGTCAGATACGCGTCGGTGAACTCGAAGTCCTTCAGGCGGGCCGGCTTGCGGGCCTGGAAGCCGGTGCGGACGAAATCGTCGCCGGCGACCGCGTTCAGCAGCCAGTTGGTCATCACCCGGGCCTTGGCGACATTGGTGCGCAGCGCCGACCAGTGGTATCCGCGGGCCACCGCCTGGGCGGGGACCCCGCGCAGCTCGATGCCGAGCGGCTTGGACACGGCGTCCTTGCCGCCGAGGTCGACGACCAGACCCAGGTCGCGGTGCACGTACGGCTGCATCGGCGTGCCCCGCAATGTCGCGATGACGTTGTCCGCGACGCTCTTGCCCTGCCGCATGGCGTGCTGGGCGGTCGGCGGGCACACTGCGCCGTCGCCCTTGGCCAGGTCCGGCACGGCGGCCGAGTCGCCGAGCGCGAACACCCCGTCGTGACCCGGCAGGCACATCTCGGGGGTGACCGCCAGCCGGCCCCGGACCGTCTCCGCGCCGAGCGTGCCGATCAGCGGGCTCGCGACCACGCCGGCCGTCCAGATCAGCGTGTGCGTCGGCACCACCCGGCCGTCGGTGAAGGTGACCTCCTCGGCGCCGGCCTTGTCGATCGACACGCCGAGCGACACCTGGATGCCCCGCCGCCCCAGGATCTCCTGCGCGCTGCGGCCGAGCTTCTCGCCCAGCTCCGGCATCAACTTGGGCGCGATGTCGATCAGATGCCACTTGATCAGGCCGGGATCCAGCCGCGGGTAGCGCTGTACGGCGGCATGCGTCAGCCGTTGCAGACAGGCGGCGGTCTCGGTGCCGGCGTATCCGCCGCCGACGACCACGAACTGCAGCCGCGCGGCCCGCTCGGCCGGGTCGTCGCTGGCGTCCGCCAGGTCGAGCTGCGCGATGACGTGGTCGCGGACGTAGGCGGCCTCGGCCAGGGTCTTCATCCCGAAGGCGTGCTCGGTCAGTCCCGGGATGTCGAAGGTGCGCGTCACACTGCCGGGTGCCAGCACGATGTAGTCGTACGGCTCGTCGACGATCTTGTCGTTGATGGTCTGGACGACGCACACCTTGGACTTGAGGTCCACGCCGATCGCGCCGCCCGGGATGATCCGGGTGCGGTACTTCTTGCTGCGGCGCAGGCTCAGGGCGATCGACTGCGGCGTGAGCACGCCGGAGGCGACCTGGGGCAGCAGGGGCAGGTACAGCTGGTAGGACTGAGGCGTCACCAGAGTGACGTCGGCCTCGGTGGGTGCGAGCTTGCGCTCCAGGCGGCGGACGCACGCAACTCCGGCGAAGCCTGCGCCAACCACCAGGATCCTGGGTCGTGTCACGGTGTTTCATCCCTTTCTGCGGCTCCAGGCGGTCCGACTCGACGCCGCTCGCCTGCCCTGGAGCGGTGCGCACCACCTTTGATCCCACCGTGCCCCGAGCCGTTCCGCCAGCCGGGTGCGGCAGGCAGACGAACGCGTGGGCACCAGCATGCCCCCGCTGGGGCTGGAGTAACCGGTTGTCGCACAGATACACGTCGTACACGTGGTGCGGTCACCAGGGGAGGAACACATGGATGTCCTTGCCCTGGTCGTCGACGACGACGCTGACCTGCGTGCACAGCGTGTGCACCAGGTGCCAGCCGATGCCGCCGCCGCCCGTGCGCGGGTGGAAGGGCCGCGGTTCCGGCTTGGTCGTGCTCGTGTCGCGCACCGTGACGTGCACGCCGTCGAAGGTGCGGCGCATGCGCAGACCGAACGGCCCGGGCGCGTACTGGATCACGTTGGCGGCCAGCTCCGTGACGACCAGCAGAATGTCGTCCCAGTACTCGGGTGCGGCGGGCGGCGCCTGGGCGGCGAGCGCACAGAGCCATTCCTCCGCGGCGAGCCGGGCCTCCGTGACGTTGCACAGCTCACCGGCGAAGGAGAAGGTGCGCTCGTACCCGTCCTCCGAGGGCGGTGTGTCGTCCCCGCGTGGCTCCGTCGCCATCTCGTATCCCCTGTCCCGGACGGCCAGGGACGTGGCGGCCCTCCGACCAGGACGGCTGTCGGTGCTGATCTCATCCTGTGCCTGCGAGTTCCCGCAGCCGGGCCGGATATCCGTCCGTCCCGGCCGGTGATACGGATCGATGCGGCCGCCGGGACGGCGGGCGTCAGCGGAAGACGTCGTCCGGCTCGTCCCAGTCCGCGGGCTCCTGCGGGACCCGTGCCGTCCGGGACCGCGCCTGGTACATCGCGTCGATCTCGGCGGCGTAGTGCCGCACGATGACGTCCCGGCGCAGCTTCAGAGACGGGGTGAGCAGACCGTTGTCCGCGGCGAACGGCTCCGGCAGAACGCGGTAGACCCGGATGGACTCCGCGCGGGACACGGCGCTGTTGGCGGAGGCGACGGCCCGCGCGATCTCCTCCCGCAGCGCGTTCTCCTCACGGCCGTCCCGGCCCGGACTGCCGCCCTGGAGCGCCAGCACGCCCCGCCAGTGCGCGAGGAACTCCGGATCCAGGGTGATCAGGGCGCCGACACAGGGACGGTCGTCGCCGATCACGACCGCCTGGTGGACCAGCGGATGCATGCGCAGCCGCTGCTCCAGCGGGGCCGGGGCGACGCTCTTGCCGCCGCTGGTGACGATGATGTCCTTCTTGCGCCCGGTGATCGTCAGATAGCCTTCGGAATCCAGCCGCCCGATGTCCCCGGTGGCCAGCCAGCCGCCGCGCAGCGCGGCCCGCGTCGCCGGCTCGTCGCCGATGTAGCCCTGGAACACCGACGGGCCGCGCACCAGGATCTCCCCGTCGTCGGCCACCTGCACATCGGTGCCCGGCAGCGGCCGGCCGACCGTACCGGACTTCTCCCGGCCGAGCGGCTGCATGGTGATCCCGCCGGAGGTCTCGGTGAGGCCGTACCCGTCGTGGACGAACACCCCGATGCCCTCGTAGAACAGGGTCAGTTCACGGCTGAGCGAGGAACCGCCGGAGGTACCGCGCACCACCCGCCCGCCGAGCGCCGCGCGCAGCCTGCGGTACACCGTCCGTTCGTACAGCGCGTGTTGCAGCCTCAGCTCGAACCCGGGCCCCGGGCCTGTGCCCAGCCGGTGGCGCTCCAGCGCCTGGGCGAAGTCCCGCGCGGTCTGCGCGGCCCGTTCGAACAGGGCAGCCCGGCCCGCCTCACCGGCCGCCCGCAGGAACTTCTTGTAGAGCTTCTCGAACAGCGACGGCACACCGTACAGATACGTCGGCCGGAAGCTGGCCAGAGCCGACGCCAGCGACGCCTCGGTCAGCTCCGGCTCGTGCGCCATCAGGGCGCCCCCACGCACGCACACCAGCATGATCATGAGGCCGTACACATGGGAGAACGGCAGAAACGCCAGGACGGACGGCTGTACGCCCGGCGGGGCGGCGGTGTGCAGCCAGCCGGCCAGGTAGGTGTCGCAGGGGTAGGCGAGGCTCCGGTGGCTGAGCGCGCAGCCCTGGGGGTGGCCGGAGGTGCCCGAGGTGTAGACGACGGCCGCCGTGGCGTCCGGCAGCACGATCCGGCGCAGCGACTCCACGGTGGTGTACGGCACGACCGTGCCCTGCTCGACGAGTTCGCGCAGCGCGCCCGCGTCCAGCTGCCAGACGTGGCGCAGCCGGGGCAGCCGGGCGCACACCGTGCCGACCGTCATGACGCCCTGCTCGTCCTCCACGACCACGGCCACACAGCCGGCGTCCCGCAGGATCCACTCGGCCTGGTCCCGCGAGGAGGCCGGATGGATGGGCACGACCTCGGCGCCCACGGCCCACAGCGCATGGCAGAACACGGTCCACTCGTAGCGGGTGCGGGACATCAGGGCCACCCGGTGGCCGGGGGAGATCCCGGCGGCGATCAGCCCCTTGGCCAGCTCGACCACCTCGTCGCGCAGCTCGACGGCCGTCACCTCCTGCCACACGGTGGCGGCGGAGTCCACCCGGTGGGCGAGCACCGGCAGGGTGGGACTGCGTTCCGCGGTGTCGAAGACGCTGTCGGCCAGGCCGCCGGAGAGCGGCGGGGCAACGGCGGGAGCGAGGGCGACGTCGCGCATGCGCTGCTCCTGGATGTACAGAGGGTCACACCGTCGACCGGCTCGGTGTCGGCGGTGCTCGAATGTAGCCCAGCGGACCGCGCTCGGTGCCGGGAACGCGGAAGTCGTGATCGGCTGATGACGCGGGCGTGTCCTGGGGACTCGGCAGACATGAGTCATGTGAACCCCGATCCGGAACCCGAGCGGACCACCGGGCTGGAGCCCGGCGGCTCGGTACCGCCCGGCGAAACGCCGCCGGCCGAGAGCAGCCTGCCCGAGGCCGGGCCGCGGGAGCCGTACGCTCAGGGCAGGGGCTGGGCCAAGGCGCCGCTGACGCTGATCCTCGTCCTCGTCCTCGTGATCGCGCTCGGCTTCCTGGCGTACGCCCTGGCACTGATCCTCTGACCGGTCCGCTCACCCCTGGGTGCGCCGTACGCACTCGGTGACGACGTCCTGCAGGCTGCCGGCCCGCTCCAGCAGCCGACGCTGCTCGTGCGCCCCGTTGCCCCGGCGCAGCAGGTCGGCCACACCCTGTTCGGCGTGCTCGGCGTCGCCGGTGGCGGTGAGCGCGTCCCAGGTGTGCCTCAGCAGCGACCGCAGCACCTGCGCGGCGGGCTCGGGCCGCATGACCGCCGGGTCCAGCAGGTTCTCCTCCAGGCCGAACCGGGCGGCCTGCCAGTCGGCGAGCCGCAGCAGGCTCACGCTGTGGCCGGGCGCCGGGCGGCCCGCCCGCCAGTGCTGTGCGGCCGTCTCCACGAGCGCACGGGTCAGCGTGGCGATCAGCACGGCGGTGTCCGCGGCCAGGCACACGTCCGACACCCGGACCTCCACGGTCGGATAGCGGGCGGACAGCCGTGCGTCGAAGTACACCATCCTCGAGTCCAGCACGGCACCGGTGGCCACCATCTCCGCCACCCGCCGGTGATACCGCTCGGCCGACGTGAACGGCTCGGTCGGCCCGGCCGACGGCCAGCGGTTCCACACCTGGCTGCGATAGCTGGCGTAGCTGGTGTCCCGTCCCTGCCAGAACGGCGAGTTCGCACTGATCGCGCGGAGTACGGGGAGCCATGGGCGGATCCGGTCGAGGACGGCGATGCCCTCCTCGTCGGACTCCACGCACACGTGCACATGGCAGCCGCACACCAACTGCTCCCAGGTCGGGATGCCGTAGTGCTCGGCCAGCCACTCATAGCGCTCGTTCACGGTGAGGGAGGGGCTGACCGGCAGGGGGGAGGTGGCCAGGGCCGCCACCGCGCAGCCGAGCTCCCCGGCGTGCCGCGCCGCCTCCTTGCGGCAGCGCACGATCTCCTCGCCGAGGTCCGCCATGTTCGTCTGCGGGTGTGTGGCGAACTCCAGCATCTGCCCGAACAGCTCCCTCTCGAAGACGTGCTGCCCCGGATCGTCGTGGGCGACCCGGGCGAGGACAGCCGCCGCCAGCGCCTTCGGTTCGCCGCTGTCCGGGTCGACCAGAAGGAGCTCCTCCTCCACTCCCACGGTGCGCACGTGGTGCCACCCTTCCGTGTCCATGCCACGAGGGGCAGTCAAGGCTCTGTACGACCCCCGACTGCCCCTGGGTGGGCAGCCGACACCTGTAGATTCAGTGCTCCGGTGCCAGCCAGACCGTGGCGAGCGGCGGCAGCGTGAGCCTCAGGAACCCGTCCTCGGGCTTGAGCAGCCCCTCGTCGCCGACGCCGACCCCGCCGCCGCCGTAGCGGACGTCGTCGGTGTTCAGCTCCTCCTGCCAGGCGGCGATCTCGTCGCCGGCCCACAGCCGGTAGTCGTGCCGGACGACCGGGGAGAAGTTCGACACCGCGAGCAGGGGGGAGCCGTCGGCGGCGTACCGCAGGAACGCGAAGACGTTGTCGTCCGCCGCGTCGCACAGCACCCACCGGAAGCCGCCCGGGTCGGTGTCCCGCTGCCACAGCGCCGGGGTCGCCCGGTACACGGTGTTCAGGTCCCGCACCAGATCGCGCACGCCCCGGTGGTCACCGGCCGAGTGGTAGTCGTCGCCGAGCAGCCACCACTCGGGGCCGTGCGCCTCGGACCACTCCGCCCCCTGGGCGAACTCCTGCCCCATGAACAACAGCTGTTTGCCCGGATGGGCCCACATGAAGCCCAGGTAGGCGCGATGGTTGGCGCGCCGCTGCCACCAGTCGCCGGGCATCTTCGACACCAGTGCCTGTTTGCCGTGCACGACCTCGTCGTGGGAGATCGGCAGGACGTAGTTCTCGCTGTAGGCGTACACCATCGAGAAGGTCATCTCGTTGTGGTGGTACTTGCGGTGCACCGGCTCCTTCTGGATGTACTGCAGCGAGTCGTGCATCCAGCCCATGTTCCACTTCAGCCCGAACCCGAGCCCGCCGCTGTCGGTCGGCCGGGTCACCCCGTCCCAGGCGGTGGACTCCTCGGCGATGGTCACCACACCCGGGCAGCGCCGGTAGACGGTGGCGTTCATCTCCTGCAGGAAGGCGACCGCGTCCAGGTCCTCCCGCCCGCCGAACACGTTCGGCGTCCACTGGCCGGAGTCCCGCGAGTAGTCCAGGTAGAGCATCGAGGCGACGGCGTCCACCCGCAGCCCGTCGATGTGGAACTCCTGGCACCAGTACACCGCGTTGGCGACCAGGAAGTTGCGCACCTCCGTGCGCCCGTAGTCGAACTCGTACGTCCCCCAGTCCGGGTGCTCGGCGCGCGTCGCGTTCCCGGGCTCGTACAGCGGATCCCCGTCGAACCGGGCCAGCGCCCAGTCGTCCTTCGGGAAGTGCGCCGGTACCCAGTCCATGATCACGCCGATGCCGGCCCGGTGCAGCGCGTCCACCAGGTGCCTGAAGTCGTCCGGGGAGCCGAGGCGGGGTGTCGGCGCGTAGTAGGAGGTGACCTGGTAGCCCCAGGAGCCGCTGAACGGATGCCCGGCGACCGGCATCAGCTCGACGTGCGTGAAGCCCATCTCCTTGACGTAGGCGGGCAGTTCCTCGGCAAGCCGGCGGTACGTCGATCCGGGCCGCCAGGACGGCAGATGCACCTCGTACACCGAGAACGGTGCCTGGTGCACGGGCGTGTCGCCCCGGTGGGCCAGCCACTCCGCGTCGCCCCACTCGTACCGCGACACCGTGACCACCGACGCCGTGTCCGGCGGCACCTCCGTGCACCGCGCCATCGGGTCGGCCTTGAGGAAGCGGTGGCCGTACCGCGAGGTGATCTCGAACTTGTAGCGGGCGCCCTCGCCGATGCCGGGCAGGAACAGCTCCCACACCCCGGACGCGCCGAGCGAGCGCATCGGGTACTGGGTGCCGTCCCAGTACGTGAAGTCCCCGGCCACCCGCACCCCCTGGGCGTTGGGCGCCCACACCGTGAAGCGGGTGCCGGTCACGCCCTGGTGCGTCATCGGCTCGGCGCCGAGCGCCTGCCACAGCTGCTCGTGCCGCCCCTCCCGGATCAGATGCAGGTCCAGCTCGCCCAGGGCGGGCAGGAACCGGTACGGGTCGTGCACCTCCTGCTCGGCATCGTCGTAGGTCACCAGCAGCGTGTACGACGGGATCTCCGGGTACGGCAGGACGGCCGCGAAGAGACCGTCGCCCTCGGACGCGAGCGCATGGCGCTTGCCGTCGACGACGACGTTCACCACCCGCGCGTTCGGGCGCAGTGCCCGGAACAGCGTGCCGCCCGGGACCGGGTGGGCGCCCAGCAGGGCGTGCGGATCGTGGTGGGCGCCGCCGAGCAGCCGGCCGCGATCGGCCGGGTCCAGCGCCAGGGCCGGGGCCGGCTCAGGTCCGGCGCTCTCGGGGAGCGAGGTGTCGCGCAGAGCCATGACGTCATCCTCCCCACACGGCGAGCCGCTTGATCGCCGCCATCGGTACCGGCAGCCAGTCGGGCCGGTGTCTTGCCTCGTACAGCACCTCGTAGACCGCCCTGTCCGTCTCGTGCGCGCGCAGCAGCGCGTGCTTCTTGCGTGGATCCCAGCCGGCGCGGGCCGCGTAGCCCGCGCAGAACGCCTCCCGGCAGCGGCGCGCCCATTCGGGTCGCCAGGGGCGGCGCTGCCGGGCCGCGTAGTCGAAGGAGCGCAGCATCCCCGCCACGTCCCGGACCGGGGAGTGCGGGGCCCGGCGCTCGGCGAGCGGCCGGGACGGCTCGCCCTCGAAGTCGATGACGAACCAGTCGCGGCCGGCCTGCAGCACCTGCCCGAGGTGCAGATCGCCGTGGATGCGCTGGGCGGGGGGCCCGGAGTCGCAGGTGGCGAGCGCCCTGAACGCGGCCCGCAGCCCCGGCACATAGGGCAGCAGCCCCGGTACGGCGTGCGCGGCCGCATCCAGCCGGGCGCACATCGCCTCGGCCGTACGGCCGTTCTCGCCCGGCCCGGCCGGACCGAACGCCTCGGCCAGCGCGAGGTGCACCTCGGCCATGGCCCGGCCCAGTTCCCGGGCCTCGGCGGTGAAGTCGTCGCCGGCGGCGAGCGCGCGCAGCGCCAGCGTCCAGCCGTCGGTCGCGTCCGGCAGGAACGGCTGCAGCACACCCAGCGTGGCCGGCTGCGGCGCGGTGGTGCCGAACCAGGCCACGGGCGCCGGCACCCGGGTGCAGCCCTGTGCGGCGAGCGCGGCCGTCACCTCCAGGTCCGGGTTGACGCCCGGCTGGATCCGGCGGAAGACCTTCAGGATGTACGCGTCGCCGTACACGATCGAGGAGTTGGACTGCTCGGCGTCCAGCAGCCGCGGCGGCAGGCCGCCGGGCAGGTGGGCGGCCGGGTCGGCCTCGAACCGCAGCGGACCGGCCGCGCCGGGCTGCCGCAGCCGCTCCAGCAGCAGGTTGGCCGAGCGGGGGTCGTGCAGCGCGTCGTAGACCGCGAGCCCGGCGAACGGGCCGTGCTCGGCCCGTCCGATGTACGCCCGCTCCAGCCGCGGGGCGACGTGTTCGCGCAGCCCGAGGAGCAGCTGGTAGCAGTCACCGGGCGGGGGAGTGCCGCCCGGCGTGGGCACGGGCGCGTGGGAGGCGTGCACCAGCAGATGCAGACACCCCGGGAACAGCTCGGTCACGGAGAGCACCGACAGATCGGTGACGGGCCGGTCCTTGCCCGCGAACCAGCGTTGCCTCGGCAGCCATTGGCGCAGCAGCCCGCCGAGCGAGGCCAGGGGCCCGTCGAGACCGGCCGCCGCTCTCGGTCGGACCGTGATGGTCTTCGGCATGGTGACGCGTCCTTTCCTCGGCGCCGGTCGGTCAGCGACGGCGGCCGATGCGGGATGCGACTCGGGTGAGCCGGAACCAGTAGAAGCCGTGGCCTTGCAGGGTCAGCAGGTAGGGAAGTTCACCGATCGCCGGGAAGCGGACTCCGCCGATCAGCTCGACCGGGTGCCGGCCGTCGAAGGCCCGCAGGTCGAGTTCGGTGGGCTGCGCGAAGCGGGAGAAGTTGTGGACGCACAGCACCAGGTCGTCGCCGTACTCGCGCAGGAACGCCAGCACCGCCGGGTTGGAGGACTGCAGTTCCGTGAACGAGCCGAGTCCGAAGGCAGGATTCTGCTTGCGGATCTCGATCATGCGCCGGGTCCAGTGCAGCAGCGAGGACGGCGAGGACATCGACGCCTCGACGTTGGT